>CASENC010000042.1 GCA_949289215.1 uncultured Bacteroidales bacterium | reverse complement strand
GCGGAATCGTTCAACGCCAAAATCAAGGCTCTCCGCACACACTTCAGAGGCGTGGGCGACATAGGCTTCTTCATGTTCAGGCTTGCCAAGCTATATTCCTGAAATCCCTGCTCCACCAACCGGGAAAATCCGCTGATCCGAAAATCCGCTGATCCCTTTTATGTGTAGTGACAGTGTGGTGTAGTAGCAATAAAAGAAAAATGCTAAACAGTTGTGTGTTAACTGCTTAGCATTTCTTGCGGTGGTGCCACCAGGAATCGAACTATCCTTTCAAGTGGCTGAATATCTTTGATTTATGAATCAGCAAGTAGTGTAATCTCCCGCTATTGCTCCACCGGATTGTTGCAGCGTTCTGCGTCAGATTGCGTGGAGGTTTCCTTTATCGATTACAAATATACAGCTTTCTTTTGAATGTCAGGCATGTAATCATGAAAACTTCTCCACCTTGGTTCAAAATCCTTTTTGGACTTCCCAATAGCCGCCTTTATTCGGGCCGATATGTTTTATCATCCCTTTTTCTTGGAGTGAAACTAACCGACGTTTACGCTGCTTTCATGTATGCCTAAGCGACTTACCAACTCTTTCCTTTGTATAAAGGATTTTCTTTTATTAGTTCAAGAATGACGTTTTCTTGCTTTTTCTGGTCGGTTTCTGGTCGTTTCTGGGTCGTTCTTTTGGGTCGCTTCTGGGTTGTATTGGGTCGTAGCCCTTTCTGGGTATTCAAACTTGAACGTTGTCCAGATACCTGAAACATCATAGCGGAATTCCGGCGTGGAGAATCCGTCATTCTTACAAGCTGTGATGATGCGCTCAATACCGTGTCCCCATGCCTCAATTTCACCTGCACGGAAGAACGTATTAGCAATATCAGGGTTGTAAGGCATACTTCGGTGTGAGGACAATAAGGTTTCCACCGTCCACCCTTCAGGCAATACCCCACCGTTGATTATCTCCAACTTGTTTTCATACACACGGATTTGAATGGGAGAAGGTTCAGCATAGTCTTTATTGATGCAGGCATTCAATAACGCTTCACGCAGTATGGGTGATGTTTCTAGCCGTAAATGTCCTTGTTGATAATCGTATTTGGTACATTGTAAATCAATCAATTTTCATTGATAGAACAATCTGTTCTTTTGTTAAGTGAAAAAAAATCACTATATTTGCGGACAAATAACAAATTTTGTTGATATGAAAACTGATATAAACCGTCTGAAAGTTGTTTTAGCAGAAAAGAAGAGGACAAATAAATGGCTATGTGAGCAATTAAAGGTCAACCCATCAACTGTTTCAAAATGGTGTACAAATAGTTCACAGCCGGACCTTGAAACCTTAGTTAAAATATCACATCTATTAGATGTAGAATTGGACGATTTAGTGGATAAGAAATTCATAACTTCTCAACACTAAATCAAGTGTCTGAGTTATGGTAAAAAGCTAAAATGAGAAATAAACGTATTGAATATATAATAGATGAAATCCTCGATCAGTATGCGTATGCTGACGAATCTACCCGACCATGGATTATAGGATTCAGTGGGGGAAAAGATTCGACGGTATTATTAATGCTTGTATGGATTGCACTCGAAAAGCTAAAAGAACTACCGGGACCATTTCAACTTCGTAGACCAATATACGTAGTATGTAATGATACAATGGTTGAAAATCCTATAATTGCATCGTATGTTGACCAAGTCCTTGAACAGATAGAAAAGAAAGCGAGAGAAGAAGACTTGCCCATTTTTGTCCGAAAGACTACACCTCGATTAGAAGATTCTTTCTGGGTTAATGTTATCGGGAAAGGTTATCCTGTCCCGAATACTGCATTTAGATGGTGTACTGAGAAAATGAAAATTAAGCCTACTGCTCGTTTTATATTAGAACAAGTTGACGAATGTGGGGAAGCTATAATTTTAATTGGAACAAGAAAAGAAGAAAGTGCGACTCGTGCCCGTTCAATCAAGAAACATGAAATTCACGGTAAACGTCTTACAAAACATACTCTTTTGGCAAATACATATGTATATGCACCGATAAAAGAATTAATGTTAGAGGAAGTTTGGGGTATCATAAATGGCATACCATCACCTTGGGGGTTCGATAATAATATTTTGTTCAATATATATGCAGATGCGAGTGCGGATGATTATGAGTGTCCTTCAGTTGTTACAGATGATAGTCATGGAACTTGTGGCAGAAGTAGGTTTGGCTGTTGGACGTGTACCGTAGTAAAAGATGATAAATCCATGCGCTTGCTTATAAAAAATGGAAGAGAATGGATGCAACCGCTTTATGATTTTAGATTAAAATTGGATCAAGAACGTAATATCATCGAGAACCGATTCCCATTGCGACGTGATGGAAGAAGGGCCGTGAATGATATGGGACCCTACACCTTCACATATAGAGCAAAAATGTTGGAAGGCTTACTGAATGTTCAACATGAATTACAACAGCATAATCCTGAAATAAAACTTATTACCGATCAAGAATTGATTGCAATTCAAGTAAATTGGTATCGAGATTTTAACTTTGCACATCAAGTATCAGAAATATATAACAAAATCTATAATTCCTCATTAAATATGGAAGAGGGCAAGATAAAAAACAAATTGGAAGCAGATTTGATGAAAGAGATTTGCCAAGAGAACCTTGAAGAAGGTGAATTGATAGAGCAACTTCTCATGCTTCAGAAAAGCAAGTCACTTATGCAGCGACGCCGTGGCTTGAAAACAGAAATTGAGTCTCGTTTAGAGGAATTTGTAAATAAAAAGAAGTCATGACGATACGCGAAATAGAACTTGATAATTTCAGAATTTATAAAGGGAAGAATAAGATCGAACTTTTTCCCGATGGGAATAGGAATCTGATTATCGTCAGTGGTAATAATGGTTTCGGTAAAACAACTTTTCTCATGTCATTAGTTTGGTGCCTATATGGTAAGAACATGGGAAAGGTTGATGAACTATACCGTAAAGAAATTGACGAAAAAGGAGGTTATAGTAAGTACATTGGTAATAGTCTCAACTTTGCTGCACAGAAAGAAGGTGTAACTCGATTCTCTGTGTCCGTTACATTTACGGATGTAGAAATTCCAGATACGCCTTGCACCGAGATAACCATTGTTCGTTCTTATGATAGTGCAACGAATTATGATGACGAGTTAGAAATTTTGATTGATGGTCGGAAGAACGATTTGTTCACGGGGTCAAAAGAGGAAATTGCAAAAGAAGAGGAAATATTTATTCGGGATTACATACTTCCAATAGAAATTGCAAAATTCTTTTTCTTTGATGCAGAAAAGATAGTTTCATTTGCTCAAATAAATACTCCAGAACAACGAAGGGATTTAAGTCTTGCATATTCTCAAGTTCTTGGCATACAAAAATATGAAGATTTAAAAAATGAATTAGTCAGAATCCAGGATGACTATAGGAAGTCATCTGCTAAACCTCAAGAGAAACGCGAGTTTAATGGGCTAATTGCAGATATTGATTTCAAAGAAGGTGAAATTGACAGGTTGACTGAGGAAATTAGTAATCTGGAAGAAGACCGAGCTTTTAAACGCCATAATTCAGCCGAACTTCAATCAAAATTGATTCGTGAGGGTGATACTATGTCTGTAGACGAATTGCAGAAATTAAATAATAGGAAGGCCGAACTTGACATAGTGCTAAGGGAAGCAGATGACAGCCTTAAAGATTTATACAGCCTTATCCCATTTGGCTTGGCAGGAGGTATTATGTCTGAACTTTCAACACAATTAGAAACGGAAAAAGCGTATAAACAGAATAAACTTCAACTGGAAGGAATTAATGATAAAACTGATGTCATACTCGGCGATATTGAAGAAGCAAAGAAGGATCTCCATTTCTCAATTGATATAAAGACTAGAGACTTCTACGAACAGCAAATCAGACAACTCATTAAGAAATATTTTTATAATGTTTCTGATGAAAGTAGGTTTGAACACTTCTGTATATTGCATGACTTTAGTCAGGGGCAGATTGAAGAGTTTATGCATCTTATTGCGAAAATCAAAGATAGCAAATCTTCTTTTGAGAATCTAATTAATAAATACACCAAAGCAAAATCTGAATTATACACAATCGAAAAGAATATTCGCGAGGCCGAGAAAAAAGCAGAGAGTGATTACGTTCAGGATTTGAGAACCCGAAAAGAAAATATCGACCGTCAGATAGATTCTATAGGTGTAGAAATTGGGAAAAGACAAAGTGAAATAGAGTCACTTAAAGAACAAGTAGTTGCTCATAAAAAGCAAAAGGAGATTCTCTCTAAAAAAATAAATGTTTCGGATCAAAACCGAGCAGTTGACAATGAAGCTACACGCCTAATCAATACAATACAAAAATTCCTTATTCGCTTTAAAGAAGAAAAGAAAAAAGCTCTAGCAAAAAAACTGGAAGTAAAACTTCAATCATATTTACACAAGACCAATCTTGTTAAAAAAGTCATTGTAGACATCAACGGCAATGGTGATGATGTTGACATTTGCCTATTTGGATATGATGATAAGAAAATTGATAATAGCATTCTCTCCATGGGAGAACGTCAGATGTTTGCATCTGCACTATTAAGTGCTTTGGTTGATGAAACAGAAATTGAGTTTCCTGTTTTCATAGATAGCCCAATGCAGAAATTTGACCCGCAACATACAAAGAATGTACTCACGAAGTTCTATCCAAATGTTTCAAAACAAGTGATTCTGTTTCCTCTTCTAAAAAAAGAATTGACGGAAGAAGAATATCAATATATTCAGCCAATTGTAAATAAATCCTACTTGATAAACAATGAAAAAGATGGTTCGCACTTTGTTGAAGTGAAACCAGAAAATCTTTTTGAAGAATATAATAATAGCGGATATGCAAATTAACATCAAAACATCAGGAGAAAATCAAACCATTGTAACCCAATTAACAAAAAAACTTACTGGGGGTACAAAAGAAAATGTAATAGCTCGTATTGCATTAGGCTATTCTTTGTCTACAGGTAAACGCTTCACTCAACAGGAATTTTCTACATACGATTCACAAGGAAAAGAATACAAGGATCATATCCTGTTTGATGGACAGTATAGAGATTTCTACATTGCCTTAATTTGTCAGGCATATGGAATAACTAAAAATGACGAGCTTATCCCAAAGTATATAAAACTACATATTGATCATGGATTAGAAAAGATAAATTACCTGTTTGAAAATAATCCACAATACACTTTCTTCGATTTCTTAACTGAATATTTCAGAAAGGGAATTGATATGATTGAAGATACTCCCGAAAGATTCGATTGCGTTGAGAATAGAAATCAACACATCACAAAAAGTGTGTTTTCTGGTCCTATTAAAATCAAAGTGGGATATAATATCGTAACAAGAGAGGATGTATATTGTTGTTTTAACGATTCAACTCGCTACAACAATCAACACATTGCTGTAGCAGGAAAGTCTGGCTCCGGAAAGACTCAATTTGCACTTGAACTTCTTCGTCAACTATATAAGCAGACACAAGGTCAGGTCAATTTTCTATTCCTTGATTTTAAGGGATTGAGTGAAGATGACAAAATCAAAATGAATGATTTTTTTGCAGAAACTCATACAGAATGTATAAATGCCCCTCACACACCATTTCCTTTAAATCCCGTTTCGTTCATTGACAATGTTAACGAAAAGAACAAAATAGTTGGTATAAACAAATTTGTTGACATTATTGCCAAGTACTCCAATATTGGCAAAAGGCAACAGCAAATACTGAAAGATGCCACTAAAGAAGCGTTTGTCCAGCATAAAGATGGCAAACACCCTTCATTGAAGGAAATTTATGACTTGGTTATAGAATCAGTCGGTGATAATCGTGACACTCTTACAGAAATTATGGAACGCTTAAGTGAGTATGAACTTTTTGCTTCGAATGTCAACGATCCAAGCATCTTCCTAAACAACAATTATTACTTTTCATTATCGGGAGAACTAGATAGTACCGTTCGATTCACGTCAGTTTTCCTCATCATTAACTACATCTTCAATGTATTTACTAATATGGGGGGAACAGAAGTAGTGGATGGCAACAGAAGTATGCGTTACGTGTTAATGATTGATGAGGCTCACGATCTGTTCCGTGAAAAAAAGTCTTTGGAAATTTTAGAAGTCTTGCTTAGGAAGATTCGCTCATACGGAGTTTCTATTGTACTTCTCTCGCAAGGCATATCGGAATACAATCAGGGTAATTTTGATTTTTCACAAGAATGTGAGACCGCATTTCTTTTACCGATAAATGATCTTAGCAACACGAAGGCTATCAATAAATTTCTTGGTTTAAGTGAGAGGGATGGTTCTCGTACAATGAGAAATCTTGAAAAATTAGATAACGGACAATGTGTATCTAATATTAAAGAATTACAGAAAGGAGACTTGTTTGAGGTCGTTCAATATTGGAAAGAAAAATAAATATGGAACATCCTAGATTTTCTGAAATATTAAAGGATCTTTACCTTAAAAGTATTGAGCCGTGCAAAGAACCAAGTTTTATACTATATTTTATTTTTATGGTAGTAATATTTGGGGGAATTGGCGTGTTTCTATCTTTATGGCAGTACATTAATGGAGAACCATTAAAATATGTTTCTCAAAATATGATGACTTATGCCGTTGCTTTATCCGTTCCGGCTGCATTTACCATATTTCTCCATGTCATTCCTCATAGTGACTATAAAGTAAGCCATGTGATTATAACACTTTCTATACTCATATTACAAGTCATTACGGTTTGTTTCTCTTTTTGGGATGGACATTTTATAATTGCCATTATTAGTACTATAATATCTTGGTGGTATTGGATTCTTGCAAATTCATGTAATGGCTCCTTGGGGGATAAATCTTATCATTCACAAATTAAAAAAGACTTACAGAATCATGGGACAAAATGGGATAATAATTAAGGGGTTTCCTGTTCAGCAAAATGGTCAAGATTTTATTATTGGGAAAGCTTCTATTAAAGATATTTTAACTTATACAAGATATACTGAACGTTTAATAATAGGATTTGACGAGGATGAGAAACCTATTTACAATCCACATATTCAGCGTAAAGTAGAAACTTCAAGAGTCAATAAGATTGCAGATTTTCTTATAAATGACCCTGAAGCTATGTTCCCAACAAATATTGTTCTTGGGATACCAATGTCTATGATTTCTTCTCAGTTTTCACATGATGGTATTATCGAAATCTCATTAGATGAGAAAGTGACAAGCCAAATAAAATTAGCCAAAGAAGGTTATCAGGATGCCGATATTTTCATTACGATTATTGATGGTCAACATCGTATATGCGGTATCGAAGTCGCAATAGAGCGATTACAAGAAGAAGCCGAGAAGCATAATAATATTTTGGCTCATACTAAATTAGAAAATCTATTGAATATGGAGTTAGCTATCTCATATTTTATAGACAAAAGTTTGGAATATCAAGCTATGATATTTTCCACTATTAATAGGACACAAAAAAGAGTTTCCCAAGATTTGGTATATAGTTTATTTGGACTTTCATCTGAGGATACACCCTATAAGACAGCTTTAGAAGTCACCTTAGCCTTAAATGCTCATCCTAAATCGCCCTTCTATCATAGAATAAAATTATATGGTGGTGATTATGACAAAAAAATGAGTCCTCCTCTTTCTCAAGCTACCATGATAAAAAGCATTGTTGGGCTTATAAGTGAATCATTACGAGAATCTGAGAATGATAAATACAAAAAAAGAAAAGAATTAAAAAGGCAAAAAAGTCAAAAATTTCTACCATTCAGAAAATTTTATGCGGATAATCATGATTCCTTAATTTCTGATTGTTTATTTTACTTTTTTAGTACAATACAATCTAAATTTCCACAATATTGGATATATGATGGGCTTTCAAAGCCTCAAAATATTTTGCAATCAACGGTAGGGTATGAAGCATTGCTCTCTCTCCTTGTTGAAATTTTAAACCAAGAATCGCTCTTGTCTTTTGACAGGAATACGTTTAACAGTTATATCAATAAACTAGAAAACATAGATTTTGGTAACACCACTAAATTCCCTATGACAACAAAAGGAAAGAAGATTGCATACCTTATAATGAGCCTTGCTGTTTTCCCACCGTCTGAATCATCTGATAGTAGAGAAATTGAACTTTTAAAAATTACAAACGAACTCTGATTTTGCCTATAAAATTTATATGACTGAACAAGAATTACTTCAAATGCGAGACTTGGCTGAAACTGGACAGGTGCAATTTAAAGAACGAATCAATGACCGCTACGATATTGGCTGTGAGATTGTAGCTTTCAGCAACTCTCGCGGTGGAAAGCTTGTTATTGGTATTAATGATAAATTGGGTGCAATAAATGCTCTTTCATATAGGGAACTACAGGAAACTACTAATTTGCTGACGAGTATAGCATCTGAAAATGTGGTTCCCAATGTCCTGATAGATGTGGATAATGTGCCTACTTCCGGAGGTGCAGTTGTTGTCGCTACGATTCCCGAAGGAAAGAATAAACCATACCATGACAATAAGGGGATTATAGGCGGGGTGGACATTTGGGGTGATGAAATGAGTTGAAAAAATCGAGGGTGGACATTTGGGGTGATGGAACGGCAACAGTCAAGCACGGAGCGAGCCTCCCTAACGAGCTCGGCGCAGTGCTTGAACTTTAGTCGCCGGAGGTCGTATATTCCGGCGGCGGTGCCGGTATCAATAATGTCTTCTGATGTATTCGTCCAGCAGTTTCTTCCTGTGTTCTTTGCTGATTCCACTATGAACCCTGACCTTTGTCTTGAGGTCGGAGAAGAACCCCTCAAGAGCGTTGTTGGTGTTCGGGAGACCGGTCTCCGGATGGTCGTAGAAAGTCCACAGAAGAGGCATATTACGCTTGAAGCTCAAATATGCGCTTCGCAGTCTGGGATGCATGTACGGAGGTGTCCTGCGCTTGATTCTCCCGTCATGAACCCTCTCGTTGACCACATCCCTGTACTTGTCGTACCACTCGCCGAATGCCCCGATGAAACTCTCCTTGTCTGTCGCCGTAATTCCGTTCACCAGCCCCAGCAGCTCCCTGGAGGCCTCTATCTCAGGGTCTTGCGTGAGATACCTGCGAACGATGAGCATCTGGTGGAACTGGCACATCTGTATGCGGAGCGGCTTCAGAGCCTGTGGCAGCCCTTTCATCCCGTCTATCACCACGCCGTATATCCTGAACCCGTTGCTTCTCAGCCAGTCAACTCCCTCCACATACTGGGCGATGGTTTCATGGCGGACATATTTGTGCCACAGGATATTGCCACGCAGGGCATCACGGATCACCATCAGCCCGAAGTCCCGACCCCAGTAGGTGGTATCCATCTGAACGGTCACATCTTTATACTTTGCTATCTTATGAACATAACGCATGCCCTCCAAATCCCGGCGGATAGTCTTCTCGTTGACACCGTACTTGACAGCAAGCTGCGCCAGTGTCTGCTTGCCCTCCACATAATCGGTTATCACCTGTGTTTTGTCACGGCGGATACCGCCGTCAAAACGGCGTCCGCAGTCATTACATTTATACCGTTGCGTGCGGCCTCTCAGGCCAGTCCTGACCACATTTGTTGACCCACAGAAAAAGCATTTTTTTAACCATATCAGTGAAAATCTTTACAAAGATATGGATTTCAATCCATTACAACGATTTCATCACCCCAAATGTCCACCCCGCCCTGATCCTCAATCACCTCCCTTGGAACGGGACGGTCCGAAAACGGGCAATAAAAAGCACCGATTTTCAGCCCATTAGCGAAAATCGGTGCTTTTGTGTGTTTTGCAGTTTGTTGTGGCCTGCTTGGGTGGAGTATAGCGGACTCGAACCGCTTACCTCAACACTGCCAGTGTTGCGCTCTACCAGATGAGCTAATACCCCATGTTGGTTGTTGTTTGCGGTTGCAAAGGTAGTAATTGTTTTACAATTATGCAACAGTAAAGCGTGATTTTTTAGAAAATCTTGTGTGAAATATGTGAGACAGGCGATATATCTATGTAGTGATTTTGGCTGATGGAGCAAATGTCTTGAAAATTCTATTGCCAAGAAGCTTTAATGGCTGAACTGTAAAGCCGGTAAATTCATAAAACATTCATGAGAATGTGTCAAAATTATTTGATACACCCTCATGAATATTTATTGCAATGCGCGGGTCTCTTTTATTTCCTCTTTTTTGAAACTATTCGTTTTATCCATAAATAATATCCTGTGATGGGAAGTGTCGCTCCAAGTAAGGCGGCAATAAACCACAAGATGCGTGTAACCGTTCCTCCAAATGTGCCTGTGTGAACCGAATATATCCAACCACGTATTTTGCCTGATTGGGGTAAATTATGGTACTGGGTGCTTTCTGTAATTTCACCGGTATGCGGGTCAAAAGTGTACTTGTCGCTTCCACGTGTGTTACCATATTGGTTGCGAGAAACTGTGGCAGTGCCATTGCCGATGGTAATGCTCAGGTTGTCGGGATTATCGGTTGCAAGTGTGGTATATACTTGTTGCCAATTGGAATATGGGTGAATGTCGTTGCTTACTTTTTGTAGATTGCCCCGTTGTTGTATTTCTACGCCGAATGTTTTATAAAAAGCAGTACGATACCAGTTGAACGACCAGGTGAGCCCTGTTAAGGCCATTACGAGCAACAGTGCTGATGCATACATTCCACCTGCTATATGTAACCCGTGCCATAGCCTATGCCAGCCATTGCGGAATTTTATTTTCAAGCTATTCTTTAATCCTTTTATGGTGCGTGGCCACCATATTATTATGCCAGTGACAAGTATCAAGGCGAATAGCAGAGTGCTTGTGCCGACAATTATTTTACCCCAGAAAATGCCGTCACCGTCGGGACGGCTTCCAAGCAACCAACGGTGCAGCCTGAACATTGTCGAGAAAAACGGTGTGCGTTGTGCCCGGCCTTTTATCTCTCCTGTGTACTGGTCGATCAGTAACGCTGATTTTGGTGGCTTTGATAGCGACATACGATACGCTTGCTTGGAATCGTGATAAATGGTCACGCTTTGCACTGTTACATCATTGGGTAGATTAGCTTGAGCTCGGGCTACAAGTCCTTCGACCGGTAACGGCTTGTTTCCAACTTCGTCCACGTAATATAGCGAGCGGTGGGTGAATCGCATAACTTCCTGCTCAAACACGAGCATTGCGCCCGAGAAGCATATAAGTGTGATTATTATTCCAAATGGAATGGAAAGCCATAAATGCAGTTTACGAAATAGTTGTTTCAATTGATGAACCGTTTTTATGTATCAAGCGGCATTTAATGCTCCAGTGCAGAGCACAAACGCCGCCGGATACAAAAAGTTAAACCATAAAGTGCTGTTTATTCAGATGCCGATAGGCTGCCGAGTGCCGACACGCTGCTGATAGACATTATTTTCAAGCCAGGAGTGGCTGAGCCCGTGGCAGGGTCGATGCGATATATGGTGGGCGGAACTCCATCGGTTTTTACCACTACCGGAATATAGGCATAGCCGTTAGCGTTGGTTGGTGTGCCGAAGCTTGAAATTTCATCGGCAGAAGGCAAGCCTGTTACCACTGTCAGTTTGCCTTGTGCCCCGTTGAATATGGCAAGTTCATTACGAGGCGCAGATGTGCCTGCCATGCCTTCTACACCGTTGCTGTACATTTGCAACAGGAAGTTGTCGCCGCCGGCGTGCCAGCAACGGAACATAGGGTTGCCGTTACCTTGTTCTTCAAGATTTACATAATAACTTTCGTCAAAGGAGGTTTGTCCGGACTTAATGCGCATCACACCCGAAGGCAATTGGCCTTGCACGCGATGTAATTCGTGAGTGTTGCCGTCTTTGTCGGTAACAGTGCTTTCTGCCTGTACGGTGCGTCCGTATCCAGGGGAGAACACATAAAGGTCTCCATTATCGGCTGCCCATATCGTTTGGTAATATTGCGAGCGCATGCGTCCGCTGGCAAAGCCTATTTTACCGGTACGGGCAATAACCGGTGTCTCATCGAAGCTATCGCCGCTGTATATTGCCACAAATGCACTGTCGGGATATTGGGTGGTGGGAATCATCCCCGGGGTGTATTGTCCCGACCCCGAACCTCCACTGTGGTCGGTGATATATTTGGTATCGACCACTTTGTCGGGATAAGTGTTTACACCATAGTGGCTCATGCCCATCGGAACTACCGACGTATAAAGTTTACCATTTGCCTCTACAAAACCGGCAAAGCTGACGCGTTCGCCGTTGCCAAGAAAATTTTCGGCAATGCGAGAACCGCTGCTCGATGTTGCGTTATCTACATTTAAGTAGTTGAATTGCAGATAATAGGCATAATTGCCTTGTGCGTCCTGCTCTTTGGTGCCGGCATTGGTTGACGAGGTGATTACGTTCTCGCCCCAAGTACCGTAGGTTGTGGTGCGGTTATAGGTATATTGTTGAGCCTCTACTACTTTCCCGGAATTTGCATCAAGCCGGTAGGAAAACCCGGTGCCTTGTGCGCCATCGTTGTATTGGAAGCTGAACAAATATTTGTTGCCATAGAAAATCCAGTTGGAACTCGATTCGGTCTCAAGCCCGTCTTGGTAGGCCGATATTTCACCTTCGTCGAGGGTCGGAGCAGTCAGCAAGTAAACCGCATCGCCCGCCGAGGCTGCAATTATATAACGACTCTCACCAACAGGTATCGTGCCGGTTCCTCCACCCGGTGTGGTGGGCTCGTCTTCGCTGCAAGATATAAAAGTGAGGCTGCTCAGGGCTACAGCCAATGCCCATAAGTAGTGTTTCCTTTTCATAAACGTAGTATAATAATAGTTTGAGTTAATCAATCTCCAAAGTATATACGCACTTTACCGTAAAATGCACGCCCTGCCTTTTGCAGGCTGAAGTTGTCATACAACTTTTCATCGGTAAGATTGCGACATTCAAGCGATATGTTGTAGCGTCCATTCATCAGCGAGTATCCTATTGTCAAGTTGTGTGACAATTGTTTAGGAACACGGCTTTTGGTGTTTGGGTCACCAAGGTCTTCCCAATATAGTGGAAATTCGTGTTGGTAATATCCGTCATAACTTACAGTGAGGATATTCCCTTTTCCAAAAATGTCGTGCCAATAAAAGTTGGCATCGAAATTTGAATAAGTGTAAGGTTGGTTGGGAATGCGCTGTCCATATGTTTCACTGGCTTGCTGCGTGCCTTGTGCGCGGTAGCGTTCATCGTCACGCGCATTGATATTGTTGAACGTTCCACCGATGTTGAACCAACGGTCGAAACTGTAGCGAGCCGATATATTGAACCCTTTGGTTTTCACTCGCCCATGATTTTCATATATGCCATAAGCAAGCCCACCGGTTGCGTCAAGCCCACGTTTTATGTAATCTTTCGTGTCGCGGTATATCAATGCACCCTCCAAATACAATCCGTGTTTCCCGAAAGTGCGGTTATAACTCAAATTAAGGTTCAGGTTGTCGCTTTTCTCGGGGCGTAGGTCGGTCTTCCCGGCCTCAAGGTCTTCGTCGCCAAATAGTTCGTCGGTCGTGGGCAGGCGATATGCTTTTTCATATGACAGCTTGGCCTGCAAACCGTCGATGACGAAATATGTGCCTGCTGCACCATATCCAAATGCACTTGTCGAACGAGATTCGTTATAGTAGTCGCCTATGCCGTCGGTACTATGCGATACAGGACCGCGGTTAAACTGATTGTAGTATTTGCCGAAAGCCGTGATATTCCATTTTTCACCGGGCATAAAACGGTATGACAGTCCTGTTACATTTTTGCGTGTTACCTTAGGTATGCTGAAGTCTGATAGTTTTGAGCCGCCGTCGATGCGCGATCGTGTGGTGCGGTGAAACGAGCTGAACACATGGTTGAGTGTGAACGCGTGAGCCGAACCAATCCGGTAATTTGCCGTAAAGGCTGCATTCCAATTGGTGTTCTTCGACTCGTTGTCTTGGTATGATTGTTCCCCGTGGGTACCGGTATATTTGTATTCACCAAGCCAGTTGTATTTGCACGACGCAGTATCGATATTGTGCGTAAGATTATGGTTGTAATTGGCTGTCAGCACCACATCGAGCCCTTTCACAAGCAGGTCGCGTTTGCTATATTCTATCGAGGGTACCAGCGAATGTCCCTTGCGGTGCTTTTGCCCAAACACTATGTATTGATAAACACCTGTTTGCATTTCCTTGTAAAAATTCGAGTAAGTAAAACCAAGCATCAAGCGGTCGGCCCACGATTTGCCGGTTAGACCCACTTTCCCTATTACCGCCTCGTTATGGAATGTATCGTTAAACCGACGCACATGATAGGTGCGGCTGCGGTCGGTGGTTTCAAATCCGTCCTCAAGAAATTCGGTAATATAATTGTCGATGTAATAATTGTTGTCGGAATAGTTTTGGAACGCGTTGATTTCATACGTCAGTCCGTTATTGAAACTTTGGCCGAAGTGCACATATGATTTATGAGTGTTGAACGACCCGTAAGAGTATGAGGCATCGACAAACCACTTGCGCCGGTGCTTGCCGGTGACAATATTGATAACGCCACCCAGTGCATCGGTGCCGAATCCCACAGGAACCACCCCTTTGTACACTTCGATGCGTTCGGCAAAATTGACGGGAATATTGTTTAGGTCGAGTGCTTGCCCTGTACCTTCTTGCGGAACACCATCGATGAACACTTTCACATGTTTACCGCTAAAACCATCGAGCATCATTTGCATATCCGAACCCACGCCGCCCGTTTCGCGTATTTTCATGCCGGGAAGCTGTTTTAATGCTTCGCTTAAGTTTTTTGTGGTATTTTTCATTTCACGTGTATCGAGAGCTACGGCATTATAAGCCGACCGTTGAACACGTTTCACGCCCGAGGCTTCCACAATCACTTCATCGAGGTGTCGTGATTCCGGTGTTATTTTCATATCTTGCACTGAATGATGCCCTTTGACGATGGAAATTTCTTTTTCCGACGTAGAATACCCGACAGCCGAAACCACAAGCGTATAATTGCCCACGGGTGCCTTTATGTGGTATTCGCCGTTTTCATCGGTGGCACAACCGTGATTAGTTCCTTTAAGATATACAGTTGCGAAATTTACCGTTTCTCCGGTTTCGGTCGATAACACTTTTCCCAAGATTGATGAGTGCTTGCCATCATTATGGTGTCGATGCTTATGGTGATGTCCGGCATAAACCGGAATGGCGACAAACAACATGACTACAGCAGTTAAAAAAGCAAATGTGTAATTCTTCATTCTGATATATGTGATTTTTCCCAATGCAAAATTAAGAACACTCAAATTAGGTTACAATCGCCTTTTTTCGGTAAATTACAGATTGCCGAAGGTAAGCATAACATATTGTGCAATCCCTATTAATGGGGATTTTATATTCCCATAGAAAAATTGTTTTGCAAAAAATGGGCAAAAAAAATTTGTAGAGATAAAAAAATGCAGTACCTTTGCACACCGGAAAGATGAGGCAACTCATTATAAAAAAGGGGCGTTTAGCTCAGCTGGTTCAGAGCATCTGCCTTACAAGCAGAGGGTCGGCGGTTCGAATCCGTCAACGCCCACCAAAAACGAGAAGAAATTCCAATCGCGGAATTTCTTCTCGTTGCTTTTTAGGGGTGGCAGTCCGAAAACCACGTTCCGTTTTACATACTGAAATGCTCGGATGTCGATTATAAAAAATGGGCGGTAAAGTGCTTTTACTTAAGCAAATTACCGCCCATTTTTAGATATCAGCTATTTATTGTGCGTCCTCTACAGCAGCCTGCGCCGCAGCCACACGTGCGATGGGCACACGGAACGGACTGCAAGATACATAGTTCATGCCGAGATGAGCACAGAATTTAACCGAAGATGGTTCACCGCCATGTTCGCCGCAAATGCCCACCTTGAGTTCGGGCTTTGTGGCACGACCTTTTTGAGTACCCATAGCCACCAATTGGCCAACACCTTCCTGGTCGAGCACTTCAAACGGATCGGTCTTGATGATGCCGAGTTCCTTATAGAATTTCAAGAACTTGGGAGCATCGTCACGAGAATAACCGAATGTCATCTGCGTTAAGTCGTTGGTACCGAATGAGAAGAAGTCGGCAACAGTAGCTATTTGATCGGCTACGAGAGCTGCACGCGGAACTTCGATCATCGTACCGATTTTATAAGGAACGGTGTCGCCGCGTTCTGCGAATACGGTTTGAGCCGTGCGGTTGATGATGTCGGCTTGCATTTGCAATTCTTTTACAACACCTACGAGCGGAACCATGATTTCGGGATGAACGTCGATGCCGCGAGCCTTAACATTGAGGGCTGCTTCGATGATTGCACGAGCCTGCATCTCGGTAATTTCGGGATAAGTGTTACCCAAGCGGCAACCACGGTGGCCAAGCATCGGGTTGAATTCCTCAAGGCTGTCGCACTTGCTCTTGACTTCCTCGATGGTCAAGCCCATTTCTTCGGCAAGTTCTTTTTGTGTTGCAAGTTGATGAGGAACAAATTCATGCAACGGCGGGTCGAGCAGGCGGATTGTAACGCCATAGCCGTCCATTGCCTCGAAAATTCCTTCAAAGTCGCTGCGTTGCATTGGGAGCAACTTGGCAAGAGCTATACGGCGACCGGTTTCGTCCTTTGCGATAATCATTTCGCGCATTGCCTTGATGCGGTCACCCTCAAAGAACATATGCTCGGTACGGCACAAACCGATACCGCGGGCACCAAACTTGCGAGCCACCGAAGCATCGCGCGGGGTGTCGGCGTTGGTGCGTACAAACACGTTGGTATATTTGTCGGCAAGGTTCATGATTGCGGCGAAGTCGCCCGAAAGTTCGGCATCGACAGTCGAAACCAGTCCTTCATACACGTCGCCGGTGCTACCGTCAAGCGAAATCCAATCACCTTCTTTAAACACTTTTCCGCCCATTGTCACGGTGCGAGCCTTGTAATCGACTTCAATTTCGCCTGCACCCGAAACGCAGCACTTGCCCATACCGCGAGCCACAACAGCCGCATGAGAAGTCATACCGCCGCGAGCCGTAAGAATACCTTGAGCCTTTGTCATACCGCGAAGGTCTTCGGGAGAAGTTTCCATGCGCACCATGATTACTTTCTTCTTGCGTTCGGCCCAAGCCTCGGCATCATCGGCAAAGAACACGATTTGGCCTGTAGCGGCACCCGGCGATGCGGGCAACCCCTTGGCCACAGTCTTGGCCGACTGCAAAGCAGCCTTGTCAAATACCGGGTGAAGCAACTCGTCGAGTTTCTGCGGTTCCATGCGGCGGAGCACAGTCTTTTCGTCGATAATGCCGGCACGAAGCATATCCATTGCAATCTTCACCATAGCAGCACCGGTACGCTTACCGTTACGGGTTTGCAACAACCACAATTTACCATTTTGGATAGTAAATTCAAGGTCTTGCATATCCTTGTAGTGATCTTCGAGTTTTTGTTGTGTAGCGATAAGTTCTTTTGCACATTCGGGCATCGATTCTTCAAGAGAAGGATATTTCGAGGCGCGAACTTCTTCGCTTATGCCTTGCAATTTTGCCCAACGGCGAGAACCTTCGATAGTGATTTGTTGCGGAGTGCGTACACCGGCCACCACGTCTTCACCCTGGGCATTAATCAGGTATTCACCGTTGAATATGTCTTCACCGGTAGCTGCGTCGCGAGTAAACGCAACACCTGTTGCCGATGTTTCGCCCATGTTGCCATAAACCATAGCCTGCACGTTAACGGCAGTGCCCCATTCTTCGGGTATCTGGTTCATGCGGCGATAAAGAATTGCACGCTCGTTCATCCAGCTGTCAAATACGGCACAAATGGCACCCCACAATTGATCCCATGCGCTTTCGGGGAAATCGTGACCAGTGGCATTGAGCACTGCGGCCTTGAACAGTTTAACAAGCTTCTTAAGGTCTTCTACATCAAGTTCAGTATCGAGTTTAACGCCTTTTTCAGCCTTAACGCCGTCCATTACTTCTTCAAACGGGTCAATGTCGGTTTTATTCTTCGGCTTCATACCGAGAACAACGTCACCATACATTTGCACAAAGCGGCGATAGCTGTCCCATGCGAAACGCGGGTTGCCCGATTTGCGGGCGAGAGCTTCAACCACATGGTCATTCATACCAAGGTTGAGGACAGTGTCCATCATACCCGGCATAGAAACCCTTGCACCCGAACGAACAGACACGAGCAACGGGTTCTCGCTGTCGTTGAATTTGTTTCCGGTAAGTTCTTCAATGTGGTTGATGGCTTTTTCCACATCGTCTTTAATCAATGCAACGATGGCATCCTTGCCTTGTTCGTTGTATTCGGTACAAACCTCGGTGGTAATAGTAAAGCCCGGTGGAACAGGCACGCCGATCAGGTTCATCTCAGCCAGGTTGGCGCCTTTTCCTCCGAGAAGATTCTTCATGTCGGCACGACCCTCTGCTTTGCCGTTGCCGAAAGTGTAAATTCTTTTCATCCGGAATTAAAATTGAATTTGTTTAGTTAATGTATATTAAGTTGTTTAGACTATTATTATTTATGAGCCTAAAAGTTTTGGCTATTGCAAATATATATCAAAAGATTAAATAGTAAAAATAATATCGCATAAATCTTGAAAACATGTTTAACAACACTGTTTGAGGAAATTAAAATGTCTCTATTGGAAATTCAGACCAATATTTTACCCCAAAGTCATGATAGATTTCAAATTTCCACTATTTCGCCACAACTCATGTAATCGATGGCACAACCCATGTGCTTTTTCAGCAATCCGTATTGCTGCAATCCGGTACAGTGCATGGTGTAATAATGGCAATCGTGATATTTGAGCAATTCTTCAGACAGCCTCCCGATAAATGTATTTTCCTCATCTTCGGACAGGCCGCTTTTCACAAGATGCATCCCGGCAAAAACATGAGTAAGTTGGCGCTTGGCCACCTTTTCTGCTCGCTGCATGATATTGACTATGCCGCTATGGGCGCAACCTGCAAACAGAACTGTTTTATCACCTTCGGTCACTATCATGCTTTGTTCATGGCAGAAATCATCATTTTTGTCCATTTCAGGTCCAAATAACAATCGGTTACCCGATGGGAACAAGCAATTATTACCGACTCCTGAAAAAAGTATAATGCCATCAATGCCTGTCTCCTCGTCACAAAACGCAAGCCTGCGGTTATTCTTCAGACTTTGATCCAGTCCTATATAAGTCAAACCATTGTCACGCAATGAATAATGTGGCTCAAAAGCATGGCGGTTCACATATACCGTTGCATGACTGTTTATTTTGAGGAACTTCCCCAATCCGCCACCATGGTCGTAATGTCCGTGCGAAACCACTGCGACATCAATTGCCGGTAGATTGATGCCAAGCCTTTCGGCATTACCCACAAACAGGTTATGCTGTCCCATATCGAATAAAATCTGCCGCCCGTCGTTCAATTTTATATGCAGGCTGAGCCCGTGTTCCACAGGAAGCCCTTTGCAGCTTGTGTTTTCAACCAATGATGTTATTTTCATGTTGCGCCTCACTATGTTTCCGGTATAGCCAACATTCTTTTTCATGCGAATTGATTATACCGATTGCTTGCAGGTAAGAATATATAATGGTACTGCCCACGAATTTCATTCCTCGGCGATAAAGGTCTTTTGAAATCGCATCAGATAGCGGCGAGGTGCTGCGGCCTACCTCAAAAAGGGTTTTTCTTCCCGAAAAATGCCAAATAAAACTGTCAAATGAGCCATACTCGCGGCGTATATCGATGAATATCCGTGCATTGGCAATGGCTGCATTTATCTTCAACCGGTTGCGCACAATCCCTTTGTCGCATAATAGCGATTTGATTTTATCGTCATTGTAACAGGCAATTTTCTCGAAATCGAAACCATCAAAAGCCTTGCGGAATGCCTCCCGCTTGTTTAATATACATTCCCACGAAAGTCCGGCCTGAAAACTCTCAAGCAAAAGCATTTCAAACAGGCGGGTATCATCATGCACCGGCATTCCCCATTCGTGGTCATGGTAGTCAACATATACCATATTCGACAAATTACACCACCGGCAACGCTTTTTATCTCCCGTTTCCATAAGCTGCGACATAATCAACACCCTGTTCCGTCGATGCTGCAAGCAGCACCCGTTTCCAATGGACGCGATTGCAACCCGGCATCTTCGGGCGAAAGAGTGACAGTGCCGTCTTCAAGCACGAAACACGGAATGCCCACAGCCCCGTTTTTCTTAGCTTCGTCAAATGCACTGCTACTGTCGCGCAAGCGCAAAAATTCCTTTAAATTTCTCACATGGCTGCCTATATCGATTATTTCATACCGCCCGTCACCGTTCACTTGTTCCTTTACGTGAGTGCAATCGGGGCAAGTTTCCATTCCATAAATTTTTATCATAAGCCGATTTTTGTCATGTTATGCAATACCCAATAATTCAATGTCAAATATAAGTGTCGAGCCTCCCGGAATGCCCGGTTGGGAAAACTTGCCATATCCCATTTCGGCAGGGATATATACTTCCCAACGGTCGCCTATGTGCATCCGGCCAATGGCGATAATCCACCCTTCGATAAGTTCGTTGAGCCTTATGGCAAGCGGCACACCGCCACGGCTGCTATCGAATTGCTTGCCGTCGATTGTCGTTCCTGTGTAATGCACCGAAACAACGCTTCTTGGCGATGGCGTTTTCCCTTCGGCATCGCCCGATGCCAATACTTTATAATAAACACCTTTCGCCAACGGCAATACATCTTCTTCGGCGGCTTTCCGGGTCAACCAGTCTCTGTTGGCCTGCGCATATTCTTTCTTGTTCATAATAATTTTGCAGCTTGTGTCAATTACAAAGATAAGAAAAATCCATAGAATATCCGACGAATTTCGGCAGATTAGCGCAATAGAAATTAAGAATTAAGAAGTTAAAAGAAAATCGCGAAAGTTGGGCAAAGTGGATAAGAACAGGAAAAGCGAATAATAACATTAGAAGATAGAAGATTATCAAAAAATCCCCTATTTTTGTAAATGAAATGACTCCAATTTATATATTGGCGCGGAAGCCACCTTATTGAATAAATGGCAAATTTTTCACTCCAGAATTTGGACACAGACAATGATTAAAAAAATAGTCACAGACCGACTTATATTGCGCCCTTGGCAAGAATCCGATGCCGAGTCGTTATATAAATATGCCCAAGATCCGGCAATCGGCCCTATTGCAGGATGGCCGCCTCACACTTCTGTGGAAGATAGTTTAAACATAATCCGCACTGTATTTGCTTCTCCCGAAACGTATGCAGT
Organism: uncultured Bacteroidales bacterium; assembly: GCA_949289215.1. GTDB lineage: Bacteria > Bacteroidota > Bacteroidia > Bacteroidales > Muribaculaceae > Avimuribaculum. The sequence continues at coordinate 99,157 of CASENC010000042.1, read as the reverse complement.
TGTATTGAAAGCAACTGACGAACCGGTAGGCAGTGTGGGAATCATGTTCGGAAACGGTTTGCACAGTGCTGAAATGCAACCGGGCGAGGCGGAAATAGGATATTGGATAGGCGTGCCTTATTGGGGGCAAGGACTGATACCCGAAGCCGTGCGTTGTCTGCTGAAAAGATGTTTTAACGATTTGGGAATAACTGCCGTCTGGTGCGGGTACTATGACGGTAACGTAAAGTCTCGCAGGGTGATGGAGAAGTGTGGTTTCAGTTTCCATCACACGGAAGAAGGCAAAACATCTCCGCTTGGCGATGTCCGCACAGAGCATTTCATGCGGATGACGAAAGAAGAATGGCTGAAAATATCAAAGAAAGATTGACAATGACTAAACAAGAATATCTCAAACAAGTTACAATAGGGAAGAACCTAAATCTAACGTAACGCTCTGTCATGTAGGTGTATTAAAATTCCGACATTGATATTGTAGAGACATGGCACTGCCGCGTCTCGATAATGGCAACGATTGATTTACACTTTCATCCCCCTACCCCGCTTAAAAGCCTGGAGAAAAATTTCCTGTTGTAAACCACTCCATCCGTTTATTGCAATTTTTAAACCGATGCGCAGATTGCCATTTCGGCGGAAAAATATATCTTTGCAATATACTTTAAAAAGCAACGAAGATGGCATTGGATTTCGACAAAATGGGCGGGCTTGTTCCGGCAATCATACAAGATGCACACACCAAGAATGTGCTTATGCTTGGATTCATGAACGAAGAGGCTTATAGGACTACGGTAGAAACCGGCAAAGTGACTTTTTTCAGCCGCACAAAAAAACGCCTGTGGACCAAAGGGGAAACAAGCGGCAACTACTTGCACGTGGTTTCGATAGAAAAAGATTGTGACGAAGATACCCTGCTTATAAAAGTCGAACCTGACGGACCGGTATGCCACCGCGGCACAGGCACTTGTTTTGGGAATGATAACGAACCGGGCATTGAGTTCCTGAGCATTTTGCAGGATTTTATAATCAAGCGGCACGAAGATATGCCCGAAGGGTCATATACAACGTCTCTGTTCCAAGCCGGAATTAACAGCATGGCACAAAAAGTGGGCGAAGAAGCCGTGGAAACCGTAATCGAAGCTACCAACGGCACCGACGGACGATTGGTGTATGAAGGTGCCGACTTGCTTTATCACCTTATAGTGCTGCTTACGGCAAAAGGCCGCCGCATCGAAGACCTTGCCGAAGCCTTGTATCACAGGCACAATAAAAAGAAAGCCGACTATGACAAAAATTGTTGATTACAAACACGTAGAAATATTACGAAAAGAATTAGTGGTGCTGAAAAATGTGACTTTCTGCATCGGCAAGGGTGAGTTTTCTTATTTGGTGGGTCGTGTCGGCAGCGGCAAAAGCAGCTTGCTCAAGTCGATGTATGCCGAAATACCGATTCCCGAAGGTGAAGCCACCGTACTTGACTATGACTTGACAGCCATAAGACGCCGCGACATTCCCATGCTAAGGCGCAAAATAGGAATAGTGTTTCAAGACTTCCAATTGCTTACCGACCGCTCGGTATATGACAACCTAAAATTTGTGTTGCAGGCTACCGGATGGAAAGGACGTGGCGAAATCAACGACCGGATTGAAGAAGTGCTTAACAGCGTGGGCATGGGAAACAAGTCATACAAAATGCCCCATGAATTATCAGGCGGAGAACAACAGCGAATAGTGATTGCCCGTGCATTACTTAACCGCCCCGAACTTGTGCTTGCCGACGAGCCGACAGGCAACCTTGACCCGGAAACCGGGCGGCAAATCGTGTCGTTACTTTATGAAATCTCGGAAAACGGTACTGCAGTAATCATGGCCACTCATAACTTGCAGCTGATAGAAGGCTTCCCCGGCCGCGTTTTCCGCTGCGAGGGCAAGCAGCTCATCGACACTTCCCAGTCATAACCACTTTTTGCACCATATGCAATTTGCCGAAAATGGCATCTGCCGAAAATAAAAATGGGAGCCGTAAAGAGAGGCTCCCATTTTCTGTGGTTTAAGAATGTGGATTATTCCTCGGTGTTATTGAGGATTTCCATTATTTCGCAAGCAGCCTTTGTGATGGAACTGCCGGGACCGAAGATTGCGGCAACACCTGCTTTATACAGGAAGTCGTAATCTTGTACCGGAATTACACCGCCGGCGATGATGACGATATCTTCGCGGCCGAGTTTCTTCAGTTCCTCGATAACTTGCGGTATCAATGTCTTGTGTCCTGCGGCCAACGATGAAACGCCAAGCACGTGAACATCGTTTTCAACAGCCTGGCGGGCTGCTTCGGCCGGAGTTTGGAACAACGGGCCCATGTCAACATCGAAACCACAATCGGCGTATCCGGTTGCAACAACCTTTGCGCCACGGTCATGGCCGTCCTGACCCATTTTTGCGATCATTATACGCGGTTGGCGACCTTCTTTCTTGGCAAATTCGGCAGTCATCTGTTTTGCCTTTTCAAAGTACGGGTCGTTCTTTGTTTCTGCTGAGTACACGCCTGATATAGTTTTAATTACAGCTTTATAACGTCCTACAATTTTCTCGCAGGCATCGGATATTTCACCCAACGATGCACGCACGGCTGCGGCTTTGACAGCAAGGTCGAGCAAGTTGCCTTCGCCTGTTTCCACGCAACGGGTGATGTCATCGAGAGCTTTTTCAACGGCTTTTTCATCGCGGTTGGCCTTGAGTTGTTCAAGCCGCTCGATTTGTTCCTTGCGAACCTCGGTATTGTCGATTTCGAGGATATCGATGGGAGCTTCTTTTTCCAAACGGTATTTGTTCACGCCGACGATGGTTTGGTTGCCCGAGTCGATGCGAGCCTGAGTGCGTGCTGCGGCTTCTTCGATGCGCATCTTCGGAATACCTGTTTCGATAGCCTTTGCCATGCCGCCCAGTTTTTCTATCTCTTGGATGTGTTCCCAAGCCTTGTGGGCAATCTCGTTGGTAAGAGCTTCCACATAGTAAGAACCTGCCCATGGGTCGATTTCCTTGGTGACATAGGTTTCTTCTTGGATGTAGATTTGCGTATTACGGGCGATACGAGCCGAGAAGTCGGTTGGCAAAGCGATGGCCTCGTCGAGTGCGTTGGTGTGGAGCGACTGAGTGTGTCCCAGTGCTGCGCCCATTGCCTCGATGCAAGTACGGCCGACATTGTTGAACGGGTCTTGCTCGGTGAGCGACCAGCCTGAAGTTTGGCAGTGCGTACGCAATGCGAGCGACTTGGGATTGGTCGGGCCGAATTCCTTTACAATCTTTGCCCACAGCATACGTGCAGCCCTCATCTTGGCAATTTCCATGAAGAAGTTCATGCCGATGGCCCAGAAGAATGAAAGGCGCGGAGCGAAAGCATCGATCGACATACCTGCATTGATACCGGCGCGGATGTATTCAAGACCGTCGGCAAGAGTGTAGGCAAGTTCTATGTCGGCTGTTGCACCGGCTTCCTGCATATGGTAACCCGAGATTGAAATCGAGTTGAATTTGGGCATATTTTGTGAAGTGTATTCAAAGATGTCGGCGATGATCTTCATCGAGAATTTAGGCGGATATATATATGTGTTGCGCACCATAAATTCCTTGAGGATGTCGTTCTGTATGGTTCCGGCCATTTCTTCGAGTTTTGCGCCTTGTTCAAGCCCTGCATTGATGTAGAATGCAAGGATGGGGAGCACGGCACCGTTCATGGTCATAGACACCGACATCTTGTTCAATGGGATACCATCGAAAAGTACCTTCATGTCGTCGAGCGAGCATATCGATACACCTGCCTTGCCCACGTCGCCTACGACACGTGGATTGTCGGCGTTGTATCCACGGTGAGTGGGAAGGTCGAATGCCACCGACAAACCCTTTTGCCCCGAAGCAAGATTGCGACGGTAGAAAGCATTGGATTCGGCTGCCGTTGAGAAGCCTGCATACTGGCGTATTGTCCAGGGACGCAGGGCATACATACAGCTATACGGGCCGCGCAGGTAGGGTGGAATACCGGCCACGTAGTTGAGGTGTTCAAGCCCTTCGAGATCTTGCTTGGTATATATGGGCTTAACAGGGATAAGCTCGGGAGTAATCCATTTTTCGCCTTCGGCAAGAGCGTTATGCTTTACGTTGAAGGCTTCATTTGCTATATCTATATTTTTGAAATTAGGTCTCATACTTGTGTCTTACTTTAATAGTTTAGCGTTAAAAGCCTTCAAAGTGTCGAGAACGTTGCTGCGAACGTGGATGAATTGTGTGATACCTTCCTTGGTGAGGTCGTCGGCGCAAGCCGGGTTTCCGGCCACAACAAATTCGGCGCGGCCGTCGAGAGCCTTGAATGCCTCGGGAGCGAGAGTCGCATATTCGTCGTCGCTTGAACAGAGAACCACGATGTCGGCTTTCTTTTCCATTGCTGCATCTATGCCTTGTTGCACGGTATCGAAACCAAGGTTGTCGATGATTTCATAACCGGCGCAAGCAAAGAAGTTAGATGAGAATTGCGAGCGGGCTATGCGCATTGCAAGGTTGCCGATGGTGAGCATGAACACTTTGGGGCGCTTGCCCGAACGCTCGGTTTCAAGACGCAATGCCTCGAAGTCGCTTGCAGCACGTGTGCCACGCAGGGCTTCAACTGCTGTGCCGTTTTCGTCATGGCTGCAACCGCAGCTCTTGCCGCAGCAGCCTTCGGTTTCAATCTTGTCGGCAGCCATTTCGTTGAAGTTGGGGAATTGGTTGGTTCCAAGCAACGATTCTTTGCGGCGTGCAACATCGGCATGGCGCTTGTCGCAAGTTTCATTGATTGCTTTTTGTACTGCACCGGCTTTTAATTGATTGTAGAAGCCGCCGTTGTCTTCAACTTCGAGGAACAGTTTCCAAGCCTCATTGGCAATGGAGACAGTAAGTGTTTCCACATAGTAAGAGCCTCCGGCAGGATCGACGATGCGGTCGAGGTGGCTTTCTTCCTTGAGCAACAATTGCTGGTTGCGGGCAAGGCGTTCCGAGAAGTCGTCGGGAGTCTTGTATTGCTTGTCAAACGGAGTCACCGTTATCGAATCTACACCGGCGATTGCTGCCGACATCGACTCGGTTTGCGAGCGGAGCAGGTTGACATAAGCGTCATAGATGGTTTGGTTGAATTCCGATGTCGTGGCATGGACATTCATCTTGCAAGCACAGTCGCACTTGGGTGCGTATTGCTTGACGATTTGTGCCCACAGCATACGTGCGGCGCGGAATTTGGCAATTTCCATAAAGTAGTTTGAAGAAATGCCCATGTCGAACTTGATGCGGCGTCCGGCCTCGTCGGGTTCTATGCCGGCATCGGTAAGCATACCCATCCACTCGTTGCCCCAGGCCAGTGCGTAGCCGAGTTCTTGGTAGATGTAGGCACCTGCATTGCTTAGCATGGCCGAGTCAACGGCAAGTACCCGCAAGTTTTTTACTTCGGCCACAGTCTTCACCAGTTCGGCAGCGACGGCTTTCACATCTTGTGGGAAGTCGATACCGTGCTTGAGCAGTCGCTTGAACGGATTGAAGCCAATCGAGCCGCGGAATGTCTCGGTGGCATTGTTTGCTTTCAAGTAATCAACGAGTGCCTTGGCTGCTTCAAGTGCGCACGACGGGCAGCAAGTGATGTTCACTTCGGTTGCATCAAGCTTGATGCCGTTGAGCAATGTTGCAATGAAGCCGTCGGCAATCACGTTTTTCTTCAACCTGAAGCCAAGCGAAGTCACCCCTTTGCCGAGTATTTCGTGGGCTTTTGCGTTAGCCTCGGCGCAGTCGGCAACGGTGATTTCCTGGCGTATGTACCAGTGGTTGTCGGTGCGTGTACCGCGGATGTAGGGATATTCACCCGGCAGCGAGTCGGTGGTCTTCAAGTCCTTTATGTCCTCGGCACGGTACATGGGTTGTACGTTGAACCCTTCGTTTGTTCGCCAAACTAATTTTTTTTGGAAGTCGGCACCTTTCAAGTCGGTTTCGACTTTGGCTCTCCATTCCTCGGTAGAAACAGGAGGAAATTTGTCGAACAATTTTTCTTTGTTTTCTGCCATAATAAAAATATAATAACGTTTAGTATATATTAGTTTCCAGCAAGGCTGTCAAGAATTAAGTCTCTATAAATTAAACATACAAATATACTGAATTTTATTTTAACGGACGGCAATTATGTGCTAAATTTTGCCGCAGTATATTTTTATTGCCGAGAGTGGGAGTTTTTAAGCGGTTGCAACGTGTCACTCGCATTTCGGTTATGCAAAAACAATGCAATATGTGCGCGGGTAATTATGATTAGCTTGTTTATTGGTCGATAAAAAAGTGTGCTATAGATGATTGAGATGCCTGTTAACAGATTTGTTACAGGTATGACAAGTTGGTTACAAATACAATTTTACCCGTTTGTTAGACAATCTTACTTGTTGTCGTATGGTTTCTCTTTTAATTTTGCAATACGATAAATGTTGATCAACTTTTTTTATTGTACCATTAACTAACATTAAAATCAACAACGGAAATGAGAAAAAATTTTTTACTTGGCATCATGTTATTTGCTCTTGCAGGAGCAATGCAGGCTCAGACTCCTGAAGCCGGAGGCGAATTGCGCGCGTTACTTCCCGATGGAGTAAAAGCCAACATCGGCACAGAACGCCGTCCTTTTAAGGAGAAAAATTTGGTAGTGGCAGGTTCGCCCGAAAAAGGTTATCTTGCATTTTTTGCAGCCACCGATAATGAGCATGGAGAGGAACTGTGGGCGACTGATGGAACCGAAGCCGGAACATATCTTGTAAAGGATATTATTCCCGGGTCGGCGAGTTCAAACGTGTGCTACCTGGCCCGTTTTAACGACAAGGTAGTGTTCTCGGCATATACCGATGATTATGGTACCGACTTGTGGATTTCGGACGGTACCGAAGAGGGAACACATTTGGTAAAAGATGTTAATGAGCTGGGTGATTCCAATCCACGCGGTTTTACCCAGGTAAACGAGAATCAATTTATTTTTGCCGCACAAAATTACGATAGCCAAATGGCCGAACGTGGGGCACAATGGTGGTTGTGGGTGAGTGATGGTACCGAAGAGGGCACACAGCTTATATGCGACAAGTGTGACGTAAGGTATCCGGGCAGCACTCATGGCTCGATGATGTGGTGGCCGTTTGTCAGAGTGGGGCGGAAAGTGTTCTTCAAGGCCGACAATGTTGATGGAACCACCGGAGAAGAGTTGTGGGTTACCGACGGTACTACCGAAGGAACCATATTCCTGAAGGACATAAACACCGAGCCGCTTGAAACGGGAACGGCAGGATCTTCGCTCGACCATCTTGCCAATTTTTATAATGAAAAACTGTTTTTCAAGGCTCACACACTTGAAAGCGGTAATGAACCGTGGGCAAGCGACGGTACACCCGAGGGCACATATCAGATATATGATTGCGTTCCTACCAAGGATGAAAACGGAAAAGGGCAAGGCGGAAATTTGACAATGGTTGGTTCGGCCCCGTACAAAGGTAAATTTTATTTCCGCTGCAAAACCAATGAATTTGGCAGCGAGCTTGGTTGCACTGATTGTGAACAAGGCAATTTCAGGGCTTTTGACATTAACGTGAATGTGCCGACGAGCAGCAACAACAGTTTCCCCGACCCCGGTGTGGAGTTTGACGGAGTTTATATGTTCTGTGCAAACTCGGGTGAAGACCCCACCATTCCAACCAATTATGGAGGCGAATTGCACTATACCGATGGAGAAAAAGTGTATTTGCAGTCTAACATGGCTCCAGGCATACAATGCAACTGGGTTAAGGAACTTACTGTAGCATCGGGCAGTCTTTATTGGTGGAATGAAAGTGACCAAATTACAGAATACAAAACCAAGCTATTCAGGATTAACAGCAAAGATGAGTTCCCCGTGCGTGTAACCAACCTTTTCCCCGACGGCGACCAAATCCACTCGTTGCGAAACTTGGGCGGGGACTTGATTTTTGCCACAGAAAATGCAGTAGCCCAAATTTATTGCTACCATTACCGCAAACCTGGTTTTGATCCCGAGACCGAAACCGATAATCTTGAACCCGAATATCGCACTCGTGCCGAGATGGGCTTGTCGGCTGTTGAGAATGTATCGGCCGGTAAAGCATCGGATGTGATTTATCCTAACCCTGCCACAACATCGTTCAACATAAAGGCAGACTGTGATGTAAAACAGGTTGTAATTTATGATATTGCAGGGCGCATGGTGGTTTCACAAACGGGGCTTGAAGGCAAAACCGTAAATGTGGAACAATTGTCAAAAGGTATTTATGAAGTAGTAATATATGCCGAAGACGGAGCGATTTACACATCGCGCTTGATTAAAAAGTAAGTTTCGGTAACATTCAATCATGCTGTAATGACGGGTGGGGTGGTATAATCGGACAATGCGGCACGTGGCCGTTGATTGGGGGCGATGTATCACCACCTGTATGGTAATGGCTTAGAAATTAAGAGATTGGGCTGGATGGTGATATGGGTTTCCAATGTACACATGTTCAATTAAACAAAATTGCTGTTTTCAGAAACATTTTTACCTGCCTCTAAGATGGAAGTAATCTACTTTTGCCATAGTCAAAACATACTCTAATATAAACCAATAATAAATAATGAAATGAGGAGAAGCTATATTTTAACAGCGATTATATCATGTGTTTTTTCGTATTGTACAGTACGAGCATCGGAAATACCGCGTTCCGAGTATCCACGTCCGCAATTTGAGCGCAGCGAGTGGATAAACTTGAATGGGAAATGGAGTTATGAACTTGATTTTGCCCGAAGTGGAAGTGAACGTGATTTCCAATCCTCAAAAGGTTTCAGTGAAGATATTATCGTACCGTTCTGCCCCGAAAGCAAATTGTCGGGGGTAGGCTACAATGATTTTATAAATGCGATGTGGTATCATCGCACCATAAATATTCCCGATAACTGGATAGGCGGCCATATTATGCTTAATTTCGGAGGTATCGATTATAAATCGGTCATATATGTCAACGGTAAAGAGGTTATGGTTCATTACGGTGGGTCGTCATCTTTTGCCGTTGATATAGCTCCGTATGTCGGTGCCGGTGATAACGATCTTGTAGTATATGTAGAAGATGATTTACGCTCAATGATGCAAACTGCCGGCAAGCAATCGAGACGACTTGAGTCATATAATGCCTTTTATACCCGTGTCACCGGAATTTGGCAAACGGTGTGGCTTGAAGCCGTTGAAAACGGAGGATTGAAAAGTTGCCGCATAACTCCCGATCTTGATAATTCACAATTTGTTTTTGAACCTGAATTTTTCGACGCGGGCATTGCTGCACAGTTTAAAGTGAGATTGCTCGATAATGGCAAAGAGATTTCATCAGCGACATTGGCCGCGAGCAATAATGTTGTTGCAAATTTAGGTATCGATGATGTAAAAACATGGTCGCCCGAGCATCCATTTCTATATGATGTGGAATTTATCGTACTGGATAAGAATGGGAATGAGATTGACAAGGTAACTTCATATGCTGGAATGCGTAAAGTGGAATTGCGAGGAACAAAATTTTATTTGAACAATGAGCATTATTATCAGCGGCTTGTGCTTGACCAGGGATATTATCCCGATGGTCAGTGGACGGCTCCGAGCGATTCGGCTTTGCGTAGAGACATAGAACTTGGCAAGCAGGCAGGTTTTAATGGAGCACGCCTGCATCAAAAAGTGTTTGAGCAGCGTTATCTGTACTGGGCCGATAAGCTTGGATACCTTGTGTGGGGAGAATCGGCAAGTTGGGGCATGGATTGGTGCAGCCCTGTTGCCGCCCGCAACATGATAACCGAGTGGGAAGAGTGTGTCATGCGTGATTATAATTCACCGTCGCTTGTGGCATGGTCGCCGCTCAACGAGTCACGAAAAGACGACATTGACGGCCAGCGTGCACGTCTTACCGATGACCTGTATCTCATAACTCACAGGCTCGACCGTACTCGTCCTGTTGTTACTGCCAGTGGAGGTGATCACGCACGGCTCACCGACATTTACTCGGAGCATACCTATGTGCAAGATCCTGTTGCACTGTATGAGCAGTTGAAACTTAATGCCAACGGGTATCCTTATGTCAACCGTCCGCACGAGAGCCAGCCTTACCGAGGCGAGGTGTATATGATCGATGAGTTCGGCGGAATACGTTGGGTGAAGGAGATGAATGCACCCGAAGTTGGAACAAGCAACGACTTTTGGGGGTACGGACAAGCACCGCGCACCATCGATGAATTTTATGAAAGGCTTGAAAAACAAGTGAATGTAATACTCAGTTTGGATCATATAGATGGTTTCTGCTTTACGCAACTTGTGGATGTGGAACTTGAGAAAAACGGTATATATACTTATGACCGTTACCCCAAATTCGATATGGCAAGGATATACAAGATTTTTACAAAATCGCGTGAGCAAGCCAAGAAAGAAGTGGAATTGATGTTAAAAGAGAGTAAGAAAAAGCATTGATAACTACCATATTATTAACATTAACATTTAAAACAAATCACATGAAACATTTAAACTATTTGTTGACAACTGCATTGTTCCTCACATGTGGATCGATGCTTGCTCAAACTCCCGAGGCCGGAGGAGAGCTTGTGGCTTTGCTGCCCGATGGTGTTACTGCCAATATCAGCACCGAGCGTAAGCCTCAAAAAGATAAAAACCTGGTTGTGGCCGGTTCTCCCGAAAAAGGGTATTATGCTTTTTTCGCTGCTACCGATAGCGAACATGGGGAAGAATTGTGGGTAACCGACGGTACTGCCGCAGGAACGCACATGGTAAAGGACATTGTACCCGGAGCCAGTACTTCAAATGTAAGTTACCTTACGCGATTTAATGATAAAGTGGTATTCTCGGCATATACCGATGATTATGGCATTGAACTGTGGATCTCGGACGGTACCGAAGAAGGAACTTACATGGTTAAGGATGTAAATGAAGTGGGCGATTCGTCGCCGCTGGGTTTTACGCAGGTGAATGAAACTAAATTCATATTTGCCGCCGAAGATTTTGAAAGTTCCACATATGGTTCAACTCCGCAAAAATGGTTGTGGGTGAGCGATGGCACCGAAGATGGTACCGAGCGCATTTACGAGTGCCAAATGAGTTATCCAGGTCGCGACAATAATGCCGAGCGTTGGGCACCCTACGTGCGTGTCGGCCGCAAGGTATTCTTTAAAGCCGACGATCTTGACGGAACCATGGGTGCCGAATTGTGGGTAACCGACGGTACTCGTGAGGGAACCAAGTTTGTGAAAGACATAAACCTTGAGGAGACTGCATTAGGCACGGGTGACCCGGCTATCGACCATATGGCAAATTTCTATAATGAAAAATTGTTCTTCAAGGCATGGACAACCGAGAGCGGCAATGAACCGTGGGCAAGCGACGGAACACCCGAGGGTACATATCAAATATATGATTCCAACCCGACTTTTGCCGAAAGTGGCAATGGTAATGGTGGTAACCTTACTTTTGTGGGAGCCGAACCTTATAATGGTAAATTTTACTTCCGCTCTCATGATATAACCATTGGCAACGAATTGGCTTGCACAAATTGTGAATTGGGCGATTTCAAGATGTTTGACATTTTGACCACTACGCCGTCGATTGATTTCAGCAGTTTCCCCGACCCGGGCGTGGTATTTGATGGCGTGTATATGTTCTGTGCAAATTCAGGAACCGATGCCACTATCGAAAGCAACAAGGGTGGTGAATTGCATTATACCGACGGTGAACAGGTTTATATGCAATCAGATTTGGCTCCGGGCGTGCTTTGCAACTGGGTGAAAGAACTTACTGTGGTTTCGGGCAGCCTTTACTGGTGGAATGAAAGTACCGAACTTCCCGAATATGCCACAAAGTTGTTCCGTATCGACAATAAGGAACAATTCCCGGTTCGTGTGACCAACTTGTTCCCCGACGGCGACCAGATACATTCGTTGCGAAACCTTGGCGGTAACTTGATTTTCACCACCAACAATGCCGCTAAGCAAATATATGTGTATCATTACCGTAAACCGGATTTTGATCCCGAGACCGAAACCGACAATCTTGAACCGGAATACCGCACTCGCGCCGAAATGGGCGTAGGGGTTGACAACGTGGCTGCCGACAGTAATGCATCGGACATGATTTATCCTAACCCGGCATCAACCTCGTTCAACATCAAGTTGGCCGGCAATGTTGATGCTGTCACGATTTATGATATTTCGGGTCGCGTGGTATTGTCTTGCGCAAATGTCGATGGTAATCGTGTTGACGTTTCTGCACTTGTTGCAGGTATATATCAAGTGGTGGTTAAGGCAGATAATGGCATTACCTACACTTCTCGCCTGATTAAGAAATAATACACTGTAGATGGAAATTTGCAATGGCGCTTTGCCGGGCAGCAATATGGTGAAGCGCCATTGTTTTAAAAATATCTTATTGCGTATTATTTAGGAACTTATGGTTTTTATTGAACTAAAATCCCAAGTAAATGCTTAAATTAAACAGAATACTATTTGCATTGGTGGCTGCATTGGTGGCTGTGTTTCCCTCGGCAGCCCAAAATGTGACCATTACAGGAACAGTGCTTGACGAAACAACGGAAGAACCTCTTATCGGAGTTTCAGTCATGGTCAAAGGTTCTTCCCGCGGAACCATGACCGACGTTAACGGCAGGTTCAACATCTTGGCCGATCCTAATTCCTCGCTTTCATTTTCTTACGTAGGTTATTTGTCACAAGATGTGGAATTAAAAGGAGAGCGTGACATAACGGTGCTGATGGTTTCGACAAGCGAGGAACTTGACGAGCTTGTAGTTATAGGTTACGGTGTACAGCGCAAAAGTGATATTACCGGTTCAATATCGTCGGTTTCGGGAAAGGATGTCAACGATGTGCCGGTTTCATCGGCTTTGCAAGCCTTGCAAGGGAAGGCTGCCGGTGTGAGTGTCATACAAAATACCGGTTCGCCGGGCAGCAAGACCACTATCCAAATTCGCGGTGTGGGAACTATCAACGACTCTGATCCGCTTTATGTAGTGGATGGATTTATTGTTGACAATATCGATTACATAAATCCCAATGATATTGCCAATGTGGAAATATTCAAGGATGCAGCATCGAGTGCCGTGTATGGCGCACGTGCCGCCAATGGTGTGGTGTCGATTACAACCAAGCAGGGAGAAGAAGGGAAGACACGCATTTCGTTTGACAGTTATGTGGGCTTTTCTACTCCTTGGAAAGAAGTTGATGTGATGAACCTTGAAGAATATGCGCTGGCTCGTGATTACATGGACGGACTGTCGCAATATTCGGCCGACGGGCGGTTATATTATTCAAAAGATGCCGCAGGCAATTATTATTTCGATGATTATAAGTATCACCGCCTTGACACCATTCGTCAAAATTCGCCGGGTAATTGGTGGGATGCCGTAAAGCAGACCGGTATAAAGCAGCAATATAACTTGTCGGTGTCGGGTGGCAACGAGAGGGTGAAATATATGCTCAGCACGAGTTATTATAAGGAAACGGGTATTGTAAAAACATCGGATTACAGACGTTTCAATGCCCGCCTCAATGTCAGTACCGAACTTGCAAAATGGTTGCACGTGACAGCCAACATGGCATACGTCAATGAAGATCGAGACCCGGTGGCCGAAGGATCGGCAAGTGTGTTGAAGTCTGCACTTTCATGGAGCCCGTTGCAATATACTTATAATTCGGTAGGCTATTGGAATGGCGATAACCCTCTTGCCCTTATCAACCGCGATCACCAAAATATAACTTCCGACCGTTTCGACTTGAACCTCACTCTCGATGCCGATATATTCAAATGGCTTAATTATCAGTTCAAGGTGTCGTATTACGTAGAGCCTGAGGATGAAAGCAACTTTTGGGAGGTTAACAAACTTGATACCGATTTCACAATACCGAGCGATGTATCGCGCTATTATGAAAAACATGGTAATACCAACAAATGGGAAATAAACAACCTGTTGACATTTAACTGGAGTAACAAAGTTCACAGCATTACGGTGCTTGCCGGACAGACGGCCGAGGGTTATAAATATGATTGGACCGAAAGTTACAAGCGTGGTACCCCGAGTAATGATGACAATTATCATTATTTGTCGAGCGGCTATACAGGTGCCGAGGCTTACGGATTGCTTGAGCAGTGGACTGCCGTGGGTTTCATAGGTCGCTTGAACTATGACCTTTATGACCGCTATTTGTTGCAGGCTAACGTGCGTGCCGATGCTTCTTCTATTTTCTCGAAAGACAATCGTTGGGGTGTGTTCCCGTCGGTTTCGCTCGGATGGAAATTCTCTAACGAGGCGTTTATGGAAGGTGTTGACTGGCTGAGCATGGGTAAGTTGCGTGCCGGTTGGGGTATTCTTGGTAACAACCGTATCGATGAATTGTCGAGGTACACCATTGTATATAACCAGTATAACTATCCGTTTGGTATAGGTAATCATGTGCTTTTCCCCGGTGCGGCTTCCACCACCATAGGCAATCCCGACATTTCATGGGAAAAGACAAAGACCTACAACGTCGGCCTTGACCTTGGTTTCATGAAGAACAGCCTTAATTTCACAATCGAATATTTCGACAAGCGTACATCTGACATTTTGCTTGAAGTGCCAACCGTAGCCTCGGCCGGACTTGAAAGCGACCCTATGGTGAATGCCGGTGAAGTGCGTAACTGGGGTCTTGAATTTAACGGCAGTTATAAGAAGACGATTAATAAATTCAGTTTCGAGGTTGGTTTCAATATTTCGTGGATAAAGAACGAGGTTACAGGCCTGGGTACAGGAAACGAACCTGTTTATGGCGCATACCTTAGCGAAGGCAGCATTATAGATTATGTTACCAAGACCGAGGTGGGCCGCCCTATAGGCAGCTTCTATGGTTATGTGACCGATGGCATATTCAACTCTTATGAAGAAGTGATGCATAGTGCGCAGTATGAACCCGGCAAGAATGCAACTGATCAATCGACACGTCCCGGAGACTTCCGTTTCAAGGATCTTAATGGCGATAACAGGATTACTGCCGAAGACCGCACTTTCCTTGGTTCGCCTCTGCCCGATATTGTATTTGGCTTGCCAATTACGATGAGTTATGGAGATTTTGATTTGTATATGTTCTTCCAGGGTCAGGCCGGAAACGAGATATTCAATGTCATGAACTTCTATTTGTATAACGGTGCGCAAGGTAACCTTGCCGCCGATGCGGCTGTCCGCCACTGGTCGGGGCAATTGCAGGAAGACCGGGCTTATTATCCGCTCAATCTCAATGGAGACGTGCCTGATCTTGACCCTTCGGACACACCGCGTAATTTCCGGGCATCGGACTTCTATGTCGAAGATGGTTCCTACGTTCGCCTGAAGGAGCTGCGTCTCACCTACAATCTGCCCAAGAAACTTATTTCCAAATGGAAATTGTCGAATTGTTCGGTTTCGTTGAGTGCATACAATTTGCTCACGTTTACAGGCTATTCGGGCCTTGACCCTGAAGTGGGTAAAGTGATAGGAACTGAAAGCAATAATATCAATATGGGAGTCGATCACGGAAACTATCCGCAAGCCCGTACTTTCACGATAGGACTTAAGATAGGGTTATAATAATGCAAAATATACAGACGATGACAAATAAATTGTTCAAAATAGGAATTTTCGTTTTGGTGTTGCCGCTATTTGCAAGTTGCAGCGATTTCCTTGACAAGGAGGTGCAGGGTAATACCACTTCGGAAGAATATTATGATACGAGATATAAGTTGCAATCGGCACTCGATGCCGTCTATGATGTATTGCAATCCGATGATCTCAACGACAGCGATTGGCGATTTGGCGATGCAACGGCCGATGATGTCAAAGGCTCGGACGAAGGAACTTCGAGCCAAATGGGACAATTGGTTAACTTCAGGTTTAA
Organism: uncultured Bacteroidales bacterium; assembly: GCA_949289215.1. Taxonomy (GTDB): domain Bacteria; phylum Bacteroidota; class Bacteroidia; order Bacteroidales; family Muribaculaceae; genus Avimuribaculum. The sequence goes on along the minus strand of CASENC010000042.1, from coordinate 83,173 downwards.
TACTTCCAATACGTTGATACTTGATCGTTGGGAAGTGTATTACCGTGGCATTCACAGGGCAAACGAGGTAATCGCCAATGCCCACAAGGTGAGGTTGACGACCAACCAATATTCTGAATATCAGGAAATACGCGAAATATTGGGGCAAGCAAAGTTTTTGCGTGCATACTTTTATTTCAATCTTGTGAGAACGTTTGGCGGTGTGCCCATTCGTCCCGAGGTAGAAGATGTGGAGAAACTTGTGGTTCCAAGGAGTTCCAAAGAAGAATGTTATGCCTACATCGAGAAAGACTTGCGTGAGGCTGCAATCATGCTTCCTGCACGTTTCAACGGAGAGGAGTGTGGCAAGGCCGGTTGCGGTGCTGTCGTGGCATTGCTGATGAAGGTGCTCATGTATGAAGCCACTCCGGGCATCCCATCGGAAAAATGGGAAGAGATGGTGAAATTGGGGCAATATTTCATTGAAGGAGCCACAATGACATATAGCGACATCTTGAAATATGACGGATCGCAAGGCGAGGATTGGGAAACTCTCAGGAAGCGGTTGTGGTTCAAACCGCAAGAGCTGAACAGTGCAACCGACCCGTATGAAACTCCGCAAGAACCGTTGCCGCAACTCAGCAATACATATTCATTGGCATATACCAGCTATTACGGTACGCCCATTTCATATATCGACCAATGGTTCCAAGAGGGCGAATTTTGCAGCGGTTCGATATTTGAAGTGGTGTTTAAGGAGTCGGCCGATGGAACTGAAGGTGATACCAATGAGGGCGGTTATATCTTCGATGATATGTATTCAACATCGCCCGTGATATATTCCACGACATCGATACTTACCGATATTTTCGGAACCGATACACGCCGCCAGTTTGTACTTGGCCACCAGCAATACACTCCCGACAATGATTTGTGTGAATGTGGTTCGGGCAGGTATGTGTCGCTTAAATGGTACACACCGGTGAAAGAGCGTCCGCAGTATGGCGGAGACAATGGTAAGAACCGCCGTGTATTGCGTTTTGCCGATGTAGTCTTGATGTATGCCGAGGCATATAACGAATGTGGCAATGGTGCAGCAGCCCTTGAATGGCTCAACAAGCAAAAAGCGCAAGTGAACACCATCAACCAAAGCACAGCACTCTATAATGCCGGTGGTTACGGATATATTCGTGACCAAATTTATGAAGAACGCCGCATGGAGTTTTGTTTTGAGTGGGAACGCTTCTTCGACCTTGTTCGCCAAGGACGTGCCGCAAGTGTCATAAAGGCATTTGGAGCATCGCAAACCAACCGTCGCGGTTATTACTTCCGTGAGGGCGTCAATGAGATATTCCCCATACCGCAAACCGAGATTGACATATCGAATGGTGTGGTTACTCAAAACCCCGGTTATTAATAACATTAAAATTTTTTGGATAAATGAACAAGTTACTAAACATGGTATTGGCGCTTTGCTGCTCGTTGTTGCTTGTCGCTTGCGATGACGACGAAGCAGCCACCCCGTATGCGTCGATGTCTATAAATAAATTGGAATTTGTAATCAACGAGTCGATGCAGCTGCATTTTGAAGGTGTTGCCAACCAGGTTGTGGTGTGGACCGGCGATGAATCGCATAACTATGAGCTGCGTACAGAAAACAACTCGGGATTTGTAGTGAACAAGGGTTCATTCTCTTATTCATATTCGGCTCCCGGAATTTATAAAGTGGTCCTGGTTGCATCTACTTATAACGACTTGGCTGCCGACATTAAGCAAGACACGTGTTCCTATACTGTAAAGGTTATTGACAATCATACCGAAATCGAGAAATTGTCGTGTCCGCAGGTGCTCTATGATGAGGTTTATGCCGAAGCCATGAACGATGTCGATTGGTTGATGCGCCTTCCACGCAAAGTGCAATACCGGAATGCGGCACCCACGATTTCTTTGTCGCAACGCTTGCGGTTCTATCTGGGGTCGGATTCAACCATGGTGACAATAGATGGCGAGGAATACGGTTCCACTAAAAAATATGATTTGTCAACGCCGAAAGATATACTTGTCACATCGAATTTCGGAACAACACGTGAATACAAACTTTATACCGTGCAGTATCCCGAATTCGACACATTCACGTTGGCTGGGGTCGAAGGTGAAGTAGTGCGTGATGCTTTTGATTACACTTCGTTTGAAATGAATGTGGTGTTACCGGCCGGTACCGATGTTTCGGCATTGGCTCCTACTTTTACCACTACCGATGCTTCGGAGAAGGTTTACATAGGTGATGTCGAGCAGGTTTCAGGGCAGTCGGTTGCCGATTTCACAAATGGTGGAGTGACTTACCGATTGGTATCTGCATCTCTCGAAAATCCTGATTACATTGCCGAAACATATTTCAAGGTTAATGTGACTTTTGAATAATAAACAATCGCAATGAAAAAGAATATATTCAGGCATGGGATTGCCATGGTCGGCTTGTTGGCTGCAAGCGTGGGTGCAATATGCATTGCCGATAATTTTTATGTCTATTCGGGAGGAACGGTGGCATTCACCGCGCCGTCTGAATCGATAGGGCGAGTAGGTATCAGTGCCGATAAGACTACGGCTACTGTATATGATAAAGATGGCAAGGAGCTGATTTCTGCGCCGTTGAATATGATAGACAGTGTAACATTCGATGTTCCGCAAGTTGAAAAACCTGTGGCCGACATACTTGACGTGCAATTTAATGCCGATGGCACGGCCACCGATGTCTCGCCGATGCACAACAATGTGGAAACTAAGGCAAGCGGGGCATTGACCACTTATTTCAGCAATACTTACGGCCGATATGTGGCAAAGTTTGCAAATACGTGGGCAGGTTCGACATCGGGATACTATAAAATAGATTATTCATCAAATCAGGCATTCAAAGACGCGCTTGCCGACGGCCACACGCTCGAAGCTGTGGTGATGGCCGATTACAATCCTCCCATTAAGGAGGGTGAGGCCAAATTTTTCTCATCGCACGAGACTGGCGGAACGGGTCTGTATGTGTGTAAGTCGGCCAAAGGGAAAAACGGCAAAAACGAACTTTGTTTCTTGCCGCACGTAGGCGGAGCATGGCGTCATGCATCGTCGGGCATAGTTCCCGAACCGGGAAAGTATTACCATGTCGTTGGCGTGTGGAATAAGGAAGAAGGCAAAGACTACATTTACATCAACGGTGAATTGATGACGACTGCCGATGCCGCAGGAGAGTTCCAGTTCCCGAAGGATAATTCCAATTGGTTTGCCGTTGGTTGTGACGCAGGTCCGTCGGGTCAACTTGGTTGGAGCGGCGACGTGGTGCTTGCACGCATATATGATGACCCGTTGACGCAAGATGAAGTTGCATTGTTGTGGAATGAAATCGATGAAATGCAACAAGCGTCTCAACCCGATTTGGTAACCGATGTCGAATTTACTTCGGGGCTGCCTGTAAAGGTAGGGCAGACTTTCGTCATTAACGGAAAAGGTTTTGAAGCCGGTGATCAAATTAATTTTGTTCCGATTTCTGAAGGGGAAACTGTCGTTGCCGATGGAACGGCTACGGCCGATGGTTTCAGCATTGTCATACCGGCCGACATGAAGGACGGACAATACCGTCTTGTGGTGGTGCGCGGCGACAATACGCAAGACCTTGGTCTGATTAAAATGACGGTAGTCGAGACTTTTCCCCCGGCACCGGTAGTGGTTGCGCACCGCGGATATTGGGATACCGAGGGGGCGGCACAAAATTCACGGGCATCGTTGCGTAATTCACAAGAATTAGGTGTATATGGCTCGGAAACTGATGTGTGGTTAACCACCGACGGGCACCTTGTGATAAACCATAATGCTGCAATTAACGGTGTGACCATACAGAATTCCACTTACGACCAGGTAAAGGACATGACTTTGAGCAATGGTGAAAAATTACCTCAGTTGCAGGAATTCCTGACGATGTTGCAAGACAAGAGCAAGACAACTAAACTGTTTATCGAGGTGAAAACTCATGACAGTTATGAAAAAAACATGGCTGTGACTCATGCAATAGTTGATGCAGTGAAGGAATATGGTGTTGAGGATCGCGTACAGTACATTGCTTTCAGCCTTGACGTGTGCCGCGAATTGGCAAAACTTGTGCCTCCAACCGAAGTCGCTTATCTGAGCAGCGATCGTTCTCCTCGCGAGTTGTACGATAACGGAGTGAAAGGAATGCAATACACGCAAGCCACTTATCGTGCCAACCCGACGTGGATGAGCGAGGCTCATCAGCTTGGCATGGTTGTGAATGTGCAAGGTTGTAACACGGCGGCCGACATGGCCGACATGATAGGCATGGGAGCCGATATCATATCGACCGACAAGCCTGTGCTTGGCATGGAAGTACGTCAATATTACCTTGACAATCAAGATTAATAACTTATTACAAATTTCGGCCGCGGGCGGCCGGATATAGACTGCCTGCGGCTTATACCATACCATTAACGTAAAAAACAAAAGCTATGAAAAAAATTAAGTTACTCGCATCGGTGCTGTCAATGATTGTATGTGCATTTTCGGCACAGGCAGCCACCGTGTATTGTTATGCCACTATCGATGGCGGAACTCCTGTTCAAACTTTGGAGAATGTGAGAAAATTGACTTTCGACAACGGAAAAATGAAAGCTACTGCTGTTGACAATGCAATGACTGAGGTGGATTTGTCGGGCATAGCCTGTTTTTCTCTTGCTCCGTTTGGAACGTCAGGGATTGAAAACACTTTTGATGGGAACGGAATACGTGTGTCGAACAATGATGAAAATATTTTCGTTTCGGCCGACAATGAGATCTCCCGTGTTGAATTGTATTCAATCAATGGTGTCAAGGTAATGGAAACTCGCCCGATGACACCGACGGTTACTTTGGCTACCGATGGCTTGACCGATGGTGTGTATATCGTCAAGGTTGCCACTTGTGATGAAGAAGTTATTCAGAAAGTAATTAAATGAGTGTTGCCATGAAAAGGTTTTTAAAAGAAAGCGCCTTGGCTACCGGTTTGTTGGTTTTGGGGCTTGCAACGTTGTATGCCTCCGACAATTTGCGCGTTTATAGCAATGGTAGTGTAGTGTTCAGCGAATCGTCCGATAATATAGGTTATGTGGGCATTGGTGCCGACAAGAGTTCTGCCACCATTTATGATAAAAATGGAAACGAATTGATTTCCGCCCCATTAAGTATGATAGACAGTGTGACGTTTGAAAACGGGAGCGTGGAGCGTCCTATAGCAGATGTGCTTGATGTGCAGTTTAATGCCGATGGCACGGCTACCGATTTGTCGCCTATGCACAACGTTATCGAAGACCACCAAAGCGGGGCATTGATGACATATTACAACGACACTTATGGCCGTTACGTTGCAAAGTTCAGCAATACGTGGGCAGGTGCGACTTCGGGTTATTACAAGATTGATTATGCCAATAACGAGGCATTCAAGAATGCGCTCGCCGACGGCCACACACTTGAAGCTGTGGTAATGGCCGATTATGACGGAGAAATTGGAAATGGAGAAGCAAAATTCTTTGCATCGCATGAGCGAGGCGGTACAGGCCTTATGGTGTGCAAGACTGCCAATGGAATGAATGGCGGGAACGACCTTATATTTTTGCCGAATGTGTCGGAAAGCGGTTCGAGTTCATGGAAGTGGGCCGTGAGCGGTGTGGTTCCGCAACCACAGGTTTATTACCACATTGTAGGGGTGTGGAATAAGGAAGAAGGCAAGGCCGATGTCTATATAAATGGCGAATTGAAAAACAGCGTTGACGCTGTGGGTGACCTTGTGTGGCCGACCGAAAATTCACGATGGTTCTCGATAGGCAGCGACTCGGGTCCTTCGGCTCAATTAGGCTGGAGCGGCGATGTGGTAATTGCCAGGATTTATGATAAGCCGCTCAATGCAGCCGAGGTGGATTTATTATGGCGCGAAATAAAGGAGACTACCGATGGCCCCACAGCCGATATTCTTGATGTGCAATTTAATGAAGACGGCACGGCTACCGATGTATCGCCTATGCATAATGAGGTGGAAACACACTCAAGTGCGGCATTGACCACATATTACAGTAATACTTATGAGCGTTATGTTGCCAAGTTCAATAATACTTGGGCCGGTTCAACATCGGGATACTATAAAATAGATTATTCGACCAATCAAGAATTCAAAGACGCGCTTGCAGACGGCCATACACTTGAGGCAGTGGTGATGGCCGATTACAATCCGCCCATTAAGGATGGCGAAGCAAAATTTTTCTCATCGCACGAGACTGGCGGAACGGGGCTGTATGTGTGCAAAGCTGCGAAAGGTTTGAATGGCAAAAACGAACTTTGTTTCTTGCCGCACGTAGGCGGGGCATGGCGTCATGCATCGTCGGGCATAGTTCCCGAACCCGGCAAATATTATCATGTCGTTGGCGTGTGGAATAAGGAAGAAGGCAAAGACTACATTTACATCAACGGTGAATTGATGACGACTGCCGATGCCGCAGGGGAATTCCAGTTCCCGAAGGATAATTCCAATTGGTTTGCCGTCGGTTGTGATGCAGGCCCGTCGGGCCAGCTTGGTTGGAGCGGCGACGTTGTGCTTGCACGCATATATGACGACCCGCTTACGCAGGAAGATGTGAAAAAATTGTGGAACAAAGTTTACAGACAACAGCAACAAGCATCACCCACACTGGTAACCGATGTCGAGTTTTATTCGGGATTGGCTGTTACCATAGGTGGTAAGTATCAAATTTTTGGTAACGGATTTGAAGATGGCGACCAATTACGTTTTACATCGACAGTGGAAGGCGGCAAACAATTTGATTTGGATGGAACTGTTGCCGAAGGGTCGATAACCGTTACTATTCCTGAAGGATTTGTATCGGGCCAATACCGTTTAATCCTCGTTCGTGGCGAGTATGTCCAAGATTTGGGACTTGGCAAGTTGGAAGTGGTTGAGACATTCCCGAAACCTGCCGAAGTTATTGCGCACCGTGGTTTCTGGAATACCGACGGGTCGGCTCAAAATTCGTTGGCAGCACTTAAAAAAGCGCAGGAATTGGATTTGTATGGCTCGGAAACCGATGTGTGGATTACTACCGACGGGTATCTTATGATAAACCATGATGCAACCATCAATGGTATCACCATTCAAAACTCGACTTATGATCAAGTCAAGGATCAAACTTTGAGCAACGGTGAAAAGATATCCACATTGCAGGATTTATTGAAAGCCACAATGGAAAGCGAATCTCGCACTAAGTTGATTATTGAGATCAAGACGCATGATTCGCAGGAAAAGAATATGCGTGTTGCAAAAGCTACGGTCGATGCGGTGAACGAGGCCGGCGCAAGCAGCAAGATCGAATATATAGCATTCGACCTGGAAGTTTGCAAAGAACTTGTAAGGCTCGACCCCGATGCACTCGTGGCATACCTTAGTGGAGGAATGGCTCCTGACGATGTTCATGCTTTGGGCATAACCGGTCTTGATTACAATATTGCCGAGTTTAACGATCATCCCGAATGGATAAGCCGTGCAAAAGAACTTGGCATGACTGTTAATGTGTGGACTGTTAATACAATGGGTGACATGGCTGCAATGACGAATGCCGGTGTCGAATTTATTACTACCGATAATCCGCTCGATGGATTGAAAATACAAAAATATTACACAGATAATCAATAAGACAATAATCTAACAATTTTGTCCGGCAAGTGTTTTCGGACGGAATAGTTTCCTAAATGGGAAAGCGCTTGCCGGATTTTTTTACATAAATAGGATATTACTATGAAGCATTTATTACTTGTGGCATTGCTTGCAATGACAGTCGGAGTTTCGTTTGGTAAAGTCGAACCATACAAAGGCTCCCGTATATTTTGGGACATGAGCAGCAAAACCACAATATTCCCGTCGGGAACATATTCACGCATGATACAATTGCAAGACGGCAGGTTGCTTGCCGTTGCCGAAGGTGGTGGCGTGAAAATCAGTTTTAGCCAAGATAAAGGAAAATCGTGGAGCGGCGCGCGTGTGATTGAAGAAAATCCCGACAAGATGAATTATGCAGTACCTGATTTAATTCAATTATCGGATGGAACAATATTGGTTGGTTTTAATCCAAGGCCACAGGAACCATACAGCGAAGACAGGAAGTTTGGCATAAGGGTGTTACGCAGTACCGATAACGGAGAAACGTGGAGCGAACCGATATTTGTATTTGATGCACAAAACAGTTTTGGCGATGGTTGTTGGGAACCTGCTTTCCTTGAATTGCCGTCGGGAGAAGTGCAGTGTTATTTTGCAAACGAAAATGATTATACCACATCGAACGACCAGTGCATATCGATGTGCCGCTCGTATGACAAAGGTGAAACATGGAGCGAGCCCGTGAAAGTGAGTTACCGGGCCGGGGCGCGTGACGGAATGCCGGTTCCTGTATTGCTTGACAATGGTGAAATCGTGGTAATAATCGAGGATAACGGTTGGCCCGGCAGGGATAATTTCACGGCGACGACAGTGCGTACTACGCTCGATGATAATTGGACAAGCGGATATGTCGATGCCGCAAGTTCTAACCGAGATATGATTTTCGAGACAACCCCGGCAGTGGGAATCGCATCGGCCGCACCATATATGCGTGTGCTTGGAAATGGCGAGACCATAGCCTCTTTCCAAGGTAACCAAGGCCGCAATACCACCGATCTGCAATATTATGATATGTTTGTCGTCGTTGGTGACCGAGATGCCCGTAATTTCAAGGCACAAAGCCGCCCGTTTGCGCTCGACATGACACGACATTCGATATGGAATTCGCTCTCGGTGATCGATGACAGCGTAGTTGTTGCCATAGGGTCGGTAGGTACTCCGTATGGCGGAGATGAAGTCATGATGATAAAGGGGTATCCCAAGGCAAAGGCTTTGGCTGCTTATTGCAACAGCATAAAAATCGACGGTAATAAATCTTCGGACGAAAAATGGGTTGCACGAAACGGTTTGCAATTACCTATGGGAAACATAACAGGAAACCAAAGTTATGTGGATTTTGCATATGACGAGAAAAACTTATATGTGACTGCACGTGTTGTGGACAGGACGCTCATTAATACCGGTACCGACAACGATGGTTTGTGCTTGATGATAGATGCCGACGATGTGTGCGGAACTGCGCCCGACGAGGGAATGTATGCCATATTTTTCGATACCGACGGGTCGGTGAAATTCCGTGATTGCCGCAACGGAGCATGGAACGATTATGCCAAGACCGATGATATTGAATATGCCGTGAACATACGCAGCTCATATTATGATATTGAAGCCGCTATTCCATGGTCGAAACTCGGGAAAACAGGCATACCGGAAAATCGTATGGCTATCGCCATAGAGATAACCGACAAGGAAACAATTTCATTGACAAAGGAAGTTATTCCCGATGTTGACAATAGCGCATCGTGGACATGGCTTGAATTTGAATTGATGGCCATGCCTACGGTATCGGTTAATGACTTTGGTGTGAATAACGCAGGTGTGGAAATAAACAAGAGCGGAAACGCCTTGACTGTCACATCGGAAAGCAGCAATATTGCACAGGTGTCGATATATTCCTTTGAAGGAATATTGCTTGGCGCCTGTGCCGGCTGCGGCCGGTATTGTCAAATTCCTCTTCCATGCAGACATGGAGGAGGAATTGTGCTTGTTAAATTGAAAAACGGAGCCGTTAAGCGCGAAAAAATATTATTTTAGCCGAAAAATTATTATAGAAAACATTTTGGTATAATGCGAAGGATATTCTTGATAGTTCTGCTGTTTTTTGCTTTCTCGGCATGGGGAGGCTCGTATCATTTTGTTCATTTCACCGGTAATGACGGGCTTCCGCATCAGCAAGTAGAGGCTTTACAGTTTGATGCCAAGGGAATGTTGTGGATAGGAACACGAAACGGGTTGTCGAAGTATGACGGTTATTCGTTTGTCAATTACCATAAAGATTTGTCAAACCCCAATTCGTTGAACCATAATTTTGTGAAGTCGTTGTATGTCGATAAGAAAGGACGGCTGTGGGTGGGAACTCACAACGGGATATGCCGTTATCGTCCCGAGACTGATGATTTTAAGAGTTATACTCTTTCAAACATTCTCATTCAGACAATTCTGGAAAACAGCAAAGGCGAGATTATCTGTGCCGGTCATCAGTTGTACAGGTATGATGAGAAACTCGATACATTCAAGATGGTTCCTCGCAAAGAACGCGGATTTATAATATCGATGGCAATAGACAGGCAAGACAGATTGTTTGTTTCGACCAACACATCGATATTTTATTACGACCAAGAATTTGGTAAATGCACACAAATCAACACCGAATATTTCGATGATTTCATAACAGGTGTCGATGGTATAATACCATTAAAATTCGACACTAATGGCCGGTTGTGGATAGGCAGGAACGGTAAAGGTGTGATGAATGTTGACCTTGCAACGGGAGAAAAGGATATATACCGGCCTGAAGTATTGTCTGACGGAACTGTGCGTGTGATTACCGAAGATGCCGACGGCCGTGTTTGGCTTGGTACCGAAAAAGGCGTGACAATAATAAATCCCGACGGTCGTATCGAAATCTTGCGTAAAAGTTTCAGCAATGCACACAGCCTTAATGATAATGCAATATATTCGATAGTGACCGACCGTTACGATAATATATGGATGGGAACTTATTTCGGTGGCATAAATGTGATATTCAGGGAAAACGAGCAGTTTTACTGGGTGGAACCGGGGTATGGTGACGCAAACTTGCGTGGTAATGCCGTAAGGAAGATGCTTCAGCCCGGCAATGGCGAAATATGGCTTGCCACCGAAGACGGCGGTCTGAATATATTCAATCCATATACCAAGGAAGTGAAAGTATTTGATAGAATTCCGGGATTGGGGCAGAATATTCACAGCCTTGATTATAATGCCGAAACGGGTGTTATGTGGATAGGCACTTTCCTTGACGGATTGTATCGATACAACATCAAAACCGGAAATTATAAGCATTATACCAACATAGAGTCGAGCGGATTGGGGTCGGATGCTATTTTCGATATTGTATCCCAACGTAACGGCAAAACATGGATAGCCACAACACAAGGACTTAGATTTTATGATAAAGAACGCGATTGTTTTGTGAAAATAAACCATCCGCGATTATCGAGGGATTTTGTGTACACATTACTTTTGGATTGTGATGATAACTTATGGGCCGGAACGTGCAACAGCGGATTGTTCAGGATTGACAATCGTACCGGCGAAATAAATAACTGGACTGAGCAGACCGACGGTTCGGCATTGAATGACAACTATATTTCCGCTCTGTTTCAAGATGAGAGCAATAAGATTTGGTTAGGGACAAATAACGAAGGATTAAGGTATGTGGATCCTACCGATTTGAGGTTGAAAGCCTTGCCTAACGGCCTGTCGTTAAACAATAATTCGATATGCAGTATCAATGAAGATCTTGACGGCCAGTTATGGATAAGCACCAGCGAGGGATTGTATAGGTTTAACAAGGAAAGGAATGCGTCGATAAAGTTTACTGTAGCCGACGGCTTGCCGAGTAACCAATTTAATTTCGGGTCTTCGTTGTTCGGGCGAGATAGCCTTATGTACTTCGGCACAGTAAACGGCCTTATATACTTCGACCCTAAGATTATAAAAAATGAAACCAGTTCGAGCATAGTGCATTTGAACGAATTGATGTTGAATGGCCGAAAGGTGACTGCGGCAAGCCTCGATTCGCCTTTGGCGGCCGACATCGATGACACGCAGGAGTTAAAGCTCACATATGACCAGTCGCGTTCCATAAGCGTAGGATATGGCGTAGTATCGCCCGGAAAGACAAGCACTATCAACTACCAAATGCGTTTATTGGGTTATGACAAAGATTGGCGCAATGTGGGCCAACAACGCAAGTTCCAGTTTTTTAATATTGCTCCCGGCCGGTATGAATTGCAAATAAGGGCAAACACGTCTAACCAAGGGTGGGATAAATCTCCGGTCAAGACACTTTCGATTGTCGTGAAATCACCATTTTATTATTCTTGGTGGGCGTATATGATATATTTCATTATACTGGTACTGATAGCGTATTTGCTATACAGGTATTTCTCGATTAAGTTAGAGGCCCGGAATGCAGTCAAGGTGGTTGAAATGGAGAAGAAGAAACTTGAAGAAATCAATGAAGCAAAAATGGATTTCTTCACTTCGGTTTCACATGAATTAAAGACACCGTTGTCGCTTATCAAGGCTCCGTTGAATCATATTGCACGCCATCAGAAGTTAAGCAAAGATTCGCTCGACAGGCTTAACATCGCAATAAAGAATACCGACAAGATGGTGGGCATGATTGACGAATTGGTTCAGTTCAACAAGGTAGAGAGTGGAAATTTGCAGTTCTTTTTGCAACAAGGCAACCCACTTGATTTCATAGAAAATACTGCGCGGCAATTTGAAGATAGTGCCGAAGAAAAAGGTGTCAGCCTGTATGTGAATTGTGAAAATAACGGGGAGGAAGTGTGGTTTTCTCCATTGTATGTCGAGCGAATTACCAACAACCTGATATCGAATGCTTTGAAATTTACTTCACAAGGCGGGCGTATCACGGTTGAGGCCGAGATTATGGAAAAAGATGACGGTTATACTTATTTACGGTTGAAAGTGGGTGACACCGGCATAGGTATAGCGAAGGAAGAATTTGACAACATATTTGTCAAATATTACCAAACCAAGCGCGGGCATAATGTAAATAACCATGGTTGGGGATTGGGACTTTCGTTGGTGAAGATGTTTGCCGAAATTCATAAGGGGAGCGTGGCAGTGGAAAGTGAAATAGGCAAAGGTGCCACATTTACAGTATTTTTGAATGTAACGGCTTCGGCATTCCCTCAGATGTATAAAATACAATCAGATAAAACCATAGTTCCTCTTACGCAATATAAATTCGATGCTCCTGTGGTGGACGGTGTGGTCATAAATCCACGAAACGAGCAGGTCAACGGCAATAGCAATAATAAAATACTTATGTTAATTGTCGAGGATAACGAGGAGCTTCTTAAATTCCTTGTCGATTACTTTTCATCATCGTTCAGTGTCATGACGGCGAAAAACGGCAAGGAGGCATTGCAAATAGCACGTAAATACCCCATCCAACTTATGATTTCAGATGTGATGATGCCCGAGATGGATGGTTTCGCTTTGTGTCGAAGAATTAAAAACGATATATCCACTTCGCATATACCGGTGATATTGTTGACTGCGAAAAATGATACTGCCGATGTCTTAAAAGGATATGGTTGCGGAGCTGAGGCTTATGTGCCGAAACCATTCGACACCGAGATACTTGAATTGCAAATAAAGAATATTTTACAGATAAGGCAGCGTCAGCAACAGCGCAATGTTAATGCCGACAAAGAAATACACGATGATGAAGATACGTTAAACAAGTTTGACCGGGATTTTATAAACCGCATAAAGGAAATTGTGGAGAAGAATATCGACAATGACGCATTTTCAATAGCCGATATAACCGAGAGCCTTGGTATAAGCCGCAGCCTTCTTCACGTGAAAATGAAAAGCCTGCTTAATATGTCGATGGGTGATTATATAAGAAAACGCCGATTAAATGCAGCGTGCAAATTGTTGCATGAGGGTTATAATGTCTCGGAAACTGCCTATAAGACCGGTTTTGCCGATCCTAATTATTTTTCAAAGGCATTTAAGAAGGAGTTTGGCATGACGCCTTCGGAATATATAGAACAAGGATGATAATCATATATAAATTATAATAGCATGAGATCGAAAATATTATTGTTTATGGCTGCGGCTATATTGGCAGCCGCTACAGCGTGTGTTAAAAACAAGGAAACTGCTGATGCCGATGGTGCAAGGACGTGTGCCGACAGTGTGAGATTTGAACCGGGGCAAGAGATATGTTTTGCCGACCCTACAATCTATGTCGAAGACAGTACATATTATATGACCGGCACGTTGGGCGATAGTTCCAAAGGGTTTGTCATGCTGGCTTCTTCCGATTTGAAAAATTGGGTTCCGGTGAATGGTGGAAGTTACATACTGAGTACAGGGAAATCGGTTTATGGAGATAAAGGCTTTTGGGCTCCGCAGATTTATAAGGAAAATGAAAAGTATTATTTGTTTTATACGGCAAATGAGCAGACTGTTATGGCGCAATCGTCAAGTGTTTCGGGCCCGTACAGGCAAGATTCGATAAAGCCCATCGATGGCAGCGTTAAGAACATCGACCCGTTTTTGTTTAAGGATGGTGAAAAATATTATTTATATCATGTGAGGTTTAATCATGGCAATTACATATGGGTTGCCGAGTATGACATGAATACCGGAGAAATAGATAAATCGACATTGAAACAATGCCTTGATTATACTGCAGAGTGGGAAAAGACCGATGACGGGAAGTGGGATCCCATAATGGAAGGACCTACAGTTATCAAGTTGGGCAATACATATTATTTGTTTTATTCGGCCAATCATTTCCTTAATCCCGATTATGCCATGGGATATGCCACTGCAAAATCTGCTACCGGACCATGGACAAAGTATGAATCAAATCCTGTATTGCATCGTAGCATTGTGGGTGAGAACGGTTCGGGGCATGGTGATTTCTTTTATGGTACTGATGGGAAACCATATTATGTTTATCATGTTCATAACAGCGATTCGGTGGTCGCTCCGCGTAAAACACGCATTGCACCACTTGTCATGGATATAGATAAAAAGACAATTAAGGTTGACAGCGACAATATTATCATCCCACGAATATCTTTATGAAGTGATTTTATAGGTTTCATGGTTTTGTTTTTCCCCCATTGAATGATGAGCCGACCCTAATATGCGTAATGGGGTGTGACGTGCTTAAAAGGGTTGAATGAGGGTCGGTGTGTGGCGGATGAGCACAGGCTTGTCCGCTTTTTTTATGCCAATGGAGCAATAAGCAAGGAAATAATGATGATTGACACAAATGTGCTATATTTTGAACAAAATTACAGGTATTATGATATGGCATTGGGTTACTTTTGTGCAAGATAACCTTGCATGGAATATATGCTTTACTAAAAAACATAAACTATAAAAAAACCGATATTTATTATGAAATTAAGATTGACAGCCATGGCAGTATTGGCACTTGCGGCAGTAGTGCCGGCATCAGCCCAGTATGCGCCTGCGGGAGACAAAATCAAGACTGAGTGGGCCGAGAAAATCGATGTCGAAAATGTGTGGGATGTATATCCGCGACCTATAATGGAGCGTGCCGACTGGGTGAACTTGAACGGGTTGTGGGATTATGCCATACTAGACAAGAATAGTGTAGCACCGGGAAAGTATGATGGTGAGATACTTGTGCCGTTTGCAGTGGAGTCGAGCCTTTCAGGCGTAGGGCGCAACCTTACCGACCGGCAGGCTTTGTGGTACAAGAGGGAGTTTGACGTACCGTCGAAATGGAGCGGTAAACGGGTGTTGTTGCACTTTGGCGCCGTGGATTGGCAAGCCGACGTGTGGGTGAACGGAATTAAGGTGGGAACACACACGGGCGGTTACACGCCGTTTGGCTTTGACATAACCGATGCTTTGAATAAAAAAGGGGAGAATACGCTTGAAGTGCGGGTTCTTGATTCTACCGATAAAGGTTTTCAACCCCGAGGTAAGCAGGTTACAAATCCTGAAGGCATATGGTACACGCCTGTGAGCGGAATATGGCAAACTGTGTGGCTTGAACCTGTTGCCGACACATATATTTCCAATTTGCGTACGTTGCCCGATGTAGATACCAACAGACTCACGGTGGACGTTGAAAAATCGGTTGATTGTGGCGATATAATGGCCGAGGTCAAGGTTTTCGACGGTGGCAAGGTGGTTGCGACAGGAAAAGCAATAAATAACGAACCTGTTGAAATAAGTATGCCCGAAGACGTGAAATTGTGGTCGCCCGACAGTCCGTTCCTTTACGACCTGGAAGTTTCTATTTTAAAGGACGGCAAGGTAATCGACAATGTGAAGAGCTATGCTGCGATGCGCAAGTTTTCGATGGCTAAAGACGAGGATGGAATTTTGCGTTTCCAACTTAATAATGAATTCCTTTTCCACTTTGGAATGCTTGACCAAGGGTGGTGGCCCGATGGATTGTACACCGCTCCGAGCTATGAGGCTATGATATATGATATCGACAAGCAAAAAGAATGGGGCTATAATATGATTCGCAAGCATATAAAGGTTGAACCTGCCACTTGGTACACTTATTGCGACCGCGTGGGGATGATAGTATGGCAGGATATGCCGAGTGGTGAAATGTGCTGTCCGTGGCAAAACCGGAGTTATTTCGAAGGTACCGAGTTTGTACGTTCTGCGGCATCGGAGGCCAATTATCGCAAAGAATGGAAAGAAATAATGGATTGCCTGTATTCTTATCCTTGCATAGGTGTGTGGATTCCGTTCAATGAGGCCTGGGGTCAATTCAAGACGGTGGAAATTTCAGAATGGACAAAGCAGTATGATCCTTCGCGTCTTGTAAATTCGGCAAGCGGAGGAAACTTTTTCCACACGGGCGATATACTCGATTTGCACAATTATCCACATCCCGAGATGTATTTGTTTGATTCATATCGTGCCAATGTGCTCGGTGAATATGGCGGCATAGGATATCCCATTAAAGGGCATTTGTGGGCTCCCGACCGTAATTGGGGATATATACAGTATAACTCGGTAAAAGATGTGACCGACGAGTATGTAAAATATGGCGAGCAATTGCTCAAATTAATTAAACGCGGTTTCACCGGGGCGGTATATACGCAGACGACCGATGTTGAAATAGAAGTAAACGGTGTGTTGACATATGATCGTAAAAAGGTGAAAATGGAAGAAGACAGGCTAAAGGAAATCAACCGACGTATAGCCCATTCACTTGATTATTTAAACAAATAAACTTCTGTAAAAATGTATATGAAGACGAAATATTTGGTATGCGGTGTTGCCTTGTTGCTGCTTTCATCTTGTGGCAATGCCGCTAAAGAGAGCGGAGCCGAAATTACTAAATCGGGGTTAGACAAGGCAAAATTCGAGACGACAGTCGATGGTGTGCCGACGCATTTGTATGTGTTGTCAAACAGCCGAGGCATGGAAGTTTGCGTTACCAATTATGGCGGGCGTATAGTCTCGGTAATGGTTCCCGACAAGAATGGTAATTATCGGGATGTGGTGCTCGGGCATGATTCGATAGCCGATTATGTAAACATCGATGGCAATTTCGGCGCATTGATAGGGCGTTATGGCAATCGTATAAATCAGGGCATGTTTAAAATAGGGGATACCGAATACAAGTTGCCTCGTAATAATTACGGACATTGCTTGCATGGGGGGCCTAAGGGATTTCATCACGCTGTGTGGAATGCAGAGATGCTTAATGACAGCACTATAGCAATGAGCCTTTCAAGCCCCGACGGAGAAGCCGGGTTCCCCGGAAATCTTGATGTAAAGGTGGTTTACGGCCTGACTGCCGACAATGCCTTGAAAATAGACTATACGGCTCACACTGATAAACCCACAGTGGTCAATCTGACAAATCATTCTTATTTTAATTTGAGTGGAGACCCGTCGCAAGATGTGCTTGGGGAGTATGTGCAAATCAATGCCGATGCATTTACGCCTATTGATAGCACATTTATGACAACCGGAGAAATACGCAATGTGGAGAATACGCCGTTTGATTTTCGCACTGAAAAACTCTTGGGCCGAGACATAAATGCCGACGACGAGCAATTGCACAACGGGCTTGGATATGACCATAACATGGTGCTGAATACCGGTAGGGATTCAACTTTGGTTGCTGCTTCGATATATGATCCGGTATCGGGTATTGTAATGGAAGTATATACTTCCGAGCCGGGCATACAGTTCTATACAGGCAATTTTCTCGACGGTAAGGTAAAAGGCAAGAAAGGAATAGCATATCCTCGTCGAAGTGCCATCTGTATGGAAACTCAGCATTTCCCCGATTCTCCCAATAAACCGAATTTCCCGTCGGTATTGTTGGAACCCGGGGAGACATATCACAGTATGTGTAAATATAAGTTTACGACAAGATAGGTATTTTAATGATAAGGTAAGAAAGAATGATTTTAAGGTGCGCGTTAGTTGACTTGACTCAAAGTATAATTTTTTAGGTTAATAATAGGTACACGTGTAATCTGCTTTTCGCGATGAATGGCAGATTACTTTTATCGGTAAAAAGAAAATCCCGGCAAGAGAAAAATCTCTGTTTGCCGGGATTTTTTATAAATGTGTCGTTATGTGTGTAGGATTATTTGCCTTCGATGGCTGCTACGCCGGGAAGTACCTTGCCTTCGATGGCTTCGAGCAATGCACCGCCACCGGTTGAAACGTAAGATACCTTGTCGGCAAGGCCGAACTTGTTGATGCAGGCAACCGAGTCGCCACCGCCTACGAGCGAGAATGCGCCGTTGGCAGTAGCTTCAACAATAGCGTCGGCTATAGCACGTGAGCCACCTGTGAAGTTGTCAAATTCAAATACTCCGGCAGGACCGTTCCAAAGTATGGTCTTGGCCGGCAGTATGGCTTCGGCGAAAGCTTTGCGAGTTTCAGGACCTGCATCCAGGCCTTCCCAACCATCGGGAATTGCATTGGCCGGGCAAACTTGGGTATTGGCATCGTTGCTGAAAGCGTCGGCTGCGATGCAATCGCTGCCAAGAACGAGGTTAACACCTTTTTCTTTGGCTTTCTTGATGATGTCGAGAGCGAGGTCGAGTTTATCGTCTTCGCAAATCGATTGGCCTATTTTGCCTCCCATAGCCTTGGCAAATGTGTAAGTCATACCGCCGCAAAGAATAAGGTTGTCAACCTTTTCCATGAGGTTTTCGATGATGCCAATCTTGGTAGAAACCTTTGAACCACCCATGATGGCTGTGAACGGACGCTTGATATTGTTTAGGATATTGTTTACGGCGTTAACTTCTTTTTCCATCAGGTAGCCGAGCATCTTGTTGTCGGCATCGAAATAGTCGGCGATGACAGCTGTAGATGCGTGGCGGCGGTGTGCAGTACCGAATGCGTCGTTAACGTAGCAGTCGGCATAGCTTGCCAATGTCTTTGCAAATTCTTTTTGACGTTCTTTCATTTCTTTCTTTGCTGCGTCATAGTTGGGATCTTCTTTGTCGATACCAACGGGCTTGCCTTCTTCTTCGGGATAGAAGCGAAGGTTTTCGAGCAACAGTACTTGACCCGGTTGCAGGGCGGCAGCCTGGTCGGCAGCTTTTGCACAATCTTCGGCGAATTGCACGTCAACGCCCAATGCTGCCGAAACGGCCGGAACTATTTGTTTCAACGACATTTTGGGGTTAACTTTCCCTTTGGGTTTGCCCATGTGCGACATGATGATGAGGGCACCGCCATCGGCAAGGATTTTTTTCAAAGTGGGAAGTGCTCCGCGGATACGGGTGTCGTCGGTAATGTTGCCATTTTCGTCAAGAGGTACGTTGAAGTCAACGCGAACGATTGCTTTTTTACCTGCAAATTTGTAATTGTCAATGTTTTGCATAATAAATAATATTTATAAAAGTTATTGGTATAATCTATGCAATTTAGGTATCGCAAATTTACCAAATCTATTGGGAAAATATAAATATTTTGATTTACAAAATGTTAAAAACAATTGCGTGTGAGGGTATGTTGCTTGTTGGCTACCATGGTTTATTATGGTAGTTTGTACATTCGCTCTTTGATGCCGCCATTGTTCGTTACGGCGTGAACACTATGTGTTCTGCCTTTAGGTATGCTATGAGATTGCGGTAATTGCTTTTTGGGTAGATTACTTAAAATAATCGTAAAGGAATATCGGGAAAGAATTGAGTATGGATACAGATGCTGATGGGTTTACAAACTTTGTCTTTTGTGCATCGAAAATCTGTTCTTGGCTTATGGCATCTTTGTTTGAGGGGAAGTCTATAATATTGTTCACTATGTAATTTGCTTTCTTTACATTTTGGTCTTTCAATAATTCCCAATTAGTAACGACTTCGGTTTCATTAGTTCTGTTTAAATCAATGAAGCGATAAGCTTTAGCTTTAGAATATGCAAAGGTTTCTGCCATATTCTTAAATCTATGGTTGGTGCAATCGTCTCTTGTGGCTATATAATTATAGAAATTGTTATCAGGCATTTGCTTGGTATATTTTAACGATTCAACCATAGGATAATTGATATATAACTTCCCGTTTTCGGTTTCATCATTAAAAAAGTCAAGCATCTTATTGAGTATCTTATTTACATAATCAAGCCCTCCATGATGCTGGAAGTCGTAATCGAAGAACAGGAAAATCTGTGAAAACAATGTGTCTAATCGCTTATCTTCGGGTATGACGATACCATTCTCTTTGAACGGCAGAGAGCGGAACAAATCATACTCGTTTTTTACCAAATGAGAGTATAATGTCGGCAAATCATGTCTGCAACAAACAATTTTTACTTCTTCTTGTGAAAAATAAAGTTTGTTCAAAGACTCAAATATTTTGGGCTCAGCTGCACCACCTTCAAAGACAAATAAAATCATAAGCCAAATGTCCCTCCACGATATAATTTTTCGAGATTATGCCCAAATCGGAGTTCCTTATCAGTCAAATCACAAATAGCGGCAATCTTATTATTATTCAAAATGAAGAAACAATCGGGTCGAAGCAAGTCATTTGTCAGCAGGAAAGTATCGTGCGTGGACACAAATACTTGCTTGTCTGTTTCAAATAATCGCTTACATATAGCGAACGACAAATCATGATGATAGAAAGCATCGAATTCGTCAACAAAGACAAATGACGCATTCTTCATTTCACACAACCAATAGAATTGCAATTCAAGATTTAATGTACCCGTTGACGCTATCAAGAAAAAAGGGATTTTAGTATTTCCGAATATGCAAAACAGCATTTTGTCCCCCGGGAGAGGTTGTGCAAAATGGAATTCTTGATGGCTGACCTCCTTCAGAAAATCTTGGAAAGCACCCACGAGATTATTATTAATCAGATACTCTTCAATATTACTGCCTCCCTCTTTTAACCCAATAAACTCCCTGTTGTCCAGGCTTCTAAAGAAAAGCATATTCTCTACAAAATCTTTTAATCGAAGAAGTATATGCCCCTTGGGCAATGGAATGGAAATCAGCAGGTAATTTATCAGGGATATATTGTTTGCGCTTTCTCTCAAATTCTCGATGGCGGCATCGGTTAAAGAGAAACTGTCAGAGATTCTCAATGTTTCATGGTCTTTGTATAAAAGCTCTGTTGTGCCATCTATTAGCTGCTCCTTGACTATTTTGACATTTGTATTCTGAATTATTTTGGAATAAGCGTACTTTACAATGCTTTCATTGAATTTAAAAGTGTACTCAAATTCAACTCCTTCATTTAAGTTTGACGCATTTGCAAAGTTCACATAATAATCAGGTTTTTTCCATTTATGCGACAAATGGTTGGCTATGTCAAATATTGCAAGGGCAAGGTTGCTCTTTCCTGAACCATTGGGCCCGTATATAATGCCATTTTTGACAATGCCGTTCTTTATGGCAAAGTCGTTAAATGTATAATTGGACGGACGAGAAAGATCCCATTCTATGCGTTTTGTGAAACCTCTATAATTTTTGACGGCAAACTTAACTAACATAGTACTATAATCTTTTGATGCTGCAAAGATAAGAATTTTATTATGCCAGCAAGAAAATTACTGGAATGATAAAATATATTTTATAAAACTTATTTCAATTATTGTTCTTAAACTTTATTGATAAATAGATTATACAAAGTCTAAAAGAAAAATCGGTTATTATATAATATGCATTATTGAGAATGCTATTCGTTTTTTTTAAAAGCAAATCTCATTCTGTTTCCAATAATTTTCCAAATGATTTCTTGGCTTTGAGAAATTCTCCAATTAGGCTAATTAAACCAATTAGCCTAATTGGATTAACTGGTAGGCTTTTAAATTATGCCTTTGGCTTTGAGTAATTCACTCATTTGCTGTTGCATATCGCGAGCCTTGGCTGATGCAACGGTGGTGAAATCCTTGCCGTTTGAGGCATGGATTATGCCGCGTGACGAGTTGACTATAAGGCCACATTCATTGGTCATGCCATATCGGGCCACTTCTTCGAGGCTGCCACCTTGTGCACCCACGCCGGGAACGAGCAGGAAGTGGTGTGGGAGGATGCGGCGCACGTCTTCAAACATACGGCCTTGTGTGGCTCCGACTACAAACATCATGTTGCCTGCGTTGCCCCATGTCGAGGCTTTTGCCATTACGTTTTCAAAAAGATATCGGCCATCGTCGGTGCGCAGCATTTGGAAATCGTGCGATCCCTGATTGGAAGTCAATCCCAACACAATCACCCACTTGCCATCGAACCCGATAAACGGTGTAACGCTATCTTCACCCATATAAGGTGCCACAGTCACTGCATCCACACCGAGTTGCTCAAAGAAACTGCGGGCATACATCTTTGAAGTGTTGCCTATGTCGCCGCGCTTGGCATCGGCGATGACCATCACGTCGGGGTAATTTTCATTTAGGTATGATACCGTCTGCTCAAACATTTCATAACCACGAGTTCCAAGCACCTCGTAGAATGCAAGATTAGGCTTGTAGGCTATGGCATATTCGGCCGTAGCGTCGATGATTTGTTTGTTAAACTCGAATAGGTTGCCATTGAGGTGTGCCGGCATTTTTGCGGTGTCGGGGTCGAGGCCCACGCACAGGAACGACTGCTTGCGTCGTATGTTGTCGATAAGTTGTTGCTTGTTCATTGTCCTTCTATGTCTTTTAGTTTAAATAAATATCCATTTATTGTGTTAATGTTGATGCTGTCGTTGTCGCCCATGGCGCCGGTGAGCTTGGTGAGGACGAATTTGAAGTCGTCGCCATTTTGCGGCAACTCGGTATATGGGGCAGAGTCGTAGTTGGTACGGTCGAGCATTTTCAGTGTGGGAAAGTCTATATAGATGGTGTCGCCCTCAGCCACTTTCACGGCTAATTGTCCGCTGCTGTGGAATACGAGCGAAGTGTCATCGTAACTGTGTATTTCTACCTCGGTGATGCGCGTGGCACCGGCGGGAACGTCGATGCCGTCGCTCAGCGTGGCGAAAAATCCGTAATAATCTCCCACAGTAATCGTGTCCACCTCGTCGTCATATAGTTTGTAGCTGTAGAAGTATATGCTGTCGGCGGCAAGGTGATTGTATGCGTTTGAGTCATACATATCGGCCAGGTACATGAACTTGTCGTTGATGCGCTGCCCTGCATTTTCGGGCAGGGTTTTGTTTATCCAGTTGCTGTATTGTTCTTCGGATAGGGGAGGAGTGTCGGTGCAGGTCTGCTCCATGGCGGTCTTGATTTCGCCACGCAGTGTGTTGAGCGTGATACTGGCGAAGTTGGCGCCCGGCAGCACCGACGTGAGCAGAAACACAGCCGCGAACGATGCTGGAATCCAGCTTATGCGCCGCGCACGGGTGATGAACAGGGTGATGCACACGCCATAACACCACAGATTGAAGGCTGCAATATAGAGCCGGGCGACGGTTATGCCGTAGTCGCTGAAACGGCGGGCGATGCCTATGGTCATAAGCACCAGCAGCGGCAAGATGAGCATTGGCAGCCAGCGGGCAATCAGTTCATCGCTTTTTTTCTTAATCGGGAATTGGCGGAAGGGGAAGAGGCCGGCCTCGATGGCCACGCAACCGGCCATGAGTATCGTCACAAGCCATGCCACATAGCCGTCGGGCAGCTGCCACATCACGAGTATGCGCGCGGCATACACGTAAAGTACCGCAGCATAGCAGGCAACGAGTGGGATGAACACATAGCGCACCATGATGCGCAGGAATTCGCCCGTGCGCGGCAGCTGGTCATGCTTGGCCGCGCCGGCAGGCAGCATCCCGATGAAAAACAGTGTGGCAAGCCCTACGTTGAAGATTATGGGTATGTCGATGTATATGTTTTCAGAAATGTCAATGTTGAACAGCGTTCCCACTGAAAAGAGTAGCAGTTCCAAGCCCCACGTGAACAGCATACTTGTGAGTTGCGCTTTTATGAAGGCCGCGGCTGCACGCCAGGCAAAGTTCCAAAACGGCACGTCGCCCGGTTCGCGGTAGAATGATATGAGGAATGCGGCAATTATTATTGCGGTTACCGCTGCGGCGTGTGCTATGACGATGGCGGCGGTGGGGTCGTTGAGGAACAGGAAGATAGCATCGGCTGCCAACAATGTTTGCCCGGCTACTTGCACTGCCGCCCTGTGCGTGTGGCTTTCAAGCTCTTCGCGCCACAGTTGCAGCATCACCGACAGCGGTATGCCCACCGAGAGGTAGTAGGAGAGTGCAGCATTGAGGCGGTCGTCGCCGGTGTCGATATTGTGGCTCAGGCACAATAGCCAGCAGGTGAGCGCGGCAATGAAGAACACTGCCGCTGGGAAACGGCGGGCACACCTGCCAAGGCCTCCCCTGAGATCGCCGACCCACCGTGTGGCAAAATTGCTGTTCATTTTACTATTGTTTTGCTTATATTTCGCTTGCTTTCAGCTTTTCGGCGTTCTCGGCCACTATGAGGTGGTCGATGCAGTCTTGTATGTCGCCGTCCATGAACGCCGCAAGGTTATATATGGTGTAGCCTATGCGGTGGTCGGTGATGCGCCCTTGCGGATAGTTGTAGGTGCGAATTTTGGCCGAACGGTCGCCGGTTGAGACGAGCGTCTTGCGGCGCGAGGCGATGTCGTCGATATATTTTTGGTGTTCCTTGTCGTAGATGAACGAGCGCAGGCGCGTCAGTGCGCGTTCCTTGTTCTTGGGCTGGTCGCGCGTCTCGGTACATTCGATAAGGATTTCTTCGGTTTCTCCGGTGTTGGGATTTTTCCACATATAGCGCAAGCGCACGCCCGATTCCACCTTGTTCACATTTTGTCCGCCTGCACCGCCGCTTCGGAAAGTATCCCACTTGATTTCGCCCTCATTGATTTCCACGTCGAACGGTTCGGCTTCAGGCAACACTGCCACCGATGCTGCCGATGTGTGTACCCGACCTTGCGTTTCGGTGGCGGGAACGCGCTGCACGCGGTGCACCCCCGACTCATACTTCAGCGTGCCATACACGTTGGCTCCCGTCACTGTGAAGATTATTTCCTTGTAGCCGCCGGCCGCGCCCTCGCTTGTGCTCGACACATCCACGCGCCACCCTTTCGATTCGCAATACTTGGCATACATGCGGAACAGGTCGCCGGCAAAGAGCGCGGCCTCGTCGCCGCCCGTGCCGCCGCGTATTTCCACTATGGCGTTGCGGCTGTCCTCGGGGTCTTCGGGGATAAGCAGCAGCTTTATTTCTTCCTCTATCTTCGGCAGCTGGGCAGTGTTGGCATCGAGTTCCTCGCGGGCCATTTGGCGCAACTCCTCGTCGTGCTCGGTTTCAAGCATTTGCTTGGCATCGTCGATCTCCTTTAGCATCTTGCGGTAGCGGCCGGTGGTGGCAAGCAGGCGTTCCAGGTCCTTGTATTCCTTGCTCAGTTTCACATAGCGTTTCTTGTCGGCAATGACGCTGGGGTCGGTTATCAGAGTGCCGATTTCTTCAAAGCGGGCGTCGAGCCCGTCGAGACGCTGCAACAGCGGTGTAGTCGTCATATATATAAAATAAAAATTCGGTGTTTGCTTGTTTATCTTGCAAAGTTACTGTAAATTTGGATAAGTAATGAACCGTGACTTAAAATAAATTTACTATTATGCAAGCCGAAATAAAACAACTCTTTGAGACGCGCACCAGCGTGCGCCGCTATGAATATGACGCTATCCCTGGGGAGGCGATGGAGACGATATATGCAGCCATACGCAATTCGCCCACAAGCTACAATGGGCAGCAGCTGTCGGTGATTGACATAGCCGACCAGGATGTAAAACTGAAGTTATACGAAATAACCGGGCAGAAGCAGATTAAGACGTGCAACCGTTTCCTGGTGTTCTGTGCCGACTATAACCGCATCGGCGTGCTTGCCCGCGCCAAGGGGCTGGAGATGCCCGAATTTTACAACACGCTCGACGGGTTCACCGTGGGCGTGATAGATGCAGCCATAGCCATGCAGAGTGCCGTGGTGGCCGCGCAGGTTTGCGGCCTTGGCAGCTGCTGCGTGGGATATGTGCGCACGGCCAACCCGGCTGCCGTGGCCGAGCTGCTGCACTTGCCGCAGGGCGTGTTCGTGGTGTGTGGCTTAGCCATAGGCGTTCCGCGTGAGCATCCCGATGTCAAGCCAAAACTGCCACGTGAGTTGATGATACATTCCAATGGTTACACCGACCGCGACATGACTGCCGAGCTCAAGGCTTATGACGAGGCAGTGACAGAGTATAACGCCACTCGCAGCGGCACTAAGAGCGACAACGACTGGTGCGACCATATCCTCGATTACTACCGTGAGGCAATGAAATTCCAAATGCTCTCAGCTGCCCGCGCCCAAGGCTTTGACATCAAGAAGTAGCCGCGAGGGCATTTGCCCATCTCGTATTCAAATAGCCGGGCAGGCAAGTCCGCACAATGGTTGAGCCTGCCTGGCTTGTTTCTATATGAATAAATGTGTAAATTTGGTGGTTTGCAAGTGGCAGAGATTAAAACTTGGGTGGCGGGATGATGTTGGGATAATAGAAAAAGGCGTCGTTTCTCAACGTCGCCAATATCTAACTACTATGGTAAAGTTATATGTTTTTTGTTTAATCTGTTTATATTTTGTATTTATCGTTTGTGGCAATTGCATGATGGAACTTTGCATTGCTTTCGACAGGTGATTATGCGGTATATTTTGAAAGCCAATAGCCCGAATGCCGCAACGAGTATGATTACTGTCAATATTTGCTGTATCATCATGCGAATTTTTCACATTGCAAAATTACGCCACCCTGCCGACGTGTGAAATACCAATTTGTAGTGTATTTGTGGTGTGTATTTAATCATTAATGGGGATAGCGCGAGAATTGCAGGCAGTGTAACTTTGCATCGGTAAAGATGCACGTTACAGATGGTTTGCGGTTGTGCAAAAGTTATACTACTTTTGAATTCTGTATGACTAACATCGCAAGAATATGCCTCGTAATCCATATTATCTTTACAAAAAACAAGACGTGATGAAGAATTACTTGTTTGACGAGAATATGAAGATGGCTGATTTGATATTAATCAAGCCAAGTTTGATACTGCTGTTGCCGCGCTTTAACATCCCTATGGGATTTGGCGACAAGAGCGTAAAGGAGTTATGCCAGAACCATGGCATAGCGGTGGACTTTTTCTTGTTGATATGCAACATATATTCGCATGACAATTATGTGCCATCGCTCGATAAGGTGCTTGCCATCGACATGAGTATGCTTAATTGCTATCTTGAGGCATCACACAGATATTACCTTGACAGGCGGTTGCCGCACATATCCCGGCACATATCCCGCATGACGGCCGAGATGAAAGACCGCGCAGGTGATATATTGAGGAAATTTTTCGAGGAATATAATAATGAAGTCGTGGCTCATTTCAAATATGAAGAGCAAAACGTGTTTCCGCACTTGAAAAGGCTGCTTGCAGGCGAGTCGAGTGAAGGTTACAGCATTTCGCAATATTCGCCCAGCCACACCAATATTGAAGATAAATTGGATGACTTGACGCAGATAATGTTTAAATACCTGCCCGAAGAAGTAAAAGCTTATGAGACCATAGGGGCGGTATTCGATATATTGCAGTTGTCGGAAGATTTGAAAAAACATTCTTTTATAGAAGAAAAAGTGCTCATACCATACGTCGAGCATTTGGAAAGGAAAGAGAAGCGATGAAATTGAAAATATTGATAGCCGAGCCGTCGCAGATAATCGTAGAAGGGCTGAGAAGTGTGCTTCACGACAGTCCGCGCCTCGAAGTGGTGAGTGTGGCCGAAGATGTGGCTATGCTTGAGGAACGCCTTGTTGCGCACCACCCCGATGCGGTGGTGATAAATCCGGGATTGCTCCCTTATTCGTCTCAAGTGCCGGCGATGCCGGGTCTGCCCGAAGGTGTGTTTTCGGTGGCGTTGGTTTACCAATATTTTGAGCCGTCTTATTTGAGGAATTTTGATGCCGTAATAGATATACGCGAATCCAAGCATAACATAATAGCCATATTGACGAGCCTTGGCCGCGAAGCGGCAGATAAAAAGGAAGGAAAATCGGATGCTTCGGAATTGACCAAGCGCGAGCGCGACATACTGGTGCTTGTTGCCAAGGGGCTTATGAGCAAGGAAATCGCCGAACAATTGAATATTTCGATTCACACTGTCATCTCTCACCGGAAAAACATAACCAAGAAGACCGGTATAAAATCGGTTGCAGGTCTTGCCGTGTATGCCATGCTTAACAATCTGATGGGCGAGCAAGTGGGGGCGGAAGGTCGTGACGGTGAAACGGAATAAAGAAAAAAGCATCGGCAAGTGTCCTTGCTATTGCATATTAACGGGAGATGTATTAACTTTGCACCGCAATTTCAGGCAAACAGGTTAATTTCAGCCGATATAAGCCGGATTGCACTACACACGTATTGGGATTGCCCATGGCTGCGTAGTCGGGAAAATGATGCTAAACTTCCGAGAAACAGACCATGAGGTGTATTGAGCGGCTACCGTATGCCGCTGCGCGATTCTTCTCCAAAAAATGCGCAGCAAATGGCAGGGAAAAGTGGTCGTCAATATGTTGTTGTGTAATTTTGTCGGCTTTCAATTTGGCGGTATAATCTTAAAATATTACCTTTGCGCCCGGAATTTGAGAGAATAAAAAATTAAGAAATAAAAAAAAGAGAAAATACAGCCATGTCAAAAGTTTGTCAAATCACAGGCAAAAGGGCGATGACCGGTAACAACGTATCGCACTCTAAGAGGAGGACAAAACGCCAATTCAACGTGAATTTGTTCTCAAAGAAATTCTATTGGGTAGAACAAGACCAATGGATTCGCTTGAAACTGTCGGCAGCAGGTCTGCGACTGATTAACAAGATAGGTGTGGATGCAGCTTTGAAAAGAGCCGCAAAGAAAGGTTATCTAACTCAACTTTAAAATTTGAAGCAAAATGGCAAAGAAAGCTAAAGGCAACAGGGTACAAGTGATACTTGAATGCACCGAACAAAAGGCAAGCGGTGTGCCGGGAATGTCGCGCTACATCACTACCAAAAACCGCAAAAACACTACCGGTCGGTTGGAATTGAAGAAATACAATCCCTACCTTAAGAAA
Source organism: uncultured Bacteroidales bacterium (assembly GCA_949289215.1). GTDB lineage: Bacteria > Bacteroidota > Bacteroidia > Bacteroidales > Muribaculaceae > Avimuribaculum. The sequence goes on along the minus strand of CASENC010000042.1, from coordinate 53,839 downwards.
GTAACTGTTCACAAAGAAATTAAATAATACACACTGACTCATGGCAAAGAAAACCGTAGCAACCCTGCAAAAGGGTGAAGGACGTACTTACAGCAAGGTCATCAAGATGGTGAAATCGCCCAAGACCGGTGCTTACGTTTTTAAAGAAGAGATGGTGCCCAACGACCAAGTTCAGGCTACTCTCAATAAGTAATTAGTATATATATTTTTCCTAAATAACGATTTCGGTATATGGCATAGCCCATATGCCGAAATTTTTTTGTCCGGAATTGAAGAGTATTCAAAAAGCCGATGAAATGACAATAGAACAGGAGCAGGCAAATTTCATTAATAATTGCCTACTCCTGTTTCTTTATTTGCCGAAATGTTATTTTACGGGGATTTTGTCGATGCGGCGTTGGTGGCGACCACCTTCAAACGGGGTGTCGAGGAACGTCTTTACAATTTCGATTGCCTCTTCATTGCTGATGAAGCGTCCCGGCATGGCCAGCACGTTGGCATCGTTATGTTGGCGTGCCAGTCGTGCAATTTCGGGTATCCAGCACAGAGCTGAGCGTATGCCTTGGTGCTTGTTGAGTGTCATGTTTATGCCTTCGCCGCTGCCGCAAATCCCTATGCCGGGGTAGCACCTGCCGCTTTCCACGGCTTCGGCGCACGGGTGGGCAAAGTCGGGATAGTCGCAACTTGCTTCACTGTCGGTACCGAAGTCGATATAATTGATACCGTTACTTTTCAGGTAATCTATTACCGCCATTTTAGTGGCGTAGCCTGCGTGGTCGCAACACAGGCCTACCGGAATGTTTTCTTTAAGGATTGACATATTTTGTGTGTATTATAAATAATAGTTTATTTGCTTCCAAGTACGAGTAAGACAAGGCCTGCGAGCAGTACCGACAAGTCGATGAGCTTCAGTCGCAAGTTTTTTTCATGCAATGCAATCACGCCAAACAGGAATGACACGATTACGCTGCCGCGCCTGATCATTGATACGACACTTATCATTGAATCATCGAATGAAAGGGCGTAAAAATAGGCCATGTCGGCCACAGTGAGGAAAATGGCGATACATGGGATTGTCCATTTCCAGTGGAATGGTGTTCGGTCATGTCCGGCACGTTTCAGCAACAGCACAGTTGCTCCCATTATCACAAGTTGGTATAGCGAGTACCACGCCTGTACTTGCAGAGGCTCGTAGTAACGCAGCAACCACTTGTCATACAGTCCGCTTACGGCTCCAAGCACCATCGCGCCTATGCTCATCCACAGCCAACGGTCATGGATGATGGAGTGCCCCTCGCGACGGCCTATGCGGCTCACAAGATAGAGCGAGGTGAAACCAAGCAATATACCGCACCATTGCAACAGGTTAAGCGTTTCGCCGAAGATGAGCAACGCCCCCACAAGCACCAGTATGGGGCGTGTAGCATTGATGGGGCAGGTGATGGTGAGTGGCAGGTGTTTGATGCTGAAGTATCCCAATATCCACGAGCCGAGGACTATCATTGATTTCAGTACAATGAGCAGATGCCCTGTGATGCTGCCGCCAAAGCCGTAATCACCATGCATGATGCCCGTGGCCAAAACCGGCGACATGAGCAAAGTGCCGAACAGCGTGTTAAGGAACAACACCGTGAGGACATTGTTGGCTGTAACCGACAATTTCTTGAAAATGTCATAAAATCCAAGGCACAAGGCCGACGCCACTGCAAGAATTACCCACATAATGCTATAAAAGTTGCCGCAAAATTACACAAAAAAGGTAAAGTGAGCAACAAAAGCCGTTAAGGTACCATGGGAATAATAAAGCCTCCCTCGTCTTTTTTTCAACAAGGAAGGCTTTAATGCACGGCAGGCTTGCCGCTCACGTGGCTATGACTGCCTGAGAATTGAGAATAATAGCAGAAACATTAACTAAAACGTTATTATAATTTTATGATTTTTTTCGAGTAAGATTTGTTGCCTGAAACCACTTTCACTATGTATGCTCCGCTTGCTATATGGCTAAAATCTATTGCAGTGTTGCCTGTGGTTACAGTGGTTGCAGCCACCTTGGTACCGGTCAGGCCGAATACGGTTACTTCGCCATCGGTTACGCCTGATATGTTGAGTGTGTTGCTTACCATTGTGGGGTAAACCGATACACCGGTGAGCAGATTATCGTTTATGGAAACTGTTTCTTCGACTGTGACAGGAATTGATTTTTCCACGATTCGGCCGTTGGAGTTTACTGCCATTTCAAGGTCGGCCTCCCCGGCAGCCACCGCTGCTACAGTGAAGTTAATGCCGTCACCGGTGACGGTGAACACATTCTCGTCGCTTGACGTGGCTTCTACCACGGCAAGGGCAGGCAGGTTGTCGGCATCGGCTATGAAATCTGTCGTTTTCAATGTGGTTTGTTCGTCATCGGCAAGTGTTATTTCATCGAGTGTTATTTCCGGCTCATGGTTGTCGGGAAATACCGGCATGGCAGGGAACCAGTAGTAGTTTTCGCCTGTGTCGCTTGTCAGTGTCACAGTTTTTTCCACTTCACCGGTTTCCCGGTTGATGTAGTGCAACCAGTTGTAGGAATAATTTACCCCGTAGCCGTCTTGTGTGGCGGTGGCTATCAGGCAACCCGATTGAGGGTCAATGTCGATTTTGCCGTATAAGATTTGTTTCCGCCCTTCGGTTGCGGCTTCGGGCATGGTGAATGTGAAATCGGTATCTTCGGTGAGAGTGCCGTCTTCGTTAATGGTGAGCTTGCCGATTTGAGTCTCGCTATTTGTCCAACTGCCATTGCCGTAAGCGTAGTACAAAGCATCTTCGTCGGGGTCGGCGCATATTTTGTCGGCCATCCAGCTGCCCCATGGCGATACCATTTTGTTGGGCAGCGTCAGCGTTTCGTTTTCGAGAGATACAGGGTTGATGCGTATGATGTCGCTTTTCGCCACGGCCCAAACAGTGCCGTTGCGGTCAACTGTGAGTCCGCATACGTTTTTGTTTTCGATTGTTTCCGCCACAGTGTCGGTTCCGGGGTCGATGACGAGTATTCCCACCGATTTTTTTGCGGCGAATACATATTTCCCCACACGCACCATCATGCCTATTTGGCTTGAAGATGTGGTTTCATCCCAACCAGTGCCTTCGATGGGCGTTTCACCAAGAGTGAAATCATTGGCAATATCGAGGACGAAAATACCTTCGTCGGTACCGACATATACCTTGTCGGTCGATACACCGAGCACGGCACGTCCGTTGCCCGAAACCTCGCTGCCGCCCAGTGTGTCAAACGACTTCACTACTTGCATTGTCTCGGAGTTCATTATTACAAGACCAGGCGCCTGTTTTGACATTGCGTAGAAATAACCGCCGTAAATTTGCCCGTATTCCGATGTGACACCAAGTACCTCGGTGTTGTCATTGGCTTTGTTGTCAACGTTATAACATAAGTTGCCTTCGCTGTCAATCCAGTTGATCGATCCCATTGCATGGCCACCCCAATCTTCGTTGATTATAAAGAATCCGTTGGAAAATTTTTCTGGAAGTTCATCGGTGTTTCTGTTAGTAGAAAGTCCGTGCAACGAGTTTTGTTGGGCGTATGCGCCCCCTGCCAGTGCCAAAATGGCACCGACCGATAAGTAGAAATTTTTCATAAAAATTTACAGGTTAATAATTTGAGTTACCGTTTCAGTATTTTTGTGGTTTTACCATCGATGTGTATCAAGTAAAGTCCGCATGGGTATCGGCTCAGGTCGATGCTGTTGTCGCCGGGAGCAAATGTTTTGCTGTAAAGCATGGTACCGCCTTGGTTGTACACTTGTGCCAAGCCGCTTGCAACGGCATTGAAATTGACGCAACCGGTGGCCGGGTCGAAGTAGATGCGCAGGTTGCTGTTATTGATATCGGTTATCGAACTTGAACCGTTGCCGTATGCCGCCAAGAATGCATCAAGCACCGATTGGTCGATTGTTATAGTTTCGTCGAGCACCGGATTACTGCCTTCTTGTGTGACGTGGGCATCGATGACACGGCACACTTCGGTGCTGTTTTCACCAAGCCATCCGTTATACTGGTTTACTCCGGTATATATTTTCACGAAATCCACGCCCGGCATTTTTACTGTATTCCCTTTTGAATCCACGGCCCAATCGATGTCGATTTTTGCATCTTCGTTCCATGAGCCGTTGGCAATGTTCGGAGCATTGTCGGCATATCCGTAGTCGAATTGGCTGAGTACGAAATATGTACCCTGCCCACTTTGGTCAACGCCGTTGTCGGGTAAGCGCGTGCCGCGGAACACAAGTGTCTCACTGTCGGCAAGCCATTGCGGCCAATAGGGTTGGCTGTGTGACATATTTTTAGACACATATCCTTCGCCGCCCTGATTGTCGGTCCAGCGAATGTCGTCATCGTCACTTTCGGGGCGGTAATAGGTACATTCGTAATCAGGTTGGGAATTATCGTATTCGCTGCCGCGTATCTCAAACCACTCGTTGTCGTCGGGCAGACCGTTGTTGTTTATGTCGTAAGCCACCATTACCACACCCGGTTCGCTTCCGCCCGAGTGCATGTTGCCTTCAATGTACAAGTCGCGTTTGCCATCGACGTTTACCACAGTGTGGTCGAAGCCCACAATCACATATCCGCCATACGCACCGAGTGTTATCATGCTTTGGGTGGAGGCAGCATAGGCTTTTTCGGCCATGGCGGTGGCATCATCACCCTGAGTCCATTCGGGCAGTGTGTTTACAAACTGCCCCGGTGCGGGAACATATTCAAGTACCCTGTCGTGGACGGGGCTTGCCGCATGGATGGTTGCAGCCGAAATGATGGCTGCGGCAAAAGTCAAGGAGTTTTTATTCATTGTAGTAGTGATTGATTATATTTTCGTTTTTGCCATAAAATGCAATGTGGGCCGGTATTTGGCCGGTGGTTTGTTTCCATTGCAGAATACCGTTGCGGTTGAAACAGTATATTGTGCCCGATACTACATATGACTTGGCATCGCACACGTAAAAATCTTTTGTTACCGGGTCAACGGCTATGCAATAGGGTAAGGTGATGCTTTTCTCGGTTCCGTCTTTTATGATGTTGTGGTCAAGGACTTCCATTGTGGCCATGTCGATTTTTGTGTATGACACGGCGTTTTGTCCTGTCACATAGCTCCATTCTGTGCTGATAGTGTATAGCGTGTCGCCATCGGCCCACATATCCGAGACCGGAACACCCATTTCTTTTATCACTTGCTTGCTTGCGGGGTCGATTACATACAAGTTTGACTTGTTGCCGTAATAATCGCCGCGAGAACTTAGCCATAGCCTGCCGTTGCTGTCGCTGTCGATGCGATGGAAATTGGCCGATTGCTCTATTGTCATGACGTCGGTTACGGTAAATGTGTTCAAATCGATGACCGAGACGGTGTTGTCATAATCAGGCACACGATAGCCACCGGAGTTGGCCACATACAGGCGGTCACCGATTATGGTCATTTCTTCGGGCTGGTATCCCACCTCCACGCTGCCGACAACCGCAAGCGAAACGGTATCGACTTTGAATACTGCGCCGCGCGGAGCCGTGGGGTCGATTTGTGCCATACCCACATAACTGCTCACATACAGGTTGCCATTGTGGCCAAGTACATACCGGCAGTTGGGAATGTCGATTTGAGCTATGCGCCGTGCGCTGTCGGGTGTAAGCACTTCCACCTTGTGCGAACAGTTGATTACGGCATACATCTTGTTGCCATATATCATGATGTCGTTACCCACGTCGCCCAATTCTTTTACAACTGTCGGGTTGCGTGCGGCATATATGTTGAGGTTATAGGCACCGGTGGTTGCATCGAAGTAATCGAGGCTTGCCTTGTTGCTGCCCATGTTGCCCTCGTTGAGCAGGTAAAAGCCATAAACGTCGGTCATAACAGGCTCGGTGACTTGTGTCCGCACGATGTCGATAAGCACCTCGTCGCGCTCGCACGAAGCAGAGGCTGCAAGCATTGCGATGGCTGAAAAGTATGTGATGAATTGTTTCATATTGTCACTTTTGCTGTAAGGCGGAAGTTTCGTCCCGGCATGGGGTAATTGTGGATTACTTCGTAGGCCTGGTTGAACACATTGTTAAGTTCGCCGATGATGCGCAGTTGCACCGTTCCTATTTTGAAATCTTTCGAGAGCGACATATCGTGGGTGTACCACGGTGGCTCGAAGTTGTAAAGATTGTTTTCCTGCTCGTTGTAACGCTCGCCGGTGTAGATGAATGAGTAATTCAGGTCCCACCCGTGCCAGTTGGCATTGTACGACACCGAGACGCTGTGGCGCGGGATATATGGGATTTGGTCGCTATAGAATGTATCATCGGGATTAGTGTAATCGCGGGCACGTTGGAATGTGTATTGCGTGTGCAATTTCATGTTTACCTTGCCTATGTGTGCGGCCACGTCGCCCGACACTTCAAGCCCGGCGATACGCACCCGCCCGAGGTTGATCATGGTCCAGCGAAATTGCTTGCCGGTGGGGTAAGCGATTATTTTGTTTTTAACCGTGTTGTAGTAAGCATCGGCCTTGAGTGCAACGAAGTCGAAAAACTTGTGTCCGAGCGGCCTGTTGAACGAGAAGCCTATGTCATACTGGTAGGTGTATTCAGGTTCAAGGTTGGCATTGCCTATTTCGGTATAATACAAGTCGTTGAATGTGGGCATACGGAAGATTTTCTTGAAAAAACCGTATATTTCAAGCCTGTCGCTGCCGGAGGGGCGGTAGTTGAAGAACACGGCAGGGGAGAGTTCACGCTTGTTGGGTGAAGCTGTGTATAGCTTGCGAGAACGTGTGGATTCTTGTATGAAGGTACCAAGCAGGCTTGCTTGCAGGCTGACGCGCTTGTAGTTGAAAGCCGTGGCTATGGCTGCAAGTTGTGTCCACCGTGTGGGATAAGAAAAGTCGGTGAGGTCGGCATCCATTGTGTTCCATTGCAAGTCGGCGGCAGCCGATGCGCTCCACCAGTCGGTGATGTTGAACAAGTTGGATATCGATACGTAAGCTTCTTTCTGGTAGTAATGGTTGTTGAGATAAAGCTCCTTGGGGTCGTCGCGCAGGTAACGAGAATAATCCCACGCAAATTTTCCGCTGACCTTCAGTGAATACAGATCGGAAAATTTTTTCTCGAAAGCACCTTGCCCGAAAGCACTTTTATCCCATTGGCGTTCACCGTGGCGGAACACATTATTGACAATAGCTCCGGGAATACCGCGCTTCGAGGTATAAAAGTATCCGTTCAAGTTCCATCGCCCGTTTGCCAGGTATCCATAAAATCCCAGTTCGGTGCGCAGGGCTTCTACATCTCCGTTTTGGCGTGTTGCAGTGGTATCGTATGCGATATTGCCGTCTAATTGCTTGCGTGTGTAGCGGAACTTGTAGCGACCGTTGGCATAGGTATATTCGGCATTTGCCGACATGGTTATCTTGTCAGAAAGCCTGTGTTCCCACAGCACCGAGGGGTTGGCAAGGCCGAAACTGCCGGTTTTCATTTGCACCGATACGCGGTAGTTTTTGCCGTTGGCAAAATGCGGCCGCTTGGTATTGATGTATATTGCGCTTGATGAAGAGAAATCCTTGGCACTCTGGAATATGTTGCTACGTTGGCCGTTGTAAAGAGAGATAGCCTCGATGTTGTCGAGCGAATACCGCCCCAAGTCAACTTGCCCGTTTTGTGCGTTGCCTAATTGTATGCCGTTATAGAACACCCCCACATGATTGGTACCCATGCTGCGAATGTTCACCGTCTTTATGCCGCCTATTCCGCCGTAGTCCTTTAATTGCACACCCGAGAAGTACCGCAGTGCATCGGCAACCGAGCGGCTGTTGAGCCGCTGCAAGTCGGCACCGGCGAGCGTCTGCGGGCGTATTATTTCAGGTCGCTTGTTGGCCACGACTTCAACTTCCTGAATCGACATAATCGAGTCAAGAAATTTTTCTTCGTTGTCATTGCCAATTACGGCGGCAGCTTGTGCAAATACATTAGTGAGGAGCATCAAGGCCACCACCAATGCGCTGCATTTGGGATGTTTCATTAATGTCGTATAAGTTATGTCCGATATTTCCCGTTGCGTGGAAATTGTCTCGCGGACAGTTAAACAATACTTATCATTCAAACGGTATTCCGGCTTCTCCCCTGTAATTTCATCGGAGCGGCCTTCCCGGAGAGTGTTTCCAGTGACCGATCCACAGGTGTCATTATATGGAGTTACGGCAGCGAGTACTGCCCGGGATTTTCACCCGGTTCCCGGCGTTGATAGGGCAACGCCTTCTATTGAATGACGCAGGCAAAGTTAGGCATAAATATTTTCTCCTGCAAATTTTATTTCAGCAAGCAATTTTTTGCACAATTGTTTCTTTGGGTATCAAATCATTATATGCCGATGCAACAATATGGTGTGCCGAAATGTAAATTCAAATGGGGCGGCAAAGCCGTCCAATCTGCGGTAACCGGCGGCGCAGTGACCGCCAAGGGGCGTGTTGCAAGCCGTCGGAAAGTGAAAACGTCAACAAGCTCGGCCTCAAAGAGGTCGAACACACATAGGGAGAACCCTAATGCATTCGACCTCTTTGAGGCCGTTCCTAATATGATGGTTCCTCATGCTCCGATGGCGAGGCTTTGCTTCACACATCGGTTACCACAGACTGGGCGGCCTTGCCGCCCTCCTTGAAATTGCAATTGGGCTAATTCAGTAATTATTATTTCTTCACGAATTTTATTGTCTCTCCATCGATAACCACGATATATATTCCTGCCGGATAGCCTGTCACGTCAATCTTGGAGGATTTCCCAACTTCAATCTGCGACATCATCATTCCAAGTGTTGAATAAATTGTGGCAACCGAATTTTCTTTGGCACCTTCTACAACAATCATGTCATCGGCCGGATTGGGATAAACCCGTATTGACATTTCCTTTTCGACGGCATCGACACCCGATACGATAACGCCCACTCCCACGTTATACGAGGCCTTTTTATTTAACTTGTCGGTAACGAATGTCAATTTTTGTGCATCAGAGTCGCTGTTATAAGTTCCCCCCGCTACTCGCAAATCCATTGCGTAAACACCTTTATGCGAGAATGTGGCAGGGATGGTTACCGGCACGTCGGCATCGGCCGGTATTGTCACTCCATCAACTTGAACGCTGAATGCATCACCGGCTTCGGCATTGTAAAAATAAGCGATGGCAGTTCCGTTAAAGTCAAATTTATTGTTATTGTGTAGCGGCACTGTTATGTTTCGACTCTCTCCAGTGGGAAGGTTATTAACCCCTTCCGGCACGTCGGCAACGGTAGAAATTTGTGGTAGATTGTTTACAGTGCTTCCCTGTATGTAGATTTCTCGCAAGTCGGTATCGGCATAATCGGGCGAATATGGCACGACTTCTCCTTTCCCGGGTATGTGATAACGCACTTCCTCCTTGTATCGTCCTTCAAACGGATACAAATTACCGGGAATAACCTCTCTTAATGGAGCTGCGCATGGAATTTCCACATCGGGAATTGCCTGCAACAATATTTCTTCCCCGGTATCGGCGTCAATCAAGTACACGGCCAGGGTAGTTGTTCCTTCAACCTTGTTGTCGGCCTCAAGCCATTCCTTGTTTAAAGATAATCCTGATATATGGTCATACCATTCCCAAGTGTCCTTTATATACAACAAGTTTGCATCCCAATAACCGAAAACAGGATAATCGACATCCATAAGTGTCACTGTGAATTCATCTTCCATCGTCACCCTGGGGTCGTCGCACACGATGGTGTATTCCCCTGCCGGCATACGGAACCCATTGGACGCATTGGTCGGGGCTAATTCAAATAATTCCCGATTTTCAACGTTGTCATACCGTGTGCTGAAGTTTAATCTTTCAGGGCCATATACTGTTCCGTCTTCTTTGCTTACAAACGACACTTCAAACGACATGCCGTCAAGCGACACGCCTTCACTGTTATTTCGAGCCGTGACATATAAGTACATCGGAGCCTTGCCATATAATTCACAGGCCGGTTCTACGTCAACCAAGCTGTAATTTTCAGAATAATCAAATGGATTTACTTTAGTAATCTCCCCATTCTTGACAATATATTTTAAAGCGGCGAAGTCATGAATTTCCATCAGCTTCCAATCATCGTTTTCGTTAAATTTATATGCGGCAGATAAATAATATGTGCCATCTTCAATGGGGGAGCATCCACCCGTTTTATTTATATAACCGGGGAAACAGGTATTTAGTTCCTTGAAGTTTGCATCATTGACATATTTTATCTCTCCATCTTGGAAAAGGCATAAGGCGCAATAATATTTGCTATTGCCGGTATTATAAAAGTTGGTGGTTATGCCGGTAGCTTCATCATAAGGCCCGTTATAATGGTTGATAAATTCGGTATAGCCTACAATAAGGCATTTTTCTTCATACGGCTTATCATTGGCCGTGCGAGGGCGCAGGCCCACAAGCATTTGGTGGCTTGTGTCATAGCCGCCATCTTCTTCGGTCGGCGGATTGCAGAAGTTTATGTCATAATAACCGTCGTCGATTCCTTCCCACCCCCAATTGATATGCACATTGCCGTCGGCATCCATGCCATCGATTACAAATGCGTGGGCAGAGGTTCCTGCATTACCGCCATAAAGAACGGGGCGGCCTGCGCTGAGTTCTTCCCTGACAGTTTCTATCCATATGCCGGTAGGTGTCCATTCTCGCACCCAAAACTCGCAATTATAGTTGTAGTAACGGTCGAATGCGACGTATGCCATTGACGCGCTTGTCGAACTAATCTTGTATTCCGATTTCAATGCGGCTCCGGCATCGGCCATCAACCGAGCCACCGCATAGGTTTGTGCTTCGGTGTATTCTCCTGTGCTATATACATCGAGCATATTGTCCCAGTCATAATCTATCGTTGAAAAATCCACACTGATTTCGGTGTCGGTAAAAGAATCGACATATTCTATTTTGTCATATCCGGGAGCGTCTGATTGGTAGTAATTGAGAATTTGGGACATTGCAGTTGCCATGCAACCGGTGAGAAGAGGCTCACCTTTATATTTGGGGCATAAATTATTGTATGGTTCACCCTGACCCCATTTTGTGGTTATCATAGGCGGCACAGGTTCAAATTTCTGCTCGGTTGTGTAATTATCATATGCCCCGTTTTCCATTGCTTTCTTGTAATCGGCGAGCCACACAGCAAGAGCCTCGGGCATGTTTTCAAATGAAAATTCTCCGTTTGTTCCATATCCCACAACTCGCATATCGCTATTGCCGGCCACCATTACTACAAAGCAACTGTCAACGTTGTAGGCATAAAAATCAGATTTGCCGTTTTCGGTGGAATACAATCTGACAGTACCGCCATCTTCACTTGAACCGGCCGCGATGAGAGAACCTTCAGATGGTGTAATCCCGAGTTTCGATACAAGGAACTTTTCGGCCGTTGTTATTGCTTCCTTTGCATCATTGGCCAAAACCGAATTCACGATACAAGCAATACAAAAGAATAACAGAATTGTTCTCATGTGAATTTAATTTTATAATAATTAGACATTTAGATTATAGTTGAAGTCCCATTACAGTGGGTGAGCCTCGATGTAAGCTCGGACGGCAGTGGTGAACGGGCGCCAATACATTTTGGTTTTTTTCTCGCCGATGCCATACAGCACCGAAAATTCTTCGCGAGTAGTGGGGCGGTGGCGAGCAATAACGTCGAGCACCTTGTCGCTGAACACGATGTATGGTGGTACTTTTTGAGCTCGGGCAATTGCGAGTCGCGTTTCTTTCAAGCGTTCAAAGAGGACCTTGTCGGCAGGAGGCATATCTTGCAGTTGCCCTTGACGAGGTTTCTTTTCTTTTGCGGCAGCTGTGGTCGTTTTGCTGCTTGAATATGAGAACTTGGAGAGCATCACTTGGCGGGTGCCTTTGAGTATTTCCCGGCCGTAGGCAGTTACGCGCAGGTGGTTGTAGTCGTCGTATGCCACATCGATTATCCCCATTTGCAACATTTGCAGCAAATAGGCATTCCATGCCGCAAAACTAAGGTCGCGGCCCACGCCGTAGGTGCGCAGGGTGTTGTATCCCTTGGCCACGATGTCGGTCTTGGCCGACCCTCGCAGTATGTCGATAATTGCCGATACGCCTTCTTTGCCACCGGTGCGCACTATCGCGCTCAGTGCCATTTGGCACAGTATTGTGGCATCGAAGCGTTCGGGAGGATTGAGGCACACATCGCAGTTGCCGCAATCGTGCAAATAGGATTCATTAAAGTAGCTCAGCAGAGTGCGGCGGCGGCACACGTCGCTCTCGGCATATTGCTGCATACGTTGCAACTTGTTCATGTTCACCGATATCTGTCCTGAGTTTTGTGCAAAACTGCGCAAAGTGATTACATCGGCAAACGAATAAAACATGAGAGCCGTTGCCGGCATACCATCACGTCCGGCACGTCCTATTTCCTGGTAATAACACTCGATGCTTTTTGGCATATTGCTGTGGATTACCCATCTCACGTTGCTCTTGTTTATGCCCATCCCAAATGCGATGGTCGCACACACTATGGGGATGTCGTCGTTAAGGAAATCGGTTTGCACTTGTTCCTTTTCATTGGTAGGCATTCCTGCATGGAATGCGGCGGCCTTGTAACCGAGCGAGCGCAGCCGTAATGCCATTTTTTCGGTGTCGGTACGCCTCAGGCTGTATATGATGCCGCTCTCGCCCTTGTGCGAGTCGATAAATCGCGTTATCATCCTCAATTTGTCGTTGCCACTGACGTTGGTCACCACGTTAAGCGAGATATTGGGGCGGTCGAACGATGTCATGAACAGCCGTGCATCGGGAATATTCAGTTGCCTGGCTATGTCGCCGCGTGTGAGGCGGTCGGCCGTAGCAGTCAAGGCCATTATGGGCACGTCGGGGAATTGCCGGCGCAGAGTGGCGAGTTGTGTATATTCGGGACGGAAATCGTGCCCCCATTGCGATATGCAATGGGCTTCGTCGATTGCAAACAAGCTGATTTTTATCGAGCTGGACCATTGCACAACCTCGGCAAGCAGGCGTTCGGGCGAGATATAAAGCAACTTTATGCGTCCGGCAAACATTTGCTCGATTACTTCACGGTTGTAACCGTCGGTTTGCGAACTGTTGACCGATGCCGCAGGTATTCCCATGGCCTGTAAAGCGTCAACTTGGTCTTTCATCAAGGCAAGTAACGGTGAAATTACAATAGTGCAGCCCTCGGAGAGCAAAGCCGGAATTTGGAAACATAACGACTTGCCTCCGCCTGTCGGCATCAGTACCACGGCATCATTGCCTTGCATCACGCATTGGATAGCCTCGAATTGCAGCGGGTAAAATGAATTGTAGCCGTAGAAACGGCGTAATACACCGAGTGCGCGTGATTTCAAATCGCCGTTGTCCATGATAATGTCAGAATGCGTTTTTCTCACCGCAGAATGCGTTCTTTATGGTGAGGAAAATTATTTTCATGTCGAGCATGAAGTTCCAGTTTTCGGCATACCATACGTCGCACTCCACTCGTTTCTCCATTTGCCATAGCTCGCGAGTCTCACCCCGGTAGCCGTTTACTTGTGCCCAACCGGTGATTCCCGGCTTTATGGTGTGGCGCACCATATACTTGTCGATTAGTGCGCTATAGTCTTGCGTGTGCTTCAGCATATGCGGTCGTGGACCAACAATCGACATCTCGCCGCGCCACACGTTGAAGAATTGCGGTAATTCGTCAAGGCTATTGCGGCGCAGGAAGTCGCCGAAATGCGTTTTGCGCGGATCGTGTTCGGTGGCTTGCAGGCTGTCGCTCTCGCTGTTGACTTTCATTGTGCGGAATTTGTAACAGGTGAATTCTTTCCCCCTGTATCCGGTGCGCTTCTGCTTGAAGAAAACAGGTCCTCGTGAAGATAATTTTATGCCTATGGCTATGGGGATTAAAGCCAACGGAATAAGAATAATGAGTGCGCATGACGAGAAAATGAAATCGAAAATGCGCTTTATTACACGGTTGACGGGCTTGCTGAGCGGGTTGGGGCGTATGGCCAAAATGGGAACATTGCCAATTGATTGCAAGTCGAATTGCCGTTTTATGGCACGCCCGAATTGCGGTACATAATAGAAATCGATGGCGTTGTTGTCGGCAATCCTTATCATTCTCTGCACGAGGCCTTCTTCCCCGTCGGGCAGGGTGCAGAACATTTCATCGATAAGGTTGTCCTTGATGAACTGGTCAACATCGGCAATTTTTCCTTTGTAGAAGCTGATGGTGCTTGGGTTATCGTCGAAAAGCCCCATAATGCGGTATCCGTAACCATTGTCTTCGAGCATCTCGTCGAGCAGCCTGTGCCCCACTATGCCGCCGCCAATGATTATGATGCGCTTGAAATTGAAACCTCGGCTGCGGTAAACCTTGAGCATTTGCCTTGATAGAAGCCACCATAACGACAATAATGGGAAAAAAATGAGGAAGAACTCGATGAATGTGAGTACACGTATGTTATTGAGGTTAAGGAACAGCAGGAATGCAAAGAAAATAACGGCGAAAAGAGTAACCGACTTGGTTGCCGTAAGAACCACGCGGTCGGCAAAAAGCACACGACGACTGTGGATGTTGGAATAAATGGAACATCCTACGGCAAATGCTATGTTCATCATGAACCACACTTGACGGGTAAAGAAGTCGTCGGGGCCATCATGAAGCAGGTATAAAATCAAATATGTAAGGTTCAATATCAGGAAGTCGATTGTAGTGAAAAGCCCCCTGATAAATTGCCCGTATCTGCCTTTTTTCACCATGGTATCACAAAAAGCGTGTTATGGCCGTGTTGTGTCGCTGAAAGTTTAAGGGAGCATGAAAGTCCTTAATTTTGACAGCTGAAAATGTTTGCGGCATACATTTTTATATATAGAGTGGCTGCCTGCTTGTAATGGGGCCGGGCAGCCACTGTTTTTTTATGTGTTAAAGTTGGTTGTAACGAATGACGTAATAATGTGCACCCCGTGTGTCGCGCGGGAGGGGTAGTGCAGATTACAACTTTTCGTCAACGAGCTTTATTTTCTGTTCAAGGACGGCCAGTTCGTCTTTGATTTTCTGTATTCGCCGTTCCACTTCTTTCAGCATCGAGTTTCCGCCTTTTGATTGGGCGTTGAAGAAACCTAAGTTATTCTCGTAGGTCTTTAACTCGTTGCATTTTTGTTCGTAGGTGCGAACCAGGCGTTCACGCTCGCGGTACATTTTGTCTTGACTTGATGCACCGAGCGACGACTCGAAGTTGCTTAATTCGGCACGTATTTCTTTCATGTCGAATTTATCGAACGCGCGGTCGATGGCTGCCTTGTATTCGGTGTAGATTTTATCTTTCTCCTTAAAAGGCACATGGCCGGTTTCTTGCCACTTTTTCATCAGTTGGCGTACCTTTTTTGCACCGTCGGTTTCGGTCTCGTCGTCGATAATAGCGTTGATGGCAGCTATTATCTCGCGCTTTGCAGCAAGGTTGGCATGTTCGGCCTGATGAACCGATGACGTTTGTTTGTTCTTTTGCTCAAAGAAGTAATCACAAGCCGTGATGAAGCGTTTCCACACTGCATCGCTGTGTTTCTTTACAACCGGGCCTATGGTTTTCCATTCTTTTTGCAATGCTACCAGCTTGTCGGCTGTCTTTTTCCAGTCGGTAGAATCTTTCAGGGCTTCGGCTTTTTCGCATAAAGCGATTTTCTTTTCAAGGTTTGCCGCAAATTCCTCTTTCATGGTTTTGAAGAATTCGGCCTTGCGGGCAAAGAATTTGTCGCACGTCTGGCGGAAACGGGCAAACAGGTCGGCATTAACCTTGCGTGAAGCAAATCCCAGTTTTTTCCATTCTTCTTGCAACGATATTATTACCTTGGTGGCTTCATCCCACTTTGCGAAAGTGTTCAGGGCATCGATATCGATAGCTTCGATTTTTTCGCAAAGGGCGGTTTTTGCCACTTCGTTTTCCTTCTCTTTTTCCTTGCGGTTTTCAAAGAAAGCTTGGTATTTCTTGTTTATCTTGGCCGATGCGTCTTTGAACCGTGCCCATAGTTCTTCGCGGATTTCTTTGGCAACCGGACCTATTTCGCGCCACTGGTTGTGCAAGTCTTGCAGTTTGCGGAAGGCAAGCAGCACATCGTCGAGGTTGTCGAGCGATTCGGCTTCGGAGCACAATTGTTGCTTGGCTTCAAGGTTTTTCTTGAAGTCATAGTCACGCAATTCCTTGTTCATTTTCAGCAAGTCATAGAAGTTCTCGGTAGCCTTTTGGTAGTTCTTCCATGTCTCGGTGACATTGGCGGCCGGCACTTCGCCTATGGCTTTGAATTCTTGCTGCAATTGCTGTATGCGGTTGTATTGCTTGTTGATGTTGTCGGGGTCGGCAACAATGCTTTTTATTTCTTCGATGATTGCTTGTTTCTTTTTCAGGTTTTCGGCTTTTGCAGCTTCCTGCTCGGCATTGAATTCGGCACGTTTTTCTTTTATTGCATTGAGCAGTTCCTTGAATTTTACTTCATAGGGATCTTCGGCCGGGGCAAAGGCAGTTTCTTCGTTCCCGTTGGCGACGAAAACTTCCCGCTCGGCTGCAATTTCGGCGTTACGCAAGGTGTAAAAAGCGACTTTGATAAGGTTTACATCATCGCGTACCGCCTCGATGGGGCGTTGCAGCTGTTCTTCAAGTGCGGCCACCAGTCCTTGCTTGTCGAGCGCAGAATAATCGGGAGCAGCCTGTTTCACCTGTTGCCGTTGTTCGGCGGCATCTTGTGTATTATCTACTGCCGAGGCAGCACCGGCGGCTTCCTCGGGAATATTTTCGGTTGTTACTGTTTCGGCTTCGGTAGCTGCATTGGCAGTTGCCTCATTTTTGGCCGTTTCGGTGTTCAAGGTTACGTCTTTTTCTTGGTTTTCACAAGCTTCAGACATTTCTCGCAGTTCCATATACTAACTTTTATTTTGTTATAGCCCTTATGTCAATAATGAGGGCTGTTGCATTTAGCGTCAAATATACGCAAATTTTTAAGATTGCATCTACAATTTAACTATTTTTTGCGGCTTGTGTGGCGATTAATATCAAAGTTACAAGTCGGGACCATATAATATGGTGGTTTCGTTGGATGCATCGAACAGTTTTGTTGCGATTGAGGCCACTCTGCCGGTTGTAATTTTGCGGTATTCGCCGATTTCGTAATTTATGCTGTCGGCGTTCCCCGAAACCAGTTGACGGTAACAAAGTTTCGATGCTTTGTCGGCATAGCCAATGTTCTCGAAACATTCTTTTGATTCGAGCTTGTTGACGTATTTTTCTATTTCATATTGCGAGGCGTCGCCGTTGGCGATTTTGGCTGTCTCGGCTTCAATGATTTTCGAGGCTTTGTCGATGTCGGCACCGGGTGTGAGTTTCCCTTTTATGACGAGCAGCCCGGGGTCGATAGAACCCCATACGGCAGCATCAAGGTCGGAAAACAGGTCGGTTTCCATCAATACGTTCTTGAAGAATCGTGCCGAATTGCCGTTGGCCAGCAGGTCGCTTATGATGTCATATACCGGGAAATCGGCATGGTTGCGCCCGCACATATGGTAGGCTTTGATTATCATGTTTTGTGGCACGTCACGATGGAATGTAGCCCGGCGCGGAGCCTCTTGTCGAGGTTCGGGCGCGATGTTGCGAAGTGCGGCCATGCGATGAGGAATATCGCCAAACCACTTTTCGGTGAGCCGTGCGGCCGAATCAAAGTCGATGTTGCCGGTTATGCACAATATGGCATTGCCGGGAGTATAATGGTCGTTAAAGAAACCATAGGCCTCTTCAAGCGTGACATTTTCGATGTCTTTAAATTTCTCACCTATCGTGGGTCGGCGATATGGATGGGTGGTGTATGCCGTGGCACGAAGCAGGTGGTCTATGTCGCCATATGGGCGGTTGATGCACCGTTGCTTGAATTCCTCGATTACCACACCTTTTTGCACGTCGAGCGCCTGTTGTGAAAAAGTCATTGCTGCCATTCGGTCGCTTTCGAGCCACAAAGCCGTTTCGATATTTTGGGCAGGGACAATTTCGTAAAAATTGGTCAGGTCGCACGTGGTCCATGCATTGCTTTCGCCTCCGGCTTCCTGCAATGGAATGTCGAAATTGGGGATGGCCTTGGTGCCGCCGAACATCAGGTGCTCAAATAAGTGGGCCATACCCGTGCGTCCGGGATGCTCGTCACGCGCACCCACGTCGTATAACAAATTTACGGCTGCCATTTGCGTCGATTTGTCGCGGTGGTGCAGCAGTTGTAAACCGTTGGGCAGGCGTAGAGAGTTTACTTCAATCATGCGTGGTTTATTCGACAACGGTTGCCGAAATTATTTTTATGTCTTCGTTTGGGCGGTCGGCCTTGTTGGTCGAAGTGCTTTCGATAGCTTCGATTACATCCATTCCGTCGGTCACTTCGCCAAACACGGTATATTGTCCGTCGAGGTGCGGGGTTCCTCCGATTGTCGAGTAAGCCTTTACCTGTTCATCGGTGAAGCTGAACGGGGCTTTGTCGTATTCAGAGCGAGCTTGTGCCATCAATTCGTTGCTCAGCTTGTCGAGTGCGGCCGAGTCGCCTGCCATGCGCAGTTTCATTATTTCCTTGCGCAGAGGCACGACAAGCGAGTCAAGGATTTGCTGCATCCTCATGTTGGCTATTTGTGCTTGCATTTGGGTAAGCTGGTCTTGTGTGTAACTACGGCCTGTCACTATGTAAAACTGCGAACCCGAAGATTCTCTGCGCGGATTTACCTGGTCGGCCTGGCGAGCTGCAGCCAGCGCACCTTTTTTATGGAAGAAGCGGGGATACACAATTTCGGCTTCTATGTTGTAACCCGGGCCGCCTGCGCCGAGCATGGTGCCAGGAGCTGCGTTTTTTGAGTCGGGGTCGCCGGTTTGTATCATGAAATTGCGTATTACGCGATGGAAAAGCACGTCGTTGTAGAAACTGTCTTTTACTAATTTCAAGAAATTGTCGCGGTGCTTGGGCGTTTCGTTGTAAAGTTCTACGGTGAAATTGCCCATCGAAGTTTCAAATTTTACTTTGGTGCGCCCGTTGTCGGTGGCAGTGCTGTCGGTTTTAGCAGTCATGTTGTTTTGGTTGTTAGCATTGTCGGCACTGCATCCTATGCAGGCTATTGCAAGTGCGAATGCCAGTATTTTTATGTTGGTGAATATCGATTTCATTTTACGCTTAAATTACCGATGTTGGATACAGGCGTTTGTATATGCGCCTGAAGTTGTCGTCGCTTTGGCATAATTCTTCGGCTCGGTCGCGATAATCGTCTCCCCATATGTCGGCAACCAAGTCGCCCAGATACCGGTGTTCGCGATCTTTTCCGATTGCGGCTTTTATAAGTGTGTCGATTTGTCCGGCATATTTTTTTGGAGAAATGGCGTGCAGGTATCGGGCTGTGCTTACGATGAATTGGCCAGTGCGGTCAACAGCAATGATGTTGTCCACCAATTCTGGCAATATCGGGTCGATACGGTCGATGTTGTTGGCAAGATACTCGTATGTCATCAGCCCGTTGGGGTCTTTTGATAGTTTTTTCTTCAATTCTTCTTTCATGAATAAATGTGAATTGTAGTTTACGGACGCAAAGTTAATGTAATACGGTCGTAGAAAAAAACAAATAGCTCGGTTTTTTGTGTTATAATTTCATGCAAGCAAATAAAAAGGACACAACCTTATGGATTGTGTCCTTTGGGTGAGTAGTGAATCCGGGAATCGAACCCGGGTCTCCACCGTGAGAGGGTGGCGTGCTAGGCCACTACACTAAATCACCTTTTTGCTGAATTGCGCTGCAAAGTTAGGCATATTTTTTATATTTGCAAAACTTTGTCTCAAAAAACTTGAAAAAATGGCAAAACATAACGAAACCGGGAAGCGTGGTGAAGAGCTTGCGGCCGAATATTTGATAAGCAAGGGGTATGTCGTAAGGGACACCAATTGGCGTTGGCAAAAATATGAACTCGACATAGTGTGCGAGTATCAAGGCCGCATAGTGGTGGTGGAAGTGAAAACTCGCACAAGTGATTATGTTGACCCGCTTGCGGCAATCACCCCTGCAAAGGTGGCACGCACGGTGCGTGCCGCCAATGTGTATTTGCAGTTATTCGACCTGCCCCATGAGGTTCAGTTTGATATAATAACGGTTACACAGAATGGCGGAGAATTTGTAGTGGAACATATACCCGACGCATTTTACCCACAGGCCAAGGTATATCGTTAAATTGAAATTTTTGAAATTTTTTGGTGATTTTTTTTATTGAATGATTTTTTTGCTACATTTGCAAAGTAAATAATAGTTTTGTTTAACAATTTAATTCGTTGTGCCTATAGAAAAATCATTACTTATTAACTATAACCTGTTTAGTAATGAATAAACTATTTTCTCTTACCGATGATGAACTGGTGAGAATGTATATTGATGGAGACAATCGTGCTTTCGATGTGTTGATCGATAGATATAAGGACAAACTGTTTTCTTATGTTTACCACATTGTGAAAAATGAGGAGTTGGCCAATGACATCTTCCAAGAAACGTTTATAAAAGCCATAACTACCATCAAGAGTGGAAGATATGCCGCATACGGGAAATTTGCGGCATGGATAACTCGTATTGCCCATAACCTGATAATAGATTTTTATCGGCAGGAACGTGCCGAAAACCTGCAGTCGTGCGACGGTGCCGACTATGATTTGCTTAACGATAAGGAATTGTGTGACGAAACCGTTGAAGACGGCATGGTGCGAAATCAAATTCATTCAGATGTCAGGAGATTGATAAAAGCCTTGCCCAAGAGCCAGCAGGATGTGTTGCTGTTGCGGTATTACAAGGATATGAGCTTCAAGGAAATTGCCGACCTGACAAATGTGAGCATCAACACGGCACTCGGCCGAATGCGTTATGCCATTCTCAACCTTCGCAAGATGGTGGAAGACAACGGCATAGTGCTGACGATGTAATAAGGGGGTGCCATTTTTCCATTGTTTCGATATTCACCTATTACAATACCGGAAAAACCGGGCTTTTCGCCCGGTTTCGTCAATGTGTACCACAAAAAAACAGGGTTCACAAAATTACAAGCAATTAATTATAAGGTATTTTGTTTTATGTCCTAATTTTGTTATTTTTGTAACAGGTTCTTAAGGTTGTAGAGGCGGCCTTTGCCGTTTTTTTATCAAAAAGGTGTTGTCGGTGGGTTGGTCGAATTTTGCCACCATCAATGAAATAGAATTCACCGGCGTTGAAGATGCCGTAGCCGATAGTGGGGTCGATGTGAGGGTTACAGACGGGCGCATTGTGGTAGATGGCGTTACCAATGGATGCCAAATCCATGTGTACAACTTGAGCGGACAGCCGGTTTATAGCGGAGCCGGTTGTGGAGAAATCCAAATCGCAGGGAAAGGAGTATATGTGGTGAAAATAGCAAATGAAACTTTTAAAATTATATTGTAGTCATGAAGGGAAAGAACGTATTTACTAAGCAAGAAGAAATGGCGTTGAGGCAGTTGATACGCCGGCTGGAGAATTCCGTTAACCAAGATGAAAAGAAACGGATTAGGTCGAAGATGCGAAAAATCGGGTTTTACGGGGGTGACGATTGGAATGTACGCGGTATGACCGAGGCAATATTCGATGACCTGATAAGAATTGGGAAGATAAGGATTGTTTAAACATGCCCGTTCGTATGTCGAGAATTTCGCGGCTGTGGTGATATGTTAAAATCAGTTTTTGGAGATGCTCAACGGGGAAACCTGCTGGGCATCTCCAAAATCATTTAACAAGCTCATTGACGGGGCAGTTGCTTTATATGTGCCTTTGGGCCTTTTCTGTTGGAGAAAAATGGGTGGGTTAGTCGAATACCCCTTCGATTGATTCGGTGGGAACTATGTCTTCATCGTTCACTTGGTCGAGCGGCACGCCTACCACGCCATCCCTTGCACACGGGTCAAAACCTTCGGGGAATTCAAATTTTACATCTTGCGAATAGGGCAGGGTGGAGTCGCCATATACTTTCATCATGTAAAGTCCGTATATAGGCAATGCCATTTCGGCCCCTTGTCCGTTGGCCATGGTGTTAAAGTGGATGTAACGCTCTTCGCCGCCTACCCATACGCCTGTGACAAGTTCGGGTGTAAATCCCATGAACCAACCATCGGCATTGTAGTTGGTTGTTCCGGTTTTTCCTCCCATTTGAGCCGTCAATTTATAAGGGGCGCGTCGTACGCGGTTGCCCGTTCCCGAGTCAACCACATTCAGCAGTATCGAGAGTATTTTGTAGTAACCTTCTTCGCTGATGCACTCGGTGTGCTGCGGAACAAATTCGCTGATTACATTGCCTTGATTGTCGGTGATGCGTGTTACGAAAACCGGGTCGGCGCGCATACCTTTGTTGGCAAATGCGCTGTATGCCGTCACCATTTCTTTTACCGAGACGTCGCATGAGCCGAGGCATATCGATTTCACCGGGTCAAGGTAGTTGGTTATGCCGAAGTTGTGCATATTGCGAACGAGTTGAGCCGGCGACAGGTTGTCCATGAGCCGTGCCGAAATCCAGTTATTTGAATTTGTCAAGGCCCAGCGCAGCGTCACCATTTCGCCCACACGTGCGTGGCCCGAGTTGCGCGGCATCCACGGGCGACCCAGCTCGTCTTTCAACACCGGTTGCGAGTTCAGGAATTCATCGCACGGAGTATAGCCCTCTTCCATTGCATAGGTGTATAGGAATGGCTTTATGGTTGAACCTATCTGCCTGCGGCCTTGGCTTACCATGTCGTATTGGAAATACCTGAAATTGGGGCCTCCTATATAGGCTTTGACGTATCCGGTGACCGGATCCATCGACATCATGCCTGTGCGCAGGAACGACTTGGCATACAGCAGCGAGTCGAGTGGCGACATTGTGGTGTCGATGCCTCCGTCATATGAAAATACGCGCATTTCGCGTGGTTGGTTGAAGTTTTCACGAATTTCTTCTTCGCTAAGACCTGCTATTTTCAGCACGCGGTGACGTTCGCTTTGCCTTATCGCCCGGTCTATTAAGTTGTCACGCTGTTCTATCGAAAGCTCGGCGCGGTTGGTGGTGTAAGGGTTGCTGGTTCCCTTTTTCTCCCTTATGAAGCGCGGTTGCAGGCTTTTGCCAAGGTGCTGCTGTACTGCGGCTTCGGCATAGCTTTGCATACGTGAGTCGATTGTGGTGTATATTTTCAGCCCGTCGGTGTATATATTATATTTCGAGCCGTCGGGTTTGCGGTTTTTCTCGACCCAGCCAAACAGCGGATTGTTTTCCCATGCAATCGAGTCATCTACAAATGCCTGTTGGTTCCAGCTCGGGTAATTGTCGCGTTGCGGGCGTTTGGCCGACAACATTCTGCGCAATTCTTCACGGAAATACGGGGCAACGCCATCCTTGTGGTCCACGCGGTGGTAATTAAGCACAAGCGGCTTTTGTTTAAGTTGTTCGGCTTCGGTTTCCGATAGCATCCCGGCGCGGCACATTTGGTCGAGTACCACATTGCGGCGTTCGCGTGTGCGCTCGTTGTAGCGCACGGGGTTATATAGCGACGGGTTTTTAACCATGCCGACCAGTGTCGCGGCTTCTTCTATGCTGACCTCGCTCGGTTCTTTCCCGAAGTACACGTAGCAGGCGCTTTCTATGCCCACGGCATTGTTGAGGAAGTCGAATTGGTTGAAATACATTTGTATGATTTCATCCTTGGTATAGTACCGTTCGAGCTTTACGGCGATGGCCCATTCGATGGGTTTCTGCAACATTCGCTGGAACATATTGTCGTAGTCGGGCGAATATAGCTGTTTTGCAAGCTGCTGGGTAATGGTGCTGCCACCACCTGCATTTTTTTGTCCCAGCAGTCCGCGTTTGACCACGGCACGCAGCAATGCGCGGAAGTCGATGCCCGAATGGCTGAGGAAGCGTTCGTCTTCGGTAGCGATAAGAGCATTGGTGAGGTGCGGGGATAATTCATCGAACCCCACATACACGCGATTGGCCATACTTTGGTAATATCGCCCCATTTCCTTTCCGTCGGCAGTGTAAAGCACTGTAGCATAGCGGTCGGTGGGATTTTTGAGTTCTTCGACCGGTGGCATATACCCGATGATTCCGTTATAAATGAGGCAGAAAATCGTAAAGACAGCTACGACAATTGCCGCGAAAGCTATCCACAACCATTTTATGATGCTCTTGGTGCGGCGTTTGTTTCTCTTTTTTGTATTTGGAGTGTTGTTTTCGTTGGAAGCCATTTTCTGATTACAAATTAAAAACGTCGTTAAGACCGATGCAAAATTACGCAATAAAGCCGTAGTGGCAAACTAAAAGCAGCGAATTAACCCGTTTTTAGGATGTTGATATGGAATGATTGGTTTATTCTATGATGGAGGTGCCGTCGAGGTCGGCGATTTTCTTTTTAAGGCCGGGAATGTCGTCGAGGTTGGCTTCGATGGTCATTTTGCACAAGTTGTCGAATTCTTGTGCGGTTATTTTCAGATTGTCGCGCTTGACGAGTTTCATCACATCGTTCATGCCCAGGTAGGGAAAAGTAAATGTTATGGAGCCTTGTTCGTGACATTCGAGTATGGTGCCGTTGGTTATGGCATCGGCTGCGGCTTCCCGGTAAGCTACAATCAATCCCGAAGTACCAAGCAGAATGCCCCCGAAGTATCGTACTACTATAATAAGCACGTTGGTAAGCTCAAACGAGTTTATTTGCCCCAATATGGGTTTGCCTGCCGTGCCCGACGGCTCGCCGTTGTCGCTGCTTAGAAACTCGCTTCGGTCGGTGCCTATCATGTAGGCCCAGCACACGTGCCGGGCATCATAGAAACGCTTTTGATATTGTTTTATGATTTCTTTGGCTTCGGCTACCGAAGTCACTGGGATGGCAAATGAGAGGAATTTGCTCATTTTCTCTTTGTATAGGCCTTCGGACGGTGCTGCCAAAGTTTTGAAAAAGTCGCTCATTGGAAAAAATAATGGGTTAACCTTGTGTGCAAAGTTAACCCATTATTGCAAATATACCAAAAATCAATATTTGTGGTCGTTGTCGGCCATTTCGTCGGGGGTGATTGGTTTCTTGTTGAGCGAATACCAGGCATAGGCTATGTATGCCACGACGAAAGGAATGATTACCGTAACCCAACTCATGACGGTGAGAGTGAACGGGCTTGAAGAACTGTTGCGTATGGTAAGCGAGCTTGCCGGGTCGAGCAGCGACGGGTAATAGGCCGTGTCGTTGTATCCTGCTACCCAGAACAGAGCCATTACCACGAGAGCCGTGCCAATGCCGCTGAACCATATTCCACATTTATAATTGTCGCAAAGAATGGTTTTCACATAGGCATAAAGCACCATCACCACGCCAATGAGCAATACTGCCAGCACCCACCACATTTCGATGAAATTGTGGAAATACTTGTAAGGCACTACCGTGATTGTTTCGCGCCCGTTTTGCATCGTGGCCTGGAATCCGTCGGCAGTGAGCAATACGGCAAGGAATGTCAGAAACAGCAATACGAATATGCCGCCATTGACAAGCACGGCTTTACGCTGTTGGCGATAATTGGCCGGGTCGTCGATTGTATTGATGAAGTAAAGCGCGGCTTGCATCCTGGCGAGGAACAGAATGGTGATACCCAACAGCAGATTTTTCCAGCAGAAGATGGCTTCGAGCCCGTGTGTGGGCGCCCAAGTGGAGATTGCCGGGGCTGCGGTATTCAGCAGGTTGCTTTTTTGTATTGTAAATTCGGCTCCGAAAAAGAATGTGCCTACTGCCACACCAAGCAGCACACAACCAAGAATACCGTTGATGCACAGGAAAATGTCGAATGTGCGAGTGCCGTAAACATTGCCTTTCTTTTTGCGGAATTCATAAGATACGGCTTGCAGCACGAAGCCAAGCAGTATGAGTATCCACAACCAGTAGGCTCCGCCGAAACTTGTGGAATAGAATAATGGGAACGAGGCGAAAAATGCGCCACCGAATACCACGAGTGTAGTGAACGACAGTTCCCATTTGCGTCCGAGTGAATTGACCATCATGGTGCGTTGCAAGTCGTTGCGTGCACCGAGCAGCATGGTTTGTCCGCCTTGGACAAATAGCAGGAACACAAGTGCGGCACCCAATACCGAAATCAGGAACCACCAGTATGATTGTAATAATTCGTAAGTTTCCATAGTGTTATTCGATGTTTTCTTTAGATTTGCGTGAAATATACTTCAGCATGATGTTGATTTCGGCAATAAGCAGTCCGGTGAAAATTATTGCAAATAAAGTGAAAGTGGTGATTACCGACGAGGCGGGTATGCCCGAAATGGCCGCGCGTGCAGGCATAAGTCCTTCGATTACCCACGGTTGCCTGCCGACTTCGGCTACAACCCATCCGGCTTCGCTGCATATCCACACCAGTGGGATGGAAATTATGGCAACCAATTGCCACCACTTGTTGCCTTCAAGGAAATTGCGCTGCTTGTAAGCAAGGAATAATATCACTATGTAGAACAGTAGGAAATATCCGCCCAGGATTACCATTATGTGGAATGCGTAGAACGTCATGGGTATGTTGGGAACAGCCTCGCCGGCCTCGTCGAAGTATCCGTAGCCGAAGTAATCGAAGTCTTTTTTCAGGTCGGCATGGGCAAGTAGCATTGCACTTTCGTCACCGGCAGCCTTGGCAATGTCGAAACGGCGCAATGCGTCGTGGGCAGCTTTGCCGCGCTCGATGCGCTCGGCATAAGAAATGCCGCGAATGGTATCCCCCTCGGGAGTAAGAGAAATTCCTGCCAACAGGTCTTCGACACCGGGAACAAATGCGTTGGGGTCACCCTCGGCAAGTATCGAAAGGCCATATGGTATGGATATGTCAAACAGGTATGGGGCTTGGTCGTCGCCAACCTGCTTGTCGGGATTTAATATGCCTGCCGCGACAATCGATTGCCCGCAACTTCCTTTGTAAAGACCTTCCATTGCAGCCAGTTTCATGGGCTGTACTTCCGAGACCACTTTTGCCGAGCCGTCGCCGGTGGCGAGTGTGCCGAGGATGCCGATTAATCCTACCCACCCGGCAACCTTGATACTGCGCACTGCCATAGCCGCATTGCGCTTTTTCAGCAGCAACCATGCGCTCACGCCTATTACAAACACACCTGCAAGCGTCCATCCGCTAAGCACCGAGTGGAAAAATTTGTTGGTGGCAACGGGCGACAGTACAAGTGCCCAGAAGTCGTCCATCACATTGCGCATTTCGTGCGGGTTGAATTCCATGCCCACGGGGTATTGCATCCATGAGTTGGCAACGAGTATCCACAGCGCCGACAGGCTTGCACCGATGGCGGTGAGCCATGTAGAGGCAAGGTGGAAACGTGGAGAAACTTTTTTCCATCCGAAAAACATCACGGCAATGAATGTTGCCTCCATGAAGAATGCCAGCAGCCCCTCGATGGCAAGCGGAGCACCGAAGATGTCACCTACAAACCAACTGTAATTCGACCAGTTGGTGCCGAATTCAAATTCGAGTATTATGCCCGTGGCCACTCCCATTGCGAAGTTTATCCCGAAAATAGTCATCCAAAACTTGGTGGTGGCAAGCCATCGCGGATCGCGAGTCTTGTAATAAATCGACTCCATTATAGCGACAATCACCGACAGCCCGAGCGTGAGTGGCACAAACAGCCAGTGATACATGGCGGTGAGGGCGAATTGCGCTCTCGACCAATCGACCAATGATGTTAAGTCATTCATAATAGTTATAATGTTTCAGTGTTTATGTTTAGTATTATTAATTGTTGAAGGTTATTTTTTGTTGCCGATAAGTTCGTTCCTAACGTGTTGGGCGCGTTCCCGGTCGGTATCGAAATTGGTGTTCAGGAAATTCGGGAAAAAGAACAGTTTCAGCACCACGAATATCAGGAACAATTTTATGAGTATGAGCAGCCATAGTGATTTCCCTATGGTCATGTTTCGGAAACCGTCAACGTACAGGTCGATGATGCGTCTTATCAAGTTCATTTGCCAATGACGTAAAAAAATTTGGAATATGGCATACGCCCTTGTCGTTATAACGATGCAGAGGGCGCGTATCATATTCCAAAGGTAGATATTTTGCTTGAAAATGCAAAAATCAGATGGAAATTGTGTGCAAGTCAGTCGGCATTTTCCTCGTCGTTTTGCTTGTCTCTTTCTTCGCAGGTGTATGTTATTGTGGTGCCGTTTTCCAATTTGTCAACCACCAATGCTACCCGTTCCACATAATAATCGTTTTCGAGGGTATCGGTAGGATAGATTATTTCGCTTACCTGCCAGCATTGACGGTAAGGGTTGTATATGATGGAGAATTCGCTTTCCGAGGTGTTTATGACATATGGAAATTTATAAGATGTCTTTACTATCAGGGAATAACGGCCGAAGTCAACCGAAAGGTACTCGGGGTAGGCTTGCAGGAAACTGTCGCTTATGTGGCTGCGCACTTCATCGTCGGAATTTAGCAGCAACACCTCGTCGCCGGCATTGTCGGGCGAGGAAGGAATCAGATTGTTGTCGCCGCTCGGCTCGTAATAGATGGGCAGGCGGCGGACAATATCGAGGTATTGAGCCACAACCGGATTGTCGTCATCGCTGCAAGCCGTCAGGCATGGCAGTATTGCAACCAACAGCAGTGGCATTAAAAATTGCAGTTTCATAAGGATGTTATTGTTTTAATGATTGTTGTGCAATGGGTGATGCCATTACGGCATTGATGTCGTCGATTGTGCGGTCAAACGGGCCGGTCTTTTCGAGTTTCAATGTTGACATTGCGGCGGCAAAGCGTCCGGCTTCATCGAAACTTGCACCTTTGCTGCGCATATACAAGTATCCTGCGGCATATGTGTCGCCGCAACCTGTCGCATCGACGAGTTTAGTCGGGGCGTATGCCGGGATTTCGTAGTATTCGCCGTTTGCAAATATTATGGAGCCGAAATTGCCGAATGTCATCATCACTTCTTTTACACCCCATTTGGCAAGTTGTTCGGCTGCACGGTGCGGGTCGTCTTGCCCGGTTAGTGATTCTATTTCAAATTCGTTCACCTTCAGTATATCTACATATTTGAGTGCTTCGACTTTCCAATCCCAATCGCACGGATACACATTTACCCCATCGACATATCGCAGAAACCCTTGAGCATCGACCGACAGTGTACCGCGTCCATGCAAGTATTTTATTACATCGAGCGAGAAATCATCGGCAAGCAGGCTGCCAAGGTGTATAAACCGTGCCGTCACATTGTGCAGGTTGTCAACTGTGAACGGGTCGGCCTTGGCAAGCACGCGCTGTGTGCGATTGTTCATGTTCTCGCCATACTTGTTTTCAAAGTAAACAGTCTTTCGGCTTGGTATAACTTCAACATCGATACCTTTTTGGCGCATTTCGTCAACAGCATTCATTTCGCTTTCGGCAAGTGAAGTTATCAGTTTGTAGCCCACAGGAGGCAGCTTGGCTAATGCATGAGAGATGTAATAAGATGTGCCGCCGTTAAGGTATGCGGTGTGTGTGGGTGTGATGATTTTGTCAAGAGTTATATGCCCAATGCAACAAATGTCGGTCATAATCAATTTATGTTTTGTATAAACTAAAAAAGCAGTAACTGAGAAAGAATAGCTCTCTTCGTGTTACTGCTCTTGGGTGTGACCCATACAGGATTCAAACCTGTAACCTTCTGATCCGTAGTCAGATACTCTATTCAGTTGAGCTAATGGGCCGTTTTTGTGAGTGCAAAGTTAGTCATAGTTTTTTATTTGACAATAGTGGTATGCTTGTTTTTGCATTTTTTAGCACAAGTTGCGTGGACGGCATTTAAAAAAGAGAAGCTTGGGTAAAATATTAAAGTGTTAATATGAAAAACGGGAATTTTTTTATAAGTTTGCACTATAAAAATACGGGGTTGCCGATGTCGAATTTGCGCCGCATACTGCTTGCGTGGAACCGGTAGAGGCAATTCCATATAAAAATAAAAAGTATGACACAAAAACTGAAAATCAGAGACCTTACGATGCGCGATGGCCAGCAATCGCTGTTTGCAACGCGAATGAGCCAGGCGAGCATCGACACGTTGCTCCCGTATTATGAGGAAGCCGGATTTTATGCCATTGAGGTGTGGGGTGGCGCAGTGCCCGACTCGGTGATGCGTTATCTTGACGAATCGCCATGGACGCGCTTGAAGTCGATAAGTGCGAAAATGCAGGGCAAGTCGCTGCTTACGGCACTGTCGCGCGGACGCAACCTTTTTGGTTATGTTCCTTATCCGACCCCGGTTATTGAAGGCTTCTACAAGAGTGCCATTGCCGACGGATTGAACGTGATGCGTATATTCGATGCGCTTAACGACCTTGACAATGTGCGCGAGTCGGTGGAAATAATCAACCGCCTTGGTGGCATACCCGATGGCGCGGTTTGTTATACGGTTGACCCCAAAGACGAGGAGAAGCATTCGTCGGGCGGCTTTTTCAGCAAGCTGATGGGCAAGGGCAAGAAGCAGCACGATAAGATTTTCACCGACGAATATTTCATCGAAAAGGCTCGCGGATATGAGCAGATGGGTGCTAAAATTATCACAATAAAGGATATGGCAGGGTTGATTAATCCTGCGCGTGTGGCCAGCCTGATGCCGAAATTGAAGGCGGCAGTGGGTGTTCCAGTGGATTTCCACACCCATTGTACTCCTGGCTACGGCCTGGCATCGTCGCTGATGGCCATTATTCACGGTGTTGACATACTTGACACCAATATATGGTATTTCGGTGGCGGTTCGGCTGCTCCTGCAATAGAGCTGATATATGTGTTTGCCCAAAAATTAGGCATTGAGGTAGATGTTAACATGGAAGCCGTGGGCAAAATACGCACTGCCTTGAAAGAAGTCCGCAAGGGATTGAAGGATTTCGATTTGCAAAAATCGTTCCCCATAGACTTCGATCCGCTTACCGACAAGTTGCCGGCCGACATCGATGCACTCTTCGACAAGGCTATAGCCGCTGCCAAAGCCAATAACGAGGCAGAATTGCTTGATGCCTGCCATGCCATAGAGGCATATTTCAATTTCCCGAAGCCCAATGAGATTGTTAAGAATGCCGAGGTGCCCGGTGGTATGTATTCCAACATGGTTGCCCAGTTGAAGCAACTTCATGCCGAGGATGTGCTTGAAGATGCCATGAAGCTGATACCCAAGGTGCGCCGTGATGCAGGCCTTGTACCGCTGGTAACGCCTACGAGTCAAATCGTGGGGTCGCAGGCAGTGAGTCTTGCTCTTGACCGCCAAAAAGGGAAACCCGATTACACAACCAAGTCGAACCAGTTCATATCGCTCGTGCGTGGCGAGTATGGCCACACACCGGTAGCCATCGATCCCGATTTCCGCAAGCTCATCACCGGCAATAGCGAGGAAGTGCCTTATAACGTTAATTCTTACGCATATCCCGAAAATCCGGTATTGCCTGAATGTGGCGGCGTGAAACTTGCCGTTAACGATGAGGAGTATTTGTTGCTTGAATTGCTGCCCAATGTGGCAAAGCCATTCTTGACAAAACGTCGTGCCGAAGAATATGAGTCTCAAAAGCCTGCCACCGAAACTGTGACGGCACAAGAAGCCGTGAAGGAAGAAGCCGTTGAACCGATTACGGGGCCGACGCTTGATGCACCGATGGGCGGAACGGTAATAGAAGTGTATGTGAAACCCGGCGATTCAATCAATAAGGGTGATTCGTTGCTCATGTATGAGGCAATGAAGATGCAGAATGAAATTGAAGCTGAGTTTGCCGGTAAGGTAAAGCGTATTCTTGTGGCACCGGGCCAAGTTATCGGTACAGGAGAGCCGCTTATCGAGTTTGAGTAAGAAAATAATTAATTGAATTATATGCAAGCACTCGCGAGCCGCAACCGGCGCGAGTGCTTGTTTTTTTTGTTAAGTACATTTATATTGTGCGGGTTTATTTGTATTTTTGCAAACTGAATTACATTGACCGGAATGAACTTTATAAAAAATATAGCATACGTGGCCTGTTTCCCTCGTAACGGGTGGAATGTGGTAAAACGCAGCGATGTGCAGTGGCGTGAAGTGCAGACGAAGGTGCTTTATCCCATGATGGCTGTGGTTTCATTGTCGTCGTTCATGTCACTTATATATGACGAGGAGGTTACTTTGACGGGTTGCATACAAGCTGCGGTTATAGAATTTGTCAAGTATTTTTTTACATTCATGGCGGCAAGTTATGTGCTTACCGGATTTTTCCCTGCCGTGGTGAGTAGTCGTCGGGTGGCCGACCGTGTGAATGTAGTCATACAGTATTGCATGGCAATAATCATTGCGTTTAATATAATCGATAATTTGTTGCCTGTATCGTTCCCTTACTTGAGAATCTTGTATTTATACATATTTTTTGTGGCATGGAAAGCCGATGGTTATCTTGAGATAAATAATGAAAGAAACAAGAAATTCCTTATTGTCGCGGCCGCAATAATTCTTGCAATTCCATTGGCAATAAGTTGGTGTCTTGAATGGATATTAATTTGAAAGGGAAATAATGAAAACTGCGAATAATGTCAATATAAAAAACAAGCGTGCCACATTCGACTATGAGATACTTGAGACGTTTGTTGCCGGTATCGTTCTCTCGGGTACCGAGATTAAGTCGATAAGGCTTGGCAAGGCCGGGCTTGCCGACACATTTTGCTATATCAACAATGGCGAAGTGTGGGTGAAAAATATGTATGTTGCCGAATACTCGTTCGGTTCGTACAATAATCATCAGATAAGGCGAGATCGCAAGTTGCTACTTACCAAAAAGGAGATAGCCAAGATGCAGAAGATGAGCCAGCAAAGCGGTTACACCATTGTGCCGTTGAAGCTGTTCATCAATGAAAAAGGGCTTGCCAAAATGTCGGTAGGAATAGCCCGAGGCAAGAAAGAATATGACAAGCGCCAGTCGATAAGGGAACGTGAAGACAAGCGCATGATGGATCGCGCAATGAAGAAGTAACATTTTTTTCAAAGAAAGGTTTTGGCAATATCAATATATGGATTATAAAATCGTAGCGTCTCGACCGCAAGGTAGCAATGCACGTGCAGGGGTGATTACCACGGCACACGGTGAAATAGAAACTCCCATTTTCATGCCGGTGGGAACGTGCGGAACAGTAAAGGCTGTGCACCAGCACGAGCTTGTGGAAGACGTAAAAGCCCAAATTATACTTGGCAATACGTATCACTTGTATTTGCGTCCGGGAACTGATATAATTGAAAAAGCCGGAGGATTGCATAAGTTCAATGGTTGGAACAAACCGATACTTACCGACAGTGGCGGTTTCCAAGTGTTCTCATTGTCGGAGAACCGCAAGCTGAAGGAAGAGGGCGCTTATTTCCGTAGCCATATCGACGGGTCGAAGCATTTGTTCACTCCCGAAAATGTGGTTGACATACAACGCAGCATAGGCAGCGACATAATGATGGCCCTCGATGAATGTCCGCCCGGCACATCGGATTATACTTATGCCCGAAAATCACTTGAACTCACGCAACGCTGGCTTGCCCGCGGCTGGAAGCACTTTAATGAAACCGAAGGCCGATATGGATACAAGCAGGCATTCTTCCCGATAGTGCAAGGGTGTGTGTATCCCGACTTGCGGCGCGAAGCGGCAAAGTTTGTTGCCGATCTCGGAGCCGAAGGCAATGCTATAGGAGGATTGGCCGTGGGAGAACCTACCGAGAAGATGTATGAGATGATTGAAGTGGTTAATGAGATATTGCCGGCCGACCGTCCTCGCTATCTTATGGGAGTGGGTACGCCTGCCAACATACTTGAGGCCATCGATCGCGGAGTTGACATGATGGACTGTGTGATGCCCACCCGTAACGGGCGTAACGGGATGCTGTTTACGCGCCATGGTATAATGAATATGCGCAACTTGAAGTGGGCCGATGACTTCAGCCCGTTGCAAGAAGACGGACCGTCGTATGTGGACAGGGCGTACAGCAAGGCCTATGTGCGGCATTTGTTTGTGAGCGGCGAGTTGCTTGCATTGCAAATTGCCAGTATTCATAATCTTGCATTTTACTTGTGGCTGGTTGGCGAGGCACGAAAACATATCATCGCAGGTGACTTTAAGCCATGGAAGGAAGAAATGGTGCAATGCGTTACACGCAGGTTGTAAGCGGGTTAATAAGAAATAAACAATGGGTTTGCTTGACAAGATAAGAAATAGGATTGGTCGCGGCGGCAGTGAAAAAAAGCAAGCGAGGAAACCGCTTGTGAAGATGTTTGACCGTTACATCATTCGCAAGTTCCTGGGAACGTATGTGTTCTCGATATTGTTGTTGCTTGCCATAGTGGTGATGTTTGATATCAACGAGAAGCTCGATGCTATGCTTACTGCGCCGCTCAATGAGACCATTTTTGATTATTTCGTTAATTTCCTGCCATATTTTGCCAACCAGTTCAGCCCGTTGTTCACGTTTATAGCGGTAATATTTTTCACCTCGAAACTTGCCGATAATTCCGAGATTATAGCAATGTTGTCGAGCGGAATAAGTTACCGCAGGCTTGTGGTACCTTACATGGTATCGGCTGCGGTAATAGCCGTTTTCTCATTCTATTTGGCTGCATACGTCATTCCGCCGGCAAATGTGGAACGTATCGCATATACCAATAAATATGTGAAAAACAAGGAAGTGAATTACGGTACCAACATACAGTTGCAGGTTTCGCCGGGTGTAATAGCATATATGTCTCGATATGACAACCGCTCGAAAGTGGGATACCGGTTTTCGCTTGAAAGATTTGACGACAAGATACTGGAATCGCGCATGACGGCCGAACGGATTTTATATGATACGCTGTATCACTGGACGGTGAAGAATTACACAATAAGAAATTTCGAGGGGTTGCGTGAAACCATTGTGCGCGGCAGCAGCCTCGACACTATAATTGAGATAGAGCCGCGTGATTTCCTTATTGCGTCAAATGCCCAAGAGATGCTCACGTTGCCTGAATTAAAAAGCTATATCGACAGGCAGAAGAGCCGCGGTGTGGCAAATATAAAGAATTTTGAGATAGAACTTGAGCGTCGGTATGCCTCGACGGCTGCTGCATTCATTCTTACCATAATAGGCTTGTCGCTTTCGTCGCGTAAAGTGAAGGGGGGAATGGGCGTTAACATCGGTATCGGTTTGGTGCTTAGTTTCTCTTATATATTGTTTACGACAATTACTTCGACATTTGCCGTTTCGGGTTATACATCGCCATTTGTTGCAATGTGGATACCCAATGTATTATACACATTTATTGCGATATACCTGTATCGTAAGGCATCGATATAAGAAAATAAAGGGTTGATAGATATGATAAAAAAGATTGCATTAAGTATGATTTTGCTTATGTCGATTTATATATCGGCAATGGGGCAGATTTTAAATCCGGTAAAATGGACTATAAGTATATCGGTTGAAGGTGACGGGACCGGTGTGATGACATTTGCTGCGGCGATTAATGAGGGCTGGCATCTTTACTCGATGGATATTCCCGAAGGTGGCCCTGTGGCTACCTCCCTCAATTGGGACAAACTTGAAGGTGTTGAACTCGAAGGAGAACCCATGCCCGACAGGAAGCCGAATGAAGTGGTTGATGAAGTTTTTGATTTGAAGCTTGGCTGGTGGGAGAATAATGTAACCATCTCGCAGCGGTTCAGGGTTAATGACATAGATGCAGGTTATGACATTGAAGGCTATGTGAGATATATGGTATGCAACAATATGACGTGCCAAGCTCCGGCCAATGAAGAATTTAAATTTTCGGAAGAAGCCAAGGAGGTGCCGGTAGTGGAAAAAGTTGCCGTCGGCACAACAAAACCTGCAAAGACCGAGAATACCGGTTTTACGACCGATGACTTGTGGAAACCTGTCGATGTGCAGAATGTAGGTGACGTGGATGGTGGTATTTCGTCTTACTCGCTGTGGTATATCTTTTTTGCAGGATTCCTTGGAGGGTTGTTGGCATTGCTCACTCCGTGTGTGTGGCCAATGATTCCGCTTACCGTAAGTTTCTTCTTGAAGAAAAGCGGGTCACGCGGCAAATCGGTCCGTGATGCCGTGATATATGGCTTGTCGATAGTGGTAATTTACTTGCTTTTGGGATTGCTTGTGACAGGTGTTTTCGGTGCAAGCAAGCTGAATGCATTGTCAACCGATGCTGTATTTAATATCATATTCTTCTTGCTGCTTGTGGTGTTTGCCATATCATTCTTCGGTGCATTCGAGATAAAATTGCCCGATTCCTGGGCAAACAAGATGGATAGCAAGGCCGAGCGCACTACCGGAATGTTGAGTATATTTTTCATGGCATTTACATTGACGTTGGTGTCGTTTTCATGCACAGGGCCTATTATAGGAACATTGCTTGTGGAGGCGGCAAGCCTTGGCGACATTACCGGGCCTGCCATCGGCATGGCCGGGTTTGCATTGGCTTTGGCCATACCGTTTACCATGTTTGCCGTGTTCCCGTCGTGGATGAAAAGTGTGCCAAAGTCGGGCGGTTGGCTTAATACAGTCAAGGTGGTGCTTGGTTTTATCGAACTTGCGCTATCGCTTAAATTCCTTTCGGTTGCCGACCTTGCTTATGGCTGGGGAATCCTTGACCGCGAGGTATTCGTATCGTTATGGATAGCAATCTTCGGACTTTTGGGAATGTACCTGTTGGGGAAATTGCGGTTGTCGCATGATGCCGAGAGTGAAGGCATAGGTGTGCTCCGCCTGTTCCTGGGTATGGTGTCGCTTGCTTTCACGGTATATTTGCTGCCCGGCTTGTGGGGAGCACCGCTTAAAAGTGTAAGCGCATTCGTGCCGCCGTTGTACACGCAGGATTTCAACCTGTATGGCGGTGAGTTTGTCGAATATGACGATTATGAAACCGGAATGCGCGAGGGTGCCAAGCAGGGGAAACCTGTATTGGTTGATTTCTCGGGTTATGGCTGCGTGAATTGCCGCAAAATGGAAGCAGCCGTGCTCGACAACAATGAAGTGCGCCGCTTGCTTGAAGATAATTTCGTGATGATAAAGCTGATGGTGGATGATAAGGCCGAATTGCCTGAACCTATTGTGGTGACCGAAAACGGGAAAGAAGTGAAGTTGCGCAATGTGGGTGACAAGTGGAGTTATTTGCAACGTTATAAGTTCAGGGCGAATTCGCAACCATATTATGTGGTGCTTAACGCCGATGGCTCACTTGCTGCTGGTCCTGTTTATTATGATGAGAACGTGGAAAAATTCACAACGTTCTTGAATGACGGAATTAAAAATTACAAGAAGTAAAAAAAAGATATGTCTAACACGAGGGAACAAAAACTCGAAGCATTCGGCAAGTTGCTCGATGTGCTTGATGTGTTGCGTGTAAAATGCCCGTGGGACGCGAAGCAAACCAATGAAAGCCTGCGCCCGAATACAGTGGAAGAGGTGATGGAATTGTCGGATGCCTTGTTGGGCAATGACGTGCAGGCTATCAAGAAGGAGCTTGGCGATGTGCTGTTGCACATAATATTTTATTCTAAAATTGCCGATGAACAGGGGCGTTTTGATGTTGCCGATGTGTGTGACGCATTGCGCGAAAAACTTATTTTCAGGCATCCGCACGTCTTTGGCTCGGTTCATGTTGATGGTGCCGATGAGGTTACGCAAAATTGGGAACAAATCAAGCTCAAGGAAAAAGGTGGCAACAAGACTGTGCTTGCCGGTGTGCCATCGTCGCTGCCTTCGCTGATCAAGGCTTACCGCATACAGGAAAAAGCCGCCAATGTGGGTTTCGACTGGGAACAGCGCGAAGATGTGTGGGCCAAAGTAAAAGAAGAGCTTGGTGAAGTTGAAGCCGAGATGCGCAAGGGTGATACCGATAACGAGGAGAAGGAGTTTGGTGACTTGCTCTTCAGTATCGTAAATGCAGCCCGCTTATATGGCGTCAATCCCGATACGGCTTTAGAAAAGACCAACCGCAAATTTATATCCCGTTTCAACCATGTGGAAAAGCGTGCGCATGAAAATGGCAGGAAATTGAATGAAATGACACTTGCCGAAATGGACGAATATTGGAACGAGGCCAAGGAGCAGGAGAAAGGCGGTAAATGAAAGTTTGCATCACCGAGAAACCGAGTGTCGCCAAGGATATTGCAAGCATTCTTGGTGCCGAAGTAAGGCGTGACGGGTATTATGAGGGTTCGGGATATTGCGTGACGTGGACTTTCGGGCACTTGTGTACACTTAAAGAGCCGCAAGATTACACCGAGGCTTGGAAAAAATGGAGCCTCGGTGCGTTGCCGATGATACCGCAGCGTTTCGGCATAAAACTTATTGCCGACAAAGGCATTGAAAAGCAATTTAAAGTAATAGAGACCCTGATAGGTCAAGCCGACGAGGTGATAAACTGTGGCGATGCCGGGCAAGAAGGCGAGTTGATACAGCGGTGGGTGATGCAGAAGGCAGGGTGTGCCAAGCCTGTGAGCCGGTTGTGGATTTCGTCGCTTACCGACGAGAGTATCCGTGAAGGGTTCAAGAACCTGCGGCCGCAAGTCGATTTCGATTCGCTTTATTTTGCCGGGTTGTCGCGTGCAATAGGCGATTGGATACTTGGCATGAATGCCACCCGGCTTTATACGCTGAAGTATTCGCAAGGCGGTGGTAATGTTTTGTCGATAGGGAGGGTACAGACTCCCACGTTGGCACTTATCGTGAACAGGCAAAAGGAGATTGCCGGTTTTGTTCCTGAAGATTACTGGGAAATAAAGACTACCTATAGGAATACGGTGTTTAACGCCGTAAAAGGAAGATACAAGAGCGAAGCCGAAGCCAGGACAGTAATCGATGCCATCAAATCGTCTTTGTTGCGGATAACGGGAGTTACGACCAAGCGGGGCAAAGAGGCTCCGCCAAGGCTGTTTGACCTTACATCGTTGCAGGTAGAGTGTAACAAGAAATTAGGTTACACTGCCGAGGAAACGTTGCGTTATATACAATCGCTATACGAGAAAAAAGTCACTACCTATCCTCGTGTCGATACCACTTATCTGAGTGATGACATATATCCCAAAATAAGTGGCATAATGCAGGCAATGTCGCCATATTCGGCTCTTATCGAGCCGGTTTTGTCGAAGAAAATTCCTAAATCGAAAAAGGTTTTCGATAATTCAAAGGTTACCGACCACCATGCCATAATACCCACCAATGTGCCGCCGCAGACGGTTGCCCTGACTCCCGAGGAGAAGCGTGTGTATGACATGATAGCGAAACGGTTCATTGCGGCCTTTTATCCCGATTGCGAGTTTTCGCAAACCACAGTCAATGCCGTGGCCGGGAAAGTGGAATTTAAAGCCACAGGCAAGCAGATCTTGGTAAAAGGATGGCGAGAAATTTATGACCGGGACAAAGAGAATGAAAACGGCAATGATGATGGCGAGAACCAAATTATGCCGCAATTTGTGGTTGACGAGGAAGGCGAGCATGAACCGGCGTTGGTGAAAAAGACTACCCAACCGCCTAAGCTGTACACCGAAGGAACGCTGTTGCGTGCAATGGAGACCGCAGGAAAGTCGGTTGATGACGAGGAATTGCGCGATGCAATGAAGGAAAATGGCATAGGTCGCCCGTCAACCCGTGCGGCAATAATCGAGATACTGTTCAAGCGCAGATATATAAGGCGTGAAAAGAAAAGCATCGTTGCCACTGCGGCCGGTATGGCGCTCATCGACACCATTCAAGAGGAGTTGCTGAAATCGGCAAAATTGACCGGATTGTGGGAAAACAAGTTGCGCAAAATCGAGCGTAAAGAATATGACGCAGGGCAATTCCTCGCCGAATTGAAGGAGATGGTAAACTCGATTGTTATAAATGTGCTGTCGGATAACAGCCACAATAATATAGTAATAGAGAAAGAAGAAACGTCGAAAAAGACAAAGAAGTCGCGCAAATCGAAGAAAAGCGAGTCGGCCGCCGTGGCTTCGATTGCCGATATAGTGTGCCCGGTGTGTGGCAAAGGGCATTTGCTCAAGGGTAGCACTGCATACGGGTGCAGCGAGTATAAGAACGGTTGCTCGTTGCGGTTGCCGTTTGACGAATATCCGGCCACGATTTCTCCCGGAGAATTGAGAGATATGATAAAAGCAAAATACAGTGTGAAATGATGAGTAGTGAAGAATTGTTCCCGTTGGTCGATGAGGCCGGAAATGTCATAGGTAAAGCCACTCGGCGCGAATGTCATTCAGGTTCGATGCTTTTGCATCCGGTGGTGCATTTGCACGTGTTTAACAGTACCGGTGAATTGTATTTGCAAAAACGCTCGATGTCGAAAGACATACAACCGGGCAAGTGGGATACCTCGGTGGGCGGCCATGTGGATTATGGTGAAGACATTGAAGCTGCATTGCGCCGCGAGGCTCGTGAAGAACTGGGCTTGCACTACATTGAGCCGCGCTTGTTGTTTCGTTATGTGTTTCAGAGCCGCGTGGAACGAGAACTTGTGAACACATTCATGACTGTGATAGGCGGTGCCGATGTAATAACATTCGACCCCGTCGAAATAGATGAGGGTCGCTTTTGGACTATTGCCGAAATAGAAGCTGCAATAGGGCAAGGTGTGTTTACACCCAATTTCGAGCAAGAATTTGCCCGATTGAAAAATTCGTTGGGATTATGATGTGGCAATATGCAGCGGTAGGTTTGATACTGGTTGCGG
The DNA here is from genome assembly GCA_949289215.1 of uncultured Bacteroidales bacterium. Lineage (GTDB taxonomy): Bacteria > Bacteroidota > Bacteroidia > Bacteroidales > Muribaculaceae > Avimuribaculum. Next base: position 13,045 of record CASENC010000042.1, on the reverse strand, counting down.
TGGCGGGAATAATAGCTTACAGGATATGTCGCACTCGCCGCACACGCACTCCCGAAAATCCATTTTGTGCCGGTTGTGCTCTTGCAAAGACTTGTAAATCACGTTGCGACAAAGTTAAATGACTTGCCGCCGTATGTGTGAGATTTTGATTTCCATACAGTTATTCATATACACCCTGTGGAGACGCAAAGAAGTGCCTTTACAGGGTGTTACATTTGCCTTAAGCGGTGGGCTTACCGCGTGAGGGAGAGGTTGATTGAGATACCGAAGTTGGTGTTGGTGGTAGGATAGGCCGTGGACGATACAAGGGGAGTATTGATTTGATGGTCGAAGTATGCACCCACGGTGAGACGCTTGCTCAGCACGTAATCGGCAGTGAGGTTGATTGAGATAGTGCGTGTTCCGCTTGTTGCTTGTGCAGTGTTGTTTTCGATTTTGCGAATTAGCGCACTGTTGTTCGACAGGGTGAAATCGGCATTGATAGTCATGTCGTGATTTACCCCTTGTTGTTGTCCTCCTATTTTCAGGATAGAGTTGAAATTTGCTATTTTGTAACTGCCACCCACAACAAACGATTTGCTTGAAGCCTCGACAAGTTGTCCGGCCGATGAGTTAAGTGTCAGGGTACGGCTGTCGCGGTATTCGGCATTCAGGGTGATGTTATTGTACATCGTAGCCGACACTCCTATCAGAGGTGCGAATTTCTCGGTTATAGCCACCGATGAAATGTTGTAGGGCGATGTAGGATATGGATTCTGTGTGAGTTCGTCACGGCTGAAGCCAAGCCCGTCGCCGATTGAAATCCAGTCGGAGTAACTTGTAAACGACCCTACCGAGTAGGTACATTGGTAGGCATGGGTAAGAGTGAAACTGCGGAATAACTTGCGGAACCATTCAATCTTTCCCAGCCCGTCGTAAGTTATTCGCCAGTTGGGCAGCATTGCACTAAGACCGGGGAATGGGTCAAGGTTTACCTTGTCGGGGCTTTGTCCGGTGTAGGCAGCCACAAAAGCAGGTATAAGCACGTCGCTGCTCGACCGGTTCACGCCTCCATTTTCGGCGTTGAACGGCCGGCCGGCAAGTGAATGGTTATGCATGAATCCTGTGGTGGGATAGGTGGCACCGTTGTAGCGGCGTTGTAGCCGTTCGGCTATTACAGGCACGTTTTGCAGGAACTTGTCGAATGTGGCACTTGCATAACCGTCCTTGGCCGAAGAACCTTTCAATGCGGTGAGAATGGCACAGTGCGTCTTGGTGTAGCTACCCGAGTAAGTGGTGTTCATGTCGTCATACATGAACATGATTTGGCTCGTACGGCTGTCGGTGCGGTTGGTCGTGAGGGTTATTTTCAGCCCCTTTATAGGTTCGAGCCCTATTTCGAGGTCAAATTCCTCGGTGCGTGCGTACAGTGCCGGTGAAGTTTGCGTGTCGTCGCCCAACAGCCAACCACGTTCTTTTGCCTTGCCGATATAGCTTTCATCATAGAAACCAAATGCGAAATCAAGTCCCGGGGCAAGTACATCATAACTGTTTGACTGCCCGAATATGTCGCCGATGGTGGGAACGAATTGCGGCAGTGAGAGCGACTTGGTGTTCTTGTAACGTATGCTCACGTTACGCACCATCATGCCGAATCGAGTGGCATATTGTGCGGCCTCGCTCCAGAAGTTTTTCTTTTCTTTGTTGTTTTCTATGACAACGAGCTTTATATTTTGCTTGCCGCGGTTAAGTACTTCGATGTTATTGTCATCGACAATGCGCGTTTCAATGGCAAACGGCTTGCCGTCGGCGGTGGCGGTTATTTTCAGTTTCTTGGTGCGAAGGTTGTGCCTTATCGTGACAGTGGTGTCTTCCTTGAGCATGATGGTACGCTCGAAACGCTTGGGCTTCTTCTCAACTGTCGGGCGGCGCGAGTTGCTGAAACGCTTGTTTACTTCGCGCAGGTATTTGAATTTGTTGTAGAATTGTTCAAGGTTGATGCGTCCATCCACGTTCCACGACGACTGGTTGTAGATTGAGTGCCCGGTTTCCACACCGTTGATTGCCGTGCCTCGCTCCCAGTTATAGGCCGAGTTGTAGGTGAGCGAAGCAGTCATGAAGCTAAGGGCAGGAATGGCACTGAACGGAGCCTTGTAGGTGGTGACAAACGACTGGTCGTAGGCGTATGGCGTACCCAAATTTTTGATGCTTTGTTTCACCGAGTCTTTCCACAATTCGTATTTGTCGGGGAACAGGCGTTTGTTCACAGCACCGGCCGGTTCTTCGATATGTGCTGTGGTATTGGAATTGAACGACACGTTAAGGGCCTTTGTGATATTCCAATTGAGGGCAAACTGGCGGTCCCACAAGAAATTTTTGCTTACCGACACGGGCAATTCTATGTCGCTGTCGGTGGTGTTGCGTTCCTGCTGTTCGTAGTAATAACGCGATATATTGGTAAAAAATTCTATCGATGTGGGCAGCCAGTTAAATTCCCAGTCTTTCAAGAATTTTACGTTTTTTGATTTGCTTTTCAAGCCCTTGAACGGCTTAAACGGCTTGAAATAGGGCGCATAGCTGTATTGGAAACTGCCACGGTAATCACTGGTGTTTTCATATTCGTTATCGGGATCAACGTTTTGCTGCTTGTTTGACGAATAGCTCAATGTGAAGTTTGCCGGATCCCAGGGCATGGGATTTTTACTTTTTACGTCGAATTTCAGCCCCGAGATGCTGAAGCTTTTCACTGTGCTGCGAGTAACGGCAAATGCTTCGATGGAGTCGCGCTGCTCGTCGGTTGAGCAGGCATCAAGAGCGTCTTTAAGCAATATGTCTTCATCGAGAGGGTTATACTTAGGTGTGGTTTTTTCCTTTGTCATGGAGAAATATACAGGTGCGTTGAGCTTGACTTTCTCGGGAAGGAAGCGGCCTGCATTGATTTGGAATGCGAAGTTGTATTGCGAATAATCCTCAAGGTTGCGTTCCGACAGGCTTTGATCGACCGAGCCGAATCCGACGGTTTCTTTATGTCCCGAGAAATTGAATGTGGCTATGTCGCTCATGTTCAGGTTGACACTTCCCTTGGCGGCCCAACCGCCGTCGCTGTCAAAATCGGTAACACGCAGCTCGTTGACCCACACAATGCAATCCTTGGTGGTAGAAGAGTTGTTGCGCACACCTATCATTATCACCTTTACGTTACTTAACGACGGGTTTCCCTTTACCGACACACGGTTGTGCTTGTCGTCATATTCCGAATATTCCATGGTATATGACACATTGCTCATACCCGCCATTTTTTGCTGGTTGCGGTTTTTCTTTACCGTGGTGAACAAGTCAAGTTCCAAATCAAGACGGTTGGCCTCGGGCCACACTATGCCGCGGTCGTTGCCTTCCTGGCTGTAGTACCCTTCGGGTGTTACTTCAAGAGGAATTTCATATTCGTAATAATTGTTTTTTACGTCCGAGCCAAGGCGGATAAACATTGCCACGTCTCCATTGGAAAGTCCTGTCACATCGTCAACCACAGCCTCGTTGTGCACGTGCATCTGCAATCGCTTGTAAGTGCGCAGGTCGAGGCTTGAATTCTTGTACACAGCACGTGCATCGCCTGCTTGCAGGTCGGTGATTTCGAGTGACATTGATTGCTCGTTAAGTTGCACTGCTTGCGACTGGCCGGGATCGACGATACGTGTCACTCCCGGAGGCAAGACATAATTGACAGGCGTGCGACCTGCGTTCTCCTCGATGTTGACAACGCTCACGTCAAGGTTGCCTTCGGCGGGGGCGTCGCCACGAGTGTTAAGGTTGTAATCATAGGTGCGCCATTCACCGCGCACAAGTTCGAGAGTGGCAAAACGCAAGTGGGTGGTGTGCTTGAAGCCAGTCATGAACATACGTATGAAGCGTATGGTAGAGAAATCGGAAATCGAGCCTACCGTTTTCTCATATTCGCTCAATGGAATTTTGAACTGGTACCAGCGCACGTCTTGTCGGTTACCATCGCGTGTGGTGACTGTGGTTTCACGCACATCGGTAATATAGTTTTGTCCCACGGTCAGGTCTTCGGGGCGCAACGAGATGTGGTACTGGAAATAGCGCTCATATTCGTTGAGAGTATTGTCTTCGTTGATGTCTTCCTTGTCGGGTACGCTGCGCGATGACTGGTATAGCGCGTCGTCGGCCTCTTCGCTTGAAAGTGAGTTGCCCTCGGTGCCGTTGTAGTGCTTGTAGCGTTCGAGTATCGATAGTTGCCGCTCGTCGTAGTCATATCCACGGTAGAAGTGGTAATTGTCGCCGGCGGGGTCGTTAAGTGGCGAGAAGGGGTCTTGCTCCATTGCCGCAATGGCCGTTGGCGAAAGTTTCGAGCGCAATTCCTCGACAAATGCTGCATAGCTGCTGTGGGAGAATTCGGCGTCGTTGCTAAGTCCGTCGAACCCCACGTCTTGCACACGGCGCGAATCGGCTGTATTGTCGAAAGCATAGGTGAGCGATGTTTGAGTTGACACTCGTCCCCACACGGTTTCAAGCATATATTGGTCGCTGCCGTCGGTGGGCAAGCCGTTTTCGTAGGATTTGTAACCATCCTTCAGCACATCTTCGCTCACTTCGCCAAGGTTGAAGTATAGGTCGCCGCCTTCGGTATTGGGATTGTCGGGGTCGAGGAACGGGCTCATCAACCAAAACTGGATGTATTCGATATTCGACGACTCGAAGTCGGTATTGTCGAGTTTGCGCATTATTCCACCCCACCTTTTTTCGGGATAAAGCAAGTTGCCTTCGCTGTCGATATTGGTTGCATCAAGGTTGTATGGGCCGCGTTCTTCGGGATAGAACGAGAGGTTCAACGTCTGTATCGTGGTCGATTCCCCGTAACTGAGTTCGCGGTCGGGGTAAAGTTCGGTGTAATTTATTTCACGCACATAGGGGTTGGATAGCTGAGCAAGGTCGTTCCTGATATATCCCGGGGCAAGCGAAGAATTGCGCTCGGTGAACATACGGTCGATGTAATACCATGAAAGCAGTGCGCGGTTCTTGCCATATTCCACATTGTTGCTAAGCGAAGCTTCGGGGAACAATGCTCCCGAGCCGTTGTCGTAGGGGGTGGCCGACAAGAACCATTGGTAAGGCGAGCGCAAGTCGATGCCCGTTTGCGTCGATTCAAAGTCGTCGATATACGAGCTGCCTTCGGCCGAGCCTGTATGAGCCTGATGCGGTATCAATTGGGCAAATTCACCTTCCATGCTTATAGATGACGGGGCGGTGGCGTTGACAGTCGGAATTTTGTTAAGCAGGTTGGTGAGCCACATGAATTCGTTTTTGTAAGAAAAGTTGAGGCCCCAAATTGTGTTTTTCACCACCTCGTTGCCTATCGACACTTTTTCGGTCAATGGCTTTTCTGAGTAGTGCATTATGGTTGTCCCTATGTTGAAATCGGGGGTGAACTGGTAGTTGAGGTCAAGCCCGAGCAACGTCTTGCGCTGGGTGCTGAATGTCGATTGGTTTTCGAGCGATACACTGATGCTTGTGCCTGCATCGATGATGCTTTGGTTGATGATGGTGACTATACCCATATTATAGTCAACCACATAGTCGCTGTTCTCGGTAAGAGTGACACCACCGGCGGTAACCACCACCGACCCTTGCGGCACGTTCATTGCGTTAAGGTTGATTTGTGACCCCGACGATGCCTGGTATTCTCCCGAGAGGGTAAATTTGTTCTTGTCGGAAAATTGTTGTGCCACGGTGAGGGTTGAGTCATACAGCTCCTCATATACATACCGGTCGGCTATTGCATCATTGCCTATTTTACTGCGCAAATGGCGTCCGAAAGGTTCTATGACCGGGAATATGATTTTGCCGTTAGAGGCAAGTATGGTATAACCTTCAATAAAGTCGTATCGCCCGTCGGGATTGGGTTGCTCGTTGGAATCGAGTCGGTCCACGTTGAGCACCTGTATGAGGGGGGTGCCGTTAATTGCCCCATCGGGGATATAGGTGATTTCGGTTCCAGTGGTGTCGCTCAGATATTTTACATTGAGCTTGAAATTCTCTTTCTGCACCTGGTATGCACCAAGTGAGTACACGTTTTTCATCATGAGTTTCCATGCAGGCAGGTAGGGCGACACAGTTGAGCCTTTAAGCATTTTCACATACAGCGATTGCTCCGACGAAGTAATGTCGCCCGAGAATTCACCCACTTGGTAGGTGTTTCCGCGATAGGTGTATTCATATGCCACGGCCAGCACCTCGTCGCTGCTCAAAGCCGAACGCAGTGATATGTAACCAAGAGCCGAGTTTAATGTATATTCCGAAGAGTTGAGCAACCGCGCGCTTTCCACTTTTTCATAGTCGCGACCACCTTCTATGCCATAGGCCGAAAGCGGTTGCAGGGCAGTAGTGACCTGGCTTATGGAGCGGGCATCAGGATAGTCGTTGCGTATCTCGGTAAGCAGGTTGTTGGCATTGTTCGACGGGTTGTTTTGTGCAGGGTCGGCAATCCAGTGGCTGTTGGCAAGGCGCCCGTTTTCGCCAAGGTCCATGAATGCCACAAGGTTGCGCGATTCTTCATAATTCTGCCGTTTGTTTGTCACCCACACTTCGATGCGTGTGATGTTTATGCCCGAGTTTACAAGTGGCAGGGTAGAGCAGAAGTTGTCATAGTTGTCATAGAAGAATTGCCCGAGGAAGAAGTGCCGGTTGGCATCATATTCGTCGGCATTTATGCTGAATTCGGTAGTTTGTGCCCCGCCACGGGTATTTACCGTTTGCGATTCGCTGTTTTGCTGAGAAACGAGCGCAGTGGCGGTGAGCTTGCCGAATTGCATAGTGGTTTTGATACCAAACAGAGCAGTGCTTCCCCTTATGAGCGACGACCCTGTGGTCATGCTCACGTTACCGGCTTCTATCGATTTGATTATTTCGTCTTCCTCGCCTTCATATTGTAACTTCAGGTTTTGCGAATCGAAGTCGAATGTCGCATCAGTATTATAGTTCATGTTGAACTTCATTTTGCTGCCTACCGACGCATTGATGGTTGCTTGTATTTTTTCGTCGAAGTCGAAATATGTGCTGCGCCTTGCATCGACCGACAATGCCGGATTGTCGGTCTTGTTCATTTTCATGCCAAGCTGCAACTGTACCGACCCTTGCGTCTTTAATTGCACGCCGCCCGGACCGAATACGCGTTCAAGTGGTCCCAGGCCGAAACTCATGTCGAGGAAGTTAAACGGGTCTTTTTTTTCTTGGGCAAGGTCGGAATTTTTTTGCCGGTAATATTCCTGCATCGATTGACGAAGCACAAGATTGTTGTATTCGTCGGCCGACAGCATGAAAGGTGTGGCAATTTCTTTGTCGCCAAGTTTAGTGCGTATTATGTAGCAGCCCGTCTCGTAGTCATATTCGGCTTCGGTGGTAATGTTTGACGGGTTTTCAAGGTCGGCGGCGTAATTGTGGCTGTTCTCAAGGTAATCATAAGAGTCGGGAACCGTCGGGCGGACCGGGAATTGGGTTGAAACAGTGTCGCCGGGATTAATTTCGGTGCCTCTTGGTGCCGTTGGCGGCGGTGGCGGTAGCTGGCTCGTATAATATTGCCCATAAGCATAAAAGCTCCCTGCCGAAGCCAGCAGTATCATGCCTGCGACCGCAGCCCAAAGTTTTATTTTATGGTTGCTTTTTGCCCAAAAGCCCTTCATCATCCTCTTTTAGTAGTTACAATCCTGCCCTCCACTTTGTTCCAACAGAGCTTGCTCGTGCCGCTTACTGTGGCGAAGTGTGTGTGACAGGTGTATGTTTCCACACGTGTCACATCATTTTCAAGGCTTGCTTGATGGCTTCTTCCACAGTGAGTGTGCTGTTTGAGGCGAGTAATTTGGTGAGCACTTTTTGTGACATTGCTTGTGTGAACCCGAGCATTATGAGTGCTGCCAATGCCTCTTCATATACCTCGTTGTTGGCGGGCATCTTGGATAATAACGTTGCATTGGCGGTTTTTATTTTGTCTTTCAGGTCCACAATTATGCGTTGGGCTGTTTTTGCGCCTATTCCTTTTACCGATTTAAGTGAAATGTCGTTTCCCGAAGCGATGGCGGCACTTAGCTCGTCGGGAGTCATTGCCGACAGTATCATGCGGGCTGTATTGGGACCTACGCCCGAAACGCTTATCAGCAACAAGAACAATTCGCGTTCACGCTTGTCGATGAAACCGAATAATTGGTGCGCATCTTCGCGTATGGCTTCATAAATGTATAATTTCGCCTCGCTGCCGCCTTGCTGTTGCAGGCGTTCATAGGCATATAGCGAGATGTTTATCATGTATCCCATGCCATGGTTGTCGATTACGGCATAGGCAGGTGTGATTTCGGCAATCGAGCCTTTTATATATTCTATCATCTGTTTTTTCGTCAATTAATCGTTTATTGGCATATTTCCGAAAGCCTGTTTTCGAGTGCGGTGTTTGTAAGTTTCTGGAACAGCTTGCCGCGATATGCCATCGAGATGTTTCCGGTTTCTTCTGAAACCACCACAGCCACGGCATCGGTAGCCTGTGCTATGCCTAAGGCCGAACGGTGACGCAACCCAAGGTTTCGCGGCAGGTTGGTGTCGTGAGAGACAGGCAGTATGCAACCGGCCGATGCGATACGCTCGCCCGCTATTATCATTGCACCGTCGTGCAAGGGGCTGTTTTTGAAGAATATGTTTTCGATAAGGCGCGCATTGATGTTGGCGTTGATGATGTCGCCGGTGTGTTCATAGTCGTCGAGCAGCATTTTTTGTTGTATCACTATCAGTGCACCGGTTTTTGACTTGGCCATATTCATGCAGGCATATACTACCGAGAGAATCCATTTTTTCTCTTTGGTTTCGTTGTCGGTGCTGTGCTTGAATATGCCGTTAATCCATTGCCATCGCTTGTGTGAACCTATTTCCACCAGTATGCGCTTGATTTGGTCTTGAAATAGGATGACGATGATTATCAACCCGATGTTGACAAACATATCCATGATGGTGCCTATAAGGCGCATGTCAAGGATTTCAGACATCACCACCCAAGCTACGATGAATGCCAGCACCCCGTAGAAAATGTTGATGGTGCCCGATTCCTTCATCATGCGGTAGGTGTAGAACATGAGGGTCGCCACCACTATTATGTCGATTGCATCTTTAATTCCGAATGACATATATATGATTGTGTGTATTTAATATTTATAATTACGGGTTATAGCCCCTGTGATTTTTACGGCTTCGACAGCTTCGGTCACATCATGCACTCGCAAAATGTGTGCGCCGTGCAGCAGGGCGGCGGTGTTTAACACCGTGGTGCCGTTAAGCGAGCGTTCGGGGGTAGTGCCGAGCAGGCGGTATATCATTGATTTACGGGAAATGCCCACGAGCAGCGGCAGGCCAAGGTGATGAAATTCGTCGAGGTTGTCGAGTAATTCATAATTTTGCTCAACCGTTTTGGCAAATCCGAATCCCGGGTCCACGATAATATCGCAAACGCCAAGGCTGCGCAAATGGTCGATTTTTATGCCAAGTTCGGCTATTACGTCGGCTGTCACTCCGTGCGGATAGTCACACAATTGCTGCATGGTGTCGGGGGTACCGTGCATGTGCATCATCACATACGGGACGTGCAGTTGTGCCACCGTGGCGTGCATTTCAGGGTCGAGGTCTCCGCCCGAGATGTCGTTGATAATGTCGGCACCGTCGTCAAGCACACACTTACGGGCAATATCGGCTCGGAAAGTGTCGATTGAAATAATGGTTTCAGGCGCAATGTTTCTCACGATTTCAATGCCGCGCTTCAGCCGAGCGTATTCCTCTTCGGGTGAGACATCTTCGGCGCCGGGGCGTGATGAGTAGCCGCCGATATCGATGATGTCGGCACCTTCTTTTATGAGCCGGTCGGCACGGGCCGAAATTGCATCGTTGCCGGTGGTGCGGCTGCCGGCATAGAAAGAATCGGGCGTGATGTTAAGTATGCCCATTATCCAAGGACGGGAAATTTCCATTATCCGTCCACGTATGTTGATTGAGAAAGTTTTGAATTCCGACACTTTGCAAGTCAATTAAAAACCGTAGTGCGAAATTACAGCAAATTGCCGCAACCACAAAATTTTTTGCCGACTTGTGCCTTGAGCCTTTGAAAATAATTTTGCATGAAAGGGAAAGTGTTTTTAATTTTGCCGTTACTTATGAATTATTGCATTGAAACAGTACCGCCGTTTATAAGTGGCGAAATAGATTTGCCTGCATCGAAGAGCATCAGCAACAGGGCATTGATGGTAAATGCCTTGTCGGGAAACAAGTGTGAAATACGCAATGTGGCCCGGTGTGACGATACCGATGCGGTGGTCGCAGCCCTTTCCAATCATGACGGTTATATAAATATTGGTGCAGCGGGAACCGCGATGCGATTTCTTACAGCCTATTTCTCGTTGCAGGCAAGACGCACAGTCACACTTGATGGTTCGGAACGAATGCGCAACCGTCCCATCAAGCCACTCGTGGATGCTCTTAATGCCTGCGGAGCCGACATAAGATATGTAGGGAAAGAAGGGTTCCCCCCGCTGGAAATACATGGGTTGAGTTACAGTAGCGAGTCGATTGAAATTGATGCCGGAATGAGTTCGCAATATATATCGGCGGTACTCATGACAGCCCCTGCCATAGGGTGCAGACAAATAGTGTTGACGGGTAACATAACTTCGCGTCCATACATCGACATGACACTTGGCGTGATGCGGGATTTCGGAATACGGTCACAATTCACCGGAAACATAATAACCATCGAGGCCGGTGGTTACAACTCGCCTTCGTGCTTTGTGGTGGAAAATGATTGGACGGCGGCAAGTTACTGGTTTGCGATACAGGCTTTACTGCCCGCGTCGCGCATTTCGTTGAAAGGATTGTTTGCCAATAGCCTGCAAGGTGATGCCCGTGTGCGTGATTTATATGAATGTTTCGGCGTTCAGTCGTGTGGATGTGGTACCTATATCGACCTTCGCAATGCAGCGAATTTTGTGGCCGATGAAGAATGTCTGGTTATGGACTTGTCGGGTAATCCCGATCTTGCACAGACAATTGTTGTCACCGCCTGCTTGTTGAATAAGCCGTTTCATATCACAGGATTGCACACGTTGAGGATAAAAGAGACCGATCGCATAGAGGCTTTACGCTCGCAATTGCTGAAACTCGGCTACGTGTTAAGTGTGGGTGAGGATTGTAGCTTGTCGTGGAACGGAGAAACCGTAGCGGCTGAGCCACATCAGGTAATCGAGACGTATGACGATCATCGCATGGCCATGGCGTTTGCCACGGCTGCAATACGTTTCCCGGGATTGGTGATTGCCGATGCCGGAGTGGTGTCGAAATCGTATCCCGATTTTTGGAAACATTTTGCCGCTTGCGGTTTTGGATTAAAGGAGGTGGAAATATGATAGTAGCAGTGTGGATATTGCTTGCACTGGTTGTTACCGGCGTAGTGCTTTACATTCATCATCGTCTTACCGACAATGATGAAACGGCCGAGGTTTCTTTTGGGCAACAGCCTGCCGAACGGCCCGAAGGGTGTTGCGGACAACATTTGGTGTGTGAAAAAGAATCGTTGCTCGCCGGTGTGAGCAAGCAGATTGTGTATTACGAGGACGAGGAGCTTGACGCTTTCCGCGGAATGAACCCCGAAGATTACACCGATGAGCAGGTGGAACAGTTTCGTGACGTGCTATATACTTTGCGCCCCGAGGAGATAGGCGGTTGGGCACGCTCGATACAGTTGCGCCAGATAGAATTGCCGACGGCTGTGCGTGACGAATTGGTGATGCTTGCTGCCGAGGCTCGTGAAACACTTAATCATGCCAACGCCGATGCTTGATATTTTCAATTACACATTCTTTCAAAATGCCCTGCTTGGCGTGTTGCTTGTGAGCATGGCATCGGCCATGATAGGTACCTATATAGTCACTCGCCGCACCGTGTTCATAACAGGCGGTATCACCCATGCCTGTTTCGGCGGACTTGGGTTGGGCTATTTCCTGGGCATAAACCCGATATTGGCAGCAGGAGTGTTTGCCGTTGTGTCGTCGCTCGGCGTTGAGTGGATGGCTGTGAAGCAAAACGTGCGCGAAGACTCTGCGATAGCCGTGGTTTGGGCATTTGGTATGGCGATAGGTACGTTGTTCATATTTCTCACGCCGGGCTATGTTCCCGACCTGAATTCATTCCTTTTTGGCAATATACTAACCATAAGCCGTGGCGACATCGTGGCATTTGCCATATTCCTTGGTGTGTTGGCACTGTTTTTCCTGCTTTTTTACCGACCTATTGTGACCTGCGCATTCGACAGGGATTTTGCCTATACCAAGCAGTTGCCTGTGCGGGCCATCAATTGCGTTATGTCGGTTATGGTGGCTGTGTGTGTGGTGCTTACGATAAGACTTATAGGCATAATGCTGTTGATGTCGATGCTGACAATGCCACAAATGATAGCCGAGCAATTTGCAAGCCGTTTTGGCAAGATGATGTTACTGTCGGTGGTTGCCGGACTGCTGTGCGCAGTAGCCGGGCTTGTGGGCAGTTACCTTTTCGGAGTTTACATTGTGAGTGTCCCTGCATCGGTAACAATTGTGCTGGTGCTGATAATAGTATATGTTGCTGCTCGTATAATACGCTCATTTTCAATGAAGACTAAATAAATCTGAAAAAATATTGCGTCAAAGTGTTGCATAATTGAAAAAGAGTGCTTAACTTTGCACCCGAAATCAAGAGAGATGGTGAGATTAGCTCAGTTGGTTAGAGCGTCGGATTGTGGTTCCGAAGGTCAAGGGTTCGAGACCCTTATTTCACCCTAAAGCGATACTCGGTTTTTACCGGATATCGCTTTTTTATATGTATGCGTTAAGTATTGGGGGGCTGTTGTCCACAAAGAGAGCCGCCACGAGATTTTCCGGATCAGCGGATTTTCCCGGTTGGTGGAGCAGGGATTTCAGGAATATAGCTTAACTTTGTATCATGGAACATATTAAACTGCTACGTGCCATCCTTCCTGATGTGCTGATAGACAACT
>CASENC010000041.1 GCA_949289215.1 uncultured Bacteroidales bacterium | reverse complement strand
TCCGAGAAAATGTGTACCTTTGCCCATCGTTATTATAGTTTTGTGGTAGAAACAAAGGTAACGAAAAGGGCTGATTCCCTCGCTTGGAAGTCAGCCCTAATTTTTTTGATGACTAAAAAGTTTTACCGGACAGCAATAAAATTTTTGCAACACCCCCGGTGTGTGTTTTGATGGTTAATATTGTTTCCGGTTATTCCACATCCATGGTTAGTGTGCCGTCGGCGGCCACTTCAAAGTCTATTTCATAGTATATTATGGAAGTGGTGCCTGCGCTCGACACGGTTTCGTTGCCTTTTTCCACCACGTTGATGGTGAACTCTGAGGTGGTTCCGTCGGTGTATTCACCTTCTCCGCTTGTGCCGTTGGGTATTCCTGCCTTAATTTGGTATTTTGCCAATGAGCGGAATTCATATTCGGCCGGTATCATGGCCTTGGCGTCATTGATATGTTTCATTATTGCAGCCACGTCCAAGTTGGCAGCATCGATGGGGGTTACTTTGTCGTAGTATAGCTTGTCATACCAGTGGTCGGTGTCGATTGCGGTGGGTTTCCAGCCCAATTGGCCCATGAAGTTTTGCACAAATACGCCATTGTTGCTCTTTACCATTTTCACGTAAATACCGCCGTTGTTGAGGTTGTTTTCGAGCGTGGCTGCATCGCCGACACCTTCATTCCATTCGATTTCCACGATTTTCCACTCGCCAGAGTCGATATTGCTCGACACGATGTCTTTTACTTTGGTTACGGCTTCTTCCGAGTCCATTGCCAGTTTGCCGAAACCTGAGCCTCCGCACGAAGTCAATACACACGCAGTTACCGCTACTGCCCACAAGGTCAATAATTTGGTTTTCATAATGTTTTTTTGTTTTGATTTGTAAAATAATGGTATAATTGTTAATGATAGTGGTGCAAATATACACAAAAGGGAGGGCTTTACCCCCCCCTATTTGTTAAATATCATTAAACCGGTCTCAATTCATCATGAAATTAATTCTTCATTATTTTTACCGTCTCGGTGCCGTTTTCGGTGGCTATGCGCACGAAATATGCTCCTGCTGCAAGATGGCTCATGTCGATTTGCATTGACTGCGAGTCGTTGCCGCTGTGTGAGGCAACCTGTGTGCCGGTGATGCCATACACGTCAACTCGCCTGATGGCCGTCGCGGCCGTGATGTTAAGCACATCGCTCACAGGGTTGGGGTAGGTGGTTGCATTTATTGTTGCTGCTATGGTGTTGTTCATCCCGGCTGGTTCTTTGGTAAATTCTATTGGCGGGTATAGCGGTGTCGCATTGTCGTAGAAGTAAATTAAGTATTTATCGCCCACTGAACCTTCGGGGAAACGGCCATTGAAAGTGACTGTGCCGCTTTCTTTTCCGGCGGCAATTTCCATTTGCCGGACATCGAGTATCCTAAGCAAGTTGTGGTCGGAGTCAAATATCATGGCTCCGATTTGCCCCGCGTAAAACATTGACGAAGATGTGTTCTCGAAGGCGGCTGTCAAGGTGAGGTTGGCCGAATTGCCGTCGATTACGGCAGGCGTACCCTTGATGGCGATTTCGGGGTTGTTGATATTGATTGCAGCACGATAGTTCCCCAGCAAGCGGCCAAAATTGGCATCACTTATGGCTATATAATAAACATCGTTGTCGCGTGCAAAGTCGTTAATGAGCATGGGTAGCGCGACCGACCTTGTTTCACCCGGCGGCACCATCACGTAGCTCGACATTTTGTAATGGGTTTCTTGCGACGGATATGCCACCATTCCCGAGTCATCCAATAGCAAGGCATACACCTCGCTGTTGTAATATTCGGTGCCATGGTTGGTTATGTCAAGATATATGGCTGCATATTCGTCGCTGTTTTGGAATTCATCGTTATTTACCACAATTAGGTTGTCTATCGACAATTGGTCGAGCAACGTGGGTTGCGTGGCCAATGTTACATTATTGCCCTGCACGGTTATGTCGGCATATTTGTTGCCCATTGTGCTTGCCGGCATTATTTGCGGCTCGCCGGCAACGCCGGCCGCATAAGCGGGGTATATGCGGTAATGCCCGTCGCCGAGGTTGGCAGGCATGGTGGTAGTTGTGCTCAATTGGGGGTAATAGTACGATGGAGGCAAAGGATCATTGATATTAAGGGTAAGGTTTTCATATACATTGTTACCTTTGTCGTCGGTTATTATGTAGCCTAAGCGTCCGGTGAAGTCGAAAGTTCCCGAGTTTTGCACGTATTCGAAGTATAAGCCAAAGCGTTCACCTTTGGTGATATTCAGTGTGTTTGTTATAGAACCGTTAAGGTCGGTTATACTGAAGTTGTAGGCCGAAATTTTCGATACTGTTGTTTCGCTGCCATCGGGGATATGGACGTTGAAAATGCCACCTTGACTGTACATGTATCCGCTGTCCGACCCGGCACCGGCACCCTGTTCGTCGCCGGGGATGAGCGTGGCTATTTGGTAATATCCGTTTGATAGGCCGCTCCAGCCCCAGTTGACGTGGAAATAGCCATCGGCATTGTAACCGTCGATTAGGAAGGCATGGCCGCCACCCGAGGATTTTGCGCTGTAATATACCGGTCGGCGGGCATCGATTTCAGCTTTCAGCATCGACAGCCATTCATCGTAGCTGTAGAAATTGCGTTCCTTGTATTCGATGTCGCGAGCATAACCGAAGTATTCGACCAGTGCTGCCGGTACTGCCCTTGAAGATGCACTGCTGCCGTCGAGCCCGTATTTCATTTCCACGGCCACGCCGCAATGGTGCATCAGTGTGGCCACGGCATCGTTGGCGGGATTGCTTTCGTGCGAGTCATATTCATATTCGTCGAGCATTAAATCCCATTGGTAGGTGGTTGAGCCGAAGTCGGCACTTTGCGTTTCTCCGTTCCACGTGTATGAGTGGCTGCCTACGCCCTGTTTTGGCCACTCATGGAATTTCATCAGTTGCGACATGGCCGTTGCCACGCAGCCTGTCCATGTGTGAGAACCGTTGATGGTGGGGCATAAGTTGTTGTAGGGGCCGCATTGGTCCCACAAGGTTTTGATGAGTGGTTCTACGCTATTCCCGAACGTTCTTACCGGAGCCAGTTCCATATTGTTGGCGTCCATGTAGTCTATCAGCCGGGAGTATTCATCGAGCCAACACTTCAGGTTGTCGGGGGCTTGGTCGTAGTTGAATGTGCCGTTTACCGAGTATCCGAGCACAGGGTTGGCAACGGCATCGTCACCGGCCACCACTACGAAGCCGTCGTTATTGCCGCGGTTCACCACATATAGCAGGTTGTCGGTTGTGCGAGCGGATTTGGCTGTATAAGTCACATTCATCGTGGCAGTGTGGTTGCCGGTGCTTTTGGAAACCATTACCGGTGATGAACTCAGGAAGTTGCGGGCTATTTGCAAGGCTTGTTGCGGACTTATGGTGGCGGCACTTGCAAAAGGCACTGCAAGGGCGGCAAACGCCGTCAAAGTGAGTAACTTGGAATATTTCATAGTTTAACAGATGAATAATAGTGATTTTCTGCAAAGGTAATGTTTTTTTAATAAAAAGCGGAACGGTGCAACTGTGAATGATTGCGCCGTTCCGCTTTTTATTAAATTGGTTCCTTGGTTCTAATTCTTGATTATCTTGACAGTTTCGGTGGCGTTTTCGGTGGCTATGCGCACGAAATATGCTCCTGCTGCAAGATGGCTCATGTCGATTTGCATCGACTGCGAACCATTGCCGGTGTAATAGGCCACTTGTGTTCCTGCAAGGCTATATACGGCCACACGTTTTATGTCGGCGGTGGCGTTTATGTTCAGCACATGGCTCACAGGGTTTGGATAAACTGCCGTTACTACCGATGTGGTGGCGGGGGCGGCAATGTCGTTGATGCCTGAGTAGGAAGTGCCGATTGTGAATTCGGTTTCATATGGCATGATATGTGTGTTGATTGCGCTGTTGTGTATGCGCAATATGTAGCTTTCTCCGGCTTCGGCTCCGGGTAGCACGCCGTTGAATGTAACCGAAAGGCTTCCGCCTGCTTCGATTTCGATGCTCTTGTAATCGAGCTTATGCACGGTAATTCCCTTTTCGTTTAATATGTCGGCGCTGACACCTGCGCGATACTCATCCTTGCTCGAAGTGTTGCGAAGGGTCACACGTGCTGTGATATCGTTGGCATCGACATTTTCGGGTGATGGCAATATTTCGATTTCGCCGTCGATGGTCAACCGCGGGTTGCTTGCTTTTACCAATTGCGGTGTGCCGATGATGTTAAGATCCTTGTCAACTATTGCCACGCGGTAATAATCGTCGGTGGCGGTGAAACCGGTTATTGTAAGCGACATTTCCACCTCTTGTGTTTCTCCCGGTGCCACGGTGTAAACGTCGTAGTAGCCAGTATATCCGGTTGTTTGGTCAATCGCATTGCGGTAGAACACCATGTCGTCGCTATTTTGTTTCAGCAGGGCAAAGCTGAGCATATTGGAGAATGTGGTGTCGCCATCGTTGGTGATTGATGCCGTGACTGTGGTTGCCACGTTGGCCTTGAATGACGAATTGGCGGTGACAGTGACATTTTCCACCTTCAGGCATTGGATGGGGGTTGCCGGGTTGGAGAATGTGGCCGTGCCGCCTTCTACGGTCATGCTTATGTATTGGCTTGCCGCTTGCGACACGTGAATGCGTCCTTTCAGGTTGTTGTCAGCCGAATGCATATAGGCCGGATATATGCGGTACCGACCATCGGGCAGGCTTTCCGAGAGCTCCATGTTTATATGGTATGGGTCGCTGAAAAAGTAATAGCTTACGTCGGCTTCGTTTGTTTTGCTTTCATAGGCCGAAGCCACTTCGTTGCCATTTTCTTCGTCAACGATTTGCACCCCGATGTTGATCGATACCGCCTGCCTGCCTATGTTGATTAGCGTGGCAAATGTCAGCTCGATACTGCTGCCGAGTGCCACCGATGAGGCATCGGTGCTGAAACCGTCGGAGCATATTTCATATATCTCGTCAACGTTCTCGCCTTCCACCGGAGGTTGCACGTTGGCTATAATTTCCTGTTGATACTTGTATCCGCGGCCCGAGCCTCCGCCGGTTCCAAGTCCTTCATAAGGATTAAGCGTGGCGATGAGGTAATATCCGTCTGACTGCCCGCTCCAACCCCAATTCAGGTGGAAGTATCCGTCGGTGTTATATCCGTCGATTACAAATTCATGGCCGCCGCTCGACGAGCTTCCGCCCATTATCACCGGGCGGCCGGCATCGATTTCACCTTTTATAAGTGAAATCCATTCGTCGTAGGTGCGGAAGTCGCGGTTGAAAGTCTGTATGTTTTTGGGGTAACCGAAGTATTTCACGAGAGCTTCGCAAGCTTTGTAGGAATAGGTACCGCTTGCGCTGCCCGAATAAACCATCTCGGTTGCCACACCGCAGTGGTACATAAGCGTGGCAACGGCATCGTTCTCGGCATCGCTGTTGGTGCCGTCATAAATGTCAGCCATATTATTCCAGTCGTAAGTGGTGGAACCGAAGTCGGCACTCAGCGTCTGTCCGTTCCAATTATAGGAATGGCTGCCAGTGCCTTGCTTGGGCCACTCATGGTAGTTCATCACTTGTGCCATTGCCGTGGCCACGCAGCCGGTGGGGTAGCCGTTGGGGCAAAGTGCGTTGTATGGAGCGTTTTGGTCCCATTGTGTGGTAAGCATGGGGGCAACCTCAGTGTCGAACTTGGGTGCCTGTGCCTGGTCGGCTGCGGTAATGCCGTTGACCGTCATATACTCGATTTGCCTGGCATATTCGTCAAGCCAGTGGCGCAGGTTCTCGGGTGCTTGGTCATAGCTGAATTGTCCGCCGTCGGCGTATCCGAGCACCATGTCGGGCGCGGCATCGTCACCTGCCACCACCACATATCCGTTACCGTTGTTAACGACGTAAAGCAGGTTGCGTGAGGCATCGGTAGTTGAAGTCGCCGCGTAGGCAACTTTGGCCGTTGCGGCATCTGTCGCCGTCGATTTTATTTTGAATGGCGAGGTGCTGCTTGTGGCAAACTGACTTGCTATGGACTCGGCCTGTTCCGGGCTTATGGGGCCTGCTTGCGATGCAAATGCAACAATGGCAAGCGATGTTAATAGAAGTGTTGTTTTTTTTGTCATAATGTTCAATATATATGTTTTTATGAATTTCTTATTTGTCCGTCACCTTCGATAAGGTATTTGTAAGTGGTGATTTCTCGCAATCCCATGGGGCCGCGGGCGTGTAACTTTTGGGTAGATATGCCTATCTCGGCACCGAAGCCGAATTGCCCGCCATCGGTGAACGCCGTTGGCAGGTTGGTATATACGCAGGCGGCATCCACTTCGTGCATGAAGCGTTGGCAGGCATTGCGGTCTTCGGCTACGATACTCTCGCTATGCCGCGAGGAGTAACGGGCAATGTAGGCCAGGGCCTCGTCGATGTTGCCAACAGTTTCGATAGCCATCTTGTAGTCCATGTATTCGCGGCCGCGGTCTTCGTCGGTGGCGTGTTCGAGCATGGGATATCGGCCAGCAAGTGCCGCATAGGCTTCTTCATCGGCATATATGGTAACACCTTTTTCGGCAAGCGGGGCCACGAGCATGGGCAGGTCGGCAAGCCGGCTGCGGTCGATGAGCAGTGCATCAAGCGCATTGCACACGCTCACACGGCGCGTTTTGGCATTGAGGATGATGTTGCGGCCTTTTTCCAGATTTCCGCTGCCGTGGAAGTAGCAGCTGCACACGCCGGCACCGGTTTCTATTACCGGCACCCGGGATGTGTTGCGCACGAAATCGATAAGCGCACGGCCTCCGCGTGGAATTATCAGGTCGATAAGTTCTGTGGCATTGAGCATCTCGGTTGTCGCCTCGTGCGACGGTGGCAGCAGTTGTGCCGCAGTCGCCGGGAAACCGCACTCGGTAAGAGTGTCGGTGATGATGTTCACGATGGCTTCGTTGGATATTCGTGCATCGCTGCCCCCTTTCAGTACCACTGCGCTGCCGCTTTTCAGGCATAAGGCTGCAACATCGAGCGTGACGTTTGGCCTGGCTTCATATATCACTCCGATGACACCAAACGGTACTGACACCTTGCTTATGCGCATTCCGTTGGGTTGCGCCCATTGGGCAAGTGTTATACCGAGTGGAGAGGGTAGGGATGCTACCCGTCGCAAACCTTCGGCTATGTCGGCAATGCGGCCGGCATTAAGCATGAGTCGGTCATATTTAGGGTTTGACTGATTCATGCGAGCCAGGTCTTGTCGATTGGCGTCAAGGATTTCATCGGTACGTTTTACGGTATTATCGGCGAGCCGCAGCAGCAAGTCGTCGATTTCCTGCGGTTGCTTCAAGTTGAGTTTGCGCGAGGCTTCCCGTGCAGCAACAAGTATTTCTTTAACCATTTTCCTTTTCTATATATAAATAATCGTAATGAATAAGCGGCCGGCTGCCCTGTGTTCCGGCTCTTGCGGCGGCCGTGGCACTGTCGCAGCATATCCTTCCCATGGCAAATGCCTCGCCTGCCGGGGATATGATTTTTACAATGTCGTCTTTCTCGAATTCCCCTTCCACACGTGTCACGCCCACAGGAAGCAGGCTGGTGGCGCGTCGGGGTGATGTGAGAGCCTCGTATGCCCCTTGGTTAACATGAATTTCACCTTTGGCGAAACTGTTGCTGTGTGCAATCCACTTTTTCATTCCCGATACAGGTCGCGCCGATGGTATAAACAGGGTATAAGGAATGTTGCCCGGGATGGCGTTGTCTCCAATGATGCCGGGTAAAATACCATCGCGTCGGCCGTTGGCTATGTACACGGCTATTCCTTCCGATGCCACTTTGCGAGCTGTGTTGAACTTTGAACCCATTCCGCCTCGGCCAAGTGATGATTTCGATTTGCTTATGAATGTATCCGGGTCGGCTGCATTTTTCTCCTCGGGAGATATTTCCCTGATTATGCTCGATGCCGGGTCGCCGGGGTCGCCGTCATATACGCCGTCCACGTTGCTCAGCAACACAAGTGCCTGCGCCCCCATCATTGCAGCTATAAGCCCCGACAATTCGTCGTTGTCAGTGAACATTAGCTCTGTAACCGATGTGGTGTCGTTTTCGTTCACGATGGGAATGACCCCGTTGTCGAGCATCACTTCCATGCAGTGTTTTTGGTTGAGATATTGGTGCCGCGTGGCGAAGTCTTCTTTGGTGGTAAGTACCTGTCCGCACACTATGCCGTGTTCGCGGAACAATTCGTAGTAGCGGTTGATCAACTTGGCTTGCCCCACAGCCGAGAACAGTTGTCTGGCCGACACTATATCGAGATGGCGTTTTACGGCCTTGTCGCCACGCATTTCGCCGCGACCCGAGGCTACGGCACCCGATGACACCATCACCACTTCGATGCCCTGCTTGTGCAGGTCGGCGACTTGATCGACGAGTGCCGACATACGCGTCACGTCGAGCGTGCCGTCGTGCCGCGTAAGCACGTTGCTCCCTATTTTTACTATTATGCGATTGTAATGTGCCACAATATTTATATAAACATTGTGCAAATTTATACCATGAAGCCGTTATAATCAACAAAAAAGATAGGTAAATTACAATTAAGATGTTATAAAGCAATCTTGCAGGTGCTATTGCCGAAGAAGTAACGGCATACGCCTTTTTTTACTAATTTTGCAGTCAAAACAGAAAAAATCACCATCACACGTAATGAACAAATCCACTGTGCTACTCGACAATTCCAATAAGGCTGCACATTCGCAGGCTCTCGACCTGCTCAGGTTCCCACTTGCCATAGTGGTGTTGACGGTCCATGTGTTTGCCAGGTGGCATGTGCATATTTACGGTAAAGAGTATGTCTTCTTGGGGCAACCTGTATTTGATGCGTTATATAATTTTGTGCAATCGTTTTTAAGTGAATACAGCCTCATGATTTATTTTTTCATATCGGGTTATGTATTCTTCTTAAAGGTAACCGATTTTACTCCCGATGTGTATAAGCGAAAGTTGCGGAATAGATTTAAAACGTTGTTCATACCGTTTATAGTGTGGAACCTGGTTGCCGTGCTTGTGGAACTGTCATATTTTTTCCCTCCATTGTCGTCATTGCGCCCCGGGCTAGACTTTGCCGATGTGGATTTCTCGGCAAGGGCGATTTTACAAACTTTTTGGGACAGCAAGCATGGCATTTTCGGCAATGCTTATCCGCCGGTTGAAAACTGGTCGGGTATGTTATATCCGCAAGATTCACCGCTGTGGTTCCTGCGGGTGTTGATGCTCATGGCGTTGCTCACACCGGTGTTGCATTGGTTGATAAAAAGATTGCGGCTTTACTTTGTGGGTGCTGCCTATGTTGCATGGATATGGGCATATTTGTCGGGCAATGGAATTGCAATCGAGTTGACTACTGCTCTTTTCCCATTTTCTTTCGGGGCTTATATGAGTATATCGGGTAACGACATGATGATGATATTCGGAAAATATTTTCGTGTGTCGGTTGTGGCATACGTCGTGTTATCATCGGTGCAAGTGGCGGCTTTGTATTGCGATGCCCAAATGCTGTTTCTTTCGGCAAAAGTGCTGGCTGCTCCGGCCGCATTGGTGTTTGCATATAACATGTCGGCATGGCTGTTGCGCCGAGGTATATGTCGCGTAGTGCCGTTACTTGCATCGGCATCATTTTTTATATATGTGACGCATGATATATGCCTGAGCAATGTGGTTAGGATATTTATATATTTGTTTCATCCTACGAGTCAGTTTGCTATTGCTGCTACCTACTTGTCGGTAATAGTTGTTATGGGTTTTGCTTTGCTCGGGTTGTTTTGGCTCATGCAGCGATACACTCCGAGGCTGCTGAAATTTGTGGCAGGGCGCAAGTAAAACGCTGTTAAGTTTTCAGTGTGGCGGTTATTGTGTAACCGCAGTAATTGGCAAAGTGTATTGTTCCCCACAATGAACCACCGGCGCATTCATAACGCAGGTGGTATTTTTTATGCAGGCGCGGCCGGGTGGTGAAATGCAAGTCGCAGACTGTGCCTTCGGTGATATCGCCTGTATGGCTCGGGCTGATATGTTCGGTAAATGTGATGTTATCCTTGATGAAATCGGCTTTTATGTACACCGAGCATTTCCCGGGCAATGTAATGCCGCGCCGTAACACATCGATTATGCCATCGTCGTTTGCATGAATTGTCACAGTTGGGAGTTCTCCGCTTTGTGTTGCCGATGGGGTGATAACCATAGGGCTGTAGATGTCTGATGTGGCTTCGGAAGTGTCGGAGTCGCTGCCGAAGAATGCTATCACTGCAATTGCCACTGCAAGTGCTGTGATGTAAAATTCGATTGATGTAAAGATGTCGCTCATGGTAGTGGGGTAGGGGAGTGGTGCTATTGGCGGGTGGTGCGGAGCGACAAGTAATGCTTGCGTCGCTCGGGTGAGAATCGCTCCACGGCATATCGCAGCATGGTGCGAGGCATGGTGGCAGCATGGCAGTCGAGGAAGCTGCACAGTGCCGCCTCGTCTTTCTTGCCCACTTCACGCAATATCCAGCCTGTGGCTTTTTGAAGTAAATCGACTTGTGTGTCGGTCATGCGTTCGGCCATGTCGAGGGCTGTTTCAAGTCGGCCTTTGCGCACTTGAGCCAATGTTGATACTATGGCAATGCGTTGTTCCCAGATGCTGTCGCTCATGATGAGGCGGCGCGCAATGCTGTCGTCGCCGGTGAGCGTCATGTATTCGCCTATTATATATTGCGACGACAGGTCCACAAGGTCCCAATTGTTGCAGCTCGCGGTGTTGGCAAGGTAGAATTCCACAATTTCACGGCATCGCTCTTGATTGCCTTTGGCTCGCTTGTAGGCTTCGACAAGTGCAAGCAATCCGGCAAGGCGGAATTCGTGTATCGGGTCGAGCAACATTGCTTTGATTTGGTTGAGTGGCATGGAGTGGTAGTGGCGTGATACCGATCGGTTGTCGGGAACCGGTATGCCGATGAAGATATCGCCTTCGCCATATTCACCTTTCCCGGTTTTGAAAAATGAAGAAAGTATTTTCACCTTCTCGGGTCGTGCCACATTACGCAACTGTTGTTTCCAAGTGTCGATGTCGTTCATGCGTTGTTAAGAAAAATGTGTTTTACAAAAGTAGGCAAAAGATGTATATGATTTTATTGAATTTAAGCGAATTATCTCGAATAATTACTCAAGTGTCGCTTGAATTTTCAATTCTCGGAGAGTTGATTTTTGCGTAAGTTGCAGTAATATAGTCTGATAGGTAGAAAATAGGCACTTCCGAAAAAATGCGAGAAAATTAAGGGCCGGGCGGTCTTGTTGTTCTTGTGCCTTAAAAATACTATATTTGTACCGATAAACGTGTTATGCAAAATGTCAAAGATAGTTTTTGAGGCAGAAGGTGTGGAAATGCCTGCTCTCGACCGTGAGGTGGTTGGGAAGTGGTTGGTTGCTGTTGCCGATGGCTTTGGCAAGACAGTCGGCACACTGACTTATATATTTTGCAATGATGAAAAAATTTTGCAAGTAAATCGGGAATTTCTCCAACACGATTATTATACCGACATTATAACTTTCGACTATTCGACACGTCGCCGCATTGCCGGTGATATGTTCATATCGCTTGACACGGTGCTAACCAATGCCGAATTGTTCGGTCGCACTTATGAAGACGAGTTGCGCCGTGTGGTGGTGCATGGTGTGCTTCACTTGCTGGGTGTAAACGATAAAGGCCCAGGTGAGCGCGAAGTGATGGAACGGCACGAGAATGATGCGTTAGCCATGCTTTATGCCGGTCGGTTTTGACGATTAAAATGTGTGCGTGCGGGATTGTTGCCCCCCGTAAATTCTTTGTAAAATCACCGATTATTACGATATAGATAATGAGATTTGACTATGATGTCATTGTGATAGGTGCCGGCCACGCCGGGTGTGAGGCTGCTTGTGCCGCTGCACGGCTTGGGTCGCGCACATTGCTGATCACGATGGATATGAACAAAATTGCTCAAATGAGTTGCAACCCGGCAGTGGGTGGCATAGCAAAGGGGCAGATTGTAAGGGAAATTGATGCTCTTGGCGGGCAGATGGGTATGGTTACCGACCGTGCCGCGATACAGTTTCGTATGCTTAATCGCTCGAAAGGTCCGGCAATGTGGAGCCCTCGGGCACAGGCCGACCGTACCCGTTTCATCGCAGAATGGCGGAAGGTAATAGAAAATACCGACAACTTGTATATGTGGCAGGATAATGTTACCGGACTTGAAATCACCGATGGAACCGTGACCGGTGTGACTACCGGTTTCGGTGTTAAATTCAAGGCTCGTGCCGTGGTGCTGACGGCGGGAACGTTCTTGAATGGGCTTATGCACGTGGGGCGAGTGATGATACCCGGTGGGCGTATCTCGGAACCTGCCTCGCACGGAATTACCGAGCAATTGCGCAACCTCGGCTTTGAGACGGCTCGAATGAAGACCGGTACGCCGGTACGCATCGATGCCCGTTCCATTCATTTTGAGGATACCGAAATACAGGAAGGTGACAGCGATTTCCATAAGTTCTCGTTTATGCCCGGTGTGAAACGCACGTTGCACCAACGTCCGTGTTGGATAGTTTATACCAATCCCGAGGTGCATGGCATATTGCGCGAAGGATTGCCCGATTCTCCGTTGTATAACGGGCAAATTAAAAGTATCGGTCCGCGGTATTGCCCGAGTATCGAGACTAAGATTGTCACGTTTGCCGAGAAACAGCAACATCAGCTTTTTCTTGAACCCGAGGGCGAAAGTACGCAGGAGTTTTATGTGAATGGCTTTTCATCCTCTTTGCCGCTTGATGTCCAGTTCCGTGCTTTGCAAAAGATACCGGCATTGCGCGACGTGCAGATTTACCGTCCCGGATATGCCATAGAATATGATTTTTTTGATCCTACGCAGTTGCTCCATACTCTCGAAACAAAGCGTATCGCCAACCTTTTCTTTGCCGGACAGGTGAATGGTACCACCGGTTATGAAGAAGCGGCAGGGCAGGGCTTGATAGCCGGAATAAATGCGCATCAAAAAATCAATGGGCTTGCCCCGTTTGTGCTTGGTCGCGACGAGGCATATATAGGGGTACTTATCGATGACCTTGTGACGAAAGGCGTGGATGAACCGTACCGAATGTTCACGTCTCGTGCTGAATATCGCATATTGCTCCGTCAGGACGATGCCGATATGCGCCTTACCGAGCGGGCATACGACCTTGGCCTTGCTACTCGCGAACGCTATGATTTGATGCTTGCGAAACGTCGCCAACGTGATGCCATTATTGATTTCTCGAAAGAGTTCTCGATAAAAGCATCGATTATCAATCCGTCTCTCGAAGCCCTTGGTACGGCACCGCTCAAGCAGGGTGTGAAACTTTATGACTTGATTTTGCGTCCGCAACTTGATATTGAAAAGCTGTCGCATATAGTGTCGCCATTGAAGCAGTTCCTTGATACGGTTGAGGCGGATAGAAGGGAAGAGATTATAGAAGCTGCCGAGATCTTGATAAAGTATCAGGGTTACATCGACCGCGAGAGGGTAATCGCTGAAAAAATACGCCGCCTTGAAAGTGTGAAGTTGAAGGGCAGGCTGGTGTATAACGACATCAAATCACTTTCAACCGAAGCCAGGCAGAAGTTGACAAAGATTGACCCTGAGACCATCGCCCAGGCATCACGCATTCCGGGAATTTCCCCGAGCGACATCAACATACTGCTTTTGCTTTTAGGTAGATAACAATAAAATGTTTCACGTGGAACAATTTTTATAACAATATAATTTATGGAAAAAGAAAATTTGGAGAAGATAAAGAGCCTTATTCGTGAGATACCTGATTTTCCGGCCAAAGGCGTGTTGTTTCGTGACCTCACAACGGTGTTTAAGAATGGGGCGGCATTCCGTATGGTTTGTGATGAGCTGAAGAACGAATATGCACATCTCGGCATTACAAAGGTAGTCGGAATTGAGGCTCGTGGTTTTATATGCGGCTCGGTGCTCGCACATGAAATAGGCGCCGGTTTCGTGCCGGTGCGCAAGCCCGGTAAATTGCCTGCCGACACAGTGCAGAAGTCTTATGAAAAAGAGTACGGGTTTGACGTGATTGAAATACACCGCGACGCAATCGGTGAGAACGATGTGGTGCTGCTGCACGACGACTTGCTTGCCACAGGTGGCACCATGGCTGCCGCATATGAACTTGTGAAGTCGATGAACCCGAAAAAAATATATGTAAACTTCATAGTGGAACTCAGCGACCTTAACGGGCGCAAGGCATTCCCCGATGGGGTGGACGTGCGTTCTATGATCGTATATTGATGCTTTAATGGTGTGAATACACGAGAAGACCTGAAAGAGAAAGTTGAATTATTGCCCGACAGTCCCGGCGTGTATATGTATTACGACAAGGCCGGGACTGTGATATATGTGGGCAAGGCAAAGCGGTTGCGCCGTCGCGTGAGCAGCTATTTCAACCGCGTACACAGTGTGGCGCGTACCAATCTGCTTGTGCGTAATATTTGCGACTTGCGCTATATTGTGGTGGGGAGCGAAGAAGATGCTTTGCATCTTGAAAACAGCCTTATCAAGGAATACAAACCCCGGTACAATGTGTTGCTCAAAGATGACAAGTCGTATCCGTGGATTTGTGTCACCAATGAAATGTATCCGCGTGTGTTCCTTACAAGGACTGTGACGAAAAGCGGCGGCCGTTACTTTGGCCCTTATTCCAATTTGCAGGTGGCTAAGGCTGTCATTGAAACGTTGCGCGAGATGTATCCCATACGCACGTGCCGTTTGCCTATTACCGACGAAAGCATCGAGCGGCACAAGCACAAGGTGTGCCTGCAATATCACATAAAAAATTGCAAAGGCTGTTGCGAGGGGCTGATAGATGCTGCTGCATATGGCAAATATTTCGATGAAATCAAGCAAATCCTGAATGGTAACGTGCAACAGGTGTGCGATTACCTGAAAGAGGAAATGTCGGCTCTTGCAGCCGAGATGCGTTTTGAAGAAGCGCAGGAGGTGAAAGAGAAATATCTGCTTGTGGAGCGATACAAGGCACGGTCGGTGATTGTGAGCGCGACTATCCACAATGTTGATGTGTATTCGGTGGACAGTGACGATGAATGTTACTACGTCAATTATATGCATATTCGTAACGGTTCTATCGTGCAAAGTTTGACACTCGAATATAGGAAAAAACTCGATGAATCCGTGCCTGAAATTCTGTCGATGGCGATAAATGAAGTTCAAACCAAGTTTGACCGCCGGGTGCGTGAAATAATCGTTCCCGAGTTGCCCGATGTGGAATTCGTGGGTGTAACTTTTATCATCCCACAGAAGGGGGATAAGAAGAAATTGCTTGAAGTGTCGCTTAAGAATGCTAAGCAATATAAAATCGACAAACTCAAAACCTCCGAGAAACTTAATCCCGAACAGCGTACAATGCGCACGCTTACCACCTTGCAGCGTGATTTCCGTTTAAAAGAATTGCCACGACACATTGAGTGTTTCGATAATTCCAACATACAAGGAACAAATCCTGTTGCATCGTGTGTGGTTTTCAGGAATGCCCGTCCGTCAAAACGGGATTACCGCCATTTTAATATCAAAACGGTTGTCGGTCCCGATGATTTCGCATCGATGAAAGAGGTGCTTACGCGCCGTTACACGCGGCTTATGCAGGAGGGAGAGGAGTTGCCCCAGTTGGTTATCGTTGACGGCGGCAAAGGGCAGTTGAGCGCGGCTGTCGAGGCTTTTGATGCCATGGGACTGCGCGGCAAGGTGGCTCTTGCCGGAATTGCCAAGCGGCTTGAGGAAATATATTTTCCCGGCGATAGTGTGCCGCTATACATCGACAAGAACAGCGAGTCGCTGAAAGTGGTGCAACACTTGCGCGACGAGGCTCACCGTTTCGGCATTACCCATCATCGCAACAGGCGCAGCAAGGGGCAGGTGCATTCGGCTTTCGATGATATAAAAGGCATTGGCGAAAAGACGCGCGACACGTTGCTCAAGCACTTTAAAAGCCTGAAAAGGGTGCGAGAAGCATCGTTTGAAGATATAGCCGCTGTTGTGGGGTCTGCAAAAGCCCGTATTGTGTATGACGGCCTTAGGGAAGAAATTGTAGAAACAAAATAATATTCAAACAGGATGAAAATAGTTATACAACGTGTATCGCGTGCATCGGTGTCGATTGGCGGCAGTCTTTTCAGCTCCATAAAGGCGGGGCTGATGGTGCTTGTGGGTGTCGTGGAAGGCGACACCGAGGATGATGTCGATTGGCTTGCACAAAAGACGGTGAATATGCGCATATTCGATGATGACAACGGAGTCATGAACCGCAGTGTGGCTGAAATAGGAGGGGAAGTGCTTGCCGTGAGCCAGTTCACGCTGGCGGCATCGACCAAGAAAGGCAACCGCCCGTCATATATCCATGCCGCCGGTCATGAGCTTGCCGTGCCGCTCTATGAGCGTTATTGCGAGCAAGTGGAGGCATTGCTGGGGCATCCTGTCGCCAAAGGGCAGTTTGGTGCCGATATGCAAGTGGAATTGATTAATGACGGGCCTGTGACGATTATTGTTGATTCAAAAAATAAAGTGTAAATTTGGGATATTATGACACTCGATGAAGCTCAACAGCGTGTTGACGCATGGATACGCACCTATGGGGTGCGCTATTTCAGCGAACTCACCAATATGGCCGTATTGACCGAGGAAGTGGGAGAGTTGGCTCGGATAATGGCGCGTCGTTATGGAGATCAGTCGTTCAAGCCGGGAGAGAATGCCGATTCTCTCCCCGAAGAACTTGCCGATGTGCTGTGGGTGCTGATTTGCATCGCCAATCAGACGGGGGTAAATCTCACTGCGGCTCTTGAAGCCAGTTTCGAGAAGAAAACCGGCCGTGACAGCACTCGCCACCTACAAAATCCGAAATTACGATAACGGGGCAAATCGCAACGTAATTTTCAAAAAACAATTTGACAAAAAGACAGGGTATTTAAATAAATTCCCTATCTTTGTGTTATATGACCATTTATAGGCATTTGATATGATACAATCAATCGATATTCATAATTTCAAGAATTTGTCGGGATTGAACATACCCATATTTTCCCGGGTGAATTTGATTTCGGGCAAAAATAATGTCGGTAAATCATCGCTATTGGAGGCATTGGAGCTTAATATAACCAATTCGGCGTTGTTCTCTATACTTAAAGGACGGGATGAAATATATAAAACGCCGTCGCCTGATGAAAGTGCCGAATTGTTGAAACTGAATATCGATGCCTTGTCTTCGTTGTTCACTGCCCGTAATTGTAATATTGATGATAGTAATGTCATATCGGTTAACGATGGGGATAATGCCATGTCGATTCGATTTGTGCGCTATGAAGTACAAATGGAAAGCATGGAAAATGGCGTATCAAGGAAACGCTTGGTGTTGTCTCCCGACAGCTATTCGGGGATTGATACTGCCATAGGCCTTGAAATAGTCCGTGGCGCGCAAAATAGAGCACTGCTTCCTCTTGATCGTAAATTATACAGGTTCGGATTTGGTGAATCGGTTCAAAGGCCGGATATAGAGAATTACGTTGTAGTAGAACCGAATATTGATAAAAACCAATACGTCTCGAAATATTGGGACAATATCGCCTTAACCGATAAGGAAGATGATGTAATACGTGCTTTGCAAATAATAGAACCGGGGATAGAAAGTCTGGCTTTCCTGGAAGCTCCTGCTTACAGGGACAGGTATCCTGTGGTAAAAGTGAAAGGAGTGAAACGAAGGTTGCCATTGCGAGGCATGGGTGACGGTATAAACCACATTTTGTCGATTATATTAGCATTGGTGAATTGCGAAAATGGGTGTGTATTGATCGATGAAATTGACAACGGATTGCATTATACCGTCCAAAAGCAATTGTGGACTGTTATCTTTGACCTGGCTGTCAGGCTAAATGTACAGGTTTTTGCCACTACTCACAGTTCCGACTGTATAAGCAGTTTTGGTAAAGTGTTATCGATGCCTTGTAATGCAGAAGTTGGACAGTATATAAGACTTGAATGCCGCAATGATAAAATCAGAGCCGTAGAATACAATGCTGATGAACTTGAAATTGTGGCGGCTCAAAATATCGAAATCAGATGAAACGGAGTGACTGTAACCAAATGTTGTTGGTTGAAGGCAATGACGACCTTCATGTTGTTTCGGCTTTATGTGAACATTTTAAGGTAAGAGAATCTTTTAAGATAAAAGATTGCAATGGCATAGAAAATATATTGATGGGGCTTCCTGTGTGGTTGAAAGGTGCCGGAGAAACAAAAGCAATCGGAGTGGTTGCTGATGCCGATGCAAGTATGGGCAGTCGTTGGCAAGCAGTACGGGAAATATTGATAAAATCCGGCAGATATGCCGATATTCCGGTTTCTTGTCCGTCTGATGGCTTGATAATAAATCCACAGATTGCCGATGACATGAAGTTCGGTTTATGGATTATGCCGGATAACGGCACTGATGGCATGTTGGAGAATTTTGTTTCTTGTTTGGTCCCTGAGAATGATTGTTTGCTTCCGGTTGCCGACAAAGTGTTGAGTGAAATTGAAATCAAGAGACTCAACAAATATCCTGCGGGGCATCACGAGAAGGCTCGCATTCACACATGGCTTGCATGGCAGGAAGATCCGGGCACACCCATGGGCTTGGCTGTTACCAAGAAGTATTTGACAACCGATTCTCACGTTTGCCACGATTTCATTGATTGGTTGAACAGATTGTTTAATTAGAATAAATAATAACAAGAATATAAGTTTTATGGAACACGATCACATTCATGACCACGAGCATGACGGGCAGCCTGCTACCGACAAATACACGCAGGCAATCAACGAAAGTAATGTAACTGTCGATGACTTGCAGGTGAAGAACAGCGTGGAACGGCTGCTTGCTGAGCATCTCGACGAGAACCGTTCGGAGAGCGTTTACAGGTTTATGTTTAACTGTATCGACCTTACCACGCTTAACAGTACCGACAGTGAACGGTCGGTGGCAGCATTCACTCGCAAGGTTAACGATTTTGAAGAGAATTATCCGCAATACCCCAATGTGGCTGCAATATGCGTATATTCAAATTTTGCCGATGTGGTACGCCAGAACCTTGAAGTGAGCGAGGTGAACATAGCCGTTTGTTCGGCTAATTTCCCCTCTTCTCAGGCGCATCTTGAAGTGAAGTGCGCCGAAACTGCGCTTGCCGTGGCCGATGGTGCCGACGAAGTTGATATTGTGTTTAATCTGGGATATTTTGCCGACGGGGCATATGAGGACCTTTGCGACGAAATTTCGGAAATCAAGGAAGCTGCAGGCAGTGCCCGATTGAAGGTAATACTTGAGACCGGTGCATTGAAATGTGCCGAAAACATCAAGATTGCATCCATCTTGTCGATGTATTCCGGTGCCGACTTCATCAAGACTTCGACCGGAAAAATATATCCCGGTGCCACGCTCGAAGCTGCATGGGTGATGTGCCAATGCATCAAGGAATATTACGAGCGTCACGGCCGCATGGTTGGTTTTAAGGTCTCGGGCGGTGTGCGTACCACCGAAGATGCGCTGAAGTATTACACCATAGTCAAGGAAGTGCTTGGCGAAAAATGGCTCACCAACGAATATTTCCGTATTGGAGCATCAAGCCTTGCCAACAACCTGTTTGCCGACATTACGGGTAACGGCGCAGTTCCGTTCTGAAATTATTTGAAGCGACAACGATAATCATCGAGGGCGTGGCGCAATACCCTGTGCCATGCCCTCGATACTGTAGTATATGCAAACTTTCTAAAATACGGTTACCATTCAAATGTCAGCACGTTGTCTTCGGCGTTACCGTAATAGCTTGTGAATTTTGTAGGCAATGAGTCTTCGTTAAGTTCCCAAACGTATGTGCTGTAATTGGAGCTTGTGGGCAGGTGCTTGGTTGGGTTGCCAAGTATCCCTGCGAAGTATGCTGCCTGCATGGCATCCAAGTCGATGCCGTATATGGTGTCGAAAAACATTATCTTTCCCTTGTTTTCGATGTTATTTTCGTATCCGTAGTTGTTTTCCACATCATCGGTTATTACTGCTGTTATGTCTCCATCGGTGTATGTGATGATTGTTGTTGAGTATGCTCCGTCCACGTCGTTGCTATATGTTGCCGATGTCATCTGTCCGTCGCTGTTGTAGGTGAAATCACAGTAGTATGGAGGTTCTCCTACGTATGTTATGGTAGCTTTTGTTGCGAAACCGTTTTCACCTATTTCAAATACTGTGGAGCAGCCGCTTTCGGTCATGGTCACGGTGTTTTCGTTGTAACTGAAGTTTGAGGTGATGTTTCCATACCCTAAACCTTCGAGTGTAATTGAGATTAGTTGCCCGGCTTTGTTGTAGGTGAGAGGGTTCCCGTTGATGGCTTTTATCCCTATCCCGGTAGTTGTTTCACCACTGCCGGTGGGTGGTTGTGTGCCGGTTGTAGGTTCGTTGTCATCGCCACATGCCGCTAAGCCAAGAGCCATTGATGCCAATGTAAGTGATACGCAGATTAATTTGAATGTGTTACTCATAATAGCTGTTATATGTGCCTTTCAATCCCCTAAAAAGACAGTATTAATAAAAAACAGAAAAGTGTGAGGATTGTATTGGTTTATCTTAGATGCACTTGTGCAGATAGTCTCGCAATAACACTTTTTTGATTTATCAACTCAACAAGGGCAAAGATAATAAATATATAACTCGCGTGCAATTATAACCTATGGAATAAAAAGAGTGGGGGGTGTTGTAAAAATTTCAACACCCCCACACTTTGTGGTGAGATGTGTTATCGCACCAGTATTTTTACAGGGGTACGCTGTTGGTCGGTGATGACGATATAAGCCCCGCGGGGAAGGCCTATCATAGTTCCGTGTTCGATTGTCGGCAAGGTACGCACCAATCGTCCGCTTATGTCATATATGCGCCCGCCTGTGTGTGGTGCGCTGCAAGTGAAGCGCACAAGTCCACCGTCATATGTGCTTACGATGAGGCGCTTTTTGTC
Organism: uncultured Bacteroidales bacterium; assembly: GCA_949289215.1. Classification (GTDB taxonomy): domain Bacteria; phylum Bacteroidota; class Bacteroidia; order Bacteroidales; family Muribaculaceae; genus Avimuribaculum. Next base: position 37,204 of record CASENC010000041.1, on the reverse strand, counting down.
GGTATCTATTTGTTCCATGCCCGACATACCGGTTGTGGCTCCAATGAGGTCGATACACACCTGACCGTTGTTGCCGAATGAAAGCAGCAATCGGGCCTTATGGTTGCCAACCTCGGTGGGGGAGTATGTCACTGTTAAATTGTAGCCTGCCGATGAGTTGACATTAGCAGCAGGAATGGTTCTCGTGGCAATGTCAAACATCGTGGTGTCGCCTTTGTATATAGCTACATCTACTTTGCTTGTAATTCCATTGCCCTTCACGAGCAGCTGCATACTTTTAGATGAGCCTGCGGCCACTTCGCCGAAGTTCAGTTTGCTGTCATGTATTGGGCTTGTCAGACCCGGGTCGCCCTCATAGTGTTCCAGGCTGTATTCTTCACCTTTCCTGTTGCCCCAGATGTATTCCACAAGTTCGGGATCATCGACAAACGGGTTGCGATTGCCTTGTATTTTATATACCGCATCATTACGGTCAATCTCTTTTTGGCTCACAGGGTCGTTGCGCGACCATTCGAGCAACAAGTCGGTTGCCCAGTTTTGCAGCGACAGGTAGGTACTGTTGGTAAACATATATCCATATTCTTTTCTCCATTCGTAATCCTGGTAACAAGTAACCATGTAGAAGTATATGCGCGCAAAATCGCCCTTGTATTCGTCATCAGGCTCGAATACTCGTGAAGAACCACCGCCTTGCCCGGCTACAGGGAAGCCCACCATGCTTGTGCCGTTGTCGAATGTGGTTTCATCAACCTCGCCAAGAGGGTAGTTTGATTTTGCCATATTGGCTTCGCCGTCCGATGGCACTATGTGCATGATGTCGGTTCCGGCAGTGTAATTATATATGGCATCGTTGCCCGAGCCCCACCAGCTTTTTGGTACCGAGTGTTCGCGGTTAAGGCCCGATGTTCCGCCGTAATAGTAGTATTGTTGTGTGTTCCAGTTGTCGGAATACATATCCCATACCAACAGCCGTCCGTTCACACGTTCGGGATAAGCGTCGGTTTCGGGATAATAATCCCACAAGCTGTTATAAGTTAATGTCCGGTGGTTGATTGAGATCTCGTGCAACTTGTCTTTAAGCGACTGGTCGCGCAGACCTTCGAGCGAGTTGTAATATCCCTCGGGAACTTCGGCCGACAAGGAGAATGCCGCCATCGAAAGCAGCATGGCAATGTAGTGATGCTTCATGAGTTAAAAACCTGTTTAGAAACTTACAAAAGTAATGAAATCCTCGTAATTATAATATTATAAACCTGTGAAAATTCAGGTAACGCAGGCAATTTTGCGGCAAAGCAATTTCATGGGATAGAAATGTCGTGGGAAAGGGCGATTGGTAGGAAAAGAATTGCTAATTTTACCGGCTCAAAATTATGCTTAATGAAAAAGAATTACCTTCATGTGGTGCTGTGGCTTGTGTTGCTTGTGATTATTGCATTGCTTGCCATGAACAGGTTGCCGCAACTATCCATATCGGGAGTGCCGTTGAAGCAGGTTGATATTCTTGCCGACTTGAAGCCGGCGATGGCCGGTAATGCCGACCCGGAGTATGCTGCTCTGGCCGAAATCATAGACCGCCGTGCCGACTCGATTATTGCAGCCAAGAAAGCGGCGGTGAAGGTGGACGGTGACACCGTTGCAAGAAAAAGCAAGCAGCTTGAAAAAAAGAAACGGAATGCGGTCACGCAAGCCGATACCACCATTGCCTCCGGAACAGGCAGTGCTTTGATCGAAGATTTCAGCCTGGGTGATGGGTGCGGCATGGAGCCTTATTACGAGGCACTCGACAGAATGGCCGCCGAGGGCGGTGTGGTGCGAATTGCAGTGCTCGGCGACTCATACATAGAGGGAGATATTCTTACTGCCGATTTGCGAATGATGTTGCAAAAACAATACGGCGGTTGCGGAGTGGGATATGTGCCCGTGACTTCCGAAACCTACGGGTTCCGCCGCAGTGTGCGGCACACATTCTCTGGGTGGAGTTCATATAAGGTCACCGGAAATGATTTTGACCGCAGCAGGGAAACGATTTCGGGTGAATATGCTGTGCCCGACAGTGTGGCGATGGTGGAATTGCGCGGGCAGCGCAAATATTACAGCCGTCTTGACAGTTGCGACGAGTCATCGATATATTTCAGGGCATCGGCTCCGTGTACAGTGACGGCAGCGGTTGATGGAGGAAAATTCAGGCAACAATTCGATGTATTGCCGCAACAAGGAATGCAGATGCTGACAATAGATGCCGAAGGTGGCAAGATGGGGCGTGTGCGCTGGTCGATAGACCGGACGGGTGATGATTATACGTTTTATGGCGCAACCATGGATTGCAGAAGCGGCATAATACTTGACTGCTACTCGATGCGCAGCACCACCGGTACCAATCTTTTGGGCGTGCCGGAGACGAATATGGTCGAATATGACCGTCTTAGGCATTACGACTTGATTGTGCTTATGTATGGCCTTAATGCCATAACGTCGGATATAACAAACTATGCAGGCTACAAGGAACGAATGTGCGAGGTGATAGAGCGCATAAAACGCGATTGCCCGGGCAGCGGCATACTGGTTGTGAGCGTGGGCGACCGTTGCGAACGCCGCGACGGTGAAATGCGTACCATGCGCGGCGTGCTTGCGATGGTGAAATACCAGCGGCTGATTGCTGCCGAGAGTGGCGTGGCATTTTGGAGCCTGTTTGACGCAATGGGAGGTGAGGGCAGCATTGTGAAGATGGTGGAAGGTACTCCGCGCGAAGCCAACGGGGATTATACCCACATCAACTTCCTTGGCGGCCGTCGCCTTGCCGGATATTTCTATGATGCACTGTTGAAAGGTAAAGAGGATTATGACAATGATTGACTGGAATTACATAGCCGATGTGTTTGTGCGCCTGGGTAACCTGCTTGTCTATGACCCTAAGGCTCCAATGATTTTCAGCAGCGGTTTCTTTTTGTGGCTTTTTGCGGGTTTCCTTGTGGTATATACCTTGCTTGAACACAGGGATAATGCCCGCATATTGTTTGTGGTGCTGTTTTCGTATTATTTCTATTACAAGAGCAGTGGTTTCTTCTTTTTCTTGCTTGCGGTGGTGACTGTGAGCGACTATTACATAGCCCGGTGGATGGCTTGTACCGACGGGCGATGGGCTCGCAAATGGCTTGTTACGCTTAGCCTTGCGGTTAACCTCGGGCTGCTTTGTTATTTTAAATATACCAATTTCTTCGGACAGGTGTGGGCCGATTTCACCGGCGGGCATTTCGACCCGTTCGACATATTCTTGCCCGTCGGCATTTCGTTCTTTACGTTCCAGTCGCTCAGTTATACCATCGACGTGTATCGCCGCCGTATCGATCCGCTCGACCGCCTGGTTGATTATGCCTTTTTCGTGTCGTTTTTCCCGCAACTTGTGGCGGGTCCTATAGTGCGGGCAAAGGATTTCATTCCGCAAATACGCCGTCCGCTCATGGTCACACGTGAGATGCTTGGCACGGGTGTTTACTTCATAGTGTGCGGATTGTTCAAGAAGGTCGTCATTGGCGACTACATAAGCATAAATTTCGTCGATCGCATTTTCGACAATCCTGCCCTGTATTCTGGACTCGAAAACCTTGTGGGCTTGTATGGCTATGCGTTGCAGATATATTGCGACTTCTCGGGCTACAGCGACATGGCCATAGGCATCGCGTTGCTGCTCGGTTTCCATTTCAACATCAACTTCGACAGCCCTTACAAGTCGGCTTCGATAACCGAATTTTGGCGGCGTTGGCACATCTCTCTGTCGAGTTGGCTCAAGGATTACCTGTATATCTCACTTGGCGGCAACCGCAAGGGGAAAGTGCGGCAATACATCAATCTCATAATAACCATGTTCCTTGGCGGCCTGTGGCACGGTGCATCGTGGAATTTTGTGTTGTGGGGATTGCTGCATGGTGTGGCATTGGCTGTGCATAAGGTGTGGATGGCAGTGACGGGGCAGAAGGTGGGCGTGAAACGCGGATTTTGGGCTCAAACGTTGTGTGTCGTTGTCACGTTCCACTTTGTGTGCCTGTGCTGGATATTCTTCCGCAACGTTGACTTTGACAACTCGATGGCGATGTTGACGCAGATAGGTACCTCGTTCCACATCGAACTGTTGCCGCAACTTGTTGAAGGCTATTGGAAAGTGCTCGTGGTCATGCTCATCGGTTTTGTGTTGCACTTCCTACCCGCATCGTGGGAGTCAGCAGCCAAACGCATCATGGTGAAGATGCCCGTCATTGGTTATTGGTTGATACTCGTTGCTGTAATTTTCCTTGCCATACAAATGAAAAGCAGCGAAATCCAGCCTTTCATATATTTCCAGTTCTAATCGGGTTGCTCTTTAGGCAATGGAACGACCATAACAGTGCCGCTGCACTTTAACCATAAAATGCATCTATTATTCCTCACGTTCCCCATTCTGCGTAGAATAAGCCACATAACGTATGGATTAATCTTTCAGGCAGCCTATTGGCACTACATATACGCCATCGGGGCGGCGGTAGGCATATTTCCCGACCCCAATGAGAACCATCTTAAACGATGGGGCTTTCATTCGAGTGGTGTCAATTTTGTTACTTAATGAAATCAAATTTTCCACCCCTTCGTTTATGAGTTTGTCACCACCCAATTTTATTTCAACAAGGCCGTATGAACCGTTACGCAGGTGTACTACGGCGTCACATTCCAGCCCGGTCTTGTCGCGGTAATGATACACTTTCCCATCTAAAGCATCGGCATATACGCGCAAATCTCGTATGCACAATGTTTCAAAGAAAAGACCGAATGTGTTCAAATCGTTGATTAAGTCTGACGGGCCGAGGCCCAATGCGGCACAAGCTATAGAAGGATCGGTAAAATAACGTGTATCGGTAGTCCGAATAGCTGTTTTGCTACGGATATTGGGATTCCATGCGGGCATATCCTCAATAACAAATATTTTACGTAAAGCATTCAAATAAGAACTTATGGTTTCATCGCTTATTTCTTGCGTCTCGTTGGCAACTATGTCGGCAAGTATGGTAGGTATGCTTGCTTGCGAACCTTGATGGCGAGCGTATGAGCGCAATAGCCGTTTGGCTCGTTCCTCGTCGCGCTGTACGTCGTCCACTCGTGAAATATCACTGCGCGTAATTGCTTCATAATACTCTACGGCTTGAATCAATGCTGCTTTTTCGTTTCTTTTGTTAGTTGCCCTTGGCCAACCGCCTCTACACACGAGGAATGTTAATTGACCTATACCCAATTGGTTGTCTGCCCCAATGTCGGGCATAGCAGTGAATAATTCATTTAGACTGATACTTCCGTTTGATTCCCCAGACTCCCACAAGCTCATTGTGCGCATTGTAAGCCATCCATATCTTCCTGTGCCTGTATGGCGTATTTGTCTGATATCGGGAGGAACGGCCGAGCCGGTAAGGATAAATTGTCCGTCATCTTTTCTGTGGTCAACTTCAAAGCGTATAGCATCCCAAAATTGAGGTACAATTTGCCATTCATCGATCAACCGCGGCGTTTTCCCTTTCAAGAGTGTTTTTATGTTTGTTTGTGCCATTTGCAGATATTGATTTGAATAGTCGGGATCGTCCATATACAATACACTTTTGGCCTGCTGTTCTGCGGTAGTGGTTTTACCGCAGCCTTTAGGTCCTTCTATCAATATTGCACCCATTGCATCTAGCTTATCGGACAATATTTGGTCTGCTATCCTACGCTTGTAATCCGCCATATTTTTGTCGTTTTTTTGTACTGCAAATATAATTAATTGTTTTGTGATTTTCAAGTAATTATACTTTGAATTTGGTTATTTGGCTTAATTTTGTTTGGTTATTTGGACCGATTTTGTTTGGTTATTTGGCTTGATTTTGTTTGGTTGTTTGGACCGATTTTGTTTGGTTGTTTGGCATCAGAAGGCGTAGGTGAGCATCAGGTGGAGGCCCACTTGGTGGCTGTCGATTATGGGGGTGCTGACACCCCAGTTTATGGGGTCGGTGAAGTACATCATGTGTTGGTAGGTTGATGTGCGGTAATACCAGTCGAGTCCTATGGTTGCATACAGCCTTTGCCAAATCCTGTAGTCGGCTCTTAATTCTGTGTGGCTGAAAATAGCATGGGAGCTGTTTCCTTGCACATTTACCGGCTCCCCACCCGGCGTAAGCGACCAGTCGATGTCGGGGTCATATCCTTTCCACGTATATAACTTATAAAACCTGTTTGCCAAGTTTATCGAGAATCGGTTGTTGAAATTTAAATTCAGTCCAAGTTTGAACGAGAAGCCCGAACCCCAGTTATAGTTGCGATGGTAAAAACGGTAAAAGTCGGACAATATGCCACCAAGCACCACTGCGTTTGCGTGCAAGTAAGCATCGAGCGACCACCGTGGCGAGGCGGCATAGCGCAGTATCAGGCCACCGCCCACCGAGGCCGGTGTGCCTAATTTGTAGGGAACCACGCAAGGCTTCAGGTTGCCGGGGATAGGCTCGTCGCTGATAGTGTCGGAGTCGAAATAATCGAAGTGTTGGTACATTCCCACCGAAAGGCCGCACTTGTCTTCGCTTATTATCCCACGGGATAGCAGGCGGCCTATTATTTCCACGCGGCTGAGCAGTGGTTGAGTCTTCATTGCATTGAGTTCCAGCAGGAAACTGAAATAATCGTATGGCACCTTCGATGAATTGGCAAAACGGTCGCCATATTCGATGTCGATGCGGGCGGCGGCACCGGCTTTGGCCAAGTTGTCATCGTCTTGGAACACCAGCATTCGGGAGCCGAGCGACAGTGACACGCTGATGGGCGGTACACCGAAACGCCGCCCCGGAGTGGAACGTTTTTCCCAAGCCCGTCCGGTTATGATGCGTGTGAAGCCACGCATGGGAGATATGATGAATGCCGCCAATTCGCGTCCAAAGCGTTCCCCGCCTGCCGAGCGGTCGTCGAGCACGAGATCTGAAGTACGGTAAAGCACTTCTCCTATCGCCGCACCGCCCACAGGGGTGGCTATGATGTCGTTGGTCGATGGATATTCGCATTCCATGAACATTTCCCACATTGCACTGCCTCCGATTGCGAACAGTTCCGATTGCCAAAAGTTGTAACCGTTGGAGCGGCCTGCGTTGTAGAACAGCGAGCCGTTATACGGGTGGGCAAACATATTGGTGCTTAGATGGTCGTTATCCCACTCGAAACCATGCTTGAAGTTCTCTTTTATGGTATTGAGCGAAATATAAGCATAGTGCCCTTTTTGCACATATCGGTCGAATGCCCACAACCCTATGTTGAAGCCGACGGTTTCGGCCGATGCCCGCCAAAACGACTTTTTTCCGAGTCGCACCGAGTCGTTGCCCACCGGTGGAACCGGAGTGCTTACAAGATGGCGTGTATAAAGTGTCGGAGCAGCGATGCTATCGGGTATAGCTTGAGCCGACAATAGAAAAGGCAATGCCGTAAGCAGAAGTAGAATGTTGCGGAGTTTTGACATTATTGTGTGTAAATAATATGACAAAATTACTAAAACCGATGCAAGATTTTCATTGCTTCCGGGTTTATTAGGAAAAAGATTGAATTATTGTGAAAAATTGCGTGATATATTCCGTGTTGTTGACATTGCTGGCATCGGGTATAATGCTGGCAACCGATAAGTCGTTGCAACGATGGGGAATTACAGTCAATGACTGTTTGTCGTTGATTGGCGGCGATGAAGCAGATTCGTCTGTCGAAGTCATAGTCGCCAATGAAGACAGCACATCATATGCCGTCTCCTCGTGGGAACATGACGGTGTGCCGCCGGTATTTGTCAACAATGAAGGAAAAAACGGAACGGCGGCATACTCACGTTGCCTTTAGTTGGGCTGCGAGCTGCTCGATAACGGCAGGAAATGCCTCGTATTCAAGGGCGTGGACGCGCATGGCAAGTTCTTCGGGAGTGTCGCCCGGGAGAACAGGGCAGCGGCGTTGGCATATTATGGAGCCGCCGTCGATTTCTTCGGTCACATAATGTATAGTTATTCCGCTCTCGCTGTCGCCTGCTTCGAGCACGGCACGGTGCACATTCATGCCCCACATCCCTTTGCCGCCGTGGCGAGGCAGCAGCGACGGGTGTATATTAATTATGTTGCCGCTTACGGCATCGATGACAGGCTTGTGTACCATGCTCAGGAAACCTGCAAGCACAATGAGGCGCGTATCGAACCGTTTTAGCTCGTCAACTATTTCGACGGGGTTATTCCACTGCTCGCGGCTGAAAATGCGGCACGGCACGCCGTAACGCTCCATGCGCTCGATTGCACCGGCACGCGAGTTGCCTGTGAAAAGTGCGGCGACTTTCACCGTGCCGCTGTCGGCGAAATATCGGGCTATGTTTTCGGCGTTTGTGCCGGTGCCCGATGCGAATATTACTATATTTACCATAATCGTCGGTTTAAAACTTTTGCATATCCACAAGATGCTTGTATTGCCCGCCAAGGGCTATAAGTTCGTCGTGAGTGCCGCGTTCCACTATGCGGCCTTCGTGCATCACGCATATAAGGTCGGCATTGCGTATCGTCGATAGGCGGTGGGCGATGACAAGCGTGGTGCGGTCTTTCATAAGACGGTCGAGAGCTTCTTGCACACAGTGTTCGCTTTCGGTGTCGAGAGCCGATGTGGCCTCGTCGAGTATCAGTATCGGCGGGTTTTTAAGTATGGCACGGGCAATGCTTATGCGTTGGCGTTGTCCGCCCGAGAGGCGGCAGCCACGGTCGCCGATATTGGTGTCAAATCCGTCTTCGGTTTCCATGATGAAGTCATAGGCATTGGCTATGCGTGCGGCTTCTTCCACCTGCTCGCGTGTGGCGTTTTCCACGCCGAAGGTAATATTGTTGTAGAACGAATCGTTAAACAAAATGGCTTCTTGGTTCACGTTGCCCATGAGCGAGCGCAGGTCGTGTACGCGCAAGTCGCGTACATCGGTACCGTTGAGGGTGATTGACCCCTCATTGACATCGTAGAAGCGCGGCAGCATGTCGGCCATGGTTGATTTCCCGGAGCCCGACTGTCCTACAAGTGCCACTGTGTGTCCAAACGGGATTTCGAGCGATACATCTTTCAGCACCCAATTCTGGGTATAGCGGAAACTAACGTTGTTGTACCGTATCGAAGGCTTTTCTGTGGGAATGGGTTTGGGGTTAGCCGGGTCTTTTATGGGGTTGTCGGCTTTTAGAATTTTGTCGATGCGTTCCATCGATGCCATACCGCGCTGGATAGAGTAAACAGCTTTCGACAAATCTTTGGCAGGATTGATGATGGAGTAGAAAATCACCATGTAGTAGATGAATTTTGCCGCACTTATAGAACTATTGCCATCAAGTATAAGTGTGCCGCCAAACCACAACACTATGGCAATGGTTAGGGTGCCAAGAAATTCGCTCATAGGGTGAGCAAGTTCGTATCGGCGGTTCATGCGGTTTGATATCCGCACAAATTTCTCGTTTTCTTTCTTGAAGCGTCCCGATACTTTATTTTCGGCATTGAAAGCTTTCACTATGCGCAGGCCGCCCAGGGTTTCTTCGATGTTTGAAAGCAGCACACCCCATTGCGTTTGCCCTTCGAGCGATGCACGTTTCAGGTTTTTGCCCACTTTGCCCATGAGCGTTCCTGCCAACGGAAGCAGGATAAGGACGAATATTGTGAGCTGCCAGCTTACATAAATCATTGTCGCAAGGCAGATGATAATGATTATGGGATTCTTGAACAGCATGTTTATCGATGAGGTTATGGAGTTTTCAACCTCGGTCACGTCGCCGCTTATGCGAGCCATGACATCGCCCTTGCGCTCGTTGGTGAAGAATCCTATGGGAAGTGATACCACTTTGTCATATATCTTGTTACGGATGTCTCGCACGATACCTGTTCGCATGGGAATGCTATAGTAGGCACTCAGATATGCCGTGCCTGTTTTCAGCATTGTCATGAACACAAGCAGTGCTGCAAGGGTGGCAAGGGCCACCGATTTCCCATGGTTGACGATGATTTCCTGTGTGTAGTAGTAGAAATTATTGATAATCACCTCACTCGTGTCGGCCGAGCCCCATGCCATGAATTCATAATGCTGTTGGCTGATGTTGAACAGCATTTCCAGTATGGGGATAATGATAGCAAACGAGAAAAGTGTGAGAAATGCCGACAGAATATTGAATAAAATATTCAGTACAAGATATTTTTTGTAGGGTGATATAAAACGCTTGGCTAATAAGAGAAATTCTTTCATCGTTAAAAATAGCAGTGGAATAATTACTTTGCAAAGATAGGAACAATTAAACTTTGCCGCTAAATTTGTATCTAAAAAACTGTATTCCGCACCTTGGTGTGGAATACAGTTTTAACGTAATATATGAATTTTGATAAAAATGAAACGCTTTTGGCTGATAGCTGTATGGTTGCTTATTACAAGTTTTGGTGTTTCGGCTGCCGATTTGAGTGGAATGCTTGTGTCGGGTACCGACCAATCGCCGCTTTCCGGTGCCTCGGTGAGGCTAATGCGCAATAATGCCGACAGCACGTTTGTGGCAGCCGTCTCGGCAGGTAATGATGGTTCGTTCCGCCTTGGCGGTGTGGCTCGTGGCAAGTATATAGTGAGTTTTACGTTCCTTGGTTATGAGACCGTGACGCGCAATGTGGAAATGGCAGGCAAAAGTGTCAACCTTGGCAAAATTGCGATGACCGAGAGCAGCATCTTGCTGCAGGAAACCACCGTAGTGGGTGTGAAAACCGAAATTGTGGTGAAGGAAGACACAATAGAATATAATGCCGACTCATATCGCACTCAGCCCAATGCCGTGGTGGAAGATTTGCTGAAACGCCTGCCCGGTGTGGAGGTTGACAGTGAAGGTAAAATAACGGCCAATGGCAAGGAGATAACCAAAATATTGGTTGACGGTGAAGAATTTTTCTCGGACGATCCCAAGGTGGCAACCAAGAACCTGCCGGTGAATATGGTTGACAAGTTGCAGGTAATAGACAGGAAGAGCGACCTTGCCCGGCTTACCGGCGTGGACGACGGCGAGGACGAGACTGTGATAAACCTGACGGTGAAAAAGGGGATGAAGAACGGGTGGTTCGGTAATGTTACAGGCGGTTATGGTACCGACGACCGATATTCGGGCAATTTCATGGTGAATTATTTCCGTGACAAGAACCAGTTCTCGATACTCGGCAGTGCCAATAACACTAACGAGATGGGATTTACCGACCGTGGTGCATCGCGTTTCACGCGCTTTGGCGGCCGCAACGGCATCAGCACCACGCAGTCGATAGGTGTGAATTTTGCCGTGGGCAGTGAGGACAAGTTGCGTGTGGGCGGCGACGTGTTTTATTCCCACAGCGATCGTGACAGCCGCAACAGCAGTAACCGGCAATACTTGTTCCCCGATTCTACGTCTTATTATGATGAGGCCGGTTCGTCGCGCGATCGCGGGCACAATATTTCGGGAAACTTCCGCCTGAAGTGGGAAATCGATTCGTTCTCGACATTAGAGTTCCGTCCGCGCTTTTCGGTGAACTTCAGCGACTCGGAGAGTGCCGACAGCTCGGCCACCCGTGCAGGCGATGCAGCCCGTTCGCTTGTCAACCGCAGTTTGAGCAATAAGTATAACGATGGTACAAGCTATGAGTTCAGCGGCCGCCTTGTGTTCAACCATAAGTTCCGCAGCCACCCCGGGCGCAGTTATAGTGCAAGTCTTAATTACCAGTTCAGCGATACCAAGGAAGATGGCAGCACTTACACTGGTTATAATTATTACCTTTTATCTGAAGATAGCACTGTCAATCAAATATACAACAACCACCAGTGGAGCAATAGCGTGCAAGGCCGCCTGACGTGGACCGAACCACTGGGTGATGTTAAGAATGCCCGGTTCCTGACGTTTTCGTATAACGGTCAATACCGTTTCAACAATGCCGACAAGTATGTGTATGACCTTGTGTCGGCTACGTCGGCCACCGCTGCTACCAATAGCGCGCTTATGTCAATGCTTCGCGACCCATCGTTCAAGAGATATGTGGTAGAAGAATACGGCTCGTTGGCATGGACTAATCCCACCATGTTGCGCCAAATAGTGGAAGACGAGTTGCAACCCGAACTTAACGCGGAGCAAAGCAACCGCTTCCGCAACAATTATTTCAACCAGTCGCTGCAAGTGGGCTTTAAGCAGGTGCGTGAGAATTACAATCTTGATGTGGGGGCTATGGTGAATTCATCGATGTCAAGCAGCGAAGATCTCATCAATCCCGACCGCAACATTGCCACCCGATGGGTGTGGAACGTAGCCCCGTATGCCCGCATACGTTTCAAGATGAGCAAATCACGCTCGTTGGCATTTGATTACCGTGCCCGTTCTTCGCAACCGTCGTTGACGCAATTGCAGCCTGTGGCCGATGTGTCGAATCCGTTGCGCATTGTAGTAGGTAACCCCGACCTTAATCCCACGTTTACGCAACGTTTCAATTTGCGGTATAGCGATTTCGACCAAGACCGTCAACGCAGCATAATGGCGATGGCCAATTTCCAGTTTGCCACCAACAGTATTATTTCGACTACCGATTATGATTCGCAAACCGGTGGACAGGTAACTACTTATGGAAATGTAAATGGCGTGTGGAACGGAAACTTGATGGGAATGATAAGTTTCCCGTTCCGTAACAAGAGCTGGTATTTCTCGTCGATGGGGGCTTTGCGCTATTCCAATACTGTGGGTTACAACAACGGCCTTTACAACCGTAGCGGCTCGCTCTCGGTGAACCTGTCGCCGGGGATACGTTTTAACACCGACGCCGTGCAGTTGGAACTTCGTCCCAATTATAATGTGCAAGTGACACACAACACCGTGCAGTCGCAAAACGACCGCATCATACACAGTTACGGGGCCATGTTTAATGGGGCTTATTATACACCGTTTGGCTTGGTGTTCAATACCGACCTTTCTTATAGCGGCACACAGGGTTACAGTGAAGGGTACGATACCGACCAGTGGTTGTGGAATGCATCGATCTCGTATCAATTCTTGAAAAACAAGGCAGCCACAGTCACAGCGAAAGTGTATGATTTGCTGCATCAAAAGCAGAATATAAGCCGCACTATCAATGCCAGTTATATCGAGGACAGCGAGTATAATGCAGTCACTCGCTATGTGATGTTCTCGTTCACTTACCGTTTCACCACATTCGGCAACAAAGGTGGCGGCGACGAGCCTCCGATTGATTATGGCGGCCGTGGTCCCGGCGGTCGGCACCGAGGTGGTCCCATGGGGCCTCCTCCGGGCAGAATGCGTTAACCGTTTTTTTTGAGAAGATAAGAAGTCGGGCCTATGGGTCAGACTTCTTTTTTATGTGGATACTGCAAAATGCAATTTTGTAACGTGCAGATATGCGCAATGCCGCATATTGTTATCAGTCACATTTTATAAGTTGCTGCATAACGATGATTTAAATTTTTTGTACACCACCATGTCATTGTGCAATATTTTCAGGCATGATAGGGGAGAGAAGTGTGTGCTGGTGTGTTTTTTTTGCTTGTGCCGTTATTTTGGTTTATAATTAAAAATAATGCCATAAAATTTTGTAGTTTTAAAACATTTTGATAGTTTTGCAACGAAAATGATTGCAAAATGTTTTAGTGTATAAACTTGAATAAAATGGGAAAGGTTAAAAAAAGATGGCTGATACTGTTTTGTGTGATTTTTGGTATCAGTGTTTTAGGTTTGTTTTTTTCGGGTTCTACATCCGATTTCAATTTGCCCGCCCTCACAGCACAGCAATATGCCAATATTGCATGGATGATTACGGCCACTATTTTCGTGCTGATGATGACCCCGGGGTTGGCATTTTTTTACGGAGGCATGGTGCGTGCCAAAAATGTGATAAGCACCATGTTGCAAAGTTTCATAGTGATGGGGGTAGTGAGTGTTATTTGGGTAGTTGTGGGTTTCAGCCTGTCGTTTGGTAACGATGTGTGTGGCCTGATAGGCAATCCGGCCGACTTCTTCATGATGAAAGGTGTGGGAGTCGAGAATTTGCTCCCTGCAGGCAGCAGTGGTGCCGGTCTCACACAGCAAGACCTTGCCGTGACTACCATACCACTGGCCTTGTTTGCCTTGTTTCAAATGAAGTTTGCCATCATTACCCCGTCGCTTATCACAGGGTCGTTTGCCGAGAGGGTGAAATTCTCGGGGTACTTGATATTCATGATGCTGTGGGTGCTGGTGGTTTACTGCCCGCTTGCGCACTGGACGTGGCATCCCGAAGGGATTTTTGCCAAGATGCACGTTCATGATTTTGCCGGTGGCATTGTGGTGCATGCGGCATCGGGCGTTGCAGCCCTTGTCGGGGCATTGTTCCTGGGCAAGCGCACGAGCGATGAAGGGAAGGCTGCCAACATTCCGTTTGTGCTGCTCGGTGCCGCACTGTTGTGGCTTGGGTGGTTTGGTTTTAATGGCGGTTCATCGCTTGCGGCCGACGGCGTGGCTATTTCGGCATTCCTTAATACCAATACTGCCGCTGCCACGGCCATGGTGACATGGGTTTTTCTCGACTGCCTGCTTGGTCGCCGTCCATCGGCGATGGGGGCAGCCATTGGTGCCGTGGTGGGGCTTGTGGCCATAACACCGAGTGCCGGCTGGGTTACCGTGGGGCAAAGTTTCTTTATTTCGTTTGTGACTACAATAATTTGCAACTTTGCAGTGACCTACAAGGCCAGGAAACACCTGTTTGACGATGCCCTCGATGTGTTTCCCACGCATGGGCTTGGCGGCATTGTGGGTACGATATTGACGGGCGTTTTCACCTATTCTTATTTTTTTCCCGAAGGCGACGGTGAGATATCCCGATTGGGTTTCTTCATCAACCATGTGCTTGCAGTGTTGATTGTGTTTGGTTACACATTTGTGATGAGCTTTGCGCTATATTGGCTCACCAACAAAATGGTGCGTATGCGGGTATCGAAGCGCAGCGAGCGCATAGGACTCGACCGTTCGCAGCACGCCGAGGAATATGGCGGCGATTTCTCAGGTACCGAAATCGCCGAAGAGGTTCCCTCGCGAGAAGAATGGATGAAATCGGTTTCGGAAAATTGATTGTACGTATTACTCTGTTTTGCGTTTGGGTTTCGGTAGCGGCGAAATGCTACCGGAGCCTTATTTTCAGTCCGGCTTTCAGCGAACGGTG
This sequence comes from uncultured Bacteroidales bacterium, assembly GCA_949289215.1. Lineage (GTDB taxonomy): Bacteria > Bacteroidota > Bacteroidia > Bacteroidales > Muribaculaceae > Avimuribaculum. Next base: position 22,000 of record CASENC010000041.1, on the reverse strand, counting down.
GGAATTGCTTGTTGAAAGCCGGTTCATCTTGCACAGTGATTTCAGTTTTATTCCATATTGCTGCGAGATGGAGTAGGAGGTGTCGCCTGTGCGCGTCACGTGGATGCCGGTGTCGTGGCCGGTAGCGGCATCACGTTTTTCTTCGATATAGACGATGCTTCCTACCGTGATTTCGTTGTTTCGCTTGCTCCATCCTAAATCGTTGAACGACGTCAGTTTACGGGCTTTCATGCCAAATTCTTCGGCAATACTCGAATAGGTGTCGCCGCTTTTCGCTATCACACAGTAAAGCCCGTTGCGTTTCACTATGTCGTGTGCCGAGGTTATTTCCTCGAAAATCTGGCTGTCGATTGAATGTTCAAGCGACTCGTCGCCTTCAAGGTGCTTGGGCTTGGCTATGATGGGTTGCCCGGTGTCGTAGCGGTAAAGTTCGTAAGTTTCGATAATGTCGATGAGCTTGTCGGCATACCGTTTATCGGTGGCATATCCGCATTGGCGCAATGTTCGCGCCCAGCCTTTGTAGTCGGTTACTTTGAGCTTGAACAGTGGGGCGTATCGCCGTTGCTTCAGGAATCGGGCATGGTCTTCAAATGAGTCATCGGCCGAACGATAGCTGCGGAAACACTCGTCGGGAGCATCGTCGTCGGCATATATTTTGCCGCCGTTCCATGCCCTGCCGTGGCATTTGATGCCGAAGTGGTTGTTGCCTTGAACGGCAAGGCGGCTGCGCCCCGCGCGGCTTTCAAGCAGCCCTTGAGCCAGTGTAATGCTTGCCGGAATGCCATATTGCTGCTGGTGCATGACGGCTATGCGGTGATATTTTTCGATATATTCAAGGTATGCCGCCGATTTACCTTGTGCCGCCGGTACGCAGGCAATTGTGCAAATGGCCAATATGAGCCAAAAACGTGAAAGTTTTTTGTGGTGTGATATGGGAAGCGTCTTGGCAATGCAAAAATGAGCAGGCTCTTCTTTGTATTGCTCTCGACTTTCGCTATATTTGCAAAAACACTGTGTTGCCATGGATGAAAGAATTATTGATACAAAGATAAGGGTTTACTCTTATAATGAGCTGGGCGAAGATGAGAAAAAGTTGGTGGAAATGGCCAAAGATGCCACTTCCCGGGCATATGTGCCATATAGCGATTTCCATGTGGGGGCTGCATTGCTGCTTGAAAATGGCGAAATAATCACAGGGGCCAATCAGGAAAATGCTTCATTCCCGGCAGGTACGTGTGCCGAACGGTCGGCAATATTTTACGCCGCTGCGCGTTATCCCGGGGTGCGTTTTGTGAGGCTTGCCATTGCTGCATGGCAAAAAGGCGATTTTGTGGAAGAGCCTGTGTCGCCGTGCGGTGTGTGCCGCCAGGCCATACTTGAATATGAGAAACTGGGTGGCAGTCCTATCGATGTTTTACTGTGTGGTCGGGATGTGGTTTACCGCCTTGACGGCATTCGTGCATTGCTACCGTTGAGTTTCGAGGAATTTTAAGCATTTCGATACAAAAAAACAGCGATTAATGCGTTGCTTGGCCGACGGGTTAATCGCTGTTTTTAGGCATTATCCGGTCGAGCAGCAATGGAAGGTCGCAGGCCGGATTGACGGTGACAGATATGTCATTGACACCAAGGCTTTCCAGTAATGGGGCATTATCGGTGTGCATGGCCAGGAAATGTGTGCGGGCGTTACTCTTTTTCAGCATAGCCAGCAGAGCTGAGAAAGATAATCCCGATACTGTTGCCGGAGTGATGCTGTCACAAACGACAACTATGTCGTCGGCCTGCTTGATTTCGTTTGAGAATTGGGTGCCGGTTGTTGCAGATATTGCCGGTTTAAGTTTGGCATTGAAGAATGATGCGAATGCTCCGGCTATTCCGCCACCTGCGCCGCCGCTTTTGATATATGAAACGTCGCGGCCGTTGTGGTGGAAATATACCGATGCCATGTTACGCAACCCGTTGTCAAGAATGTCGGTGGTTACTTCGTTGGCTCCGAGGTGTCGGGCATGGCGCATTGCCGGGCCGGTGGCTGCATAGAATATCGAGTCGTCGTTGCAGGCAATAGTGAAACGGCACCGCCTGAGCAGTGTTGCGCATTTACTGTCGGCGACAGTGGCAGCCCGTAACATTTCCGACCCGCGGTATAACGGCAATTCCTCTCCATTGGCGGTGAGAATTCTGTATCCCAAAGCTTTAAGCATACCCATCCCGGCATCGATCGAGGCAACTTGTTCGATGCCTATAATGAAATTCCTGCAATTGCGTGATAATGCATCTACAATAGCATCACCTATGCCGTGGGTGAATGTAGTCGCCGGGTTTTGTTCTGTGTCACAGGGGTTGTAACCACATATTTTATAGGCTTCGATATATGCGGTTTTCCGGTCGGGTGACATTATATAATATATGCTTTTAAGTTTGAAGTGTGTGTCACGCAGGGTAACGGGGATGCGATGGCAGCCTGTGATTGAAGTTTCGATTGCATCAAGAAAGCCTTCGCCGCCGTCCGACATTGGGAATGTCGTGACGCGGTTGTGTGCCCCGTTGGTTGTTTGATATGATTCGACTGCATTTTTTATTTGTAAGGCACTCGCTATGCGTGAGGAATATAATACGAGAACATTCATTACAGGCAAAGTTACTAAAAAATATGCTTGAATAAATCGATAAAACGGTGCTATTTTCGGTAGTGTCCATGTGAAATGGTGCTATAAATTGTGCAACATATACGGCACACTGGTATTAAAATATGTAAAAATATGACAGCCAAAACGTGAAATGCAAAATTGACGAAATTCTTCGATTAATTCGCTAATATGTTGAAATACTGACAAAAAGGTGTCGAATTTTTTGGAAACAGAAATGATTTGACCTTATATTTGTGAAGTAATCTGAGATATTCGTAGAAGTTTTACATAAATCGGGCCGTTGTGCCGATATGTTTTATAACATAGTGATGCCTTATGGAGATTGATTATGGCACATATGTATTTAAAGTGATTTCCTACTATTTCTGGTACTTGTGCGACCTTTTTGTGGGATTCCCTTTGGTTATACAAATATGTATTCTCATCATTATGCTTAGTGTATGTGTGGGGATTTATTTGTTGTGCCAAACTGCATACTTATACGTTATCAAGCACAAGGAACAAAAAATAATGGAAAAGTTCCTGGAACTGTACCGTGACCCCATGATTGAAATAGGTAACGACGATGTGGTGCATGAGCCCGACGAGATTGCCGAAATGATGAATTACGACCGCCGAAACCAAATGTCGGTAAGGGAAAAGAGGTTGCTCGTGCAGATGATAGCCGATACCAAAACCGAAATAACCGATACCCGAACCGATGCCGGAGAGACAATAAATCGCACTAATTTCCACAATATAATAGTGGCTTTCGGGCTGAAAAGTTTTTTTGAAAGCGAATTACAATTTTCACGCACGAAATACAAGGTGAGGGCATTGACGTGGGTGCGCTTCCTTGAAGAGGGCGTGCCCGATGCCGTTGTAACGCCGTTGCTGTATTCACGTAATAATGATTTAAGGAAGGCAGCTCAGGCATATTTCATGTGGAACAGTGTGGTAGAGCCTTTCCGCTTTTTCGACGACGGCGACTATGACAAGTATTATCGCGATTGGGATAAAATAGATATACATTCCATTCTTGCCAACCGCCGCAAGGCGGGATTGACCATACCAAATGTGTCGCATTGGGTAAAAGACTCACGGAATGAAAAACTGAAACCGTTGTTTGCAAGTGAAATACGATGCTTGAACAAGATTGAAGAGTGTGACGAGCTTTTTGATGCATTTATTCGTACAAGCAATATCGAATTGAAGCGTGAAATCGCGTGCACGCTGGGTAAAATGAAACATATTGCCGATGAAGCTAATCTTGTGGATGCCTATAAAGCGCAAGTGGAATCGGTGAAAGTGGCTATTATAAATGCTATTGTCGATATGGGCACCGGCAAGCAGGTGCCATTTCTTGAACAATGTTACGATGAGGCCGGTGATTATTCGGTGAAATTCGCCGCTGCATTGGCTTTATATAATTATGGGATGCCGGGGCGCATGGTATTTGACATCAAGCAACGCCAGGCAGGGGCAAAACATGAATGGATTTTTGAGCATATCAACGATCCCATTATCAACAGGAGGAATGTCGTATGAAAGAGTTCTTGTTTGACGTATATGGATATTGCGTGTTTTTCTACAGCTTGCTGTTGATAATTAATTACACGGTACTCATGTTCCTTAGCTTTAATTCACAACGCAAGGAAAAAACATTCTTGAGTATGGCATATGTGAAGAAGATGCTTAGCGACTCGCCATACACGCCCGGAGTGTCGATTATTGCTCCGGCATATAACGAGGAGGCCAATATCATAGACAATGTGGTGTCGATGCTTTCGGTCGATTATCCGAAATTCGAGGTGGTAATCGTAAATGATGGCAGTACCGACTCGACACTTGACAAGCTCATCGAATACTTCAGCCTCGTGGAAGTGCCTTATGCCTATCATGAGTCGGTGAAAAGCGCTCCGGTGAGGCGGGTGTTCAAGTCAACAAAACCCATCTTTGAGCAGCTTACGGTGGTTGATAAAGAGAATGGCGGCACCAAGGCCGATGCATCGAATGCGGGCATTAATGCAGCAAAATATCCTTATTTCATAGATACCGATGTTGACTGTATCATCGACAAGTATGCGCTTTACAGGCTTGTGTGGGCTGTATTGAAGGAAACCACGCCCGTTATTGCCGTCAGTTCCACCATGCTCATGGTGAATGGCTGTAAAGTGGAAAACGGGCGAATGGTGGAGCCGCGTGTGTCGAAGCGTCCCATTCCGTTGTTCCAGCAAGTTGAATACCTGCGTTCATATCTTGTGGGCAAGATGGGTTGGTCGGCACTTAATGCCGTTAACAATGTGTCGGGCGGTTTCGGCTTTTTCCGCCGCGACATTGTGGTGGCTGTTGGTGGTTACGACTCGTCGAGTTTTGCCGAAGATATGGATTTGATTATGCGCATGATAGGGTATATGTGTGAAATCAACCAGCCTTATCGCATACCCCATGTGGCAGAGACTACCTGTTGGACCGAAGGTCCGCCGACGGTGTGGTCGCTGAGCAAGCAGCGCACCCGTTGGGCCCGCGGATTGATGCAGTGTATGTTTGTGCATCGCAAGTTGCTGTTCAATCCGCGTTACAAGCGGTTGGGGTTGATAACCTATCCTTTCATGTTTGTGTTTGAGTTTGTGGCTCCCATCATCGAGCTTATTGGCTATATTTCGCTTGTGTGGTTCATCCTGATAGGGGCAGTCAACTGGACTACGTTCTGGGTGATATTGCTTATGCTTTACACTTTCAATGAGTTCATGTTGCTTGTGATATGTTTCTTCAGCTACTATGTGGAGGATCCCACCAACCGCAACAGCAAGTGGGATTATGTGTGGCTGTTTATAGCATCGCTTTTCGAGCCTGTACTTTACCACCCTCTTATCGTGTTTTTCTCGGTGAAGGGTTACTTCAGCTTCCTCACCAAGCGGTCGTTCAAGTGGGAAGATATCAAGCGTGAAGGCTTCGGAAAGGAACGCCAAAAGGAAGAGGAACGCCGCAGGCAGCAGAAAGAAAAGGAGCTTGAAGGTGACGAGACATCGCCGCAACCATCGGTTGTGTGACATGAAACAAGAGAAAACGAAATTATAGATATAACGCATGAAGCGACAAAGGTTTGCATATACTTGGATATTGGCGATTGTGTGCTCGCTGTTTTTCTTGTCGGCCACCGACGAGGACAGCGTGCATTTGCCCGAATATTACGTCGATGCTGCCAAGCAATGCTTTGCTCGCCACAGGAACGAGGAGGCAAAAGAAATCCTCGACAAGGGCGTGAAGGTGCATCCCGTGGATCCGAATATTCGTTGGTTGTTGGGGCGGTATTATTATGAGAAACAAGACCTCGACATGGCTCGCTACAACCTGATAAAGGCTGTGGAGAGCGATTATAACCATGTGGAAGCAAAGCAGATGCTTGTGAAGGTGGAAGATGAATCGGGCCATTATTCCAGTGCCATATGTTATGTGAACGAGTTGCTTGAAGTGAACCCTTACTGGCGCGGGCTGTGGCGGCGCAAAATAGAACTTTACCGCAAGATGGGCAACGATGTGGAAGCCGACCGCCTGCTGGTGCGCATTAGCCAGATTTATCCCGAAGACAGTGGCTTGAAGAAGGATTTGGCGTATTCTTACGAAATGAATTACTTGAAGTATCGTAAGGCGGGGAATATTACCGAGGCAACCAAATATCTCGAAAAACTGCTTGAAACCGATCCCGACAATGCCGAGACTTACCTTGCACTTAGCAATATGTATTTGCAACAAGGTTACACCGACCGTGCCTATGATGTGGCTTCGCGTGGAGCCGAACGTTTCCCGGCAAATATGGACCTGCTGCGCAAGAAAGTGGGAATACTGTGTGAACAGGGACGTTACACCGAGGCCTTGACGTATGTGAAAAACCGAATGTCGGTGAACAAATCACCCGCACTGCGCAATTATTACAACTCGCTCCTTGCCGAGTCGGCGCAAGTGGCTCGCGACAGCGACCCGTATGTAATGTATGGCAAGATTTATGAAACCACACGCTCACGCGAAGCTCTTGATTACTTGCTTAATACATCGCTCACACGCGGTTATTACGATGATGCGAGATATTACCTGTCGGAGGCGAAAAAACGCGATGGACGCGATAATCCGACATTGCTTTACAAGGAGTATATGCTTGAACGCCGGTTTGGCAACGAGCGTGAAGCCGACGCGTTGCTCAATCGCATTTATCGGGCAAATCCGGGTAATTACGATGTAACGTATGGGATGGTTAAGGCTCAATACGATGAGGCCGAACGGCTGATGGCCAATAATGACTATGCAAGTGCCATAGCGTGTGCGCAATTTGTCGTCAAGAACGAGAAAGAAGATAGCACGCTTGTGTTCTCGGCCAGGGAACGCATCATCACTTGTTATACCATGCTCAAGCGGTATAACGAGGCTCTTGCCGAAGTCGAGGCCCAAAAGAAATATTCGCCTTCAATCCTACGTATGTCGAGCGCAAGGGCGACATATTGGCTCAAATGGGGCATACGCCTGCTGCTCTTGACTTGTATTATGTGGCATACAACGATACTGCCACGATTAATCGGGATATTTACGCAATGGCATATGAGGAGACAGCCGTTCCTTATATCAAGCAGCTTATGCAAGACGGCGCAACCAATCGTGCTTATTACGAGGCGCAGAGGTTGCTTGAAGTGAACCCCGATAGCGACCTTGGGTTGAGATATGCGATTAATGCAGCTGCATTGCTCGGAAAATCCGAAGAATTCGAGCATTATGCACAAATAGGCGCAGAAAAATATCCAAACGACTTGTTCTATAAAGTGAAAATTGCACAATCGCTCGATGAAAAGGGAGAATATGACGAATCACTCGAATTGCTTCGGGGCCAGCTTGAAGACTATCCCGATAATCCCGATGTAACCGGTGCATATGCGGCAAGCAGCGAAATGTATGCGCTTGATCTTATCCGCGACAATGATCCCGAAGCTGCTGTGGCCGTGGTTGACTCGGCTTTGGTTTTCGACGAGAATAACAACAGCCTGCTTTATACCAAGGGGCTTGCTTATGAGAAGATGCATCGTCTCGACTCGGCTTATATAACCAGCTGAATTATGAACCCGGTATTGCCGAGATGGACGCATATAACCGGCACATGCGCGGCCTGTTGAACCGCAGTTATAAAAACCAAGTGGGGCTTTATTACCTGCATTCGCGTCCCGCAAGCGAAGATGTGATTACTTCGATTGCATCGGTAGAATATACACGCACGGGCGTTAAGAACGATTTCTTGGGCCGTATCAATTATAAAAGCCTTGATGGCAACATGAACCCCGATGATGTTAACGAGGACCTTGATGGAGGCGGCACCGGGATACAGTTGCAGGCGGCGTGGTTGCATCGTTTCAATCCGTCGTGGAGCTTGAACGCCAACCTTGCCTGGGCTAATGACTACTTCCCGAAGTGGGTTGCCAACGTGGGTGCGACAAAGACATTCAAAAAGGACTGGGAGCTTAATCTCAACCTTGGTTATCGCCGATTGCTCGATGATAATAATATGTTCTCGTTGTCGCCTACGGTGTCGAAGATGTGGGATCCGGTACTTACGAGTTTGAAGCTCGACTTAATCACGACAAACAAGGAATTTTATTATAACCTCACCGGACAGGCCAAGTTTTACTTAAACGAAGATCGCCGTACCAATATAACGGCTATGGCCGGTATAGGCAATTATCCCGAAATAACGCTTTTGGATAACGGTATAGTTTCGGGTTACCAGTACCATAAGACTTCATCGATGGTGGGCCTTGGCGGCACCGTGATGCTTACACGGAATTTCTCGGTGGGTGTGCTTGGCACATGGTACAATTATTACAACCCATATAGCGAAATAATCGAAACGGCTTCAAAGCACAGGAATATCTATAATGTCGAATTGCAGCTATACGTCAATTTCTAAGGTTGCAACGGCAATTGCATTATTGCCAATGCTGCTTGTCGGCGGCGGTTGCGTAAATGCCTCGAATACGGCTGAAAGCGACGGTCGAAGTGGTATAAGTGCCTCGATGCGTGAAAATTCAGTGCTTGAAAACCCCGATGAAAGCGTTATGGTTGCGAAATCATCGAAGAATTTCGATTTTGAGTACCGCGAAGCCTATTTGCCCGAAAATATCGATCCTTCTGCATCGGCAATGTTTGCCGAGAATAACGTCGGGCGCGACTGGGGTATATGGGGGCATAATTTGTACCGTATAGTGAAAGTGGACGAAAATGCCGATGCTTCCGTTTATGCAACGGTCAATGGGGAACGATACGATGGCCAATATTGCTTTTCATCGCAAGTATTGCATGATGCGATAAAAGGCTATATAATCGATAATTTCGGCAATGGAGACAAGAGTTCATCGAGGTTTTTGATAATGCCCAATGACGATGATGCGGTGTGTACCTGTGATTTGTGTGTCAAGGCAGGGAACTGTGCAAATAATGCCACCCCTGCAGTGTCGAAACTGTTGGAGAAACTTGCCACGGAGTTCCCCGGTCATGATTTTTTCATGGGTGCTTATGGCAGCACTTTTACGCCACCAGTCCACAAGATGCCCGCCAATGTGGGTGTGGTTGTAAGCGCAATGCGTTGGCCACTGTCTCCGTTATATGGCGGCAAACGCCGGTCGGACTTTGATGCCCTTGTGCAGGAATGGAAAGAAAAGTGCCACATCATATATGTGTGGGATTACATAAATAATTTCGACGATTACCTCACGCCGTTTCCCGTATTGAGCATTATGCAACAGCGGTTGCGGCATTACAAAGAGGTGGGTGTGAGAGGCGTTTTCCTGAATGGCAGCGGCGAGGATTATTCTTCGTTTTCCGGCTTGCACAATGCGGTGTTGGCAGCATTGATGACCGATGTCGATGCCGATGTGACTAAGCTTGTGCGCGGCTATTTCATGCAACATTTCCCGACAGCCGGGAAAATGCTTTCCGAAAGTTACTTGCAATGGGGTGCTGCGGTTGCAAAAGGGAAAAAGAAGCTCGATATATATGCTCCCATCGACCGGGCAATGATGTATTTGGGCGGATACGCTGAATTTGGCCGGTTTTATGATGCGCTTTGTGATGCAGTTGGCGTTGCTTCAGATGAGGAAAGTCGGGAACTTGAAAAACTGCGAATTGCCATGTCATATACCATGCTTGAAGTTGCACGTTGTTGCGGCAATGTTGACAGGTCACAGGCAGGAATTTGGTTACAGACCCTTGCTGCAGGCAGGCGGTATGGCATCGGCAAGATTTCCGAATCGGGGTTGACTGTTGCTGATTATATCAAATGTTGGGAGATGTCGATACTCGACCGTGAACAGGATAATTTGCTTGCCGATTGCAAATTGAAGGCATTGACGCCGCTTGATGCCGGTTATGGCGATTTGTCGGTGTTGACCGATGCCGTCAACGGGCTGCCTTGCGGTTATCATTATGGTTGGCTGATTTCATCGCTTGGCGACGGGCTTGAAATTGAGATGCCTGTTGTGCCTGAGGCTCGCAGGCTTGAGGTGTCGTTTTTGAAATTGACGCGTCATCGCATTGCGTTGCCTGTTTCAAGGCGGGAAATGTGTGGCAAGGCAAATTGCCGATGATGCAGCCGAGGTGGATATGTTGAGTGAAGAGAGTCGTCGGCTGGTTTACAGTTTTGACTTGAGTGACGTGCCTACGGGTACTGCCATAGTAATCAAAACAACGCGTCCCAAGAGCCGCATCAACCACATTGCAATAGATGAAATAAGATTAAAATAATAAGAAAAAAGGATAATACTTATGTTAAGGAAAGCGTTATATATATTAATTTTGTCGGTGGCGGTATTTTGCGTTGTAGCATCGTTGCCGTCATGCAAAAAAAAGGTGAACATGACTACCATCGAGGTCGAAGACCAAGACCGGCACTATTATCCCATCTTGCAGGGGGAGGAACTTGACCTGAATTACGGTGTAACCAATCTTGGCGATGACCCGTTGATTATCAAAGAAATCCAGACGTCGTGCGGTTGCATGGTGGTTAATGATAATCTGCCCATAGTAATCATGCCGCACAAGAAAGGATATATACACGTGAAGTATAATAGCATCAAGAACATAGGTCTTGTAAAGCATTATATATACTGTTACGGTAATATAGCCGAGACGGGGCGAGCCGAGTTGCGATTTGATGTGCATGTGGTTCCCGATGCCGATTACACTCGTGATTACGAGGAACTGTATCGCGAATATCGCAATCTGCATGGAATAGTGGGAGATGCCGTGGAAGGCGACATACAGCGCGGATACTATGTCGATTCAGACTTTTGACGGCCTGATCGGCACTTGGCAAATGATAGAACATCTTAATATCGATATATTTAATGACATACCTTAGAACTATTTACCGGCTTGTCGCCATGGCCGTTACCATGGCTGTGTGCGTGCCGGTGGCATTTTCCACCGATATAAAAGTGGGGGCGGCTCGCATCGATGAGTATGCGCATCTGCTAAAAGGGAAGCGCGTGGCATTGTTGAGTAACCACACCGGCGTGGTGGACGGCCGTCACACCCTTGACATAATGCTCGAAAACGGTATAAATGTCACTACCATATTTTCGCCCGAACACGGATTTCGCGGTAATGCCGATGCCGGAGAAAAGGTGCAGGGCGGCGTGGATGCAGCCACCGGTATTCCCATAGCATCGCTTTACGATGGCCAAAAAGGTATGCCTTCGGCGAAAACAATGAACCGGTTTGATATCATAGTCACCGATTTGCAGGATGTGGGGGTGCGTTATTACACTTATTACATCACCATGATGCGGTTGATGAATGCGGCTGTTGCTTATGGCAAGGATTTTATGGTTTTGGACCGCCCGAACCCAAATGGGATGTATGTCGATGGCCCGGTACTTGATATGAAATACAAGTCGGGAGTTGGAGCATTGCCCATTCCTGTAGTACACGGCATGACGCTCGGCGAACTTGCGCTCATGATTGATGGTGAGGGTTGGCTTGACGGCGGCAGAAAACTCGGCGACCGTCTCACGGTTATACAATGCGAGGGTTATACACACGGCAGCCGTTACCGCCTGCCTGTTGCCCCGTCGCCCAACTTGAAGTCGATGCTTGCCGTTTACCTTTATCCTTCCACTTGTTATTTCGAGGGCACTGTGGTAAGCCTGGGGCGTGGAACCGATTACCCATTTGAAATATACGGCCACCCGTCGATGAAAGGCTGCACATATACGTTTACGCCGCAAAGTGTTCCCGGAGCAAAAAATCCGCCGTTGCTTGGCGAGAAATGTTATGGTTGTGATTTGACCGGACTTGACGAGGAGGCTGTGATTGCCGCCGGTGTGAATTTTGAATATGTGGCAGATGCATATCGCCGGCTTGAAATGGGCGACAAGTTTTTCACATCGTTTTTTGAATTGCTCGTGGGTGATGGCGATGTTCGTCGCATGATAAAGGCAGGGAAGAGCGCAGCCGAGATAAAGGCCTCATGGCACGATGATGTCGAGGCATTTAAATTGCGCCGCAGGCCCTATTTGTTGTATAAAGAATAGCGTGTACAGATGACACCGGTAATAGTTATTCTCACCATAGTAGGCTATTTCGTTTTGCTGTTTGTCGTTTCGGCTTTTGCCGGGCGGGGAAGCAGCAATACAAGTTTTTTCACCGGCAATAGGCAGGCACCGTGGCCGGTGGTGGCATTTGCAACCATGGGTGCGGCGATATCGGGTGTGACATTCATTTCGGTTCCCGGGATGGTGGTGGCCAAGGGGTATAGTTATTTGCAAATGGCATTGGGATTTGTGGTAGGTTATGTGGTTATTGCCTTTGTGCTGGTCCCGCTGTTTTACAGGCGCAATCTTGTGTCTATTTACGGGTACCTTGAACAACGTTTCGGCATGATGACTTATCGCAGCGGTGCGTGGTTTTTCTTTATTTCCAAGATGCTCGGAGCTTCGGTGCGTTTCTTTGTGGTATGCGTGGTGTTGCAGAGCCTTGCTTTCGGTCCGCTCGGGGTTCCGTTTGCGTTAAATGTTGTCATAACCATAGCACTCATATGGCTTTACACCATGCAGGGCGGCGTGAAGACGGTGATTTGGACCGATACGCTTAAGTCGTTTTGTCTTGTTGCATCGGTGGTGTTGAGCATTGTGTTCATAGCTCGCAGCCTTGGCTTTGACATAGGTTCGATGGTTGAGGCTGTGGCGGCCGATGACACTTCACGCATATTCTACTTCGACAATCCCAAAGGCGGGGAATATTTTTGGAAACAATTCCTTGCAGGCATATTCATGGTGGTTGCCACCACCGGGCTCGACCAAGACATGATGCAGCGCAACCTTGCCTGCCGCAATTCGCGCGAGTCGCAGAAAAACATGATTGTAAGCAGCATTTCGCAATTTTTTATCATAGCCTTGTTTCTTGTGCTTGGCACGTTGCTTGTGATGTACGTGAGGAACACCCCCGGCATGGCAGTGCCCGAGAAAACCGATGAACTATTCGGGCTTGTGGCATCGCACCCAACCATGCCGCTTGTGGTAGGCGTGGTGTTTATCCTTGGGCTGGTTTCGGCGGCATATTCGGCAGCCGGGTCGGCTTTGACTTCGCTCACCACGTCGTTTACGGTAGATATACTCGGGGCTTCGGGGCTTGACGAGCGTCGCCTTACCCGTGTGCGTCGCTGTGTGCACGTGGCCATGTCGGTGGTTATGGGACTGGTGATAATAGTTTTCTATTACATAAGCAACAGCGATGCCATAAGTGCCGTTTACACGCTTGCAAGCTACACCTACGGGCCTATTCTCGGGTTGTTCCTCTTCGGACTTGCCGTGCGCGGTAAGGTGCGTGACCGCCTTGTGCCGGTGGTGTGTGTCGCCGCCCCGGTGATATGCTACTTTGTGCAACGGGGGCTGTTGGTACATTATGGTTATGTGATGAGTTTTGAGTTGTTGCTGCTGAACGCCGCAATGACATTTGCCGGGCTGTTGATGCTTTCAAAAGGGAAAAGTTATGGCAAAGAACCTGATAAATAAGTACATTTGGATTATCGACACCATACAACGTTATGGACGTATTACCCGTGACGAGCTTAACCGCCTATGGGTGAAATCGACGTTGAGCGACGGGGAACCGCTTGCCCGGCGCACCTTCTACAATTATCGTCAAGGCATTATGGATACGTTCAATGTGGTAGTAGAGTGCGACCCGTCAACGTTTGAGTATTACATCGATGTTTCGGGTAATGAACAAGACGACCGCTTGCGCAACTGGCTGCTCGATGCAGCCTCGATGAGCGGGATGCTGTCTGATTCGCGCGATGTTTCCGACCGCATCGTGCTTGAAGATGTCCCCAGTGCACGCGGAAACCTGCCGGTGATTATACAGGCAATGAAGGAATCTAACCGCATATGCTTTTCATACAGGGCATATAACCGGGTCAACACTAAGCGAAATATCGTCGTGGAGCCTTATTTCGTGCGCATTTTCAAGCAACTATGGTATGTGATAGGCTTTAATATCAAGGATGGCATGATAAAGACCTATTCGCTCGACCGCATGAGCGATGTGGTCATTCGCAACGAGCATTTCGAGGTTCCGCAGGGATTCAGTGCTGCCGACTATTTCAAAGACTGTTTCGGCATAATGCAAAGCAAGAGCGAACCGAAGAATGTGATATTGAAGGTGTCGAGCAACCAGGCTAAATATTTTCGTGCCTTGCCGCTCCACCACTCGCAGTGCGAGGAAGTGCATGACAGCTATTCACTGTTCCATTACCGCCTGCTCATCACCTATGATTTCGTTCAGGAAATACTTTCACATGGCTCCCAAGTCGAGGTGGTGTCTCCACCCGAATTGAAAGCCATGGTTGTGAATGAGCTGCGCACAGCCCTCGAAAACTATAGCTGAAGTGGGGATTACTTCATAAAGACGAAATAGACGGCAAGCACAAGTAAAATAAAGGCCACAAAGTGGTTCCAGTGGAGTGCTTCACCCTTGAAGAACACTGTGGTGAAAATGGTGAAGATGATGAGGGTTATCACTTCCTGTATCACCTTCAGCTGCATGAGTGAGAAGGGGCCTCCGTTTTCCGCAAAACCTATGCGGTTGGCCGGAACTTGAAACAGATACTCGAAGAATGCTATTGCCCACCCGAAAACCACCACACCTATAAGCGGCAGTTCGGCAAACCAGTTGAATTCCTGTTTCATTTTTAAATGCCCGTACCAGGCAAATGTCATGAACATATTGGAGATAACAAGCAATCCGATTGTGTAAAATGCTTTCATATATGTGTGTTGTTATATTTTATGTCGTTTAATTCAATACGCTGCAATGCGCGGAACTCGTATATGACCAGTATTGCCGAAACAATAATGGCCAGTGTGTCTGATACGGGGAATGCCGCCCACACACCGTTCAATCCCAGGTATGGGGGTAGAATGAACAGCAGCGGTATCAGGAATATTATCTGTCGTGTAAGGCTTAGGAAAATTGATTTTGCCGCCATGCCGAGCGACTGGAAAAAGTTGGTCGATACGATTTGGAAACCTACGCCCCAAAACATCATTGTGGTTATGACCAGCCCGTCGGAAGTGGCTGTTATCAGTTCCGGGTCGGATGTAAACGCCCGTGCAATATATTGTGGGCACGTGAGCGAGAACAGTGAACCAAGCAGGCAAATCACCGATGCCGCCGCGATGGCAAGGTAATATGTGTGTCGCATACGGCCAAAAAGGCGGGCACCGTAATTATAACCTATGATGGGTTGCATACCCTGGCATATGCCTATGACCACCGTGACAAGCAATTGCGTGTAGGTGGTGAAAATTCCCATGGCAGCCACCGATGCATCGCCGCCATATTTATAGAGCATATTGTTGACAATGGCATTGATGGCACACCCGGCGCAATTGATGAGGAATGGTGCGGCCCCTATCGATGTCACCGACAGCAATATCGACTTTTCAAGCCTGTATATGCCGCGCTTGAAATGGATTTCACTTTTCCCCGACATGAAGTGCATCATGACGAATGTTGCCGACACCAGCATCGATATGTCAGATGCTATTGCTGCGCCCTTTATGCCCCAGTCGAGCACGAAAATGAAAATGGGTGCGAGTATGATATTCAGCCCGGCACCGATGAACATTGTCACCATTGCACGAGTGGGGTAGCCCGATGCTCTCATCACATTGTTGTATGAATAGCACAGGTTCATGAACAGCATTCCCGGCAATATGTACATCATGAAATCATAGGCATAGGGCAGGGTTCGTTCGCTTGCCCCGAACAAAATCAGAATATCTTTCATGAACACGGCAAAAAGCATGATGTAGCTTAATCCCAGTACCACTGTCATTATTATGCTGTTGCCAAGCACCTTGAATGCCATTTCCTTGTTGCCTTGGCCAAGTACTATCGATACCCTTGAGGCACTGCCCACGCCGATAAGCATACCCAGGGCCGAGGCAAGGTTCATCACAGGGAAAGTAATGGCAAGGCCGGCTATGGCATCGGGGCCGACGCCTTGCCCTATGAAAATGCGGTCGATTATGTTATACAACGACATAACCACCGTGCCCACTATGGCAGGCAGGCTGTATTTCCATAGCAATTTGCCAACCGAGAGATACTTCAACTCATCAAGTCTGTCGTCGATATTCTCTCTGCTTTCCATAAATTTTTATTATGATTTTCCGAGTGCAAAGTTACTCAAATAACGTTATTGTGGGAACCGGTTGGCGCAGATTTACCGATTTGAATGATATTTTTTGAAAAAATATCTCGAAAAACTTGCAGCAATGCATAATTGTGCTTAACTTTGCACCGCAATTAGGACGATGAGTCTTGGTTGAGAGGATTGTCTTATGGTGTAATGGTAGCACTGCAGTTTTTGGTTCTGCCTGTCGAGGTTCGAATCCTCGTAAGACAACTCACAAAAGAAGGTCTTGCCAATCGGCAAGGCCTTTTTTGTTTATCCCCGGTTATATGATGCGGCGGAGTAGCCCGGCGGGGCGGTGGATTTCCCGGGTTCATATGGTTTGATTATCAGGAATATCCTGGCTTTGCCGGCATGTCACCCGGGTCACATCCAATATAAATGTAGAGACGCGATTCATCGCGTCTGAAACCGCCTTCCATGGAAACTTATTGCCATAGCCGCACATCAGACGCGATGAATCGCGTCTCTACCAGCCATAGCCGGCGTGGTACTCATGGCACAATAAATCCCCGGAGGATGGTCCCCCGGGGATTTATTGTGTGATTATCGAGTGGTGTTAACGTATCACCTTGGCAGTGACGGTTTCACCATTGGCTCTAATGGCTTTTACCACATATATGCCGCGTGGCAAGGCCGACAGGTCGGCACGGCTTTCGCCGTCGAGCGACATTACTTGTGCGCCCGAAGTGCTGTAAATCATTGCGTGGCTGTAATCGCCGTTGATATACAATGTTTCGCCATAGACATAAATGCTAAGCACATCGGCATCCACATTGTCAACTCCGGTCGAGCCTATGCTGAATGTGATTTCGAGCGGCTCGGAGTCACCGGTTGCGAATTTCTGCACAATTGATGCCTTGTGTGTACCGTCGGCAAGGCCGGTGAATGTGTATTCGGTCTCTTGGGTATCGGTAACTTTTTCGCCGTCAAGGTAAATCTCATATCCGTTTACATTTACCGGCATATAGCTGTTGCCTACAACCTGATCTTCGACACCGATGAACACATCGTCAACAAACAGTATGAAGTTCATTATTGATGAGCTGTTAAGCACCACATACTTGGCTTCTTGCGGAATTGTGTATTCATACGGGGTATATTCGAGCGGAACATATCTCAATGTATCATCGAGCCAGATGAACTGGTCAAGCTCGGGTGTGGTAGTAGAATATCCCACCCTGATGCGTTCGCGGTAACCTTCCAGTTCTTCATAAGTACGAGCCATGAAACTGAACTTGAAGTCGCGGTAAGGCTTCAATTCGGGCGAAATCATGTAATCGTCGCTTTCGACAACCGTGGTGCCATCGATGGTTCTTGCGGCAAAGAAGGCCAATGCACGGGTTCCCGAATAAGCAGTGGTGAAATCCGGTTTGTTGCCAAGTGCCGGAGTAGTGGCCTTTGAATTGAATGTTATGGCTGCCATCGGTTCTTCCATGTGCGGGAATGTTGTAGCTCCGAAGCCCCATGTCATAAGTCCGTCATTGTCGATATATTGCCAACCGGCACGTCCGGCAGGATTAACTTCAAAGTCAACATAGTCGTCGCCATCGAAATCATCGATTATATTGGGTTGCATATTCCACAACATACGAGCCGAACTGCCGTCAACCAATACATCAAGATTGGCCGGCTTGTCAAGGCTTTGCTCCAATTTATAATCGAAACTGAATGCCACCTCTTCGCCCGATATGTCGAGTCCGCCGTCTTCAATGAAATTGAAACCGTTTTTGCGAATTGTTATCGAGTAAATACCTTTCTCTACTTTGGCAAATTCAGCCTTCCCGTCGGCCACGGTTGCAGTATAATTTTGGTCGTTGTTATACAGAACCACTGTTGCGCCATCGGCATCGGCTTGCGGGTCAAGATCTGCCGAGTTGGTGTTCACATTGACAACAACACCTGCAATCATGTTGTGGGCAACCAAATCAGAGAATGCAGCCTCGGAAGTGCCACCGGCTTCATACACCGTCTTTACGGCGTAATAATATTCACCGCTGGGTACATTGCTGTCGGTAAGCGTGAATTCCTCACTGCCTGTGGCTATCGGTGTCCATTGGGCTTCATCGGCTTTTGCCGATGCGGGCAAACGCCATACGTTATAATTCATTTCGGGAATAGTGGCATCGGCTGCCTCCTCTTCGGCACACAAAACTCGCAGCAAGAAGTGACGCGACGGATTATCGCTCAATTCATCGAAGTAACGATAAGAAGTTGCACCCATGTAAGTAGTTGTAAACACCTGCGTCTCGGGATAATCAATCGAGCCATCCTCGGTACCGCCATCGGTGGCAACATAAGTCTTACCTGCTATGGCAAAGATGAAACCTTTATCGGTAGTGAACGGTTCGGGCAAGCGGTAAGTGTTCCATTCATCGTCAACAGTAGTGACTGCGGCCTGGAAAAGCACTTCTCCGGTGGGGTTGCCGCCGTAATCTGTGCCAAGAAGCATCAGGGTGATGTTATTGTCGATACTGTTGACAGTTTGCCACTTCAATTCATATACAGTGGTTTCGCCCATATATATGGTACCTACAACTTGAGAGCCTGTGAAATTCTCTCCGTATCCATATACCCCTTCGGCTTCACCATTGTCATATTTCCTCTCATTTAACGGTTGCGGAGCTTCCCAGTTCACCGCAATGCTTCCTTCTGAATCGGTTGCAGTCACGCTGTAAGGCGGCAACACATCTATGGCAAGAGCAAAATCGGTATTGGGTATGGTTGCTGTTAATGCAATCTCTTTGCTTTGCGATGCATAATGGTTCTTGGTAACGGTGAGGGTGTAATCGCCTTCATACATCGAGATGCTGTATTTACCGTTTTCATCGGTGGTTACATTATCTTCGTCATCGCCGGCCATTGTGACCTTCGCACCTTTTATGGGATTACCCTCTTCATCAGTAATTGTTCCGCTGACAACGTATTTCTTTAACATTGTAAGCAAGAAATCAACGGTAATGTTGTCACCGGCTTTCACCGTCACGTGTTCGGTCTCTTTTGAATAACCTGTTATATATTCAGCCGTAATATCATATTCTCCGGCAGGAACGTCGGTGAATGTGTATTTGCCCGAATAGTCGGTAGTAGTTTTATATTCGCCCATAACAACTGTTGCACCCATGCAAGTGAATGACATATTGGGATTACCATATCTTACAGTACCCGACACTGTGGCAACATTATTATCCTTCCACGCAAAGTCGGTGATGTGCAAACCTTCATTTGAAGAATAAACGCCTTCCACATCATAGTGCAGATAGATGCGATAGTCGCCTTCGGCTTCCATTGCCGGTATTGCAACCGATGCATCGTAACCGCCATAATATGCTTCCGAGCCTTTTATCGTCAATGTGTCAACCACGGTAGCATCTTCGGGTGCCGTGCCCACCTGAGCCACCCTGATTTCAAGGCTTTCGGTCGGCGAATAAGAACAACGCACGTTGAATGTCACAAGCGTTTCCATGCCTGCCGTTAATTTGGCCGGAGGCGAAATGAGCCATTCGTCGGCCGGTCCGTTGCTGACGGGGTTTCTGCGGAATTCAACTCCCGGGTTTCCACCCCACAGGCTGCCCATTCTCCAGGTGTTGCCATCATTGTTGCCATCGACCACGGTCCACAAATTCAGGTCTTCTTCACTCGTAAGAGCATAAGACAACGGCATTGTAAGAGCCTCGCCGGCTTGTGCAGCATTTGATGTGGCCTTGCCGCCTTCACCTGCGTCATTCTTTGCGATAACGGTATAGGTATATCCGGCCCATTTGCCTTCAATAACATCTGACACTTGCGTCTCGGCCGTCGATTCGGTTATCACTTTTTCATCGCTGCGCACCACTTTATAGGTTATTTCACCTTCCATGGCACCGCCATTCAGCCCGGCAGTGGGGGCAGTCCAGTTTATTGTTATTGTATTGCCTTCGGCTGTTGCAACCACATCGGTCGGTGCAGCGGGAACATCTTTACCAACGTATTCCGAAGCAACGGCAAACATACCTTCACCGGCCTCGTTGCTCAGTGTGACCTTATAAGTATAAGTTCCGGCTTTTGTCAAGTTGTCGGTATATGTTGCCTGCTGGCCGGCCTTTACATCTTTCACCGTACCCACAGCCACGCCGTCGCGGTAAATGGTCGCATGAGTTAAGGTGCCTATGTCGCTGCGATTGAATGCTGTAGTCGGACAAGTCCATGACAGTTCGCAATTATTGCTGCCATCAGAGGCCGGAGTTACGACAAACCCGGCAGGAGCCGACGGACTTTTGGGCGTTGCGTTGGTGTACCCGGTGTAAATTCCGACGTATAAGTTACTTTGCATTCCTCCTACTGCTGTCGATGTACCGGCTTCCGGGTCAATCTCGAAAAGATAAGTTCCGGCCCAACTGCCGTTTGCGAGATAATACAATTTCCCTGTGGTCATATCGAAATCGAGGGAACGCAGTGCCGAGGTGTTGGCATAATGGTCGGTAGATGCCACTGTAGTCAACTCGTAAGTCTCGCGATTGACATTGTAGATGTCACCCGAAAGATCGGCTGTGTAAATGTTCCCTTGCAAGTCGGCAGTTACGGCAAACATTGAGTAATCGAATGTGCACAGTGTGGTAAATTCCTTGGTGGTGAGATCATATTTTACCAACAACGACGACGGATAATCATATTGTACCAACAGCAACGACTGAGTGGAATAGTCATAAGTCATGTCAACAAAAGTGGCGGTGGTTTCCATCACAGTTTCTTTATTGCCGGTGGCAATGTCATAGGATGCTATTTCGGCCGGATTGCCGTCAACATACACAAGTGCATAATAGCTGCCTTCGACAAAGGCGGCTGCGCGCACATCGTCATCAACAATGTGCTTCATTTCAAATGAAGAAAAATCATCGAGCTTGAAACTCACAATGCCATAATTGCCTTCGGTGCGGTTAAAGGCGTAAGCCGTATTACCCTCTCCCGATGACGACTGCGCATAAATTGACGCAATCGACAAGCAAAATGCAATCAAAAAGCAGGTTTTTCGTAACATATTATAGGTTGATTAAAATTGGTTAAATTATGTGGCAAATATAATCAATTATTCATATACAGAAAATATAAATTTGATTTTTTGAAGTGATATCTACATTCTTTCTTTATGAAAGACTATATTCCGCAATAAAATCACAAATAAAAATTTAATTTTAACGCTAAATTATGTTTTTCAGCATATTTTTTATTATTGGTGTCCGCTAAAAATTGCCTGTAAGTGTATAAGTTACTAAACAATAGATATTTACATGGATTTTAGCATATTGGGGCTTATTTTTCGTTAGAAACAATAAGCATAAGCAATAACGTAAGTTTTATTGCAAATCTTCAGCTATTATATCGGCTATTTAAGCACTTTTAGAGCTGAATTCCTTATTACATAGTTCGATAAAAAGTTTTAGCGGACACTAATAATTTTTATCGATAATATGCATGATTCGGCCAAGATGTCCAATGACCGGCTTTTTCCGGGCAAAATGAAGATGTGTCAAAATGCAGATTAGGCGGCAAAGCCGTCCAATTTGAGGTAACCGATGTGTGAGGCGAAGCCGAACCGTCGGAGCAAGAAACCTTCATATTTGGAACGGCCTCAAAGAGGTCGAATGTATCACAACTCACT
>CASENC010000040.1 GCA_949289215.1 uncultured Bacteroidales bacterium | reverse complement strand
CGCCCGTTGCGGCGCTCCGGCGGCCGGAAGGGATTGTCCCGCGGGGCAATAAGCCCCGCGCCCGGTCCGTCAGGTTTCGCTCCTTGATTTATCTGGAATTGACGCGGACGCCGGCCGGAGTCACACTCCTTGCCGCCACCCGGCCTTGCAGCCGAGGCGGCAGTCACCCTTCGTCTTTGTCATATCGTCTGTAGCATCATTTCAATGTCCTCTCCCGGAACGCCCCCGTTTTCCGCGGGCGCCGGTCTTGCAAAGGTAACAACTTTTTCCCATACCGCAAAACCCTCACCGGATTTTTTCCGCGGAGGGAACCGCCGTTCCCCGTTTGCGGTTGCAAAGGTACTACCATTTCCCCATTCCACCAAATTTTTCCCAAACTTTTTTCAAAAAAATTTTGCACTTTTTCACTAACTACCTGCACCTCAACACCATGCAATCACAAAAAATTTCCCCCTTTTTATGCCCTATAACATATCCTCACCCATAAACCACAAAAATCAGCCGAAAATACAATCATTCCGCTAACTATGTTTAACACTTAAACCATCTACTATTCCTTAGTATGCAACATCAACAAACACAAACAACGCCCTCCCGTCATATTAAAACATGGATATATAAAACAAGACGGCTCAAAAGCAACCGCAAATGAAGTTACTTTTGAGCCGTCTTATTTCTCGGAATGGGCACAGCCCACTAACCATGATTACAACAAATCGATGGAGCGTTGCAGGAATTTGCTCAATGCCTCGCCTTTCAGCATACCATTGCTCAAAAGGGCTATATCGACAAGTTGCTTAACCTTGTCTTGCCCGTTGGCATATTCGGTAACGACACTTTCCTCTTGCTTGCGCAATTCGGCAGCATGAGCTTCGTTGTCGGCAAGTTGCTTCTTCTGCTCTTCGTCAAGCTCCTTGTCGCCCTTGGCATCGTTGATAGCCTTGATAGCAGAATTGGCTGCAGCGAGGTCGTTTTCAAGATCTTCGACACGGCTGCCCACCGCAACTTGCGCATCTTCCAATATCTTCCTCACCACAGGGTGGTTGGTATTAAGCGTAAGGTTATAGCTGTCGGGCAATTCGCCATAGAAACTCATGCCCGGTTGCAGGGCTGCCATATCCTTCATTCGGCGCATATACTCGCTTTGCGTGATAACCACAGGCTGCGACTCGGGGCTTGCGGCTTCAAACGAAATGAAAAACTCGCTCTTGTCGATAGCCGGAATTTGCGACTTGAACACCGTAGTCAACATGGTGCGCTGCAACGGCGTGATGTCGGCCTCCTTCTTGTCGGCTTTCGGGATAATGTTATCGATGACATCGGCATCAACACGAACAAAGCGACTCTTTTCTATCTTTTGTTCCAACATTCCTATAAAGTGAACATCAAGTTGCCCGTTCATCAACAACACACTATATCCCTTATCGGTAGCAGCCTTTATATAAGAATATTGCTTATCTTTATCGGTTGCGTACAAATAAACCACATTGCCGTCCTTATCGGTTTGCGCCGACTCGATGAGCTTGCGGTAATCTTCGAGTTTAAAGAATTTTCCTTCAGTGTCCTCAACCAACGCAAACTTCATTGCCGATTCACAGAACTTCTCGTCGGTGAGCATACCGTATTCGATGAACAACTTTATGTCGTTCCACTTCTCCTCGAAGTTCTTCGGGTCGTTCTTGGCAATCTCCTCAAGGCGTGCAGCAACTTTCTTGGTTATATATGATGCTATCTTCTTTACGTTCGAGTCGCTCTGCAAATAAGAACGCGACACGTTAAGCGGGATATCGGGAGAATCTATTACACCTTGCAACAGCATCAGGAATTCAGGTACCACGCCCTCAACCGAGTCGGTCACAAACACCTGGTTGCAATACAACTGAATGCGGTTCTTGTTGATTTCTATATTGTTGCGTATTTTCGGGAAATACAATATACCAGTCAACGTAAAAGGATAATCGACATTCAAATGTATCCAGAACAACGGGTCATCCTGACCGGGCAGAATGTCGTGGTAGAACTTCAAGTAATCCTCATCTTTCAGTTCCGACGGCTTACGCGCCCACAGCGGAGCTATATTGTTGATGACATTGTCACGGTCGGTATCGACATATTTGCCATCTTTCCACTCCTGTTCCTTGCCAAATACAACAGGCACGGGCAAGAATTTGCAATACTTACGCAACATACCCTCGATACGAGACTTTTCAAGGAATTCCTTGTCTTCCTCATCTTCGATATAAAGTATAATATCGGTACCACGTTCCGCCTTGTCGATTTCATTCATTTCATACTCGGGAGAGCCGTCGCAGATCCAATTAACAGCTTTGGCACCTTCTTTATAAGACAATGAGCGGATTTCAACTTTCTTGGCAACCATAAAGGCAGAATAAAATCCAAGGCCGAAGTGCCCGATAATGGCATTGGCGTTATCTTTATATTTGTTAAGGAATTCTTCGGCCCCCGAGAATGCTATTTGATTAATATACTTGTCAATATCCTCGGCAGTCATACCTATACCGTTATCCGACACCGTCAACGTACCTTTTTCTTTATCAACCGATACGCTAACCTTCAGCCCGTCAAGCGAACCATTAAATTCTCCATGAGCCGCAAGTGTTTTCAACTTTTGTGTGGCATCGACTGCATTCGACACAAGTTCACGAAGGAAAATTTCATGATCGCTATACAAGAATTTCTTAATTACGGGGAAAATATTTTCGGTAGTTACCCCTATTGATCCTTTTTGCATATGCTTATATAATATTTTAAAATTATTATCCAATTTAATGTGTTTAGCATACAAACAAAAAAAATGCCATATCTGTAAGATATGACATTTTTACTGTATTCTGGCGATAACCAGATAGATTATGCTTCGGGCAAAACAGCCTTTTCCACATCATTGGCAACTTCTTCAACACGTGCATTTAGCTTGTCATCACCGTCGGTTTTGTCCACCACTATTATTTTTTTACCCGTACAAGGCACAGCAGCAGTGAGCAGCGTCTCGGCAAGCACATCTTCAAGATAAGTCTGTATGGCTCGTTTTAACGGACGCGCGCCATATGCCGGGTCATATCCTTTGTCGGCAAGGAAATCCTTGGCCTCAGCAGTAAGACGCAATTCAAATCCAAGTTCGTCCAAGCGACGGCTGAATGCAGCAAGCTCAATATCGATAATTTGGCCAATCTCCTTGCGTCCCAGTTGCTCAAACATTACGATATCATCGATACGATTTAAAAATTCGGGCGAGAAACGGCGGTTCAACGCCTTGCGCACTATACCCTCGTTGTATTCCTTGCTTGTGGCGGCAGTGTTGAACCCCACACCACCGTTCATGTCTTTAACCTCGCGTGAACCTATATTGGAAGTCATGATTATTATCGTGTTCTTGAAATCCACCCGGCGGCCCAGGCTGTCGGTAAGACGTCCTTCATCCATCACCTGCAACAACATATTGAACACATCGGGGTGAGCTTTTTCTATCTCGTCAAGCAGAACCACCGAATATGGGTGGCGGCGCACTTTCTCGGTCAATTGTCCGCCTTCTTCATAGCCCACATATCCCGGAGGCGCACCTACCAAGCGCGAAGTCGAGAATTTCTCCATATATTCACTCATGTCGATGCGTATCAGGGCATCGGGTGTGTTAAACAGGAATTCCGACAATTTTTTAGCCAAATGCGTCTTGCCTACACCTGTCGGGCCAAGGAACATGAATGTGCCAATGGGCTTGTTGGGGTCTTTCAACCCCACACGGTTTCGCCTTATGGCCCGGGCAATCTTGTCAATGGCCTTGTCCTGCCCTATAATCACGTTCTTCAACTCATCACCCATGGCAAGCAATCTCGCGCCCTCGGCCTGCGCTATGCGCTGTACCGGCACACCAGTCATCATTGCCACAACCTCGGCCACCTTGTCTGCATCGACTATTTCACGATGGTTGGCAAGGCTTTCTTCCCATTTCTGTTTCTCCTCGCCAAGTTGCACGCCAAGTTTTTCTTGCAAATCCCGATAATTCGCAGCACTCTCAAAGTTTTGCGCCTGCGCGGCTTTCACCTTATTGCGCTGAGCTTCCTGCATACGCTTTTCAAGCTCTTCTATCTCCTTCGGCACCTCTACATTGGTTATGCGCACCTTTGCCCCTGCTTCATCAAGCGCATCTATAGCCTTATCGGGGAAATTCCGGTCGCTCACATAGCGTTCGGTAAGTGCGACACACGCCTTCAACGCCTCGGTAGTATAAGTTACGCCATGATGCTCCTCATATCGGCTCTTTATATTATTCAATATCTGCAACGTCTCCTCGGCAGTCGTAGGCTCAACCATCACTTTCTGGAAACGCCGTTCAAGCGCGCCATCATTTTCGATGCTCTTGCGGTATTCGTCGAGCGTAGTCGCTCCTATGCACTGTATCTCGCCACGGGCAAGGGCCGGCTTTAGCAAATTGGCGGCATCCATGGTACCGGCCGCGCTACCTGCACCCACTATGGTATGCATCTCGTCGATAAACAATATCACATCGGGATTTTTCTTCAACTCGTCGATAATCGCCTTCATACGCTCTTCAAACTGGCCGCGGTATTTGGTTCCTGCCACCACGGCTGCCATATCAAGCGCCACCACGCGCTTATCGAGCAGCACACGTGCCACCTTGCGCTGCATGATACGTTCGGCAAGTCCTTCCACTATGGCCGACTTGCCCACCCCCGGCTCACCTATAAGCACCGGATTATTCTTCTTGCGGCGGCTCAATATCTGAGCCAACCGCTCTATCTCACGCTCCCGGCCTACAACGGGGTCGAGTTTCCCTTCTTCGGCATCGCGGGTTATATCTTTACCGAATTTGTCGAGTACAGGAGTCTCATTGCGGCTGCGGGTGGCTGTGGCACTGCCTTTTGCCCCTCCGCTTTTCCCAGTTTGACTTGTGCTGCCGCCCTGACGGCTTTCTCCACCAAATGCAGCATCGTCCTCCTCATCACTTTCGGTAAAACCCGCACCGGACTGCGGAGCCACAAGCCCGGCATTTATACGTTCTTCTATATATTCGTAATTTATATTCATATAATTCAATATTCTAAAAACAAAACCTTTATGCGGATCATGCAGAAACGCAAGCAGCAAATGCTCGGCATCTACCTGTGAATCATGTAACCTGGCTTCCATTATTGCCTGCCTCAACAGCACCTCGGTATCCTTGCTCACCACCCGTCGCGATACCGGTTGGGCAGTTTCGGCATCTTCTTCGCCTTCGGTCAAGTTCACCTCCATAAAAGCCTGCAACCCACAAATATCGGCATCCGACAACCGCAGCAATTCGTAAGCATTATTCCGCTCGTTGCGAATTATGCCCAGCATCAGGTGCTCGGGCATTATCTTGCTGCTGTGCAACCTGTCGGCCTCCATTCTGCTGCAAACCAATATTTCTTTGATAGCCGGTGAAAACAATTCAAACATCACAATACCTTTCTTAGTGCAAGAATAGCAATTATTATGCCAACTTGCAAGCGATTTACACAATATATATTCACTTTGACATTCTACTCACAGAAAAAATTGCTAAATTTGCAAATTGATAAACACAAACAAACGATAAGGTAAAAAAGATGATTAGGAACACAACTGCTATAATTTTAGGATTTTTGTTATTGGTTA
Organism: uncultured Bacteroidales bacterium; assembly: GCA_949289215.1. Classification (GTDB taxonomy): domain Bacteria; phylum Bacteroidota; class Bacteroidia; order Bacteroidales; family Muribaculaceae; genus Avimuribaculum. The sequence goes on along the minus strand of CASENC010000040.1, from coordinate 8,899 downwards.
CCAACCAGGCCATAGCACAAAAGCGTCTTGTGGAACAGGTGAAACAAGACGTGAACAATATGTCACTCACAGTTGACAACTACAAAGACGCCATAAATAAAATAGAACCGGCCTTGACCAACGAGGAAACCAAAGACGAAGCCGAAACATGGTACACAGCCGGAGACATAAACTTCAGGTTGTATGATAAATGCCTTAAACTAAAATCCATCGGCCAAGACGTGGACGAAAATTTAATGTATTCATCGCTCATCAACGGTTATGACAAAATGCGACAGGCATTGAAGGTCGACTCGGTGATAGTGCGCGACAAGCACGGCAACCCCAAAACCGAAAAAGACGGCAGTCCGAAAATCAAAACCAAATACTCGAAAAAAATAATCGAGACGCTGCAAGAACATTTCGATGATTATCGCCTTGCCGGAAGCGTGTTTTACGTCAACCTGAAAAATTACGAAAGTGCATACAAAGCCTGGGATATTTACACCACAATGCCGTTCATGTCGTTTATGAAACGTGGCAAATTACGGGCCGACAACAATGCTATAGGCAAATATTGCTACATGAAGGGGGTGGCTGCAAAAATGGCAGGAGACAACACCCGTGCGCTCAATGCCTTCTTGAGGGCAATTGCTTTGGAATATAATACCAAGGACGTGTTTGACTTCGCAATAAGCTGCGCCGAAACGCAAGGAGACGAAGCACAACTTGTGGAACTTGTGAAACAGGCTTATAAGCACTACGGGAAAGACGACCCAAAATACATCACTTTCCTTATCAATCATGCAATAACCAACAAGCACTACGAGAACGCCACGCTCGTAATCGACATGGCAATTTCAGAATACCCCAACAATGCCGAATACTACGACCTGAAGGGCGTGCTTGTGGAAAATAAAACGGGGAACATCGAGAATTCATATGAGTACTTCAAGAAATGCCTTGAAATCGACCCCGACCACATTCGCGGCAATTTCGATATGGGGCGCTATTACTACAACATGGCCTTGAAGATAGAAAAAGACCCGACAGCATCAAGCGAAGAAATCCTTGACAAATTCGCCAAGGCAAAGCCATATCTTGAAAAAGCCTTCGAAGCCAATCCTTCAAACACGGCAGCCAAAGATGCCCTCAAAAGCATATACTACCACCTTGGCGATGCCGAGAAACTGGAACATCTGGAACAAAATTAGAAGCAGCCTGTAATCTATGTGTATATCCCCTTATGCCGACAGAGCATCTCTACGTCATCGGAAACGGGTTTGACCGTTATCATGGCGCGAAATCCTCTTATTGGGATTTCCGCGGATATTTGTTACGGCATGATGATTGGTGCGCAAAATACTTCGAACTGTTTTTCGGGCCGCGGTCATTGGCAAACAACTTTGACGACCCGAGAGACTTTGAACTCTCTTTGAATTTCGGCAAAAACATTCCTTACCCACGAAACACATGGGCAGTAAAATTCCTGTGGAACGACTTCGAGCGACATTTAAGCGAATTAGACCGGGAAAAGGTTTTCGACTTCCTCGACGGCAGGCTGCCACGCATCGACCGTGATGACGACAACTTCAGCTACGCAGATTATTTTGCTCCCATAGATTTCATAAACGACACAGTGAACGAATGTACATTCGAGATGCAATACCATTTCCATCGTTGGGTCAATACCCTGCAATACCGCAAGGGCTTCAAGCGAGACATGATAAAGCTCGACCCTGATGCAGTGTTTCTTAATTTCAATTATACCCTTTTTCTCGAAGACCATTACCACGTGCCACGCAAAAGCATATGCTACATTCACGGCGACCGCAGGCAACCGTTCGGAGCATTAGTCCTCGGGCACAGGGAAATCGATGCCGATACAGCTTTTGAGCGGTGGCACCACAAGCACAAGAAGCGCAAGCGATACAGGCAAAATCTGAAAGACAGGAAAGGGCGGTATTTTGCCAACGACAAATTGGCATATCTCGCCTACTTTCACAATGACGAGAAACAAGGAATGGGAAACTACCGCCTTACGACACGATATTATGCCATTGACGAGGCCATACGCAATACCGAAGAGTATTTCAGGCACAATATAAAACAGTGCGATGAAATCATAAAGCGGCACAGACTGTTTTTCGGTTCATTGAGCAACGTGAAGTTGATTACAATCCTCGGCCATTCACTGAGCGATGTTGACCTGCCATATTTCCAAGAAATTATACGCCACGTAAAGTATCCCGAAAATGTTCAATGGCAATTCACCTGCCATTCCGATAAAGATATGGCAAACATGAACAAATTTTGCAAAATATTAAACATACCGTCTGAGAGAATTGCCCAATCGCCATATGAAATCTCAGACTTTAAGACCGATTGGGCAGGCATCCATTCACACCAATAACGGTGTGACCGGTCAACCCATAAAGTTCCATTGCATGGATGCCATGAACAGTGCCGCCTGTGATGGCACAAATTGAAAACCAGCAGAGCCGGTAGATACTTGATCGAAAGCCCTGTGTCAATGGTTATGAGAGCCGACTTCGAGTCGGCTCTCTTTTTTTTCGCAACATCGACCCACATACAAAAAGGCATCGTAAACCATAATTTACGATGCCTTGTACTTTCAATTGAAACTTTTAAGCCTCATTTTTATTTATTGCGGAGAGAGAGGGATTCGAACCCCCGGAGGTGTTACCCTCAACGGTTTTCAAGACCGCCGCAATCGACCACTCTGCCATCTCTCCAAAAAAACTGTATGTCAACCGTTTTTTACGACAGCCTCTGCTGTTACCGATTAACGGGTGCAAAGGTAAGCAATATTTACGGATTACACAAGAGGGATCGAGATTATTTTAATTTTTTTACCGAAAAACATGAGATAAAACCAAAAATACCGAGTGCCATAAAAAACTATTGCACCAAAGTGAGGTTATGGGGATTTATGTGTAACTTCGCAACGTGAAAGGAGAAGCGTGTGATGAATAATAGAATTTTTCTATCGTTCCCGCATCTTGGCGGGCATGAAATGCAATATATCGAAGAAGCTTTCAAGGAAAGTTGGGTGGTACCATTAGGTCCCAACGTCGATCTTTTCGAACAACGGCTCGGGGAATACCTCGGCACAAACCATGTTGTGGCTTTGAGTGCAGGCACGGCCGCCATCCATATGGGGCTTGTAATGCTTGGCGTAAGCAAAGGAGACGAAGTGCTGTGCCAGTCGTTCACGTTTTCGGCCAGTGCCAATCCGGTTGTGTACCAGGGTGCCTCACCGGTGTTTGTCGATAGCGAACCCGACACATGGAATATGTCGCCCGATGCGCTTGAAGAAGCAATCATCGCCCGGCACCGCATCACAGGACGCTACCCCAAGGCAATCGTTGTTGTGCACCTTTACGGAATGCCTGCCCGCATGGACGAAATAACCGCAATCGCCGACCGTTATGGTATTCCTGTGCTTGAAGATGCCGCCGAGGCACTCGGCTCGGAATACCGCGGACGCAAATGCGGCACCTTGGGCCAATACGGCGCACTCAGTTTTAATGGCAACAAAGTGATAACCACTTCGGGAGGTGGTGCTGTAATATGCCCGACGGCCGAATCCGCCGCCCGAGTGAAATTTCTTGCCACGCAAGCCAGGGAACCTATGCCTTATTATTTCCACAATGTCATAGGCTACAACTACCGCCTCAGCAACGTAAGCGCAGGCATAGGCTGCGGACAAATGGAAGTGCTGCCCGAACGTGTTGCACGCCGCCGCGCGATACACGGGCTTTATGCCAACCTGTTCAACGATATGCCCGAAATACAGGTACATGACAACCCGTCGGCCGACTTCGACTCGAATTTCTGGCTCACAACAATACTATTTGACAACAGCCTCGGTTTCACCCCCGAGGATCTGCGCCAATACCTGAACGAGCACAATATCGAGTCGCGATGGCTGTGGCGACCGATGAATATGCAACCAGTATATGCCGATGCTCCTTTTTATGGCGACGGAACCGCCGAACGGCTTTTTAACAGCGGGCTGTGCCTGCCCAGCGGAAGCATCCTGACTGATGAAGAAATAGCAACGGTTGCCACTGCCGTAAAAGCATTTGTCAAGTCGAAAAGCTGATTTGCACATATGACCAAGAAAAAAAACGACACCAACAAATATCTCCCATACGTTTACATCCTCGATCTCGATGACACGCTGTACAAGGAAATCGATTTCGTGCACTCGGCATTTTGCCATATCGACCGCCTGCTTGTTGCCGACTATGGATTTCATGCAGGCGAAGCGAGGCGCATCATGGTAGAGGCCCTGATGTCCGACCAAAATTCATTTGACACACTTGATGCAAAATTAAAAGAAGCCGGTATAAACATCCCGAATGCAATAAGTTGGATGGTGGACGAATACCGTTACCATATCCCGCAAATATATTTGTCGGACGAAGCATACGAATTTGTCAGCAAACTCGACAAGCTCGACATTGAGATGTATATCATAACCGACGGACGCTCGGTAACGCAACGCAACAAAATTCGTGCACTCGGGCTTGACGAATTCATTCCACCCGAAAACGTATTCATAAGTGAAGAAGTGGGCGAGGAAAAAATCAGTGCCAAATCTTTCTCAAAGATAATGAAGCGTTTTGAAGATGTCGGCCTGCTTGATGAAGCCAGGTTTGTGTTTGTCGGTGACAATCCGGGCAAAGATTTCATAATAGGCAACACGTTTGATTATCCTACTGTAATGTTGCTCGACGATGGCAGCAACATCCACCGCCAAGACATTCGGGTTCCACGAAATTACCGCCCGCAATTTGAAGTCGAAAAACTCACCGACGTAATCACGCTCATGGAAAGTGGGGCTTTTTCCTGACCCTTATTCCGGCCAATGCCTTGAGACTGAAACAACAACTGAGCTTAGAAAATTGTAGAAAGGCGGATACCGCCATATATGCTTACCATGCCTGCAACAAAGCTCGCTCCGGCATATAGAGCAGCGGCCATCACTCCCGACGAGCCGAACAACGTATAGTTTTCATACATAAACGATGAAAACGTAGTGAAACCGCCACAAAATCCCACCGTAAGGAATGCCTTGACTTCGGGGCTTAATGCACAATTGCGTTCTACACAGCCGTATATTATTCCCATAATCAAGCAACCTAATATATTGACAAGGAAAGTTCCCCACGGGAACACCTGCAAAGTCTCGGGCTTGAACAGCCTGCCGACCATATACCGTGCCACACCGCCAATGCAACTGCCTGCACCTATGCAGAGAATGGTTTTAAACATTATCATCTGTAATTTTCAAAGATTTCGTTTGAAATATATCATGTCTCGCAACTGTCTGCCATCCTCGATTATAGGATGATCATAGTTGTCTGCAAAAAAATCGGCGACAGTGTGGGAATACACAAATCCACAATTGCGGTAAAATGCAGTGGTGGCAAAACTGTCGCCGGTACCCACCAACATGGTATGGCAATCACTGCCAAAAAGACTGCAAAGATATTCAACCATGTTTTTACCCAATCCGCATCGCCGGTAAGACCTGTCAACAGCTATATTCTTCAATTCACACACTCCGCGCTTTTCCTTTGTGACAACAGCCACGGCTACAGGCATATCACCATCATACATGACAAACATATCACCTCGACCAAGATACCGGTCAATCATCGACTCCTGTTCGTCGCCCTCAAGCAACAACGCCAGGAACCGTTTTTTATCTGTGTCAATCAACTTTATTTCCATGACAAGCACCACAATTTGCCGAAATTCGTTGGAATACCTTGAGCCCGAAACGTGGAGTTATTGCAAGCACATGGTCAAATATGTCGGACTGTATGCGCTCATATTCGGGCCATACCGTAGTTGTTGTAAAACAATATATTTCCACCGGCACACCTTCGGGAGTAGGCTGCAACTGTCGCACCATAAGCATTTGTTCCTTATCCACCTCGGGGTGGGATGCAAGATAATTTTTCAAATATTGGCGATATACCTTGAGATTTTCAACAGGGTGGCCGACTTCGGCCAAAGAGCCGTCAACAAGTCCGTCGGCCACATAACCGGCAAGTTCATCGGCAGTACAAAAGCGCACCGTACTAACATCGATATATACCGAGCGCATGATGCGTCGCGCACCGGTATCCCACATTCCACGCCAGTTTTGGAACGAATCGCTCACAAGCGCATAAGGCGGAATGGTGGTAACCGTCTTATCGAAATTACGAACCTTGACAATCGTAAGCGAAACTTCTTCCACATATCCATTTGCCCCATACTTTGCCATGGTAATCCAGTCTCCCGGACGAAGCATATCATTAGCCGACAACTGCACTCCGGCAACCAACCCCAATATGCTGTCTTTGAAAATAAGCATCAACACGGCAGCCGATGCGCCAAGTCCGGCAATGATGGAAGTGGCATCGCTATCCATCAATATGGCTATAGCCACAATCACCCCCACACTCACCGACACAAGTTTTATCATTTGATAAACGCCCTTAAGCGGACGATTGCGCAAATGTTCATGCTCATTCGACATCTCATAAAGCGTATTCAGAAATGTATTGATAAGCATCAACGTCACCACAACCAAATACACCTCACACACCTTGGTCAGGAATGAAAGGAATTGTGGCATATCATTAAAAGCCAACGGCAACATGATGTAAACCAATATGGGGTCAATGACACGGCAAAAACCCCGTAACATCTTTTTGCTAAAAAGATAATCGTCCCATGTAGCCTTGGTAGATGCCGTGATGCGGTGCACCATGGGCATGATTACGTGTGTGAACAATACATTTATGACAAATATCAGCAACAGCATTGCCAAAATCACAGCAACACGCGCAACCCATGTCATATCGTTTTCCACAAGCCCGGCACCTACCAGCAATTGCATCATTTCTTCGTTAATCTGTTCCATTGCCATCAATTTTTATTTTACAAATATAGTGCAAATCGTGCTGACGGCACAAGTTAACTTGATTGTTATGCCCCGGCTGAAACATATATAGGCAGTTTTTTTAAGCCTGCCCCACAGAAAATCGGTTAAAAATCGAATGAATCTCTTTCGGTCTAAGAAAATAGAATATTAACTTTGCAAAAAAATTGATATCCGCGCATTATGAGACAGCCAAATGACAAAAATAAAGAACGGAAGCTTCGCCCTGATAATATCCAATCATGGACTGTTGCCGAAGATGGCACACTGCTCGAAACTGCCATAAAAATACTTTCAGACCACACTCCGACAAAAGTAAAATCGATGCTGCGGCACAATCAGTTGGCCATAAATCACGTGCCACACACACAATTCAATTTTCCAGTAACGGCAGGCGACCAATTTTCGGTCAATTTCGACCGGTCATTTGTTGTGTTTGACAACCGGCGTGTCAAATTGATATATGAAGACGAGCATATCCTTGTCATCAACAAGGGATACGGATTGTTATCGATGGGTACCGACCATATAAAAGACGGGACAGCCTACAGCATTATGCGGGAATATGTCAAAGCACACGACCCCAAGGCACAGGTGTTCATAGTACATCGCCTCGACCGTGACACATCGGGATTGATGATGATTGCCAAAACGCGTGAAGCAAAAGACATAATGCAACACAACTGGAACAATATGGTGATTAATCGCAAATATGTGGCTGTAGTGGAAGGCATAATGGAAAACAAGGAAGGCGTGGTAAAAAGCTATCTTGCCGAAAATTCGCAATTTGAGGTATATTCAACCGATGACCCTCAAAAAGGCCAACTCGCAATCACCCGATACAAAACAATAACAACCGGCAACGGATACTCGCTTGTTGAATACGAACTTGACACCGGCCGCAAAAATCAAATACGTGTGCACTCAAAGGACCTTGGGCATCCTATAGTGGGCGACCGCAAATACGGGGCACGCACAAGCCCCATACACCGTCTGGCTCTACATGCCATGACGTTGCGCTTTGTTCATCCAATCACCCGGAAAGACATGAACTTTTCAACACCTATTCCAACAAATTTTGCCAAACTGACTCACTACAAGACTTCAAAGAAATACGGTAATAGCATTACATCAGAAGAGGATTAACGGCAACGCTTCAAATGTAAAAAGCTATAAGGATATGGATTACGTTCGTCTGCAGCGTAATCCTCTTTTTTTACCAGTTTCCATTGTTCCCGGTTTATCGCAGGAAAGAATGTATCGGCATCATCAAACCGGGCATCTATGCGCGTCAGAAAAAGTTCATCATAATACTCGGCATACTCGGCATACACTTTACCTCCGCCAATCACGAAACATCGGTCTTTCCCGTCTGCCTCAGCAACATCCAAGGCTTCACCTATGCTACGACATACTGTAATTCCAGGCTTTTCATAATGTATGTCTCGCGTCAATACTATATTCAGCCTCCCGGGCAACGGTCCTCGGGGAAAACTTTCAAAAGTTTTACGTCCCATTATTATCGGATACCCCATGGTAACCATCTTAAAATGCTTTAAATCGGCCGGCAGATGACACAACAAACCTCCAGCACGACCAATTGCCCAATTATTATCAACTGCTACGATCGCTGCTATTTCCATATTACTTTTATTTTACTTTCCAATCCGATATTGTGCCGGTTTGCGAAGAGAATACAGCTCCTATCTTGTAGAGCTTGCGGCTGTCGGCCTCATACGGGCGGGAATAGCCTTTTTCTTCTATCTGTTGCAATGCCTCGTCTGCCGTGCCGTCGAGCTTGAATTCAAATATATACACATAATCGGGAGTCTCGACTATGCAGTCAACCCTGCCCTCGCTCTGCTGCTTCTCGCTGTAAACCGTGTAAACACTCACCAAGCGGAATATCAGGTAAAACGTGTAGTGGAAATATCGCTCACGTTCACGCTCATT
>CASENC010000039.1 GCA_949289215.1 uncultured Bacteroidales bacterium | reverse complement strand
CGCGGCTCGCGCCGCAAGCGGCTGCTTGTGGAATTGCCCACGCTGCTTGCCGCCGCCGTGGAAGTGGAACCCGAATACATCCAACTGATATGACGGCACAGGATGACAGTACCGCATAAACACCAACATACAAAACAAATACAGACCAAATAGTTGATTATTCACCAACATTTTAAATGATATTTAGGAATAGGATTTCATTCCCGAGCGGCACTTTGTCCATGTTGGTTGTGGTGCTGATGTTGATTGCAAGGTTCTTGTAATTCGACTAAAGAAGTGCTTTATTTTCAAGATTTGAAGCCGGAGAAAACGGTGGATGTGGCTGCCGAAAAATAGACTGTGACAGTGCGTCCCGAGGATAAAATCTCGATTGTTGTCAATAGTCGCACCCGCAGCTTACTGCGCTGTTCAACCTGCCAATGGTGAATAAATCGATTGGAACCGTGGGGGGCAAATTTCTATGTCGCTTTCATTGAGCGGCAATGATATGCTTGGTTATACTGTCGATGCCGATGTAGAAATTGATTTTTTGTTCCAGAATTTGGGGATTTTTGCGGGATATCATACTTTTGTATATCGCTAATAATTTATTTGTAAGGATAAAATATTGATACACAAGTAAATTACAAAGATTTACTTCATAAGTATGAAATAATGCTCGAAAAACTACAGAAAATATTCAAGCGCGGCGGCCTAAAAGGCTCCCCCTTCGGTGGGCTTGGTAGTTTCTTCACCGATTGGCATTGTCATATACTGCCCGGTGTTGACGACGGCCTGCCCACGATGGCCGATGCCCTTGAAGTGCTTGCCACTTATGAGAAGATGGGGATAACCCGCGTGTGGCTCACTCCGCACATAATGGAAGATATACCCAACACTACTGCCGGGCTGCGTGAACGGTTTGCCGAATTGCATGCGGCATACTCCGGACAGGTGACGCTAAACCTTGCTGCCGAAAATATGCTTGACAACCTTTTCGAGGAGCGGCTTGCAGCCCGCGATCTGCTCACGATAGGGGAGAGGGGCGACCATTTGCTTGTGGAAACCAGCTATTTCAATCCCCCCATGGACCTGCACGGCGCACTCGACCGTATCAAGGCGGCAGGCTATTATCCGCTGCTTGCGCACCCCGAGCGTTACACATATATGGATGAAAAGGATTATAAGGACTTGATTGCTCGCGGTGTGAAATTTCAGCTTAACTTTCCCTCGCTTGGAGGTTTCTATGGTGGCACGGCGCAAAAAAAATCGCGTTGGTTGCTCAAGCAAGGCTTCTACACCGTTGCCGGTTCTGACCTGCACCGCCCGCACACCCTCGACCGCCTCTCACCGCTCCCCCCCACCATCCCCAATGAGCTGTAATTCAATTATGAATTAGGAGTGAGGAATGTGGAATTAGGAATTAATCTCGATATGCTCGTCACCCGGTCTAATGAGCAAAATACCTAAATTAGCGGAGGGCTACCAACTCATCTACTTCCTATGGCAAATATAACACTATCCGCGCAGATAATCTCCAAGTTGCCCAAAGAAAAGATTAAGAGGGGCGTCAAGCCGTGACAGCTCGGTATTCCGTGAGATATACTACATGTTACTTTGGCATTTCGGACAGCATGCGGAGTGGCGACGCGGAACGTTCCGTTTCAAGATGCCGATAAAACTGCTTGACTCCACGTTTATAACCTTGACCCTCTCGATATATGACTGGGCGCATTGCACCACCAAGAAAGGGGCCGTAAAGATGCACACGCTACTTGACTACGACAGCCTCCTGCCTGAACTCGTGAACATTACTGACGGGAAAGGGGCGGACAACAAAGCCTCTTTTGACATGGTCGTGCAGCCATTCAGCGTCGTGGTCGCCGACAGGGGATACTGTGATTACGCGCTGCTCAACCTTGGGACAGCAACCATGTGTTCTTTGTCGTGCGGCACAAGGACAATATCCGTTATGTCGGGGTTGAAGAACGTCACTTGCCTGAAAAACGAGTGCAAAACGTGCTGATAGACGAAATTGTTGAACCGGAACTTCCCGTGGCAAGGGCAAAATACCCGAAAAGGTTGCGCCGCATCGCTGTATGGAATGAAGAACACCAATACGTGGTGGAACTACCCACCAATAATTTTTTTAAGGTCATTTACTGAATATCCCTATTGTAAAGACGTGGTGGTGCCGGTGGTGTTCCTCGGTTCATTTTTAATAGCGTGGGTGAAAGAAACCATCTCCCGTATTCCCTCGAATATAAAACTTTAAGCCGGTATGGCTTATAATTTGCACGAGGGTGCGCCCGGATAGAAGCGGGCGCACCCTCGTGCTGTTTTATGTCCTGTCCATTGTCACTTGTTTTGGCGGCGGCGTTTTTCTTTCCATATTTCACGTTGTATTTGGCCTTCAACGCGGTATATATTCATCACTTGGTCGGCGTTGAGGATTTTGGCATACTCGCGAATGTATTTCTTTTGCAACTCAATGACACGGGCGTTGATGTCGAGGCGTTCGGTTATCACATTGCAGGCATCGTCGGCCGATGTGGGTTTATAGCGGCGTGGGTGTTTGCGTGAGTGGAACACCGTTTCCAGCTCTTGCAGGTAATTTTGATAAACCGGAACCAATTCCTCGGTTTGCTCGTCGGTCAAGGCGAGTTTCTCCTGCATCATTTTCATTTTGGCGTTGAACAACTGTTCGGCTTGTTCTTTGCTTAATTTTCCCGGCCTTTGTGCCTGTGCCGGGACTGTGACAAGCAAGCACAAGGCAACAGCCAGAATTACATATAGGTGTTTCATAATTATAAAGTGTTTTTATTCGTTGGTTTCGTCGTATTCGGTGGGTATATCGTCAAATGAGTAGTAGTCGATTGCTGCCAGTTCATCGTTGCTCATCGACGATAGCACGTCGCCAAGCGAACTGCTTTGTGCGATGGCTTCGGCAGTAACTATGCCGCCTGCCGGGCCCGATATTGCCGGGAAAATGATTGCGGCGGCGAGCAGTGCGGCGGCCATCGATGTGACCGCTATGCCGACTCGACGCAAGAATGGTCGTGCCGTGGCTTGGCTACGCTTGGCAATGGCGCGGTCGGCGCATCGGCCCACAAGGTCTTCGACATATCCCTTGGGCTCCACGTATGGCATTCGTTTGCCTATGGTTTCAAAATCGGCTTTCATAATGAATTCTCTTTTAAGTAATTCTTTATTTTTGTCACTGCGAAGTGGTAGTTGGTCTTCAGTGTGTTCACGTTTTTTCCTGTGACCTTGGCTATCTCTTCGTATGGCATTTCGTCGTAATATCTCAGGTTGAAGGCGAGCCGTTGCTGCGTGGGCAGTTGTAGCAATGCCTTTTGGAACAGCACTTCGGCAGCGTCGGCATCCACTCCCGCTTCGTCTTCGAGTTTCTCCACAAGCACCTCACCAAGGCTGTCGATTGATTGGAAGAAGCCTGTGCGTCGGCGCAATAGCCGCAGAGCCTCGTTGGTGGCAATGCGGTAAACCCAGGTTGACAATGAGCTTTTCTGCTCAAACTTGTCGATGCCTGCCAGGATATTGATGGCAGTTTCCTGCATCACGTCCTCGGCATCTTCGTGGGCGACCACTATGCGGCGTATGTGCCAATATAGCCGTGAGCCATATTTTTCAAGCAACATTCGATATCCGCGGTCGCGCTCATTTGGCGAGCGCAGCATAGCCACAAGTTGTTCGTCGTCGATTTGTGCCACAAGTTTTTTTGCTTTTACGTTTGTTAGATACTTAAAAGTTTCCGAAGTTAAATCGGGCAGAGTGTTAAAATTAAGGTTACAATGGTAATGACACACATAGTTTGTGCGTTCTCGCCAAAACAAACTCAATTTTTTCATTGTTGTGTCAACATTCAAACATACGGCTGCGGGCGAGCATACAGGCACCGATTACGCCGGCCTTGTCCTTGAGCTTTGAGACGGCTATTATCGAGTCCTTGTTGACGAGGTTGAGCGAGTATTTGCGTATGGCCGATTTTATCGGTTCGGTAAGATAGTCCTCGGTGAGCGACAGGCGGCCGCCTATTATCACCAATTCGGGGTTGAACACGTTGATTACCGATGCTATCTGCTTCCCCAGTTTCTGGCCAATTTCTTCAAGTATCTCGATGCACAGCGGGTCTTCGCGGTTTATGGCATTGATGATTTCGCCGAGAGTTATTTGCTTGCCTTCGGCGATTTTTTTTGACAGTATCGAAGTTTCACCGTTTTTCACGCGTTCAATCAAGATGCGGTGCAGGGCCCTGCCCGATGCTTCGGTTTCGAGGCAGCCTTTCTTGCCGCAGTGGCACAGTATTTCGTTGTCGAATGCCGGGATATGCCCGAATTCGCCCGCAAATCCCGATTTTCCGCAATATATTTTCCCGTCGATGATTATCCCTATGGCCAGTCCCCAGCTGACGTTGACAAAGATTACGTCTTTCTCGCCATTGACGCACCCCTTGATATATTCTCCGTAAGTGAGAGCGCGGGTGTCGTTGTCGATGCACACAGGGTAGCCTATGCGATTGGTCAACGCTTCGGAAAGCGGTTGTTCCGAGAAGTTGAATATGCTGTAGCTGTAGCCCGACTCAGGGTTCACACGGCCCGAAATGTCAACGCATATGTTCAATATCTTGTCGTGGTCGATGTTAAGTTCCGCTATCTGTTCGGTTACAATGTCGCACAGCGTGTCGAAGGCCTGCGTGGTGTTTTCAAGATCGTATGGTATGCTTCCCTTGTGGAAGATAAGGTCTCCCTTGAAATTTATCATGCCTATGTCGAGCGAAAAGCGATTCATGTCAACTCCTATGAAATAGCCCGATTCGGGGTTCAGCCCATAGAGGATGGGATGCCTTCCTCCCGAAGTTTCCAGTTTGCCGTATTCGTTGATGAAGCCGTCCTCACTCATTTCGCCGATGAACTTTGTCACGGTGGGAATGCTCAAGTTTAGTTCTTTAGATAGCTCGGTGATTGTGGAACTGCCGTTATATATATAATGTGTGATTATCTTTTTTTTCAGCAGGGCGTTTTTCGAGCCTTTTTCTATTTCATTCAGCAGGGTCTGTTTCATCGAGTCGTTATGTATGTGTTGAGATAATAGCTTGTGGTATAGGTGTATATGGTTATTTTCCCATACTCAACTTTTACAAAGTTAGTAATTCTTACAGCATTGATAAATTAAAAATGATAAAATGTCTGCTAAAAGTTGTATAAAGGCGATATTTTTAATATGTTAAAATAAAAAGTTAAATATGGTGGGTGGTATAATAAAAATCTTTATTAATATTTGGATAGTTTATAAATTATGTCTATTTTTGTGCTATTGATAAATTAACGATAACACATAAATCGATATAATTATGCAAAAGAATAGTCGAAGGGAATTTTTGAAGAAGGCCGCGTTGGCCGGTGCGTCGATTGCTGTACTGCCATCGTTGGCCGAGGCGATGACGAGTTGTAGCTCGCAGCATGGTGGCGGAGAGCAGTCTGCTCCGATGGTGGCCGGCAGTGTTGCCGAGGCAGGCAGCCTGATTGTGCCTAAGAATAACGGGCTGCGCATCACCGGAACATTCCTTGATGAGATTTCACATGACATTGCCCATCAAAACTGGGGTGTCAAGGAGTGGGATCAGGATTTCAAGTATATGAAAGCTATCGGTATCGATACTGTGATACTTATTCGTTCGGGTTACCGCAAGTTTATCACCTACCCGTCGGAATATCTTTTGAAGAAAGGGTGTTACCGCCCGTCGGTAGATTTGGTGGAGATGTTCCTAACCCTTGCCGACAAATATGGAATGAAATTCTACTTCGGACTCTACGACTCGGGTCGCTATTGGGATACCGGCGACCTGAGTTGGGAGATCGAGGATAATAAATATGTAATAGATGAAGTGTGGCAGAAATATGGCACACGCCACAAGAGCTTCGGTGGCTGGTATATAAGTGGCGAGATAAGCCGCGCTACCAAGGGTGCCATCAAGGCGTTCCATGCAATGGGAAAGCAGTGCAAGGATGTGTCGGGAGGCTTGCCCACGTTCATTTCGCCATGGATCGATGGAAAGAAGGCTGTGATGGCCAACAGCGGCTCGCTCACACGCAGCGATGCCGTGTCGGTCGAACAGCATGAGAAGGAGTGGAACGAGATATTCGACGGCATACACGACGTGGTGGATGCCTGCGCATTCCAGGACGGGCACATCGATTATGATGAACTTGATGCTTTCTTTACCGTAAATAAGAAACTTGCCGACCGTTACGGTATGGAATGTTGGACAAACGCCGAGTCGTTTGACCGCGATATGCCCATACGCTTCCTGCCGATAAAATTCGATAAGTTGCGCCTTAAGCTTGAGGCTGCCAAGCGTTGCGGATATGACAAGGCCATCACCTTTGAATTCTCGCACTTCATGAGCCCGCAATCGGCTTATCTGCAGGCAGGGCATCTTTACGACCGCTACAAGGAATATTTTGAAATCAAGTAATCTTCGCTGTTGATACATGGAAGTTTCCAAGCAAAATATCAATTTCGCCTATATGGCAGGGCTGTCGATAGTGGCAGCCCTGGGCGGTTTCTTGTTTGGGTATGACGCTGCCGTAGTCAGCGGTACCGTTTCGCAAGTTGCCGGGCAATTCAGCCTCGACGAGTTGCAAGTGGGCTGGTTTGTTGGCTGTGCGCTTATCGGGTCGATTATCGGCGTGGCATTTGCCGGAAAGATGAGCGACGCTTGCGGCCGTCGCCGCACGTTGCTTGCTGCGGCATTGTTCTTTGCCGTGTCGGGCATAGGGTGCGCTTTTTCCACTTCGTTCCCCATGCTGGTGGTTTCGCGCATGGTGGGTGGCATAGGTATCGGCGTGGTTTCGATAGTTTCACCTTTATATATATCCGAGATTTCGGTCGCCCGTTACCGCGGGCAATTGGTGTCGCTCTACCAGCTTGCCGTCACCATAGGTTTCCTGGGGGCATATCTTGCCAACTATGGCCTGCTGCATTTTTCGCAGAGCGGGGCGGCTTTTGACTCGGAGTGGGTGCATCGCATTTTCGTATCGGAGGTTTGGCGTGGTATGCTCGGCCTGTCGGGCGTACCTGCCATTTTACTCTTCGTGTTTATATATTTCATACCCGAAAGCCCGCGGTGGCTTGTGTTGCGTGGGCGTGAAAGCAGTGCACTTGCCGTATTCGGCAAGATTTACCGCAATCAAGCCGACGCGCAATGCCAACTTGATGATACCAAGTCGGTTATAGGTAATGCCGAGCGTTCCGATTGGCGGTTGCTTTTCAGCCCGGGCATATTCCGTGCGGTATTGATTGGAGCAGCGATTGCCATATTGGGGCAATTCATGGGAGTCAATGCCGTGCTTTATTACGGCCCCACTATATTCGAGCAGGCAGGCCTTTCGGGCGGCGATGCGCTTTTCAGCCAGGTACTTGTGGGCATAGTCAATGCCGTCACCACGGTGATAGCGGTCTTTATAATCGACCGCGTGGGGCGCAAGACGCTCGTTTACTATGGTGTGTCGGGCATGGTGCTGTCGTTGTTGCTAATAGGCTTTTACTTCCGTTTCGGCGAAAGTGTGGGGTTGGGCAACAGTTTCTTGCTTACGTTCTTCTTGTTTTATGTGTTCTGCTGCGCCATTTCCATCTCGGCTGTGATATTTGTGTTCCTGTCTGAAATGTATCCTACACGAGTGCGCGGCATGGCCATGTCGGTTGCCGGGTTTGCACTGTGGATTGGCACTTATCTGGTAGGCCAGTTGACACCGTGGCTGCTCAGTGCCGCCACGCCGGCAGGCACATTCTTGATTTTTGCGGTCATGTGTGTTCCTTATATCCTCATAGTGTGGAAACTCATGCCCGAGACCACAGGCAAGTCTCTTGAAGAGATAGAACGCTACTGGACGAAAAAACAATAACAAACTTAAAAACAAAAAAAAGCATATGGATTTCAATAAGTTAGCAAAACAGTATAAGGATGAGTTATTGGAGAATGTTCTCCCATTTTGGATTAATAATTCGCAAGATAAAGAATATGGCGGTTATTTCTCGTGCCTTAACCGCGATGGAAGCGTGTTTGATACCGATAAGTTCATATGGCTGCAAGGTCGCGAAGTGTGGCTTTTTGCCATGCTCTATAATAAGGTAGAGAAACGTCAGGAATGGCTCGATTGCGCTATTCAAGGTGCTGAATTTTTGAAGAAATACGGTCACGACGGAAATTATAACTGGTATTTCTCGCTCGACCGTGCAGGTCGTCCGCTTGTGGAGCCGTACAATATTTTCTCTTATACTTTTGCCACCATGGCTTTTGGCCAATTGGCATTGGCCACCGGTAGCAAGGAATATGCCGACATAGCCAAACGTACATTTGACGTAGTGCTTTCGAAGCGGGAAAACCCCAAAGGGAAGTGGAACAAGTTGCACCCCGGCACTCGCAACCTGAAAGGATTTTCGTTGCCTATGATATTGTGCAACTTGTCGCTTGAAATAGAGCACCTGCTCGACGAGGATTTCTTGAAAAAGGTTATAGACGAGTGCATACACGAGGTGATGGAAGTGTTCTATCGTCCCGAACTTGGCGGAATCATTGTTGAAAATGTGCTTGACACGGGTGAACTTTCCGATTCGTTTGAAGGTCGCCAGGTTACTCCCGGCCACGATATCGAGGCCATGTGGTTCATCATGGACCTGGGCAAGCGTCTCGGTCGTCCCGAATTGATAGAAAAGGCCAAGAACATCACCCTCACCATGTGTGATTACGGTTGGGACAAGGAATTTGGCGGCATATTTTATTTCATGGATCGCAAGGGCTTCCCGCCGCAACAGCTTGAGTGGGATCAAAAATTGTGGTGGGTGCACATCGAGACACTTATTTCCACGCTTAAAGGTTATAAGCTCACTGGCGACCCACGCTGTCTCGAATGGTTTGAACGTGTGCATGATTATACATGGTCGCACTTCAAGGATACCGAGTATCCCGAATGGTATGGATATCTTAACCGCCGCGGCGAGGTATTGCTCCCGTTGAAGGGCGGCAAGTGGAAAGGATGTTTCCACGTTCCGCGCGGCCTCTACCAGTGCTGGCAGACACTAGAACAACTTAAAACTCAAGAATAAT
The DNA here is from genome assembly GCA_949289215.1 of uncultured Bacteroidales bacterium. Classification (GTDB taxonomy): domain Bacteria; phylum Bacteroidota; class Bacteroidia; order Bacteroidales; family Muribaculaceae; genus Avimuribaculum. Next base: position 13,021 of record CASENC010000039.1, on the reverse strand, counting down.
CAGAGAAAAGTAGAAAAGAACCATTAATTAAACTTAGAACGCTTATGAAAAACAATTTGCTTCATGAAGGATACGCCCGACGGTTCGCGGTTATTCTTCTTTGTGGGTTGTTGAGTTTAGGAGCTGCCACGGCTGTTGCACAGTCGCCGCGGGCGGGTTCTTATGAAAGCAACCAGACGCAAAAAATGGTGAAAGGTTCTGTTGTAAAGGATAAGAAGAGATTGTTATTAGGTGTTTGGGAATTGAATCGTGTGCCGAAATTCCGTGCACATATGCGTGCATGGGTTTCGGCATACGTTTACCCACAGTTTTTGTGATGAGTTTTTTAGGTATTCAATGGTACGTGCTTTTTATCCTCTTTTAAAGACAACTATATGTATGGTATTAGAGAGTGACTTTCTATACAAAACCTAATTTTTTAACTAAACAACCATTTAATTATGAGAGAAAACAGTTTAAGGTCCTGTTCCCGACGAATGAAGACGCTTATGTTTTCGTTGTTGTTGGTGGTATTTTGTACATTCGGCATGAATGCGCAAGATATTACCGTGACAGGTACTGTTACCGATGCTGCCGGTGAAGGATTGCCGGGTGTCAGTGTGACAGTAAAAGGTACCACACGCGGCGTCATTACCGATGTCGCCGGTAATTACAGCGTGAAAGCCGACCGCAACAGTGGTGTGCTTGTATTCTCGTTTGTGGGAATGAAGTCGCAAGAAGTGCAGGTGGCCGGGCAGGCAAAACATGACATTACCATGGAGGAAGATACGCAAGTGCTTGACGATGTGGTTGTTGTGGGTTACGGTACAATGAAGAAAAGTTCGTTGACCGGTGCCGTTTCGGCTATCGACGGTGATGCGTTGCTGGTATCGCCATCAACTAATGTAACGCAGGTGCTCGCAGGTAAGTTGCCGGGTATCTCGTCGGTGCAAGAGAGTGGTGAGCCGGGCGTGGACAATGCCTCGCTGCGTATCCGTGGTTCGATTTACAATGTCACCTACATTGTCGATGGCTTCCCGCGTGAAATTGGCGACATCGACCCTAACGACATCGAGAGCGTCAGTGTATTGAAAGATGCTGCCGCAGCTGCCGTTTACGGTTTGAAGGCTGCCGGTGGTGTGATTATCGTTACCACCAAGAAAGGGTCGCAAGGTAAGTCGAAGATAACTTATGACGGCTCGGTGGGTGGTTCGTTCAACACTAATTTCCCGAAGTTTCTCGATGGCCCGCAGTTTGCTTATTATTATAACCTTGGTGACATGATGGACCGCCTTGCCAACGGCCTGATTTCATCGCCGAGCGAATATGTGCCGGTGTTCTCGCAGCAGAATGTTGCCGACATGATTGCCGGACGCAACGGTTGGGGCAATGTAGATTATGCCGACAGGGTGTTTGGCACAGGTATCAACCAGAAGCATAACGTATCGGTGCAAGGTGGTACCGAGCGTATGCGTTATTATGCATCGGTAGGTTACATGGGGCAAGATGGTAACATCGACAATTTCTATTACAAACGCTACAATCTGCGCTCGAATATCGAGGCTGATATTGCCAAGGACTGGAAATTAAGCGTAGGTGTTTCGGCCCGCACCAGCAAGCGCCACACTCCGGGTTACGCTTCGGGTGGTACCGACAGCAATTCGGAATTGGGTGAACAAGGGTGGATGTCGATTGCCAACCAGACAGTGCGTATGCACCCGTATGTTCCCGAAAAGATAGATGGCGTTTACACCGGTACGGCAAATAACAGCGGACAGAGCAACAGCCCGCTTGCCGCAATCTATAATTCAGGCTACCAGGAAACCCGCACATCGGCAATCGAATCAAATGTGGCTTTGCAATATGATGTGCCTTGGGTGAAAGGTTTGACGTTGAAGGTAAACGGGTCGTATGACTACAGCACTTCGTGGAGCAAAAATCTTTCCACACCTTATTATACAATGATGGTTACCAAGCCTACTACTAATGTCGAGTCGCTTAATTATCAAAGTATGCTTGACCCACGCGGTAATGCATCTAATAAACTTGGTGAAGGGCAGGCAACTACTCGCCAAATGGTGGGACAGGGTAGCATTGCTTATGTCAACTCGTTTGGCTTGCACAATGTGGATTTCCTTGCTCTTGTTGAAATCCAAGACTGGAAGTACAATAATCTTGCCGCTTATGCACAAGATGTGCCGTTTGCTTCGCTTCCCGAACTCAACTTCGGTAATCCCGATGCAACCGGTTCTATTGCCGGTAGCAGCGATGCACGCCGCAGCATAGGTTATGTGTTCCGTTTGAAGTATGACTATGACCAAAAATACCTGGCCGAGTTTACCGGCCGTTACGACGGCTCTTACCGTTTTGCCGGCAATGTGTCGGGCAAGCGTTGGGGGTTCTTCCCTTCGGGTTCGGTTGCATGGCGCATCTCTCGTGAAGATTTCATGAAGGACTTGACTTTCATCAACGACCTTAAGATACGTGGCTCTATAGGTTTGCTTGGTTCGGATAATGTGACTCCATATCGTTTCCTTGCCACATATGCTTACGGGGACAATGTGATGATAGGCAATAATTCCATGACAACCATGTACACCAGTGCCGTGCCTAACAACACGCTTACTTGGGAAAAGACGTTGTCGTATAATGTGGGTTTCGACTTGAATATGTGGAACAGTATGCTGGGTGTTGAATTTGATGCCTTCTATAACTATACTTATGATATCCTTACCCAAATGGGTGGCAGCACATATCCTCCATCGATGGGTGGCTATTATAACTCGTGGGCAAACTATAACAAAATCGACACACGCGGTATTGATGTGACTGTTTCCCACCGCAACCACTTTATGCTTGGCGGCAAAATATTTGATTACGGCATTTCGGCCAATGTGAGCTGGGCAAAGAACCGCTGGTTGCGCTATGCCGCCGACGGAGCCAATGACCCCGAATGGATTCGTGTTACCGGAACGAGTGTATATGCACAATATGGCTGGATTGCCGACGGGCTTTACCGCAGCGAGGAGGAAATCAGCAACTCGGCCTGGTATGGCAGCCGCCCCAACGTGGGTGATATAAAGTATCGCGACCTTAACGGCGACAACAAGATTGACTGGAGCGACCGTGCCCGCATAGGTCATGACAATCGCCCGGCTGTTACCTACGGCTTGAACCTTAATGCAAGCTGGAACGGCATCGACCTGGATATGCAATTCACCGGTGGTGCAATATTTGACGTGTCGATGACGGGTACCTATTATAATGGTTATGACGATAACACCGTTTGGACCAAGACCTTTAAGGATGGCATGAACTCGCCGTTGTATTTGGTTGAAAACGCCTACAGCGTTTATAACCCCGATGGGGAATTCCCACGCATCACGGCCGGCAACCTCACCCATGGCGGCGACAACGGCTTGGCTTCTACATTCTGGTTGCGCGACGGTAAGTATATACGTCTGAAATCTATGACTATCGGTTATACATTGCCACAACCGTGGATGGATAAAATAGGCATTGAGCGCATTCGCGTGTATGTGCAAGGCTCTAACTTGTTCACTATCGATGGCCTGCCCGACGGTATCGACCCCGAGTCTCCGGGAGTGAACAATGGTTACTATCCGCAACAGCGTACCGTAATGGGAGGTTTAACATTGACATTCTAAAACAAGAAACATTACAGAAATTATGAAATCACGAATATATACAGGTATGTTGGCAGCCGCATTGTTGAGCCTTGGCTCTTGTAGCGACTACTTGGACATGGCTCCCACCGACGAGGTATCGGACAAGACCGTTTGGGCGAGCGTCGCAGGAGCGGAGTATGCTGTCAATTACTTCTATCACATTACCGATTATTTCAGCCCGTATTATGACGACTCGGACGGCGGGCAATGTACCGCAGGCATGACCGAGGGGCTTACCGACATGATAAAATACGGTGATACCAATTATAGCAAGTATCACTATATTCCCAGTGAGTTTTCTTATGGCGAAGATGCCGTTTTGACGGCCAATTACGTGGCTGTTTATCTTGGCAACTGGAGCGAGGTGTATGATAAGGTGCGCCGCGTGAATGAAGCCTTGAGCAACCTTTATGAATATGCAACTTTCGATCAGGCCGATAAAACTCGCCTTGAAGCCGAATTGCGTTTCTTCCGCGGTATGCTTTACTTCGACCTTGTGAAACGTTACAAGGAAGTAATCATATATGACCGCGACCTTTCGCAAATTCAGCCTAACAAGGCTCTCAGTACCGAAGAGCAAGGATGGGATTTCGTTTACAACGACCTGAAGTTTGCCGGCGACAACCTGCCTGTAGATAAAACATCAAACGGACGTGTAACCAGCGGTGCTGCTTATGCCCTTCTGTGCCGTGCCATGCTTTATGCCGAGCGCTGGAACGATGCTCGCGATGCAGGCAAGAAAGTGATGGATATGGAGCTTTATGATCTTGCTCCCACTTATGCCGAGGCATTCACGTCGAATGGCATAGAGGCTATATGGGAATATGACTATAATGCTGCCAACGGTGTTTCTACTACTTGGGATAATTTGTATGCTCCCGGTGGCGACCAGGCACTCGACGGTAACGCACAGACCGGCGGCCTTGCCAATCCTACGCAAGAAATGGTGGAATCATTTGAACTTGCCAATACGGGCGGTTTCCCCGACTGGAGCGAGTGGCACAGCACCACGGGAACCGAGGCTGTTCCCCCGTATGACCAGCTTGAACCGCGCTTTGCCGCATCGGTGCTTTACAATGGCGCACAGTGGAAAGGTCGCGCCATTGAGCCGTATGTAGGCGGTACCGACGGTTGGTGCGAATGGTATAACGACCCGACAGCTAACGGGCGTACTGTTACCGGATATTTCCTGAAGAAGCTTGTGGACGAAAAACACAGTTTCCTTACGATACAAGACGGTACGACACCATGGATAGATATGCGTTATGCCGAATTGCTACTTAACTATGCCGAGGCTTGCTACCATACCGGCGATGTGACCGATGCCAACGAGGCTGTACGCAAAGTGCGCGGACGTGTGGGCCTGCCTTACACCGACCAAAGCGGCGACAACCTGATGGCTGCCATACGCCAGGAACGCAAGGTGGAACTTATGTGCGAAGGTTACTATTATTGGGATATGCGCCGCTGGGGATTGTCGCACACGGCATTCACCGGTATTCGTCGCCATGGCTTGAAGATAGAGAAGCAGGCAAACGGATCATTTGTTTACACTTATGTCGAGGTTGACCACAAGAATATGAATTTCCCGGCCAAGATGTATCAGTGCCCGCTGCCAAGTTCGGAAATCGACGGTAACCAACTCGTTGACCAATATCCCGAATGGCAATAATCCCATATAAAAAACTAAATTGAAATCTCAATTATGAAAAAAAGTATATTTTTATCAATGGGGCTTGCGCTGATGCTTGCAGCCTGCCAAGATCCCGAATATGTGAGCATCGACACCACGAGGCAGGGAATAACGAGTCTCACCGCGACGTTTACCGAAGGGCAGTATGCCGAGTCGGATGCCGTGGTGTGGAACATTACACCCGAAGACTATGCCAAGGACCGCTTTGTAATTCCTGTGCCTTGGTTTTTCCCTGTGGATAGCGATAATCCAACCGAGGATTTTATGTCGTCGATGAAGGTTACTGCGGTAATGAATAATAATTATATTCTGGCCCCCACATTGGGCACTCTCGACCTTAATAAGGAGAATTGGTTTACACTTACCGCACCCGATGGTTCATCGCGTCAGATTTGTATCACCGGCGAGCGCACCAAGTCGGATGCTTGTGAAATGATTACCTTCAGCCTTGTGGAACCTGCCGTGACAGGTATCATCAACAGTGCAGACAACACAATATCGTTGATTTCGGCCGAAGACCTGTCGTCGTGTCTTGCCAATTTCCAAGTATCGGCTCATGCCACCATATCGCCCGACCCGAGCACCACACCGCTTAACTACAACGAGCCTGTGGAACTCACCGTGACGGCACACAATGGCACCACCAGCCGCACTTATACCGTTGTCAAGAGCATTCCGCCGAAGGTTAAGCAAGGTATCAACAAGGAAAGCCTCAAGCCGTTGTTCAACATCGATGCTACGGCTATACTTGAAATACCGTTGGTTGCAACCAATGCTCCTTCGCTGGGTGCAATAGGCAATTCACTGGTAATCTGCATGGGTGACGGCACAACTCCGTTCTATGTAAACCGTGTTACCGGTACTCGCGAAGGCGTGATAAACCTTGGCTCGGCAACAGCTGCAAGCATAACCAGCGACGAAGGTGACCACCTGCTCATTGCCAATCATGCCGAAGGCGGGCAGACGTTTGAAATCTACACCACTTCATCGGTAACCGATGCTCCGACGTTGTTCACCTCGTTTACCAACAGTTCTTCGTTGCCAATGGGTTATGAGATGAAGGTGATAGGTAATATTGCCACCAATGCTACAATAGTAGTTACCAATGAGGGTGTGAGCGGTGTGACAAATTCAAGCACGATTACTCGCATCAGGGTAGTTGACGGTGTGGCTCAGTCGCCCGAGGTTATCGACATTGCAGGTGCTGCAGGTCACTCATGGGGCCCGTCGCCTGTTAATGCAACTAACGTGGTTGCCGAATCGGTAGATGCCAACAGTGGTTACTTCTTGAGCTATTATAGCGACAACCAGCTCATCTATTTCGATAATTCAGGTAGCATTGTTACCGCATTGGCCGGAGCTGATGGTAACAACAACCCGAACAACCTTGACACGAAGCAGTTCAATAATGCTCGCTACTTGGCATTGGGCGTTGTTCCGCACTTCCCGCAATGGGGATTGACACCTCAAATTTATGTATATGACATTACCGACATGAGCCAGTTCTCGGGTGACGTGTTTACTGCACCTGCATTGATTCTGTCGAACAATTCGTTGCCAAGCTATGACACGCAAGGTATATGCGCATCGGGTGACGTATTGCTTGCTCCGTCGGCCGATGGCTATAATCTCTACATTTACTTCTATGATAATAACTGTGCATCGGTTAATGGTTATGTTGCCGATTGTATAGATGATTAAATAGAGTTATTTCCCGGTATGTCAAGACGGGCGTAGCCCTTACAGAGTAGTAGAGACGCGATTAATCGCGAATCGCGTCTCTACGTTACCCATGGAAGGATAACGTGGGATGCCGCCTGTTTTGACATACTTTTTCTTTGTTTTACGTTTTGTTCTAAAATTTTTTTTGATGAAGAAATATCTTATTTACAGTTGTGTTGCAGCTTTTTGCTTGTCGTTTGCTTCATGTGAAGATGATAAAGCCCTGCCTGAATGGCCGTGGGGCAATGGCGCAACCGAAGAACCAGGTGGAGATACCACCGAGGTGGTTGTGGAAGCCAAGCCTCGCTATGTGTGGATTGATGCCGCTGCCAATTTCGATGATTATGCCAACAGTCGCGAAAATATTGCTGCCGATTTGGCCAAGATAAAGGAAACAGGATTTACCGATATTATAGTGGACGTGCGTCCGACATCGGGCGACGTGCTGTTTACATCAACCGTAGCCGACCCGTTGACACGTGTAGATGCGTGGACCAATAATGGTTATGTGTGGCTTGAACGTACCGAGGATTTCGATTATCTGCAGGCTTTCATCGATGAAGGCCACAAACTTGGGCTTCGTGTGAATGCTTCGATTAATACATTTGTCGGTGGGTATCTGTGCCCTTACGGCCTTGGATCTGACGGTATGCTTTTCCGTGACGAGGATAAAAAAGACTGGGCTACGGTGATAAATGCTGCCGACGGGCTTACGAATACCATGGACTTGCTTGATGATTCGAGCGATTATGGTGCAAAGTTCCTTAATCCGGCCAACGACGATGTGCAGGCTTTCGCGCTGCAAATGTTGCGTGATTTGGCAAAATATAACCTCGATGGTATAATCCTCGACCGTTGTCGCTATGACGATTACGGGCTTATGAGCGACTTCTCGGATGTATCTCGCCAGAAGTTCGAGGAATATATCGGCGAGACAGTAGCAAACTTCCCGGCCGATATCATGGCTCCCGGCACCGGTGAATTGCCGGCCGAGGCCGATCAACCTGCATACTTTAAAAAGTGGCTTGAATTCCGTGCAAAAGTGATACATGATTTCATGGTTGATGCCCGTGATGCAGTGAAGGCAGTGAATGATACCATTCGCTTCGGCGCATATGTGGGTGCGTGGTATTCTACTTATTACACTTCGGGTGTTAACTGGGCAAGCCCCAAATATGACACTGCTGCCAAGTATCCCGAATGGGCTACCGAGGACTATCACACTTATGGTTATGCCGATCATATGGACTTCATGTTCCTTGGCGCATATGCTTCTACTTCTGGTATATATGGTTCGGGCGAATGGACCATGCAGGGTTTCTGTGAGCAGGGACGCGAATTGTTGCAAGGCGATGTGCCATTCTCAGGCGGACCAGACATAGGTAACAGTACCGGTTGGACCGATGGCGGACAGGCTGCATTGATTCCCGATGCCATAGATGCTTGCATCACTGCCAGCGATGGCTTTTTTGTGTTTGACTTATGTCATATCAAGATGTATAATTACTGGGATGCTTTCAAGCAGGGGTTTGAAGAGTATATGAGTACATTGGTAGAAAATGAATAATGCTATGATAAAATTATTGGTATCAACACTTGCAATGCTTGGAGGCATTGCAAGTGCTATGGCAGGCGTTACAGCCACAGGACGTGTAGCCTGTGGCGGAACCGGACTGCCCGATGTGATGGTTACCGATGGTTACAATTGTGTGGCCACCGATGGTGAAGGCCGTTACAGCATGGAGCTTGACAATGATGCGCGGTTTGTGTACATTACTACTCCGAGCGGTTATTTGCCCCGTGTGGAGAAAACTGTGCCACAGTTCTATATTCCGGTGGAACCGGGGCGGTCGCAATATGATTTCGAGCTTGAAAAAAATCCGGTTGATGACACTCGCCATGTGGCACTTGTGCAGGCCGATGTGCAACTTACCTCGTTGGACGATTTGGCTACCTACAATGAATTGCTCAAGGACTTGACGGCTTTTGCCGCCGGTTATCGTGAAAAAAACGATGTGTTTGGCATTGACCTTGGAGACATGGTCGGAGACACTCCGTCGCTTTTCGAGCCGTATATCGATGTTGCTGCTTGCATGGATATGCCTGTGTGGCGCACAATAGGTAATCACGACATGACTTATGGTGGGCGTACTTTCGAGTATTCCTACGCAAAGTTTGAAAGTCTTTTCGGCCCTATATATTATTCGTTTAATAAAGGGTTGGCACATTACATTGTTTTGGATAATAACTTTTATGTTGACCGCGATTACCAGTATATAGGCTATATCGATGAGCGTACTTACCGCTGGATAGAGAAGGACCTTGCTCGTGTGCCTGCCGACAGGCTGGTATTTGTAATCATGCATATTCCCGGAAATCTTGAAAAAGAGTTGGCGTGGAATACTCTGCAAAGCGACCAAACCAACAACATAGCCGGTCTGTGGCAATTGCTTGAAGGACGTAATGCGCATTTCCTGACGGGGCATACGCATTTTAACTGGAATGTATGTTTCAACGATTCTCTTATGGAACACAACACGGCTGCCGTGTGTGGAATATGGTGGAAAGCTCCGGTATGCATGGATGGTACACCGCAAGGCTATGGTGTGTATGAAGTGGATGGTACCGATGTAAAATGGGTATATAAGAGCATGGGTTATCCCGTCGATTACCAGTTGAGGGCTTATCCTGTCGGGGCATCGAATGAATACCCGGCCGACATAATTGCAAATGTGTGGAACTGGGATGAGCAGTGGCGAGTGGAATGGTTGGAAAACGGTAAAGTAATGGGCGAGATGACGCGCTTTGAGGGCTATGACCCGATGGCCGCCGAGATATGTGCCGACAAGGAACGTGTGCAATATGAATGGATAAGTCCCATGAAGACGCCGCATATGTTCCGCGCTACTCCGCAAAATGCCAATGCGAAGATAGAGGTGCGTGTCACCGACCGTTTTGGTAATGTATATACACAAAAAATCGACAAATGAAATTAATGAAACCTGTTAAATTGATATCAGCATTGATGCTTGCCGTGGCATTATGTGCCTGCGGCAACTCAAAGCAAGCCGGAGAAGCCGGCGAGAATGTGAAACCGGCGTTGATGTGGTTTGATGCCGAAGCTAATTTTGCACGGTTCCAGCAGCAAGACTCTATCGATTATTATTTGCAGAAAATAAAGTCGCTCGGGTTTACTCATGCAATAGTGGATGTGCGCCCGATTACGGGAGAAGTGCTGTATGGCAGCGAGTATGCTCCACGCATGGAAGAATGGAACGGTGCTCGTCGCGGCGATTTCGACTATTTGGGTTACTTTATTGAAGAAGGGCACAAATTGGGGCTTGAAATTCATGCGTCGCTTAATGTGTTCTGCGCCGGACATAACTATTTCGACCGTGGTGTTGTGTATTCGCAGCATCCCGAGTGGTCTTCGATGGTGTATGACCCGGAAAAGGGCATTGTGCCGATAACCGAGATGAAACAGGACTATGGTGCAATGGTCAATCCTGTGAATGATGAGTACCGAACATATATTTTGAATATACTCACCGAGCTTGTCAAAAAATATCCTGCACTTGATGGTGTGATGCTCGACCGTGTGCGTTATGATGGCATACGTGCCGATTTCTCGGATTTGTCGCGCCAAAAATTTGAAGAATATATCGGTAGCAAGGTTGAGAAATTCCCCGAAGATATCTTGACGTGGGAAAAAGGTGATGCCGGACGATATGTTCCGGTGCCGGGAAAATTGTCGAAAAAATGGTTTGAATGGCGCACTAAAACCATTTACGATTTCATGGCACAGGCACGTAAAACCGTGAAGGCCGCAAATCCTGAAGTGTCGTTTGGTACTTATACAGGAGCATGGTATCCATCGTATTATGAAGTGGGTGTGAATTTTGCCAGCAAGACTTACGATCCGAGCCTTGATTATGACTGGGCTACTCCCGAATATAAAAATTACGGATATGCCGAACTTATCGACCTTTATGCAACGGGTAATTATTATACCGATATTACTCTTGAAGAATATGGCCGCAACAATCATGTGGTGTGGAACGAGACCGATAGCCGCGGACAGTCGGGAACATGGTATTGCGTTGAAGGTTCGTGCCAGCATTTGCGCCAGATAATGGGTAAAAACAAGTTTATGGGCGGATTGCTCGTAAATCAGTATTATGACAACCCGCAAAAGTTGACCGATGCAATCGTCACCAATATGCAAAAGTCTGATGGGCTGATGGTTTTTGACATTGTGCATGTCATAGACCGTGATTTGTGGGGGTATGTCGAAGCTGGAATGAAAAAAGCCGGTGCGATATGACAAATGCAGCTCGTCGCGCATATTCGCTTGATGCGTTGCGCGGTTATGCTATCCTGACAATGGTGCTGTCGGCGACTGTCGTCGGCGGCATCTTGCCCGGATGGATGTATCATGCGCAAACACCTCCGCCCACCCATGAGTTTAATCCGCTTTTACCGGGATTGACGTGGGTTGATTTAGTGTTCCCATTTTTCTTGTTTGCTATGGGGGCAGCGTTCCCGTTTTCAATCAAGAAACGCCGCGAGAAGGGAGAGAGCCGTTTGCGTCTTGTTATCGATGCTGTTTTGAGGGGCTTTCAACTGGCATTTTTTGCTATCTTCATACAGCATTTTTATCCTTATATGCTCAGTTCTCCGCAAGATTTGCGTTCATGGTTGCTGGCTATAATATGTTTTGCCGTGCTTTTTCCCATGTTTATGCGTCTGCCGTGGAATATGCCGCAATGGGCGCATGTTGCAGTCAAAGTGGGGGCTTATGCCATTGCCGTGGTCATGCTTGCCGTTACTGATTATGCTGCCGGGCCGTTCAGCTTATATACGAGCAATGTAATAATTCTGTTGCTTGCCAATATGGCGGTGTTTGGTTCCGTGATATATATCTTCACCATGGATAATTGGCTTGCACGTATTACAGTCATGGTGGTATTGCTGGGCTTGACATTAAGTGGGGAGATTGCAGGGTCATGGACCAAGGCCGTGTTTGACTATTCGCCGCTGTCGTGGCTTTACAAGTTTGATTACTTGAAATATTTGTTTATAGTCTTGCCGGGAAGCATGGCAGGAGATTATTTGTTGCAGTGGATGCGAAGCGACAATGCAGGCGACGGTGTTGAGCCAGGGCGTTGGCGTGCATCGGCTTGCATGATGTTGGCATTAACTCTCATAGTTTCCAATCTCGTGTGCCTATATAGCCGTTATCTTGTAGCAAATGTGATTATAAGCTTAATCTTGTTATTTGCAATGCGGCTTGTGCTGTCGCGGCCTGTAGGGTCGGCACGGTTGTGGGTGCGGTTGTTGCATCTTGGTGCGGCATTATTGCTCATAGGCCTTTGTTTTGAACCATTTCAAGGTGGAATAAAAAAGGATTATGCCACTATAAGCTACTTTTTTGTTACTTCCGGCTTAGCCTGCATGGCACTGATAGTGTTTCATGTGATATGTGACTACTTCAAGTGCCGACGTTCGACGGCCTTCCTTGTTATGTCGGGGCAAAACCCCATGGTAGCATATGTTGCAGGAGATTTGTTGATAATGCCGGTATTGAATATATGCGGCGTGTTGGCTCCGTTTATGTCATTAATGTATTCAAGTCCATGGCTTGGCTTCTTGCAAGGTGTAGTGTTGACCACATTGTCGCTCCTGGTTACAATGTTTTTTACTCGCATCAAGTGGTATTGGCGCACATGACACGTTGCTTCTATACATTCCCATATGGTCTTGGAAAAAGGCTGAATAATTGACAATCAAATAGTTATTTTGGGTCAGTCCGAAAACCTGGTTGGGGTTCATGCTCGTATCTTGTAAAAGACGTATCTTTGTGGCATGAAACAATGGCAAGTATTACGAACAGTATTTCCGGAAGTAATTACGGAGAATTTCGAGTTTACCGATTATG
>CASENC010000038.1 GCA_949289215.1 uncultured Bacteroidales bacterium | reverse complement strand
CGCGGCTCGCGCCGCAAGCGGCTGCTTGTGGAATTGCCCACGCTGCTTGCCGCCGCCGTGGAAGTGGAACCCGAATACATCCAACTGATATGACGGCACAGGATGACAGTACCGCATAAACACCAACATACAAAACAAATATAGACCAAATAGTTGATTATTCACACACACATTTTAAATGATATTTATGAATAGGCTCCCCTTCCTGAACGGCACTTGTGCCATGCTGGCCTCGGTGCTAATGCTAATTGCAAGCTCTTGCGGCTCAACCAAGGACGTTACTTATTTCCAAGACCTTAAACCAGGCAACACTGTAACAGTAACAGCCGAGGCCATGGCCGTTACGATTCAACCGGAGGATAAAATCTCAATTGTTGTCAACAGTCGTGACCCGCAACTCACTGCGCTTTTCAACCTTCCTATCGTCAATAAGCAAATAGGACAAATTTCTGATATGCAAGGTAACAATCAAGGCATCGCGGGATATACAGTCGATACCAATGGTGAAATCGACTTCCCGGTGCTTGGTAAAATTTACGTGGCAGGTAAGACGCGTACACAAATTGCCGAATACATCAAGGAGGAACTTGTCCGTGACAATCTTGTTAAAGACCCCGTTGTCACCGTCGAGTTCATGAACCTGTGCGTGTCTGTATTGGGTGAAGTGAACAGTCCCGGACGTTATGCCATCGAACGCGACCGCACAACCATACTTGATGTGCTTAGCCAAGCCGGCGACCTTACCATATACGGCAACCGCACCAACGTGATGCTGTTGCGCAAAGACGGCGACACGCAGCGCATATTTACGCTCGACCTAACCTCGGGCAGCAACATATATGCTTCACCGGCTTACTACGTGCAACAAAACGATGTGGTGTATGTCGAACCCAACAGCGTGCGTGCACGCCAATCCACGGTTAACGGCAACAACGTGCGCTCCACCGCTTTTTGGATTTCACTTGCCTCATTACTTACATCGGTGGCAATCCTCATAGTAAACTAACCAACAAACTTCATTAAACTACGAAAAATGGCGGTTCAAGAAAACAATAACATACAACGTCAAACCGAAAGCGACTTCATTCGTATATCCGATATCTTACCAATTTGCTTGGCAAAGTGGTACTGGTTCGCAATCTCAATAGTTTTAGCCCTGTGTATAGCAATAGTATATATCCTTGCCACGCCACCTGTATATACACGCTCGGCATCGCTGCTGATTAAGGAAGAAGGCAGCAGCGGACAGATGGGCGATGCCGGCGTATTGGGCGACTTCGACATATTCAAAACCAACACAAACGTAAACAACGAGATACAATCACTGCAGTCCCCTTCGGTAATGGCCGATGTGGTGCGCCGCCTGCACCTCGACATCAACTACCACACCAACGGGCGATTTTATCGTCAAGTGCTTTACAGTTCCAACTGCCCTTATGCAGTGGAGTTCTTTGACCTTCAGGACAACGACAATGCCACGTTCACAATATATCCTGCCGACGGCGGACAAATAAAATTGGCCGACTTCGTATATAAAGGCGAGGAATACGACCTGCAAACCGAAATCCTGCCCGGCGACACCGTTGCAACACCAATGGGAATGATAACGGTGAAGGCAACAGCCGCCGACACTTCAGCCACTATATACCCCGAACCTGTGTATGTGTCGCGCACCGGGCTGATGGAGGCCACACGAGCATACGCATCGAACCTGACGGTGGCACTGAACGATGAAAAATCCACCGTCATTAGCCTGTCGTTCAGCGATGTAAGCATACAGCGAGCCGAGGACGTTCTCAACACCGTCATAGCCGTTTACAATGAAAACTGGATAAAAGACAAGAACCAAGTGGCCGTGAGCACGTCGATGTTCATCAACGAGCGTCTGGGCGTGATTGAACAGGAACTTGGGAACGTGGACGAGAGCATATCATCGTACAAGAGCCAGAACCTGCTCCCCGACGTGCAGGCCGCAGCCAGCATGTACATGGAACAAAGTAGCGCGACATCGGCGCAGATTCTCACCTTGAACACGCAACTGTCGATGGCACGCTACATCCGCAACTACCTCACCAACGCCACAGCCAAGAACCAGCTCATCCCGGCCAACTCGGGCATCGAGAGTTCGGCCATCGAGGCACAAATATCCGAATACAACACCTTACAGCTGCGCCGCAACGACCTTGTGGCCAACAGTAGCGAGCGCAACCCACTCGTAGCCGACATGGACCAGTCGCTGCAAAACCTGCGCGGAGCCATCGTCTCGTCAATTGACAACTTGATGGTGACGCTCAACACGCAACTGCAATCGTTGCAACAAAGCGAGCAGCACACCACAGCCCAGCTCGCCGCCAACCCCTCGCAGGGCAAGTACCTGCTGTCGGTCGAGCGGCAACAGAAAGTGAAAGAGTCGCTCTACCTCTTCCTGCTGCAAAAGCGCGAGGAAAACGAGCTGTCACAGGCATTCACCGCCTACAACACCCGCGTCATCACGCCGCCAACCGGCAGCCCCACCCCCACCGCTCCGGTAAAGAAAAACATCCTGTTGGTGGCCATAGCACTGGGGCTTATAGTGCCGTTCGGCACAATATTTGCCCATGAAAGCCTCAACACTCGCCTGCGTGGCCGAAAAGACCTTGAGGTGCTTACGCTCCCCCTCGCAGGAGAGATACCGCTTGCCGCCGCCAAGGGCAAGAAACGGCAAGCCGGCGGCACCGGCGAGATAGTCATCAGCCAGGGCCGCCGCGACGTGGTCAACGAAGCCTTCCGCGTGCTGCGCACCAACATCGAGTTCATGCTCGGCGGTGATGCTCAAAGCCAAGACGGCAAAGCCACCGTCACGCTGTTCACCTCGTTCAACCCCGGCAGCGGCAAGACGTTCCTGGCCGTAAACACCGCCGCCTGCATTGCCCTGAAGGGCCGCCGGGTGCTCGTCATCGACGGCGACCTGCGCCGCGCATCGGCATCGGCCTACGTCGGCAGTCCGCACCACGGTCTTAGCAACTATCTCGCCCGCCGCATCGACGACATCGCTCCGGCAATAGTTCAGGCCGACGGCCATCCCACGCTCGACATACTCCCCGTGGGCACCATTCCGCCAAACCCCACCGAGCTGCTTGCCGAGCCGCGCTTTGCCACACTCATCGACGAGCTGCGCACCCGTTACAACTACATCTTCATCGACTGCCCGCCCATCGACGTGGTGGCCGACACGCAAATCATATCCAAAGTGGCCGACCGCACCATGTTCATCGTCCGCGCCGGGCTGCTTGAGCGCGATATGCTCCCACAGCTGCAACGCCTCTACGACGAACATCGCTACCCCGGCATGGCCTTGGTGCTCAACGGCACCGCTGGCACCCGCCACTCCCGCTACGGCTACCACTACGGCTACGCCTCCAGCAACTATTACTCCAAGTAACCCCACGGCAACAATGTCAACCGCCCAGCGCGTAATAAAAAATACCATTTGGCTCTACGCCCGCATGGCAGCAAGCATACTGGTGAACATCTTCACCACGCGCATACTGCTGCAAGCCCTCGGCGCGAGCGACTACGGCCTATACAACGTGGTTGGCGGTGCCATCACCATGCTCGGTTTCCTCACCGCCTCGATGAGTACGGCCACCCAGCGGTTTATAAGCTATGCCGAGGGGCAGGGCGATCGCGACAGGATAAAGGAAATATTCAATAACGCCCAGCTCGTCCACTATGGCGTGGCGGCTGTCACGGCCTTGCTGCTAATTGCGGCGGCGTTCGTATTTTTCAACGGGGTGCTCAATATTCCCGACGGGCGAGAAACAGTCGCCATGGGCGTATATGCCTGCATGGTGTTCAGCACGGTATTCTCAATCACCATAGTGCCATACGACGCACTGCTCAATGCGCACGAGAACATGCGCTTTTACAGCATTGCAGGCATCTGCGACGTGCTGTTCAAGTTCGTGATAGCCCTCATAGTGATGTATGTCGATACCGAGCGGCTAATGCTATATGCCATAATGATGGCCGCCGAATCGTGGCTGCTGCGGGCAATAACCAAATATTACTGCACACGCCACTACGAAGAAAGCCGCCACACCGAAATCCGCCGCTACTACAACAAAAACACAGTCAAGCAAATCACCTCATTCGCCGGCTGGAACATGGTTAACATATCATCAGCCATGATTTCATTATATGGGACAAATATCATAATCAACCACTTCTTTGGTACAGAAATAAATGCTGCTTTGGGAATTGCTACTCAACTATCGGGCGTACTGATGGGCATCTCAGCAAATTTAGTCAAAGCAATAACACCAATACTCGTCAAAAGCGAAGGTGCTAAACAAAAAAATGCAGTTTTGAATATTACATACAAAAGTTGCAAACTATCTTTCTTACTTCTTTCTTTCTTCTGCATACCAGTCTCATTTTTTATCGAACCTATTTTAAACCTTTGGTTACACGCTGTTCCTTCTTATACTGCTATTTTTTGCTTGATCATGCTAATCTCAGCATTGATAGATCAAATAGGTACAATTTTATATCAAACAATTTCTGCAAATGGCGATATAAAAAAATTTAGTATCGCAATTATGATTCCCAATATCTTTACAATACTTGCAACATTCATTATGTTCCATTTTGGTTTTGCTCCATATTGGGGATTGATCAATTGGTTGATATACAGGTCTATTATTGGTGGTATAATTCGATTATACTATTCACACAAGATCTCAGGTATATCAATACCAATTTTCAATAAAAATGTAATGCTTCCTTTGATCTCTGCAATTGTGCCAATCTGTATTATAACAAGTATTATACAGCTATTAAACGTAAATTGGATAATTGCTCTTATAATATCCATGATAGTAAACATTCCGATATATTGGCTCGTCGGCTTGACAAATGATGAGAAAAAGACGATCTTAAATATCATTCAAAGAAATAAGCACAACGCTTTTACTACCCAAAACTAAAAAATGCCTCTTATTTTTACATATTGGACGTTAGCGATTTGTGTAGCATTCTTATTCTTCATGTTGCAGCAACGCAGGTATAGACTATTTATGCCTTCAACATTGCATACAATTTCATGGGGAATAACAGCCTTGATAATTATATTTCAAATAAAAGGGATTCATGTGTCATCTCATTATGGAGAGAACGCCTTTTCCCATTCAGCAGCATATATGTGTGGCATTGTTTCTGCTTCAGTTGTAGGCTTTTCACTTGTACACATTTTTACACAAAATCAGAAAACATACCAAAATCAAATTGACAATTTAGCTTTAAACAACATATTAAAAACATATTGGTGGATACCATATTTATGCGCAACCACTGGCATAATATTATTAATATTAATAATATCCTCCATTGGCAGCATTGAAAATTTCAGTGATTATAGAGTCAAGGCAATTTCTGTTGAAAGAACCGGTATTTTCTCTATCGTCAAACGGTTATCAGGACATATTAATATCTTAGGCTCATTCTACTTGATGCTATTAGGCTACAAAATGGGAATAGAAGGCATTAATATCAAGAAACTGTTATTAACCATAATATCGTGTTCCTTGATCAATATGTCAATTGGTGGCAGAGTATGGATTCTAAGTTCAACACTACCTTTTTTTGTAACATTCTTTCTATCAAGACAAAGTTCTATATTGGACAAGTCAACATTAAGGGCAGATTATAAAAAAATAATTTTCATTGCCGTACTATTTGTAAGCCTCTTTTCCATTATAGGCATATTACGGTCAGACCCGAATAAACACTATCCTCTTCTTGACAAATATCAATATTTTACAGATGGAACAAGAATAACCAATATGGTACTCAAACAGTATCCACCTGGAACTTACGATTTGGAATATGGACGTAGCGAATTTCTAATCTCTTGGATCAGTTCTCCTATGAGCAACCGTTTTAACGAATCAATATCTGACAACATTGGATTATCTGTTACAGTTAAGTCTTCTTTGCCTTATTTATACTACGATTTTGGTTTTTGGGGAGGCATTGTAATGTGGGGTATTTTCTGTTTCATTTTAGAATACATTTGTCTTAAATTAAAATATACAAAAACAATAATTGACATTTTGCTATTCGGACAATTATCCCAATTACTTTTTCAATCTCCTATTTTTCCTGTCTTTCCCATAAATATACCACCATTAGAATGGATTCTAATATTATACATATTTAGACAATCATTGTTTGGGAAAATACCAAATTGCAAACAATATATATAAATCCACATGAATATTTTAAAAAGGATAAAACATGCCTTCGGCATTTTTCATCATTACTATGTAGAACCCAACCCAGCCCAATTAGGGAAATTTGGGAAAAACGCCTCTCTTGGTATTCCTGCCGACTTAAAGAAACCCCAAAATATATATCTATATGACCATGCTCGTATAGGATGCCGTTCGACGATAATGACGACAGGCAACAGCAAATTCATAATGAAACGTGAATCGGGAGCAGCAGAAGGGCTTACTGTTATTACGTCTAATCATAAACAACGATTAGGCACATTCAGGACTGGAGCTAACGATGACAATGTATATAAGGACATCGTCGTAGAAGAAGATGTATGGATAGGGATTAACGTAACTTTATTGTCTGGCGCACACATCGGACGTGGTGCCATTATAGGTGCCTGCTCAGTGGTAACCAAAGAAATACCACCATACGCCATAGTGGTAGGAAACCCAGCAAAAGTTGTGAAATTCAAATGGCCAGTTGATGACATTATCGAACATGAGAAACTTCTTTACGCCGAAAATGAACGCATTCCACGTGAAGTCCTTGAAAAAAATTACCACGAATGGCTCAACAACAAAGAAAAATCACACTAAAGACCATGCGCATTTTCGTTACTCATATTTCTCCAAAAGATAAAATAATAGAATACGGCATATCCATATCAGCCAGTAATTTCAACCACAACTTGATTGAGGGACACTGTTTTGACAAAGTTTATTCCATTTACCCTGGATTTGTCAAAGGCAATTTAGACAAGCCAGATGACAACTCTTTCACAGCCATATACTCAAAATGGAGGTGCAAAGGGCGAATAAAGCTATATTTAGCCCGTTTCATAGAACAATACCAACTTTTCAAAATAATACCCCACGGGGCAAAAGTATGGTATTACAATTTGACTACACTAAACATCCTATTGTTCCTGCTGATTAAATTATTCAAGCCGAGCGTACAGCAAAACATCATTATCCTTGATTTCACGCCTACCGAAATTTTTCATAAAATAGCACGACATTTAATCAACCAAATGCATGGGCGCATCTCACTGTCAACATTCAATAAATTCAACCAGCACAATTTAGTATGCATGCCCGGCGTGGTTCCGTCGCAAGGAAATTCACACCCCACAATCACCACAATAAAACGTGAATTTCTGTTGTCGGGCGCTTTAAAAGAGAATATTGCCATGCACTCGATGTTACTTGATGCTTTTGCCGAGATGCCCGAGCTCACGTTGCATATTTCAGGCGTACTAATCGACCACAAAGAAAAAATGATGGAATATGCCGAGAAATTCCCAAACATCCATTTCCACGGTAAGATGCCGTTTGATGATTTCAAAGCATTGCTGTCGTCTGTACCATTCTCACTAAACACCCGAAAACCGTCAGCACCCGAAAACCTGTGCAATTTCCCATCAAAAGTAATTGAAGCAATACTATACAACAGGATAATCATTTCCACTATCCATTATCCGCAATTAGACGGGATAGATTATTTCGAAGTGGCATCCGACAAAGAAACATTCAAGCAAGACATCCGCCGCATTGCCGCAATGGACGATACAGAGTTATTGCGATATGCCAACCAGGGCGGCAAGGCCGTGGAGCGTTTCAGCGCGTCGCGGTGGAACGAAGTTATGACACAAATCGAAAATGCGAAATGAAAACTATTGTATTCTTTAACCTCGCCGTTATGCCATACCACGTGGCTGTGTTCCGCGCGCTAATCGGCAAGGGGTATCGGTGCGTGGTATATTGGTGGGGGGAAGCCCCGAAAACGTCATACCGCGCACCGGCAATCGACGGGCTTGTGCAAATCAACCGCTTTGACTTCGGCGATGCTCGCAGCCTTTACGCCGATGCCGCCCGATGGTCACCCGTATGCGTGGTTAGTAGCGGCTGGACCGACAAGGGATATAACCGCGCATGCGCCATGTTCAAGCGTGGTGGAACGCCGACGTTGGCAATGTCGGACACACAGTGGCGCGGCGGACGGCAATGGCTCAACCGCCTGCTGTCACCATTTCGCCACAAGCGTTATTTCGACTACATTTGGGCGGCAGGAATATTGCAATATGACTACGCACGGAAATTAGGTTTTGATTCTTCACGCATATTGCTCAACTGCTTTTCGGGCGACACCGAAACGTTCCTAAAAGTTCCATTAGACGGGAAACAACTAGCATACCCCCACAAATTCCTTTTCGTAGGCCGCTTTGTAGAAGTAAAAGGCATCGACGTAATGCTGAAAGCATGGAGAAAAATCGGTGACAAGAAAGGTTGGTCGCTTGAATTGGTGGGCGACGGCCCTCTAAAAGAAACATTCCGCAAAGAATACCCCGATGTCATAATCAAGGACTTCATGCCGCAAAGCGAGTTAGCCAAAGAGGCTGCCGAGTCTGGCTGCTTTATTCTGCCGTCGCGGTTCGAGCCTTGGGCATTGGTAATTCAGGAATTCACTGCCGCGGCATTGCCCATTATCTGCACACGGCAATGCGGAGCTTCGCGCCACTTTGCGCTCAACGGTTACAATGGCTATGTGGTAGATGCCGAAGATGTCGGCGGGCTTGCCGCAGCCATGACGAAAATAATCAATTCTCCCGTGGAAAACCTTATTGCGATGGCGCGGCATAGCCGCCACCTGTCGCAAAGTGTCATGCCCGACTTCGTGGCCGACACGCTGCTAAGCATTCTTAGTTAACAACTTCACAATATAAAAATCATGAATTGGGAACGGATAAACAAGTTGCGCCGCTTTGCACGGACTTCTTGGTTCAAGACTTTGTATCTTAATTTCGCGATGTTGCCATTCCGCCAGGCAATGAAACTCCCCATCGTGGTGTCGAAATACACCCATTTCTACTCATTGCCAGGGAAAATAGTCCTCACATCGCCGCCACGTTTCGGCATGATACGCATGGGCTACTTCGGCGAAGATGTTATAACGCCCAAAGATGCCCGTACCCTGCTACAAATCGAAGGCACATGGGAGCTTGCCGAAAACGTCCACCTTGGCAATGGAGTGATTGTGCGAATAGAACCCAATGCAAAGTTGTCAATTGAAACAAACGTGCGTATAAGCAACCGCACAAAGATTATTTGCTACGACAGTATCACCATTCATCACGACACGCGCATAGCTTGGGAATGCCAACTTATCGACACCACCTTCCACTATATGCGCAACATGAACGACAATTCCGTGACCGAGTTGACGAAACCAATTGTGGTCGGTGCTCACAATTGGATAGGAAACCGTGCCAACATAATGAAAGGAGCAGTGTTGCCCGATTATACCATCGTAGCCGCCGGTAGCTTATGCAACAAACATTACGACTTCCCCGAATACAGCCTTATTGCTGGTACACCGTGCAAACTTATCAAAACAGGCATATACCGCTGCCTTGACAAAGAAGAGGCTGAAATTAAAGCTTTGACGAAAAGCGAATTTAATCTAACTAATAATTTATGAAAAATAAAACAATATATGCTTATCCAAAACTTTCTGACAGGGACTATTGTTGGTTTCGTATCGGAGGTCCAGGACTTGCCAACTGTATGTTTTTTGCAGCAAAAGCTTATGTTCACGCAAATACTCATGGCGCAAGATTCATAGACCCAACTTGGCGGAAATTTAGCATCGGGCCGTGGTTAAGGAGAGAAAGAGACAAACGTGTCTATAACAATCTTTTCTACCACACTGGGGTACATGGTTTCAGCAAATTTTATATATTAAAATTTATTCCAAAGCGCAATATCATAACCTTTTCTGAATTAGGCAATTACTTTGAGGATTTAAACGGCCATTATGATTTAGTAGCCGATATGTTTAAAAAAATCATACGGCCTGAAACAATCTCATTAGTCGATAAAACCTCTTTGAAAAATAAAATAGCAATACACGTGAGGCTAGGAGATTATCTACCCCATTTAAGAATAAAAATATCATGGTACAAGCAGATTGTCGAAAATATCATTAAACTAAATCCATCGACACAATTTGTTTTGTTCTCCGACGGAAAAGATAATGAACTTTCTGACCTCCTTGAAATTACCAATCTTAAACGAGCATTTTATGGCAATGCTTTTGCCGACATGTATGCAATATCTAAATGTAAATTAGTCGTAGCTTCCGATTCTACATTCTCGGCGTGGGGGGCTTTCCTCGGACAAAAACCTATTATTTTCTGTCATCGCCATTTTCCTGCCATATATCGAGGCAATATTCCCGAAGCTGTATTAGGGGATAATACCACAATACCCGAAGAATTTCACCCTATTATAATTAAAAAACAATGAAAGTATTGCAGACTATCGCGGGGCTGGGGGCGCACAGCGGGGGGACTTCCACTTGCACTTGCGACTTACTCATGGCGATGCACCGCATTGGCGGCTGCGAGATTGACTTGCTGACGCTGCGGTGTGACGACCTGCTCGGCCATGGCGAGACGTGGATAAAGGCATTGCCCGACGATGCAGTCAGCCCGTATGGCTACTCGCGCAATATCAACCGCTTTTTGCAACAGAGCGACTACGACCTGTACCACACCAACGGGATGTGGATGCATTGCAACCACGTAACTTGCGCCGCCGCTCGCCACAAGGGCAAGCCATACGTCATAACACCGCACGGAATGCTGCATCCACAAGCCATGAAGCGCTCGGCCTGGAAAAAGAAACTGTTACTTGATTTTGGAGGCGTAAACAAGGATCTCAAACTTGCCAACTGCATTCACGTCACTTGCCTTGACGAGATGAACAATTACCGTGCATTGGGATATAAAAATCCTGTGGCCATAATCCCAAACCCGTTCTCTGCCCCGACATTTATCGATGAAATAAAAAATAACCGCGACATAAAACGCATAGGTTTCCTTGGCCGACTTTATCCATATAAAAAGGTCGATGCCCTATTAAATGCGTGGATAAAATTGGGCAGGCAAGTTAGCGATTGCCAACTTGTAATAATGGGTACGGGAGAACTGTCTTACGAGCAGATGCTCAAATCCATGGTGCGGCAGCACGGCTTGACGAATGTGGAATTTGCCGGGTTCGTGGCCGGGCGCGAGAAGTTCGAGCGGCTTGCGTCGCTCACAGCACTATGCGTTCCGAGCGACTTCGAGAACTTTGGCATGATTGTCACCGAGGCACTATCGGTGGGTACGCCAGTCATTGCAAGCCTTGGCACTCCTTGGCAGGAACTCAACACAGAGCATTGCGGCTACTGGGTGAAAAACGATGCCGACACATTGGCCGAGGCCATCAAGGCCGTTCTGAGCCTGCCTGCCTATGAAATCAGCCGCATGGGCGAAAACGGCAAGCGGCTCGTCAAGGAAAAATACCAAGACACACAAGTTGCCTCGATGATGGCGCAACTCTACGGCTGGATCATCAACTGCGACAAGAAACCAAAGTTTGTATATGTATGAATGAATGTGTGCAAAAATTTAAAATAGAACAATGAAAACAAAAAAATGATAAGCACATTATTAATAATTTTAATCATTCTATGCATAGTCATTGGTACTATATCCAAGAGTAACCAACACAACTATCTTAAACTACCTAACAAAGACTTATTTAGTTTCGATTTTACTAATTGCCTAAGAGGAATTGCAATTTTGTTAATAATGGTCGGTCACATAAGTGGAACGATGCATACAGTTGCTTTTTCCCCCATAGGTGGCACTGGAGTCGCCTTGTTCTTGATTATATCGGGGTATGGATTAAATGAATCATATAAGAAAAACGGACTTACACGATATTGGCAAAAAAAAGTGTTCCGTGTTCTTACTCCTTATTTCATCGTCATAACAATTCTATATCTCGTAAAATATGAATTTGTATGGTGGCGGTATCTATTGGAAGTTACTGGGTTATATACTTCTTATTGGTTCATCGCATACATCGTAAAATGGTATATTGTATATTGGCTGTTTTCTCGTTTTTTTCAAAAATACAGGTCATACCTCATGTTCCTTGCAGCCATTATAATGCTATTTACCCTTCCCGACATAGAGGCAGAACAGTCATTTTCTTTTTTAGCTGGTTATCTTATATCAGAGAAAAAAGGCAGCCTTAAAAATATAAACACAAGATTTGAAATCAGAATTACAGTGATTTCATTCTTAATCGGCACCATATTCCTTTGTTTGAAACAATTACCCTATATTAGAGTATATGAAGGAGAACTAATATATAACATTATACAAGTCGCAATAAAATTGCCTTATGCCATGACAATCATAGCATTATTAGCAATTTTTCCAAAATATATCAAAAGTAAATTCTTAATTCTGACTGGAACTATTTCATACGAATTGTATTTGGTACATATGCCATTTTATGGCTACGTAAACGGCAATATTTGGTATGCATTTGTATTGTTACTATCAGCTTATATAATTGCATATATATTCAATATTTTGAATAAAAAAATAATTAAAGCTATCGCTTGATATATGAATGGAACTACGCAAATCGACTTGTCGCAATACCATAATGCACTGAGCCGCAAAAATCAGGTCATAAGGCTGCTGTGGACGGTGGTATGGGGCATATTTGCTCGCCCGCTGCCTCGTTCCATCGGAAGTGGTTGGAAACGATGGTTGTTACGTTTGTTCGGGGCGCGGATTGCATCTACTGCCATCGTGTATTCTTCGGCCAAGGTGTATTATCCGGCCAACTTGACAATGGAGGCATATAGCTGCCTTGCGTCCGACGTTGACTGCTACAACGTCGCGCCCATAACCATCGGAGCCAATTCCACCGTGTCGCAAGGGGCTTACCTGTGTACCGCCAGCCACAACATCTCCGATCCTCTAAACCCACTCATCACCGCCCCCATCGTCATCGAAGACCAGGCGTGGGTGGCCGCCGGGGCTTTCGTGGGCATGGGCGTAACTATCGGGCAAGGTGCCGTCGTCGGAGCTCGTGCCGCATTATTCAAGTCGGTGGAGCCATGGACGGTAGTGGGCGGCAACCCTGCAAAATTTCTCAAAAAACGAATTATAACACCATAAGGAATGAACCGTATTATCTATTGGGCGCATAATTTAAATATGCACACTGTATGCACATTTGAAGAGTTAGGAAAGAATGAAAATGTAATGGTTATATATTATAATCGAGGAAATCGTGATTATGGTAATCTATGCTTAAAATTCATCACCTTAATCCATGTTGAAAATAAAGAGGACGTAGATAAAATCATAAACAATACCCAAAATGATATTCATATTAATAGAACCCTAAAAGTATATGACGACAAAGGAATAAAACTTTTTAATTACGCACTACGCAAACTCCTAAAAAAGCAATATTTTGTCATTTCCTTGTATATGGAGCAATACTACTGGTGGGGACTAAAAGGTTTATTACGCAGAATAAAATGGGGGGTCCTGTTTAATATTGGTTATGCACACAGGTACAAAGCAATAGGATGCTGCGGTTACACAGGAATTCAGGCCCATCGCAAAGCATTAGTTTCTCAGAACAAATTGTTTGATTTCATTTACACCGTTCCAACATCTGACTCCTATCTTATTCGAAAAAATGACGAGCCTAAATATGCTTTATATGATAGGGAAAAACCTTCACCAAGAAGATTTGTTTTTATTGGTACGTTCAACGAT
The DNA here is from genome assembly GCA_949289215.1 of uncultured Bacteroidales bacterium. Classification (GTDB taxonomy): domain Bacteria; phylum Bacteroidota; class Bacteroidia; order Bacteroidales; family Muribaculaceae; genus Avimuribaculum. Next base: position 117,580 of record CASENC010000038.1, on the reverse strand, counting down.
AGAAAATCAATAGTTGAACTTATCCAAACATTCAATAGCATTGATAAAGAATATGAATTTTACATAATTGGTACAGGTCCTTTTCAAAATCAAATTGAAAACCTAGCATCAACAAATAACAAAATTCATTTATTAGGTAGATTAATGCCATCACAAGTACGTGATGTATTAAATCAAGTCGATGTGCTAATTCTTCCCAGCAAGCTCGAAGGCTGGGGTTGTGTTGTTAACGAAGCTCTGATGTCGGGATGCAAAGTAATTGTTTCAAATGTTGTAGGATCTCGTGCTTTAGTTGATAAAGATGGCGTTCGCGGCCAAATATTTAAAAATTGTGATTGGAACGAACTCAAATCTTGCATCATAAATGATATAGATAATTTCAAAGCCGAAGATCGAGAAAAAATTATAGCATGGGCACAATCAATTTCTCCCTCATCAGAGGCTAATTATTTATTAGACATAATAAATTTTTATTTAGGAAAAATAAAAATCAAACCGACCGCACCTTGGTCTATATAATATTATGCTTGACCTTTCCGTCATTATCCTCACTTACAATGAGGAGCTGCACATACGCCGGTGCTTGGAGAATGTGACACCCTTTGCTAAGGAGGTTTTTATCATCGACAGCTTTTCCACCGACCGCACACTCGAAATTGCCCGTGAGTTTGGCAAAGTGCATATACTCCAAAACCGATGGGAGAACAATTATGCCAAACAGTTCAACTGGGGGCTGGAACACGCCGACATCACCACGCAGTGGGTGCTGCGGCTCGATGCCGACGAATACTTGATGCCTGAGCTGGTAAGGGAGTTGCAGGAGAAGCTGCCCTCTATACCCGATGATGTAAGCGGTATCATCTTCAACCGCCGCCACATATTCATGGGCAAATGGATGCGACGCGGCATTTATCCCGTAAAGTTGCTGCGTGTGTTCCGCCATGGCAAGGGGATGTGCGAACAGCGACTTATGGACGAGCATATACAGCTCACCGAGGGCCGTGCCGTGGAATTCGAGCACGACTTCTGCGACCACAACCTAAACAACCTGTCGTGGTTCTGCCACAAACACGTCAACTATGCCATACGCGAGGCCGTTGACCTGCTCGACATCGAACTTGACCTCACCGGTGCGGCCGAGACCGACAGCAGCAAGGAGATAAGCCAGCAGGCACTGGCAAAGCGCATGAAAAAGCACCGCTACGCACGGCAGCCGCTGTTTTGGCGGTCGTTCGCCTACTTCTGCTACCGCTACTTCCTTAAAGGTGCTTGCCTGGACGGAAAGATAGGGTTCATCTGGACATTCCTGCAAGGCTGGTGGTATCGCACTTTGGTCGATGCCAAGGTATTTGAAATAAAGCGGCAATGCGGCACCGACCGCGAGAAAATAAAGGCCCTGTTGAAACGTGATTACAACATAACATTATAACACAACAAATCTAATACCACCCAACAACTATGCAATTCACAGCCCTCCTACTTGGGCTTTAAATATAAAGTCAAATTACACACTTTATGAAAATCTCGATTGTCACTGCTACTTTCAATAGCGGTGCGACGGTTCGTGACACTTTGGAGAGCGCGCTGCGACAGACGCACAGCGACTTTGAGCATCTTATAATCGACGGTGGTTCAAAGGATAACACGCTTGACATCGTTCGCGAATATGAGCCGCGATACCAGGGGCGGCTGCGGTGGATAAGCGAGCACGACCGCGGCATATATGATGCGATGAACAAGGGCATTGCCATGGCCACGGGCGACGTGGTGGGCATACTGAACAGCGATGACTTCTACACCTCGGCAGATATTCTGCAACGGGTGGCAGCGGCGATGCAAGACCGGTCGGTAGATGCCGTGTATGGCAACGTGCACTATGTGGATGCCGACAACTTGAAACGCACCACGCGCTACTACTCCTCGGCCGCCTTCCGCCGTTGGAAAATGCGCCTGGGATGGATGCCGGCGCACCCGTCGTTCTATTGCCGCCGCAGTGTGTATGAGCGGCTTGGCACGTTCGACATTTCTTTCAAAATCGGTGCCGACTTCGAGAACCTGCTGCGACTGATTTATGTGGGCCGCATCAACACACGTTACCTGCCTATCGACTTCGTTACCATGCGTTCGGGCGGGGCATCTACTTCGGGTTTGAAAAGCCATCGCCAAATATTGGCCGACCACTTACGTGCATACCGCAAAAATGGCGTCCGTTCCAACGTGCTGCTTGAAAGCCTGCGATATGCCGCCAAGGTGGGTGAAGTGGCAAGTTTCAAGTTGAAAAGTGCTTTTAGTTTGTAAATTCGGATTTTTTTTGCGAATATTGCAGAATAATTACATCAGGACTAAAACAAATCCAGAATAAATAGTATGAAAAAAGCGTTGATTACGGGAATTACCGGGCAAGACGGCTCGTTCCTTGCCGAATTCCTGCTTGAGAAGGGCTATGACGTGCATGGCACCATACGCCGCTCGTCGGTCGATTACCGCGAGCGCATCGCCCATCTCGAAGGACATCCTAACTTCCATTTACATTATGCCGACCTCGGCGACTCGATGAGCCTCATCCAAGTGGTGAGCAAGGTGCGCCCCGACGAGGTGTATAACCTTGCGGCGCAGAGCCACGTGCAGGTGTCGTTCGACGCGCCCGAGTTTACCGCCGACGTCGATGCCACCGGCGTGCTGCGCATCCTTGAGGCCGTGCGCCAGTGCGGACTGGCCTCCACGTGCCGCATCTACCAGGCTTCGACCAGCGAACTCTACGGCAAAGTGGAACAGGTGCCGCAAAACGAAGAGACCCCGTTCCACCCCTACAGCCCGTACGCAGTGGCCAAGCTCTACGGCTACTGGATAGTGAAGGAATACCGCGAGGCCTACAATATGTTCTGCTGCTCGGGCATACTTTTCAACCACGAGAGCGAACGCCGCGGCGAGACCTTCGTCACCCGCAAAATCACACTCGCAGCCGCACGCATTGCCCAAGGCAAGCAAGACAAGCTGTATCTGGGCAACTTGTCGTCGATGCGCGACTGGGGTTATGCCAAGGATTATGTGGAATGTATGTGGCTCATCTTGCAAAACTCGCAACCCGAAGACTTCGTAATCGCCACCGGCGAACAGCACTCGGTGCGCGAATTCTGCCAACTGGCCTTCCGCCATGCAGGCATCGAATTGCGCTTTGAAGGCGAGGGCGAACATGAAAAGGGCATTGATGTGAAAACCGGCCGCGTACTGGTGGAGGTGTCGCCCGACTTCTACCGCCCCACTGACGTTGTGAACCTGTGGGGCGACCCGTCGAAAGCTCGTCGCGAACTGGGTTGGAACCCGCAAAAGACCACTTTCGAGCAACTGGTGAAACTGATGGTTGATGCCGACATGGCCAAGGTGGCCGTGGAACGTGCCGGAGAACGTGTGCGCACAAACCTCGCCGAATACCTTGAGAAAGGAATCGTGAAATAATCAGTAACGAGGAGCGAGCTTTATGCCATATCTGCACATCCTATTCCTCGCTCCCATTATTTTTTACATAATTGCAATGGAAAGCAACAATCAACAACATAAACGCGTGTTCGTCTCGGGCTGCTACGATATGCTACACAGCGGACACGTGGCATTCTTCAAGGCCGCGTCGCAGTATGGCGACCTGTATGTAGGCATCGGGTCAGATGCCACCATCGAGCAGTTGAAGCACCGCAAGACGGTATATTCCGAGCGCGAACGCCTCTACATGGTGAAGGCCATTCGCTACGTGACCGACGCTTTTATCAACACCGGTTCGGGGATGATGGACTTCGTTGAGACCGTGGACTGCGTCAAACCCGACATCTTTGTCGTAAACAGCGACGGCGGTTCAGACACCAAACGCGAATTCTGCCGCCAACGCGGCATCGAATACATCGAGCTTGAACGCACCCCCGATGCCGGGCTTACGGCTCGCTCCACAACATCGTTGCGCGGCACCGTGCACTCGCACCTGCCCTACCGCATCGACCTTGCCGGCACTTGGATCGACCAGCCCTACGTGTCGCAATACGGTGCCGGATGGGCCATTACCGTATCAATCGAGCCTACCATCGAGTTCATGGAACGCTCGGGAATGTCAACTTCAACCCGCAATGCCGCCCGCAAAATATGGCCTTACGAACTTCCTGCCTATAACGAGGAGATGATGGCGCGGTTGCTGTTCTGCTTCGAGAACGACCCCGAACGCGACGACGGTATTGTTTCAGGCGCACAAGATGCCATCGGCATATGTATGTCGGGGCTATGCCGCCACTACTACGATGGTCGCTACTGGCCCTCACGCATCGAGTCGTGCCACGACGAGGCCACGCTGTCGTGGCTTGAAAGCCACTTGTGCCTCGTGCCCATGTTCCCGCGCCGCCCGGGCACATCGGTAGTCGAGGGCAAAGACGTGACCCCGGCCAAGGTGAAAGCACTCACCGATGCAGCCGGCCGCTGTTGGCAGGCAATCATGGCACGCGACCTGCAAGCATTTGCCCAGGCCTACCGTGCATCGTTCGATGCACAGATAGCCATGTTCCCAGGTATGATGGCTCCGGGCGTGCAGGAACACATTGACCACTGGAAAAGCCATGCACTTGCATGGAAAATGACAGGCGCAGGCGGTGGCGGCTACCTTGCACTCGTAGTCGATACGGTACCCGAATGGGCAATCCCGGTGAAAATAAGGCGATATGAAGATTAACCGTGAGATACAAAATGGAAAAAGAATCTAAAATATATGTCGCGGGCCACCGCGGAATGGTGGGTTCGGCCATAGTGCGAGAATTGCAGCGTCAAGGATACACCAACATCGTCACACGCACCCATCACGAGCTCGACCTCACCCGGCAAGATGCCGTGGAGCGGTTCTTTGCCGAGGAGCGCCCCGAATATGTGTTCCTTGCGGCAGCCAAGGTGGGCGGCATCGTGGCCAACCAGTCGGCCCTTGCCGATTTCATGTATGAAAACATGATACTGGAAATGAACGTTATCCACTCGGCTTGGCAGAACGGGTGCAAGAAACTGGAGTTCCTCGGCTCGTCGTGTATCTATCCGCGCATGGCACCACAGCCCATGAAGGAAAGTTGCCTGCTCACGGGGGAACTTGAAAAGACCAACGAGGCATATGCACTCGCCAAAATCTCGGGGTTGAAATATTGCGAATTCCTCAACCGCCAATACGGCACCGACTACATCAGCGTGATGCCCACCAACCTTTACGGGCCAAACGACAATTACCACCCCGAACACAGCCACGTGCTGCCGGCCCTCATACGCCGTTTCCACGAGGCCAAAATTCAAGGCCTGCCCTACGTCACCTGTTGGGGCGATGGCTCTCCGCTGCGTGAATTCCTGTATGTTGACGACCTTGCCAACCTGTGCGTGTTCCTGATGAACAACTATAGCGGCAACGAGACCGTCAATGCCGGCACTGGCAAGGAATTGACCATAAAGGCATTGACCGAACTTGTGGCTAAAATAATAGGCTACGCCGGTGAAATACGTTGGGATACCACGCGCCCCAACGGCACCCCACGCAAGCTGCTCGACGTGTCGAAAGCCACAGCCCTCGGCTGGACCTACAAGACCGAGCTTGAAGACGGCATACGCCTCGCCTACGACGACTTCTTGCACAATCCCATGCGAGCCGAGCGATAAACAAGGCAACAACATAATAACAAAAACAGCCGGGTACCGAACTTATTTGTGTCGGTATCCGGTTGTTTTTTATAAATGAATGTCCGCAAAAGTCAAAATGGAGAAATTGCAAAAATTTCTCCATCGCTCGATAATAGCAACAATTGATATTCAATGATATACAATATGGCAATAACGAAACGTGGCAACACCGCGCCTCTACACGTAACAAAACGTGTATTTTTGCAACATATCACAATAACTTGAAATTTATGCACAAAATCGGATAAGATTTAACATTCCATCAAGCAAAATAGCCAAATGCGAGCACAATCGGCACGCATTTGGCTATATTCATTTCCATTGGACAGAAACATGGAAGAAATGGGAAATCTCTAATTCCTGATATTCCTGATTGGTAATTCCTGTTTGTTACTGCCGGCCGTGACAATCTTTATACTTCTTGCCACTGCCGCAGGGACATGGGTCGTTGCGGCCCACCTTCGGCCCGGTCTTGACGATGGGCGTGTGGCGGCGTTGCTGCCCCTGTGGCTGTCCTGCCACACGACGTTGCGCATCGGCCCCGGGATAAGCCTCCTTGCTCTCGGTGTATTGCGGTTGGCGACGACCGGCCGACGGGTCTCCGGGCATTGCCACTTGCGGAGTTGCCGGACGTGCGAAATCGCTCGACACCGATGTATTCGATGACGACATTCCTCCACCCGAAGCCGGTTGCTGCGGTTGCGGCTGAGGCTGCTGCACGGGCACCATGCCACGCATCAATATCGATATCGCCTTGGTATTCATATTATTGAGCATAGATGCAAACAAGTTGAACGACTCTATCTTATAAATCAAGAGCGGATCCTTCTGTTCGTAGCTGGCATTCTGTACCGACTGGCGCAATTGGTCAAGGTCGCGCAAGTGCTCTTTCCATGCCTCATCGATAGTCATCAGCAAAATAGCCTTCTGCCAAGCCTTGGCAATGCTGCGGCCTTCACTCTTGTAAGCCTCGCCGATGTTGACAGGTATGCCATAGGTATGGCGGCCGTCGGTAATTGGCACACGCATCATCTTATCTACGGCATCGGGATGCTGTTCAACTATCATCTTTATAACCGGGTAGGCCACTTCGGCAATGCGGTCGCTCTTGCGGCGGAAAGTGGCAATCACCTCGTTATAAATCTTCTCAATCATATCTTTAGGCTCCATTTTCAGGAACTCTTGTTCACTGAAAGGTATCTCGATTGCATAGTTCGACATCACTTTCATGCGCAAGTCGGGATAATCGCTCTGTGCATTATGGTCGCCCACTATAGTCTCCACGTTTTCACGTATCATGTTCACAATGTCGAGACCTATGCGCTCACCCATCAGTGCATGGTGGCGACGGGTATATACGACATTACGCTGCGTGTTCATCACGTCGTCATATTCAAGCAGGTGCTTACGGATACCGAAGTTATTTTCCTCAACGCGCTTCTGCGCACGTTCCACCGACTTAGAGAGCATAGGCGATTCAAGCATTTCACCCTCTTTAAGCCCCATGCGGTCGATGAGTTTGGCAACATTGTCGCCTGCGAAAAGGCGCATGACGGTATCCTCAAACGAAACAAAGAATACCGACGAACCCGGATCGCCCTGACGACCCGATCGGCCACGCAACTGGCGATCGACACGCCGCGACTCGTGACGCTCGGTACCTATGATGGCAAGACCTCCGGCAGCTTTCACCTCAGGGGCAAGCTTGATGTCGGTACCACGACCGGCCATATTGGTGGCAATTGTCACCACGGCCTTCTGACCGGCTTGAGCCACAATCTCGGCCTCGCGTTGGTGCAACTTGGCATTCAACACATTATGCGGGATATGGCGCATGGTGAGCATACGGCTCAGCAATTCGCTTATTTCAACCGAAGTCGTACCGACAAGTACCGGCCGCCCGGCATTCACCATCTTTTCGATTTCCTCGATTACAGCATTGTATTTTTCCTTCTTGGTCTTATACAAGCGATCTTCCATGTCGATACGCTGTATAGGCTTGTTAGTGGGAATAGTCACAACATCGAGCTTGTAGATATCCCAAAATTCACCGGCCTCGGTTTCGGCGGTACCGGTCATACCTGCAAGCTTATGGTACATACGGAAGTAATTTTGCAACGTTATGGTTGCAAACGTTTGCGTTGCATCTTCCACTTTCACACCTTCTTTAGCCTCGATGGCCTGGTGCAAACCGTCGCTATACCGGCGACCTTCCATAATACGTCCCGTCTGCTCATCTACAATCTTCACCTTGCCGTCTTCCGACACGATATATTCCACATCGCGCGTAAACAGCGCATAAGCCTTGAGCAACTGATTGACGGTGTGCACGCGCTCGGCCTTTACGGCATAGTTCTGCATCAACTCGTCTTTCTTTGCAACCTTTTCTTCGTCGGTAAGTTTCTCATTTTCGACCTGCGACAAATCGGTAGCGATGTCCGGCAACACAAAGAATGTTGGGTCGGCCGTAGTACCGGTAAGCACATCTATACCCTTGTCGGTAAGTTGCACACTATTGTTCTTTTCATCAATGACGAAATAAAGAGGATCGGTGACAATGTGCATCTCCCGGCTATTGTCCTGCATATAATAAGCCTCGGTCTTAAGCATGAGCGGTTTCACACCCTCTTGGCTTAAAAACTTAATCAAGGCATTATTTTTAGGCAAGCCCTTATATGCACGATACAGCAACAGCGAGCCCTCCTTTACCTTTTCAGGATCATCGCTTGCCATTAAAGTTTTTGCCTGACCCAGCAAGTCGGTCACAAGCTTTCGCTGGGCATTAACCACACGTTCCACATTTGGCTTGAACTGTTCAAACATTTGGTCGTTACCCTTGGCAACAGGACCCGAGATAATGAGCGGAGTACGAGCATCATCGATAAGCACCGAGTCCACCTCATCGACTATGGCATAATTATGAGCCCGCTGCACAAGGTCGTCGGGCGACACAGCCATATTATCACGAAGATAGTCGAAACCAAACTCATTATTGGTACCGAATGTTATATCACAATTATATGCACGACGGCGTTGCGGAGAGTTTGGCTGCGTCTTATCGATGCAATCCACCGAAATGCCATGGAACATATATATCGGGCCCATCCATTCCGAGTCACGCTTGGCAAGGTAATCATTCACAGTCACCACATGAACACCGTTGCCGGGCAGTGCATTCAAGAACACAGGCAACGTGGCAACAAGCGTCTTACCTTCACCGGTGGCCATTTCGGCAATCTTACCCTGGTGAAGCACGATACCGCCAATAAGCTGCACGTCGTAATGAATCATGTCCCACTTGATTTCATTCCCACCGGCCATCCAGTGGTTACGATATATGGCTTTATCGCCATCGATGGTCAGGAAGTCTTTCCCTTGGGCGGCAAGTTCACGGTCGAAGTCACTGGCGGTGACTTCAATGGTTTCGTTTTGAGCAAAACGGCGGGCAGTATCCTTTACTATGGCAAACACCTCGGGCAGCACCTCGTTGAGGATATCCTCGGTGCGGTCAAGTATCTCCTTTTCAATCTTGTCGATTTGTTCCCACAGCGGCTCGCGCTTATCATATTCAAGGCCTTCGATTTCAGCCTTCAATTTAGCAATTTCTTCACGTTGCGGAGCCACATACTCCTTGATACGCGCGCGAATTGCCGTGACACGGCCACGTAATTCATCGTTTGACAGTTTCTCTATCTCGGGATACACAACCTTTATTTTCTCGACTATAGGCATAATGGCCTTCAAGTCGCGCTGTGACTTATTTCCGAAAAGAGATTTCAAAAAATCGGTTAATCCCATTTTATGTGTAGTAATTCTTATTTTATTATACTTAGTAATAATTTAACCGGGCCAATGTCTTTTCCCCGGATTTCTCGGCTACAAAGGTAATAAATAGATTTTAAATCTGCCACTAAGATAAGCTGTTAGCACTCTTGTTTCCACACTTTGGATAGTGCCCGCAAGTCAATAGCCGAGGTATAGCGGCATCGACATGGCCGCATTGGGCGAGCGTATGCGCAATATACTTGCAATAGTGGGAGCTATGGCCGTTGCATCAACCGGAATGGTGATTTTTTGCGGCTTCACCGACGGAGCCATGATAAACACCGGTGTATTGACTGCATTGGTGCGGATAAGTTGTGCCTCATCGAAATTGTCATTTCCCTGGTCCATGATAAGCCAACCGGGACTCACTTCCACAACCACATCGCCGCAATAAGCCGGAACCATGGCACGGTGCAATGCCCGGGCCTCGACACTTGCCGGATTGTTAAGTATCTCCTCGAAAGTATATGCCGCCCTTATGCCGCTCATTTGCCGCAAAAGTTCGCTCGACTTGGCACGCAATTCGGTAAGCGACAATTTCTTTTCCTCAATCAATTTATGGTTAAGGAAAAATTGGCGGTTGAAATATCCTTCCACCCACTGCCCGTTGCCATAAATGGCCATCAGGTACATATTCAGCAACGAAATGGCACGATTGGGGTAAAACTCACCGGTTGGTATGTTAAACCGTTCGTCGGGGCGTATGTTATCGTAATAATATCCTGTCGATGCCACAAACACCATCGTGTTGCTCATGCCCACACTCTTGTCGATTTCGGCAAACAGGCGTGCAAGTTCGCGATCGAGACGTATATACAAATCTTGATTCTCCACACGGTTGTCGCCGTCATACGAATAAAGGTATGGAGCAGCGGTGTACCCCAGGCACAGCATATCGGTCTGTCCGCGGCGACCCAGCCTAAGCGTGTTCAAGTAATCTATTGCAACGGTAGTTACCTCGTTGTTGACAAGTGCGCTCTTCTTGTACTTGACAAAACGCTCCTTGTCGGACGACGTATATATGTATCGGAACGGATAATATTTCTTGAACGAAAGAATGTCGGGATAATCATCGAGAGGAATTGCCGGTACCCACGACATAGTGTCGAGCCGCGTTGCAAGCGGCAGCCTGTAATTGCGCCCGGTGAGTATTTGTGGCGCACTGCGGTAAAATGTAGTCGATGCCCAATTCCCTGTATGGTCGTTAATCCAAAATGCGCTGTTGGCAGCATGGCCGGCAAGCAATATGGCTTGTTGTGGGTCGGGTGCTATCGAATGTACATATCCCATCCCGCTGCTATGCACCCGCAATTCATCGGTTATGGTCGAAACCTTGTATGCCACAGGCGAATAAGCATCGTCGGTGAAATTTCCCATTGCCGACGGGTCGGCAAGTATATATTGAGCCTTGTCATTTTTGCGGTCGAATACATAAGAACACGGAATACCATTGACGCTCGGCGAAGTGCCGCTCATCAGCATTGCTGTACCCGAAGCTATATCAAGCCCCGGCACATCAAATTCCACGTTTTCAAGGAATGCCCCGTCGCGCATGAGCCGTTTAAATCCGTCTTCGCCGAAGCGGGCTTGCAGCAAGTCGATATAATCGCTGCGCAACTGGTCGATGACAATGCCTATGACAAGGCGCGGACGCTCGGCATCCTGCGACAAGGCAGTCAATGCCACCATCGAGGCGACTATCGACGTGAGTATGCGGTTTATTTGCTTGTGTTTGCGCGTGTGGTTCTGCATTGTTTATTATAAACCAATATATAGCTCATTGACCGTGCCATAAGGCTCAGCATAAGCGGGAAAGCTGCCGCATTTGCCACTTGAGGCAACAACGACCACAAGACAAGCAGCAGAAAAACGACCGCAAAGTTAGCAAAATGATAGAAATATAACACCCTTTTTGCTTTTTTTATCCAAACGAGCACAGCCGGCAACAAGGCAAACGGGTGCAACCAGAAACCATTGAAATTGGGAGACGTGGCAGCATGGGTGGAAACAAATATCAGGAAAAATACCAGTAACCCACATAATCCGGCCACACCGAAGAGCAAACTGTCGGCCCACCGGCTCACCCTGTTTCGCCGCACGTCAAACCAAGACAACGCCAACACTGCCACAAGTATCGCCACGGCAACTGCCATAGGCGACTGCCATGCCGGGGTGGGAGGCAATATGTCGCCGTTATCGCTGCCCGCGTTAAGTACACATGTTGCAGTCACAAGCGGTTCGAGCCTGCCTTCGTGTTCCACCCGAGCCTCGGCAAAAGCTTGCATAAGTACCATCGGCACAAACATTTGCTCGCGATAATTGAGCGTGTAATCAATGCCCGAGCCAAGCACAAGGTCTATGCCGAATTGTTGCCATGCATAATTGGCATTATACCGACGCATCTCTTGACGAAAAGTGAGCGTATCGTGCATCATGCCATAATGCAATTTATCACCAAGCACACCCTCGATTATATCACGTGGGCGTGTGGCACAATTATCATACACATAATTATACCGGTAAGTGGCATTCTCTGGCCTGGCATTCTCGACAAGAGCCAGTAACACCTGCATCGCTTGCCGATGGGTAAGGTTCAATTGCTGTTCCACCACCTTGCGCGTTCCGTAGCCGACAAGCATATATGCCCCATCATAACCTGCCACCTTATAATCGGTTTCTCCCTTCACAAAACGATAAATGAAATTTGGCGCATCGAAATCAAAAATGCCGTAATTATACACCATATCGATATCGCCATATTGCACCCTTAGCATGGTGTGGCCGTAAAGTTCATATACGTCAGGCCCAGGATAACAAGTGATAAGGCTTATCACTACACCATCTTGTTGTCCATTTGCCACAGTGTCACACTCTTCCTTAGGTGCAGCCCATGCCGACAATGCCATCGACATCAACGCCACCGCCACAAAAATACATCTAAACATATTATGCGCCATATCTCATTGCAATGTGCATACTTTTCTCACCACAAAACTACGCAGTTTTCCCGACACAACAAGACAAAAACAACAACATTTTTACTATTTCCCTCACATCAAAACAGCATCGATTGCTTCGGCTTGACTTTTGTCTTTAAAAATGAGATATACCTTTCCATCGCATCACCGCTCACTCCCAAATCTTCAGGATTGACAATAGATGCCGCTTTCAACAAATCTACACGCATAAGCAAATCCTTATTTACGACACGTTTTGCATCGGCAAACAATAACGACTTAATAAACCCCTGAACCGAATCACTATTTAACAGCCTCTGTGTGATTAATGCCTCGTTATAATCATCAAATCCAAGCATATAGCATGTATCATCGAGCATAATAGGCTTACAATCAATGGATCGCACCAACGAAAAACAAGTGTGTTTATAAAGTCCCGAAACCACCACTTTATATCGTTTAAACGAATATTGTCCTATTCCAAAAAGGCAAAAACGAGGCCTATTTTTATATATGCTGCTACCTCGATTATCCAACAAATGAGCATATTCATTCAAATATCCATACGCCTTAGGTGAAGTTTGTTTCAGTAACGATGTATCTTCGTTAATAGACTTTTGCGATACTATCACATATTTTCTAACCTCGGAAATTTCATTCCCGGTTATATCTGAACTTTTTAAAAGCGGATATATGATATTGTCTTCAACGTCAACCTCTCGACCAAAACCATTTATTAATTTGCCATTTTTAAAAGTCAGTTCCATTACTTTCGAGCAATCATGCTTTACTCCCGACCACCATTCGAGTGGTGATATTCCATCGATATACCCATACCTGTCATATAATGCAACGTCACTCACAAAATTCCCTGCCACCCATCCATAATCCCTTACAGACCGCAATGTATAGAAATCACTCACATGGCACGTTTTTGCCGCTACATTGCCACGTTTCATGCATAACAACGCTGCAGAAACCGATGCCCCGAATTCCTTTTTCGCATCTATTATATATTGGGAAATACAACTTACGGTATATCGACCATGCCTTTGTTCATAAACAATATTCTTTATTACCGAATTCTTCAGCAATAATGCCACAGTGCTTTTTTCATCTGAAACCCAATCAAACACAAGGCCACAAATGTATTCTGCTATATCAAAATTTCCTTTGCCTGTTATGGCTGCGACTCCTTTAACTTTCTTGAAATTGCTTTTCTTCGGCAAATTATCACTATGCATCAAACCAAGTTTGCTGTTTGTCACCCATGGTGGATTTCCCAACACCAACACTTCACGTCCGGCAATCGACTGTTTTATCTCGGAAAAATCAAAATCAAATATATCACAGTTATACAGATGCACCCTAACATTTTGCAAAGACGATTGCTTCTGCAATACATATCTTAAATCATCAAGATACGGATTGTAGATTTCGATACCATAAACATCTTCAATGCCATCAAACACTTGCAATGCCGCCAAAATAAAATGCCCTTTGCCACAAGTCGGTTCTATAATTACCTTGGGATTGACTCCGAGACTTTTCAATAAACGACAAACCGACAGAGCTAATTCCATACTTGTCTGCCAATCTCCATACCCATCCTTCCGATTAATCTCCACACAACTTTGGGGCAACAACCGAGTCATTGATGCTGCCACACGCTTATCTACTGCCGATATTGCTGTAATACTATTCATCGGCATATTCTACAATGCGAGTTATCCCATCTATATCTTCGCTTAATGCAACTATCCTGCCATACTGCAACCTCCATTGCAAGGCATTTGAGATCGTCAAATACCCTATTTCAGGTGGATTTTCAACAATATTCCGTGCCATTTCATATAATGTTACTTCATCGGCGGGAATTTTATGGTCACAAAGGAAAGCAAATACATCATCAACATTGCCATTATTACTTATGATATTTCGCAATCCTGTGGTTGTTTGATAATCAGCTGTTCTGACTGCATCAATATAAGTACATGAAAGAAATACCAATCGGCCTTTTCCTTGAACAATGTCATCTTCTTTCCTGTAAACAAAAACTATCAGATTATACCCAAGCCCGTAAATTTTTTGTTTACTATCGCGATAAGGGCAACTTGACTGCGGTTGTTTGACAGAAGTAACTTTTATATCGGTGTTTATCGATGGCAAATCCAGGCCTGAAGCAGCATTTCCCACAATCAATTCGTATCGATTTGCAAGAAATTCTTTAAATTTATGCTCCACGTATGTTCCAATAGCTTTCCCGTCGGTAATGCCAAATAATTCGGCATGAAAGATGTTACTCTCATGCACACAAAACTCTTTGGCACTCTCCACCAACCCTTCTATTGTCAATATTTCTTTCATAGTTCGGTATTTTGGGTATAAAGATACAAAAACATCTTCACATCTGCGCCAAAACTGTCTGCAACTATCAGTCGCCGCGGTAGTGGGTCTGGAGGTACAGGCGGGCTATGAAGTCCCAGTTCTCGTGCAGCAGCGAGCGGCTGCCGGCGGCCTCGAAGGGTAGGCGCACATCGGGTACCAGATTGTTTTCAAAGAGGTATTTCACCAAGTCGATTGGGGCTGCCCCGCGCTCTGTCACTATGCGGTGGCCTTCGCGGCGAGCCGCTTCGGGGTCATACATCGGGTTGGCCGGATGGCAGATGTATTGCGCCACGTCGTGCGCAATGAGCAGCCCACGGCGAGGATTGCCAAGCAACACGAAGTTCCCATACTTTTTCATGCCGGGAAGATGCCCGCTCTCGGCCTTGCCCCACCCCATTTGCTCGCTTACGAACCGTTCAAGGGCATCATAGCCATCGACGAAAGCAATGCGGCTGCCACCGGTGGCCTCTACCAGCTGCCTGTAGAAACGGTGTTCCTTGCCCTCTTCCACCTCGGCAGCCTCATCGATACTTGGATATTTGCCATCGACTATCAGCTCCATCCACTCACCCACCGAAAGCGACAGCGGGCCAATGGTGTTTTCCACCATCAAGCGGCGGTTCACCTCCTGTATGCGCTCATCCCGCTCGCTGCCTTCGGGGGTGTTTTTCATGATTTCAAGCAGTTCGCGGCCGCCATGATACAATGTCCCCAACGACGACGGGCGCATCAAGTAACATTCCCAAAATAGCCAGCGCGACAGGTCGTATGCCTTTTCACGGTCTTGCTCGTCGCTGAAGTCCACGTCAACGGCCATATTGTACTCTACCGGCGTGGGTGCATCTTCATACACGGCATCGAGCAAGCCGTGGAACAGCCGCGCAAGCCGTTCCACATCGGGGTCGTGCGGCGACAGGCGGCCATGCCCATACTGTTCGCTCTCGCCGTCAATCACATACCATATTATGAATTGCACGTCAATCAGGTTCAATTCGCTGTCGATGTAGTCATCGGGGCGGTCAAAGAACGGCACCGGGCGGCCATACCACTTGCCGCAGGCCTCCGAAAACGACCGCCATATCCCGGCATCGGCTATAATGTCTTGGAAATAGCCCGTGACGGCAAGCACCACGTCGCGGCGCACATCCTCGCCCACATTCATCAACACACGGGCACGATCCCACATCTTGGCCAATCGGCGTGCAAGCAGCATATAATATTGGTCGCTCGCAGCCGCACCCGAAAAATTAGGCTGGCCTATCATAAAATCCTTGGCAGTAATTTCCATTTTCGCAACAATAATTATAACCAATATGATGCACAACAATCGTGCCACCCTTGCATGGCACCATGTGCCTTGTCAATAATTTTTCTATCTAAACGGTGAATAATCGATATTTTTTACATAAATTTGCTGCGATATCAATCAACTTTTCATTCATTTGGACTATGTATAAGAAATATTTGCTTTTCAGTGCGATGCTGTCAAGCATCGCTGCCACTCCGCTTGCGGCACAAGACGTGGTTACATACGTTATGGTGCATGACACGGGCAGCGACGCAATAGTGAACCGCATCGACTACACCTACGACCAACAGAACCGCATGGTGGAAGAACTCACCCGGGTACCCAATTCCGAGGGTGGCTTCGACAACTACTACCGGGAAAACTACGGATATGACGACCAAGGCCGCCGCAACGTGGTGGAAAAGTTGCTTTGGGACGAAACGCAATGGTTTTGGTACCCCAATTCCACAATCGACGACCAGCGCACCGTAACCGTATTCAACGACGACAACCGCCCGTCCGAAATATTCTATTACAGCCAATTCGACAGCCAAACCGAGGAATGGGGCGACGAATGGGAATACCACGGCGTATTTGAATATAATGGGAATACCGCAACTGAGAAACGCTATGGACGTTTCCCTGATGGCAGCGAAAAAACCGAGGCCAATGAATTGTTTAATTACACCTATGACGAGCATCAGCGCATTGTGGAAAAAATCAAAAACTTCTACATGAACGATTTTTTCATGGGAGAAATAAAAAATCCCACTGACCGCTGGGTGTATGAATATGACGACAATGGCAATGTAACGCTCGAAGAGCAATATACCAACTCAACTGATACCGAAGTCCCAACATGGACATTGATGTACAGCTACAAATACACCTACGAATATGACGACGATGGCAAAATCACACGCAAGACACAGAGCAACTACGTGGAAATGAGCGATGCCTACGAGCCTTACTCCGACTTCACCTACGAATACTTCTACGGCACGAACGACGCACTGGAACTCGACTACGCCAACAACTTCGACGCAGCCGACGCACTCGACGGTTTCACCACCGAGGACGGGAACAAGGACGGAAACACCTGGACGCTCACTGGCGGCTCGCTGCAAGTAACATCGGCACAGGCATCGGAGGCTCCCGAAATCCTGTACCTGCCTGCAATCCGTTTCTCGACCGACTACGAGGTGGAAATCACCTTCAATGCCCGCCTGGCCGAAGGCGACACGGCCAAGGTGCAAATGATACTGTGCAGCAACGACAACGCCCACACGCCACTTGGCACCATCGGAGAAATCCACAAGGTAGCCTCCACCGAATACACACAGGTGACCGGCCGAGTGGTTGCCGAAAAGAATTCGCCCTACGTGATAGGCATCTGCTTCGACAACAACTGCACCGGCACCACCCTCGTCATCGACGACCTTGCCGTGAAGAATGGCCGCAGCACCGACACGCCTATGGCTCCATATTACCTGCGAGCCACTGCGGAGCGTACTGGCTTATTGCAAGTGAGCCTTACTTATGCGCCATACACGTTCACCATCGGCGGCGAATATATCGAGTCGGTTGACAAGACCGAACTTTACCGCGACGGCGTGGAAGATCCCATTTTCTCGACCGGAGAAGTAAGCACGTCGCTCGAACAGCGTTTTATCGATGAAACTATCCCCGAACGCGGCGAATACACCTACCGCGTATATTGCTATAAAGACGGCCTGCGCAGCGATGCCACCACTGTATCTGTGAAAGTGGGCTACCCCGTGCCTCACCCAATCACAGGGTTTAAGGCCGTGGAAAACCAAGACCACACCGTAACCCTGTCGTGGGATGCACCGGCTGCCGAGGATGGAGATGTGAAATACTGGATTATCCGCAACAACGAGGTAGAAGTGGCCCGCGACTTCACCGGCACTTCGTTCACCGACCGCACCATCGATACCTCGGCCGGGCAGACTTACGTATTCTACCGTGTGCAGCCCTACAACGAAATCGGAGCCGGCAACAATTGCTACTCCGAGTCGCTTTTCGTGGGTGAACCAAGTGCTATACCGTTCCGTGAATCGTGGCCTGGCAAGACGGGCACTCACCTGTGGCTCGAAGACATGATAAACGGCATAGACCAAGCCTGGGGCTACGCCTCGTCTTATAACGACATCGACCCACAAGACGGCGACGGCGGCATGGCCATGTTCCTGTCAACCCAAATCGAGCCGGGATATGCGACTCGCCTGACGAGCGAAAAAATCGACCTTAGCTCCACCACAGCCCCCGAAGTAGCATTCTATATGTATATATATCCGGGCGAAGTATCCAACGATGCCCTTGTGGTAGAAGCATCGACCGACAACGGGGAATTCCAAATCGTAAGCGCCCCCATCTCGGCCTCAATGCCCGAGACGAGCGGCTGGCGGCAACACATAGTGCCGCTTGAAGGCTTTGCTGGTGAAAAGAACGTGCGCATCGCCTTCCGCGGCATCTCAGATGCTACATATAACATTGCAATAGACAATGTTGTTGTTGCCGAAAAAGGTTACACAAGCATCAATGAGAATACCGCCATGGCCAATGCCCGTGTATATGCAGCCGGCGGCACGATCACGGTAGAAACAGACATGCCGAACGACATACGCATCTACTCGATAAGCGGTACGCCGGTTTATACTACCAACGGACAGACGGCCAACGTTCAGGCAGCACCCGGTGCATACATTGTCACAGTAAACGGTTCGGCTACAAAAGTACTGGTAAAATAAAATACAGCCAACGTTTTAACCATACCTAAGCCCGACCGGGAGCATTTTCCCGGCCGGGCTTTTATTTGTGGCACAACGGTGATGCCGCGGTGACAAAGTTCCGATGGCAAAATTTGGTTTATATGCATGATTAATGTTACCTTTACGTTCCATTTTTTCGCCTGTATATTATGCATCGATTATATATAACAATTTTTGCAATCATCGGCTTATGCCTTGCCGGGTGCGGCAACGGGAAAAATGCCGGTGAACTATCGTCGGGCATGGAATATGCCCGGTGGCTTGAAATCACCCCCAATGAAGGATATACCACGGTAACCGTGAAAAATCCGTGGAGACAGGGGGCTGTGCTGCAAACCTACTTGCTCGTGCCACACGACAGCGATGTACCGACCGATGCCGAAGGTGTGGTGGTGCGCACACCGTTACACTCGGTACTCGTGTATTCGTCGGTGCATGGCGGTGCGATAAACGAACTCGGAGAACTGCAATCGATAACAGGCGTGTGCGACTTGCAATACTTCGATATGCCCGAAATAAAGCAAGGCGTGGCCGAAGGGCGCATTGTCGATGCGGGAAACTCCATGCAGCCTACAATCGAGAAAGTTGTGCAGCTGCACCCCGATGCAATATTACTGTCACCTTTCCAAAACAGTGGCTACGGGGCACTGACCAACCTTGACATTCCTATAATAGAATGTGCCGACTATATGGAAAACACACCGCTCGGACGCGCCGAATGGATAAAACTCCTTGGCGAACTTTACGGCAAACGTGCCGAAGCCGACTCGATATTCGCCCGTGTGGTGAAAGATTACAATGCACTGAAAGCCGCAGTAGATACCATAAACGATCGACCCAAAGTAATAAGTGAAACGGTGACAAGCGGTGTGTGGTATATGCCGGGCGGCGACAGTTACATGGCTCACTTGTACGCCGATGCCGGTGCCTGCTATCCATGGAGCGATAACGGCGGCACAGGGTCGTTATCGCTAAGTTTCGAGCAGGTGTATGCCAAGGCTAACGATGCCGACATTTGGCTTATAAAATCGCTCAACGCCATGAATTACAGCGAATTTGCAGCAATTTACCCACTAAACGACGAATTCAAGGCATTTAAAGAAAAAAATGTTTACCAGTGCCCAACGCTCGGCACCACCCTTTATCGTGATTTCCCGTTCCACCCCGAAGTGCTGCTTGGCGAATATATAAGGATATTCCATCCGGGCGCATTGCCGGGAAATCCAAAATATTTTTCCCGAATGACCGATGAATAAAATTGCTGACAATAATACAAAGCGTAGCGGCATAGTGATAACGGCATTTGCCGTTTTGACGGTGCTGCTTGCAGTTGCCAACCTTGTCGTGGGTTCAGTGGACATTCCTGCCGGTGCCATTTTCGACATCATAACAGGACACGGATGCGACAACCGAGCATGGACACTCATCGTAACACAATCGCGACTGCCGCTTGTGGCCACGGCCGCACTTGCCGGTGCGGCACTGTCGATTGCAGGGCTGCTGTTGCAAACGCTTTTCAACAACCCGCTTGCCGGCCCGTCGATACTGGGCGTTTCATCGGGGGCAAGCCTTGGTGTGGCAATAGTCATGCTTGCCCTGGGGGGAGAACTTGGCACACTGTTCGGTACCACTGTGGGCGGATACGTGAGCATACTTGCAGGAGCACTTGCAGGAGCGGCGTTGATACTGGCCGCGCTCATGCTGTTTTCCACCCTTGTGCGCGGTGCCGTGATGCTGCTTATTGTGGGCATCATGATAAGCTACCTTGTATCAAGCGCGATTTCGTTGCTCAACTTCTTTTCCACGCAAGAGGGTGTACACTCTTATGTAATATGGGGGCTTGGCAATTTCTCGGGGGTGACGACAGGTATTCTGCCTTTGTTTTCATCGGTACTGTTGGCAGCCATCGGCTGGTCGATGTTGCTTGTCAAGCCACTTAATGCATTGTTGCTCGGAAGCCGGTATGCCGAAAGCCTTGGAGTGAACCTGCGCAACACACGCAACAGCCTGCTGCTGGTATCGGGCATTCTCACAGCCACGGTAACGGCTTTCTGCGGGCCTATAGGCTTCATAGGGCTTGTAGTGCCGCACATAGCCCGGCTGATGCTAAACTCGTCGAGCCACAACGTGCTCATGCCTTGCACCATGCTTGCGGGAGCGGCCACTGCCTTGCTGTGCCAACTTGTGAGTGTGCTGCCTACGTCGGTAGGTACCATTCCCATCAATGCCATCACCCCAATCGTGGGTGTGCCCATTATAATATACATAATCTTGAACCGCAAGAAAATCAAATATTTCAATTGATGCAAATGTTATCCACACACGGGTTGACGATAGGTTACCGCAACGGCAGCAAGGTATCGCCTGTAATGCACGACATTGATTTGCAATTACATGGCAGATGCCTAACGGCCTTGCTCGGGCGTAACGGCATAGGCAAGTCAACACTATTGCGCACCATAGCAGGTTCACAACCCGCGCTAAGCGGCAAAGTGGAATTGGCAGGACGCGATTTGCAGGAATATGATGCCGGGGAATTGTCGCACAGCCTATCGCTTGTATATACCGACCGCACACAGGCCGGAGGGCTGACCGTAAGACAACTTGTGTCGCTCGGGCGTTATCCGCATACAGGCTTCTTCGGACGGCTCGACAGCCACGACCGCGAAGTGGTAACCGAAGCCATGGCAGCCACAGGCATCGAGCACAAAAGTGCTGCTTTCGTTGCCGAATTGAGCGACGGAGAACGGCAAAAAGCCATGATAGCACGTGCACTTGCCCAAGAAACACCCGTCATATTGCTCGACGAACCCACAGCATTCCTCGACGTGGCAAGCCGCATCGAGGTAATGACCCTGTTACACAGGCTTGCACGCGAGCAAAACAAGGCTGTGCTGCTATCCACCCACGACATTTCGCAAGCACTGTTGCTTGCCGATGAATTATGGGTGATTACACACGACCACCATGCGCTGCAAGGTTGCACCGAAGATCTTATCCTCTCGGGAGCCATGCAGCAAATGTTCAACCCGTCGGAACGTGGCAGTGTGACATTCGACCCCGCGATTGGCGATTTTGAAGCACCTTTACAGGCCGTCTGCGGCTATATGGTTGAGTGCACCGACCCGGTATTGCGGCATTGGATAACCAATGCCCTGCACCGCAACGGCATCGCCGCAACCGGCACAGCCGGTACCATCACAGCCGTAACACGTGATGACATCACCCTGTCGCTCCCCGACGGTACGGCCACACACTGCACATCGATAGCCGGTTTGTTGGCATCGATAAGCCATGTATCAGAATAAAGGCACAAGATACTTGGTGAGCAGGTATCCTCCACCCACAAGCCACACAAACAACAGTCCGGCCAAATAGAATGGCTTTGCACCGGCTTGCTTGAATTTTTCTATATTGGTATCGGTGCCCAGGGCCGTCATGGCCATTGTGAGCATAAATGTATCGATATATTCGATTGTTCCGTTAAGCGGTATATCTTTCACATTGTCAACCCCACACAGATATTGCAACAGCGAGTTGACGCAAATTATCCCAAGGAACCAAAATGCAAACCATGGAATGGTAATCTTGCTTTTGCCGCTTGCGGCATGGCTTTGCCCGTTGTTGCCGCGGCGAGTACGGGCCAACACAAGCCCCATGATTATCAGCACCGGCGCAAGCATCATCACACGAATCATCTTGGTAATGGTTGCAGTTCCTGCAATGCCGAGCGAGTCGGTGGGATCCATTGCGTTGCCTGCTCCTGCCACATGGGCTACTTCGTGCAACGTGCTGCCGGTGTATATTGCCACCTGTTGGTCGGTAAGCCCGTCAAGCAATCCCGAACGGTACATTATCGGGTAAAGGAACATCGAGATAGTTCCGAATATCACCACCGTCGATACCGCTATTGCCGTTTTATGCCCTTCGCATTTCACTACCGGCTCGGCGCCAAGCACTGCCGCCGCACCGCATATTGCACTGCCCGTCGATGTCATTATTACAGTGTCGTTATCCATTTTCAATAGCTTTCCAAGCCCGTAACCAAGGAAAATAGTTCCAGCCACGATTATCGCATCGACGGTGATTGCAGGCAACCCTACTGCAACGACTTGCGTAAGAGTCAATCTGAAACCATACAAAACAATGCCTGCACGCAGCACTTGCTTGGTACAGAACTTGATGCCGGGGACCCATGTTTCGGGCAGGCGGTTGCGCAGACTGTTGGCATATAACATACCAAGCACTATACCAACAATGAGCGGACTGAGTGACAAACTTTTCACAAAAGGCACTTCTGCAATATAGAAAGCAGCAAACGAAAACAGCGCAATGAGCAGAATGCCATGCAGGGTGTTACCCCGGGTACCTTTTTCAAACATATCTTAACAATTGTTTCGAGTTGCAAAGGTACGACAAAATTCCCACATTGCCTGCAACCAATGCCCCACCTTTTAACAACAGAAATTTCCAGGGCGGAAAAACATATTTTTTCAAAGAACGTAAATTCGATTTGTCTTTACAAAAAATATGTCCTTCCGCCCCGGAAAAATTTCTGTCGCGAAAAAGTGGGTCACTCGGCGAGTATGGTTTCAAAATAGTTGCGCACGCTGCTCCACCGGTAGAACGGGAACATATCGGTTTCAAGTTGCGGAATCGAAATTTCCCGTTCGTTAAGCATAAACTTAACAATTATGTCATCATGATTTTTCTTGTTGCGGAAAAATATGATTTGCACATTGCCTGCCATTGGCGAAATTTTGTATGAAACAAAATATTTATAAAATTCAGCCGGATTTTCAACCGAATTGTAACAATCCTTAAGGCCCAGCAAACCGGTGAACGGAATAAGGTTGCCGTCATGCCCGAAGCGAAGCGTGGCTCCCGTCTTGCCGCTTGCTATCACGGCATCGGCCGACTCAACCACGTTCCTGAGCAACGGCTTGGCATTATCAAGCAACATTCCATGGCTGCCGGGATAATTGCTATCACCCACATAGAAGCGGTAGTTGAACGACTGATACAAATCAAACAATTCCTGAGGTTCAAACAAATCCATAAACGACACCCGGGTCTCAATATCCTGCATTCCCACGGCAAGCCAATAAAATCCCCACATCACCTTGTGCGGGTCAACATTGCGCACCACCCACAGGCTGTCGCTGAAAAGCGTGCTTACAAGCCTGTCGCCATGCGTATGCGACACTTCAAACTTGCGATATTCTTCCTGCCAAGGGCCATCGGGGGCATTGAACTCGTTCGACTCGGGGCTGTGGTAATTCATGTAGCACATATACCGGTTGCTTGCCTCGCGCGTGATGTTAAGCTCGGGATTGAGTTCCTTGAGACGTTCGCAAAATGCGTCCATGCTCATGGCGCAACGCATCACAATGGTAGAACGCGCCGATATATCCACTTTGCCTTCAAAAACTTCGGGGAAAGTGCGAAACATACGCTCGGCTATCCCGCGATGCTGCTTCACGCCCAACGGCGACAAATCCCCGCCCCGGCCTTCGGCCTCAAGCCACACCTGTTCCACACGGTCAAGTGCATCCAGTCCGAGCGGTGTCAACGCACATGCTTCCTTGGCATCGCGCATAAGTTGCAGCACCCACAGGTAATCATTGTCGGCAATCAAGTAGCGCGAACCGTGGCGGCCATAGTGGCTTATATAAAACGGTTCATACCCTTTAGGCGTTTCGGTCTGCTCCACAGTATTCACCGGATAGGCATAATATACGCCGCCGGCTTTGTTCAAATCGGCAAAAATCTCTTCTTTCGCAGTCTGTGCAAATGCCGCAATCGGCAACAACAATGCAACAAGCGCAATCTTGAAAATCTTATTCATAAATATCGTTGCAATAAATGTTAATGACTAAAGAAAGTGCCGGGACGCAGGATCACCCATTAACTCCTCGTCCCGACACAAAGGTAAAACTAACAAATGTAAAACAGCAAATTAATATCCATCATTTTGCTTCAGAGTCGGGTTGTTGGTTAATTCACTTTCAGGTATCGGGAACAGGTTATACTTGTCATCGACATCGCTGCCAAGGCGTTCGCCGTTCTTCCAGTCCCAATTATAGCCTTTGGTGAACTTGCCGAAACGAACCAAGTCGGTACGACGCACACATTCCGAAGCCATTTCACGTTGACGCTCGTCAAGAATGAAATCAAGCGAAAGATCGCTGTCGGCAATCTTGCCCGATACAGCATTTGTGCCGTAATCATCCGACATATAGGCACGCATACGCACTTCGTTCACATATTCAAGGGCTTTGGTGCGGTCGCCGCCTTCACGCAATATTGCTTCGGCAGCCATCAGGTAAGCATCGGCAGTACGGAACATAGGCCAGTCGATCGAAGTATAAGCCTCATCGGCAGGATCATCGTTTTTGTTCACATTACGCCACTTTATGTATCCGTAACCGCAAGTGAAGGTGCTGGTCATTGCAAGGTTGGCATCCCATGTCTCCTTGGTTTGCGGAGTTCCGTCTTCCGAGGTCAATGCAGTCATGAACTGTGCACGCTTGTCGTTCTTGCCATTGCCCCAGGTGTCGTTGGTATCGAATGTAACATCGGCAGGATCAAATGCATCGACGAGTGTGGTCTTGGAACGCACGTTACCCCAGCCGCGCGAACCAACGCCGGTTTGGTACAATTCATCCATCGGGCCGTTAACAAAAGCTTTTACATAAAAGTTGGTTCCGGCCGAACTTTGTGCATGGTCACCGTCTTGTACAAGCGGCCAAATAATTTCACTGCAAGTTTCATTGTCGGCAAGGAAGATGTGACGGTAATCCGAAGCCAACGGATAATCACCTCCCGAGATAATCTTCTCGGCATAAGTGAGGCAATCGTCGTAACGCGCTTCGCCGGCATAAACTTCAGCATTGAGATACAAACGGGCAAGCAGGAACCATGCAGCAACCTCATCCACACGTCCATACTCGTTTTGACGCGATTTCTTGAGCAATTCATCGGTCGATCCGTCTTCACCCAAAATAGATTTCAATTCCTTTTCGGCATATTCAAATACCTCTTTACGTGTCTTTTGTACCGGAATATCCTTCACGCCAACATTTTCATCGATGATGGGCACATTGCCATACAGGTCACACAGCATCGAGTAGCAATATGCACGAATGAAACGAGCCTCGGCGCGGTAATTCAGGTAATCGGCACTCATGTCGTTCCACACACCGCGTTCCTGCATCTTCGCGGGAGTGCATTCGCGCAAAAATTCATTGCAATATGCTATTGCCATATACAGGCGTTGATAGGTCCATGTAACAACCGAGGTTGTGGCATCCCAATTAAGATTGAGGCAATTACGCAAACCATTTGACGATGAAGGCATCAAAAAGTTGTCGGTACACTGCTCTTGCAAATAGAACAGCAAGCGGGTATAGCCCGAATAACCCTCATTGGCACCTTCAAGGTCTCCGTCACCGCCGTCACCGCCCTGTTGCCCGGTCAATATCAATGAAGCATAGCACTTTGCCAATACCCCCATATAACCTTCCTTTGAACTATACACCTTTTCGGTCACAAGGTTATTGTCGTCAAGCGGCATTGTGTCGAGGTCGCCTATACATGAAGTAAGTCCCAGGCAACCCACCATAAACATCAATATATATTTTTTCATTGTTTTCATTGTGTCGAATTACAATTAGTTGTTAGAATGTGAGATTTACACCAAGTGTATATGCACGAGGACGAGGATAAACTTCACGGTCGATACCATCGGTCAACTCGGGATCAAGACCCGAATATCCTGTAATGGTGGCTATATTCGATACCGAGAAAGTCAGGCGCAAGCGGCTTGCATCGTTCCACAAGCGGTCGAAAGTGTAACCAAGTGTAATGTTGTCGAAACGGAAGAATGAACCGTTTTCAAGCCAAATGTCCGAGTAAAGCTGTTGTTGCTGGAAACCCTTGTCACGAGTCGAGCGCAAGATATTGGAGAAGCTGCCTTGGTCGCTGTAAACCGATTGTACATATTGGTCGGCGGCAACATAGTTATATACATAATTGCCAAACGAACCGTGACCGCTGAGCGAGAGATCCCAATTCTTCCACGAGAAACGTGTGTTGAAACCTAAGTAAGACGTGGGCAATGCACTCTTGTCGGTGGCATAACGTGTTTCGGTGCTTGATACCGAGCCGTCGGGCTGCACGTATTTGCCTTCTATGGGATCGCCATTTTCATCATAAGCCTGCTTGCACAAATAGAAGGTATATGGACGCTCGCCCACCATGAACACTTGCACATATTTGCCCGTACCCGAGATTGCGCCAGTTTGCACGAAGTTCGACCCCGTGTCAATCATGTTCAGCTTGGTGATTTTCGAGTCGTTCCAAGTGTAATTGAAACCAATGTTCCATTCAAAATCATTTGTGCGCACCGGCACTGCGTTGATGGCAAATTCCACACCTTCATTTTCCATCTTGCCGATGTTGGTGGTCAATACCGACGAGTAGTTGGTACCCGAACTTACATTGATGGTATTCAACAGGTCCTTGGTAAATCGCTTGTAATAGTCGATAGAACCATAAATGCGGTTATCCAGGAAACCATAATCGATACCTACGTTCCACGTAGTGGTAGTTTCCCACTTTATGTCGCGGTCATAACCGTTGGGACGGTAAGTATTATACCACTTGTCGCCAAATTGGTATGAAGCTTCGGGATAAGATACCGTGAAAGTTGTCATATACGGATAGTCGTTCAATATATCTTGCTGTCCGGTAACACCATAACCAAGGCGAAGTTTCAAGTCGGAAAGCACATCTTGCTCCTTCATGAAATCTTCTTGGATAATGCGCCATGCCAATGCCACCGACGGGAAGATACCCCAACGATTATCGGAAGCGAAACGCGACGAGGCGTCACCACGCAACGTGGCTGTGATAAGGTAGCGGTCGTCGTAGCTGTAATTTACACGGCCATAGAACGAAAGCAGGTAATACTCGGTTTCATAGTGTGTATCGCTTTGCAATTCATTGCCCATGGGATCGTCATACGACAGATTGTACTTCTTATAGAAGTTCTGCCAACCGTAACCCACCATGGCGCCGAATGTGTGCTTGTCGGCAAACGTCTTGTCGTAATTTGCAAATGCATCGAGCAGCAAGTTGCGCTTGTTTTGCACACCGCGTTGCATCAAGCCTGTACCATCCTTCTGGTTTTCGGTGTACATAGTACCTGCAAGGTCGGGAACATCCTTGTTATACTTACTTTCAAGCACGTCATAACCAAGGTTGACGTTCAACTTCAAGTCTTCAAGCCCGTGTACCTTGTATTGCAAGGCTGCACTACCTATCGAACGAACCACCTTGTTGTGTTGGTCGGTAAGTTCAAGCTGCGCAACGGGGTTGTTGGTCTGTATTGCCATAGGCGAGCCGCCATTGGTCCAAATAAAATAGCCTAAACCGGGGTCGGTGGCTGCTGTCGGGCTGCCGGTCATTACCGGGCGAGTGGGGTCGTAACGCAATGCAGCACCCACCACCGAATTGTCAACCATCTTGTTGTTTTCGTATGATACCTTCAAGTTAAGGTTAGCTGTGAGGTGGTCGTCAAAGAACGACGGTGAAATATTTCCGCCGAACGACAAACGTTGGTAATTATTGTTTTCTATGATACCGTTTTGGTTGGTATATCCGAGCGAAACGCGGAAAGGTGCTTTTATGGGCTTAACCTTACCCGATACCGAGATATTTTGCTCGGTACCGAATGCCGTGCGGTATATCTCGTCTTGCCAGTCGGTGTTGGCACTGCCAAACGAAGGGTTGGCAGGAACACCTGTGACCGTGGGAACAAATGCCTTGAACTCTTCGGCTGTAAGCACATCAAGCCGATCGGCCGTGGTGCTTACCGAATAACTACTTGAATAGTTAACGGCAAGGCGGTCGCTACCTTTCTTGGTGGTAATCACAATCACGCCATTCGATGCGCGGCTACCATAAATGGCTGTTGCCGAAGCATCCTTTAATACAGTAAACGTCTCGATGTCATCGGGATTAAGCGAACCGATGATGTTGGAAGAGCCTTCAATTGTCGAGTTATCAACAGGCACACCGTCGATTACAATCAACGGGTCGTTGCTGGCCGACAGTGAAGCACCGCTACGCACACGGATAGTTGCACCCGAACCGGGAGCACCCGAGCCGTTAACCACATTCACACCGGCTACTTTTCCCACAAGTGCGTCTTGTGCAGTCACACGGTTGCCCTTGTTAAACTCGTCGGGCTTGATGGCAATCACCGAACCGGTAGCATCCGATTTCTTAACGCTGCCGTAACCTATCACCACCAGCTCGTCAAGATTTTGCACATTTTCCCTCATCATTATCCCACTTTGCAATTCGGCCGAATTAGCTGCAATTTCACGGGTTTCGCAGCCCACGTAAGAAATGACAAGGATAGAATTTTCGTCGGGAACCTTCAAGGTGAATCGACCATCAAAATCGGTGGCCGCACCTGTAGTTGTTCCTTTCACTAATACCGATGCGCCTATTACCGGCTCACGATTACTGTCGATGACAAGACCGTTGACCGTTGTTTGCGCATAAACTTCAATGTTCAAGATAAGTGCCATTACAAGAAGGAGCACCCTGAACAAGTTAGATTTTAAACATCTCATGAATCAAACAGGTTTATTAATTTGTGTTAATGATTTTGGGTTCAAATCTCCATGTCGCAAAATTATTAACTCGATATTACAATTGTGTGACACTTTAGTGCGTATAGTAAACCTATTAAAAACGATAAATATTAATAATCAGCGATTTAAATAATAGTGCAATTTTTAATTTGGTAAATATTTTACCACACTTTGGGAAGTTTTAAATAGCCTTTTAAGGTCAAAAACAATGCTCACATATTACAAACCGGTTACAAAATAACACCTCGAAAATTTTCACATAAATTTTATATGTCGGCAAACTATGTTATACAACATTAAAAGCTGCCGACGCATATTTACATAGCATTCGACAGCCCTCTCATCCGTTACCCGGTTTTACAGGTTTTGAACGGCTTCAACAAATTCTTCTTTTGATATTGCGGCACGATTGCGCACCTTTTGCCGGTAATTATATACCGTCTGTGGCGAATAATGAAGGAAACTTGCAATCTTGGTACTATCGTTTATACCGAGCCTCACAAGGGCATATATCCTTAATTCGGTGTTAAGGCTGTCTTTCTCTTTTGGCACTATTTCCTGTCCCGGTTGCAATAATTTATTGAAGTTTTCGATGAAATCGGGGAACAATTCAAGGAATATCATGTCAAACTTCTTAAAGAAATCTTTAAGTGCATCGGTAGTCACCGGGTGTGAAATCATGGCTCTGATATCGGCAAGCTGCCCGCCTTTCAACTTACGCGAAAGCGACACACGGAACTTTTCCATATCATCGATATACTCGGTACATATCTTGAACAAATGCGCAATATAAGCCTCCTTGATTTTATTCGACTCGCCAAGGCGGATGTTTGCTACCTTCAAGTCGTCATTCAGCGCAGTGAGTTCTTTGTTCTTTGCATCAAGCCTGCCTTGCATCTCGGTAAGCCTGCGGTTGCGATGGCGCAATTTCACCATTATTATTACAAGAATTACCACAAGCACACCCACCACTAAGTCAAACGTAATGCTCGTTATGCGCTTTTGCCGTTGCACCTGCGCATACGCATCGACGATTATGGGCATATACTGAGACACCTGCAACAATCGGCTGCGAGCATTACCTTCCATTATGTCTTCCATGGCACAGGTAATATAACGGTAAGCCCGCTCCTGGTCGCCTTCCTCATTCAGCAACAATGCCAAATTCGGCAGTGAAGTATATGTCTTGATGCAATTGCGTTTGTCAATTATAGCCGCCATGGCAAAACAATATTTTTCGGCATCGACATTGCCGAGTTGCCTGTAAACTTCGGCAATAGTGCACCAGTACGTCGCATCGTCGGCAACTGCATCGGGATGTAAATTCCTGAATTCGGTCAATAAATCCAAGGCATCTTCACATTGCCCATCACTCCTCAATATTTCGGCCTTGTTGATGACATACTCCGGTTCATCATCTTTATTTATGTACATCACCGTGTCGCGATATTGCCGTAACATCTTTTCGTAATATTCATTTTGCTCCACGTCGCTATACTCCTTATATATCGACAACGTGATGGAATGCAACAGGTAATAGTAATAATTGTTGGTCTTGACATACTTGTCATCGGGCAGGCTGCGAAGCATCGCAAGTCCGCTTTGGAAACGGCCGAGCCCTTTCAACCCGTCAGCCACATTCATCATGGCCAGCGACAACGAGTCACGCCACTCGCGATTGCTCGCAATCTCCACCCGCTGCCTGGCATAATACAGTGCCGAATCGAGCCTGTACTTCCTATACTGCCTAAACATTTCACCAAGTGCGACAAACCGGGCCGAATCTCCCTTGGCTTTTTCCAGCCTGGCACGGCTCGCGGCAATCATGCCTTGCTTCTTCTCCTTGATATGTTCACAACCCTCTACTATGCCGTCGAGCACACGCAGCAGCGAATCGGTATTAAATTGCACCTTCGCAGCCCTTGCCATGCCGACGCACCCCAACACGGCTATTATTACTAAACTTATAACCCTGCAAGCCTTCATTTATCTATACTTATTGTTCCTACTCGTATGACGTTATTCCCATCAACATGCAACTTGGGTATGATTATATGGAAAACGTCATATGCCCCTTTCTCCTCGAATTCATATTCAAATCTTGCTGCATTATCCGTGCCTATGCGACCCTGCAATTTCCAACTGAAATAATTTTTGAAATTATCCTTTGCCTTCTCCTCGTTGCAATTATTGTCGCGGCGCGAAAAATACGTCAAGTCGTCGTAAAGTCCAACTACATTGCCATTGTCGTTCACTCCTATATAAAGTTCACCACCATCGGCATTCATCATGCCCATGATTGCATGCATTATGTTCTCGGTTTGTTCCTCCAAGCCCTCGTTGCCGTGGTTTCCGGGCGGATACACAAGTGAAGTTTTGAACTCGAGTTTCTTGCCCTCCTCGCCTATGTGTATGCTTTGCGGCTTGATTATACACACGCGCAGCACATTGCCTATTTCGTCGAGCACCTTGTCGCACAAGGCATCATTCCTGAACCCCGACAGCAAGTTGCCCGAAAGCACTAACGTGGCAAGTTCCTTTTCAAGTGGAGATGCTGCCTTCTGTATATGCTCCAACAGCTTACCATCGACCCTGTCACCAACTACCGACACGCCATAACAACAAAGCACTTTAAGCACATTCAGCCGTTCGGCAATCTCGGGCAATTTCAACATTCCATACTCTTCCGCCTTAAAGCAGAATGCTTCTATATCCGTTTCTTGCAACTTATTGTTAAGCGAAAAACTATACAGTTGCTCGGCATATTTCATCCGCAACTCTATCAACCGTATATACCACTCGTCACCCACTATGGCTGCCACAATCTTGCTAATGGCCAAGCAGCAATACCTTCGTCGGGCATCTTCAAGTTCCGAAAGCTTGTTGAACACGTCCATAAGCAGCAACATCTGCCCCCTCGACGCTTTCGACAATGTTTCGTCCTGAGGCGACGATTCCCCCTCGGCCTCAAGAGCATCAAGTGTCATTTCTCCTTTGTAATACCACTTGTTGAACGCCTTTAGGTACTCGGCATACACATTGCGCCCGGCAAACGACTGCTCGGCAAATTCAACAAATTCGGCGTATGCATACCCCGTATCGCGGTTTTTACCGGTAACTTCGGCCATGATATAGCAATTCGTTGCCACATCGTTGCCAAGAGCATTCACCGACATAAACAGACCATCGGCAGTAACGCACACGCACGTTCCATTATCCCTCACCGTCAACACCTTGCACAACACTTCATCGCCATCATTGAAAGAATATATGGCAAAGTTCACCTTGTATTTTTTGGCATAAAATACCGGCTTGCCATCTTCCAAACTGTAAATGGCAGGGAAAACCAAGCCTGAGCCATCGGTGCCCGCAAAATCTTCGATACACAAATTTGGCCGGCGATAGAACAGCAAGTCGTTAAACTTCATTTCACCTATACCTTCATCGCCATACCCCACAGCACGACACTGCATGGTTTCATAGTCCTTGATACCTGTCACATACACATCCACCTCCTCGTTATCTTGCAGCACCTTGCGCTCTTCGATTTTGCGCACCGGTGAAGCCACAGTGTCGCTTACTTCGCGCCAGGCGTTCCTTATGTCGAGGAAATTATCTTCTTCTTCAATCCGAGAAAGGCTCTTGGTATAACTGATTGAAACCGCAAGCTCCACACCCGTAATCTTAAACTCGGCAAAATCGCCATTATAATTGCGCGGAGCCAATTTTATCCCTTTGGGCGATAGCTTGCAATAAGACACATCATTTACATATACAAGGCTCTTTCTTTCGTCGGAAGGAATGTCACTGCACATACGGTAAAG
This sequence comes from uncultured Bacteroidales bacterium, assembly GCA_949289215.1. GTDB lineage: Bacteria > Bacteroidota > Bacteroidia > Bacteroidales > Muribaculaceae > Avimuribaculum. The sequence continues at coordinate 84,157 of CASENC010000038.1, read as the reverse complement.
TTCTGTTTTTACCATACCACCCAATTGCTCCCACTTAAACTGCGACATTGCTGAACAACCTGCAAACAAGCACAAATAGGCATTGCCCAACAATTGCAACTTCTCCTTGTCGCCAAGCATATATGCCGATGCCAATAGATATGCCTTACCTGCCACTATGCCGGCATCGGTATCTCCACGGCAACTCATCACCTTGGCCAAATAGCACAGCGACAATATGCCGTTCTTTATTTTGCTCTTGCCGCTGCTCGAAACCGACAAGCATCCATCCAACCGTCCGGTCGATGCCGTGGCACACATCTTCAGTATTGCCATCATCCATATATAATTACAGTCGCTGCTACATTCTTCCATTCCCAGGCAGCCTATTCTGTCAAGCATATCATCAATATTACCGTCAATCACTTCCTTGTCGAGCGAAAATATGCACGAGAGCGTCCTAAAACGCTTTTCGATGCGATAGCGGTAATATTGCGGGTCGAGCGACTTGATTATTTCTCTGGCTTTCTCTTCCTTGTCCGGCAACAGCAGTGCATCCATAAAATCTTCGCAGACCTCTATCGAATGTGCCAACAAATAGTTGTAATCCTGCTTTTCCTGTACCGACAGCCCACCCATAAATGTGGAATATTCTATCGCATCGATCCAGTCACGGCACAAGGCTGCCAATATTTCGGCCTTGCCGTCATTCTCCGACACAAGCAGTGAATATATTACCATCTCAATCTCTTTCGAAAACAAGCACACCCACTTGCCATCACCATCGTCGTGCAACCGTGTCACCTCGCCAAGGAATGGAGCCTTGAAAATCTCGTCAATCCAAGCCGCATACGCCATCCCGCCCGATTTGAAAATTTTTTCCCTGCTTTTAAATTCCATTCGGCTGGGATTGGCATCGGTTAGCGAAAGGAATGGCTTACCGTCGCGTATCTCTTTCACTATGCACTCCACTTGCTGCCCCACATTCAAATCGTTGCGGGAATCGGGAAACTGTAAATAAATCTTGAACCCGTTCTCGTTTACATTCCTATCCTGCAATTCATAATACTTATAGGTCGGCCACTTTTTCTTTATTGTAAACAAATAAGTGCTGCCCACCCTGTAATATTTCTCGGCCACCACCTGCGTGTCTTGCACCAGCTCGTTATTTTTGAAGACGCATTTCACCTTTTCCGGGCACTCGCCGTCTATTTGGAAACTGAACATAGGCACACGCCACTCCTTGCCTTCATACATTACTACGTAGGAATCCCCCTTGCTACCCAAGCCCTTTTCCTTTCTTAATACATCTAATTCCAAATTTTTCTTTTCCATGCTTGTTTTAGTAATGTTTTTTATAAATGATGACAGGGCAGCCTTGCCAACATATCACAATTCGCGGCCTCCGATGTATGCGCGGCTTATGATGGGAGTGGTGTAGGCATAGGGTATGAAATCCACCGATGGCAGCGGCTTGGTAATATAGAAATTGGCACGCTTGCCGGGTGTTATCGAGCCGTAATCACAACTTTGCCCCATTGCACAGGCGGCATTAATGGTGGCGGCATTGATGGCCTCGGCAGGCAACAGGCGCATCTTGATGCATGCAAGCGAAACGGCAAATTTCATGTCACCCGATGGCGTTGACCCGGGGTTATAATCACTGGCAACTGCCACACTGCACCCGGCATCTATCATCTTGCGCAACGGGGCGTATGGCATATTCAGGAAAAACGATGTTCCGGGCAATCCCGTAGGAATGGTCGCCGACGTGCGCAACAATTCAATCTCGGCATCGGTGATGCGTTCCAAGTGATCGACCGACAGTGCCCCGTGCCTCACGGCCACTTCCACGCCGCCCGACGCAGCAAGCTCATCGGCATGAATTTTGGGCTTCATGCCCCACTTGGCACCGGCTTCAAGTATTCGCTCTGTATCATCGGGCGTGAAGAAGCCTTCGTCACAAAACACGTCGATAAATTCGGCAAGCTGCTCGCGTCCTACCTCGGGAATCATTTCATTGACAAGTAATTCCACATATTGTTCTTTGCTGTAATTGCGCCCCACGGCATGTGCTCCAAGAAAAGTTGCCGACACATGCATAGGCACACTCTCTTTTATACGCCTTATCACATGAAGCATCTTCAACTCATCGGCAGTATTAAGCCCGTATCCGCTTTTTATCTCCACGCAGCCCGTACCTTTTGCCATTATTTCGCGCACACGTGGCATCGACTGCCTGTAAAGTTCGTCTTCCGACAGCGTATGCAACAAGTCGGCCGAATTGAGTATGCCGCCGCCACGGCGGGCGATTTCGGCATAACTCAATCCGCGTATTTTATCCACAAATTCCCCTTCACGACTGCCTGCATACACAATATGCGTGTGAGGGTCGCACCACGACGGCAACACCATGCCGCCACGGGCATCGACCGTTTCATCGGCACCGACACCATCGCCTGGCAACTCGTCCATTTTGCCGAATACCGCCACCGTGCCATCTTCCACAAGCAAATAAGCATTGTCGATGGTATCGAGCCGTGACATTTCTTTTCCCGCGAGCTTCATGCACCCGTGGCGGTCGCATACCAGTGTTCCTATGTTAATTACAATCAGTCGCATACAGGTGGACATTGATTTTGTTCAATAAATTCAATCGAATGTTTGATATGCGGGTACATTACCTCATCATTGACGATAAACGGCACTGCCTCGCGATATTTACTGTATATTTCCTCTATCATCGGTGAAGACTTGAGCGGACGTCTAAAGTCGAGGGCTTGTGCCGCATTGAACAATTCGATGGCAAGCACCCGCTCGGTATTCAACACCACTTTATACAACTTAATTGCTGCATTTGCTCCCATGCTCACATGGTCTTCCTGACCTTGGCTCGACGGAATGCTATCGACCGACGACGGCGTACACAGGCTCTTGTTCAAGCTTACAATCGATGCAGCAGTGTATTGCGTTATCATAAAACCACTATTCACACCCGGATTGGCGACAAGGAAACTGGGCAATCCGCGTGTACCGGAAACAAGCTTGTATATGCGGCGTTCCGATATGTTTGCAAGTTCGCTCATGGCAATTGCAAGGAAATCCATGGGCATGGCTATAGGTTCTCCATGGAAATTGCCTGCCGAAATTATAAGGTCGTCATCGGGACACACAGTGGGATTGTCGGTGGCCGAATTTATTTCGGTATCGATAACCGACTCCACATAATCGAGCGTATCTTTTGCCGCGCCATGCACTTGCGGTATGCAACGGAACGAATACGGGTCTTGTACATATGACTTGGCAGTATCCACAATTTCACTGCCGGCAAGCAACCTGCGCATGGCGGCAGCCGTGGCAATCTGCCCGTTATGCGGACGCACCTGGTGAACGGCATCGGTAAACGGTTCCACAAGCCCACAATACGCATCGAGCGACATTGCTGCAATCGCATCGGCCCAATGGCACAACCGGCGGCTTTCAAGCAAAGCCCACACGGCAAAAGCACCCATGTTTTGCGTGCCATTGAGCAATGCAAGCCCTTCCTTCGAGGCAAGTTGTATGGGCTTCCAGCCCTTGCGACGCAACACATCGGCCCCCGACATGATTTTACCCTTGTATTCCACTTCGCCAAGCCCCACAAGCGGCAACGTCAGGTGCGCAAGCGGCACCAGGTCACCCGAAGCTCCAAGCGATCCTTGCATATAAACCACCGGATAAATATCATTATTAAAGAAATCGATAAGGCGTTCCACTGTGTCGAGCTTGCACCCCGAATATCCGTAACTGAGCGACTGCACTTTCAGCAGCAACATTATCTTCACGATTTCATTGGGAACGCGGTCGCCGGTACCGCAAGCGTGCGACATCATAAGGTTGATTTGCAACTGGGCAAGGTGGTCGCCGCCTATCGAAACATTACAAAGCGAGCCGAAACCTGTAGTAACGCCATAAATAGGAGCACGATTTTCGGCAATCTTCTTGTCGAGATACTCGCGGCAACGCACAATGCGGTTACGAGCATCATCACTAAGTTCTATTTTATATCCCTTGCGGATAATTTCCCCGACACGCTCAATGGAAAGATGTTCGGCCGATATTTTATGTACCATAAAATGTATTGTTAGAAGGTATGAATGGATGAAAACCTCAAGTGGGTGTATCGAAATACAATTTTGTCATACGTAGAGAGACGTGGCGTGCCGCGTCTCGTAGCAAGTAACATTGCATAAATCATTATAAATCAATCGTTGCTGTTATCGAGACGCGGCACGCCACGTCTCTACAATATCAATATTAGAATTTCGACACACCCCTCTTAGTGTTATTTCAATAAACTGTCGTCAACAAGGTTGGGCATGGTCACTTTCAGTTCCGGGCAAAGCTGCATCGCGCGCTCTATGCAGTGCATTGAACCTGTATTACGGGCCCAACTGCGACGTGCAATGCCATTGTTCACATCCCAGAACAGCATCTCGCGTATGTGACGTTCGCTATCGGCCGAGCCATCGACAACCATGCCGAAACCGCCATTTATAACTTCGCCCCAGCCTACGCCGCCGCCATTATGCAACGACACCCATGTGGCTCCACGGAATGCATCTCCGATTACATTCTGCACAGCCATATCGGCACAGAATTGCGACCCGTCATATATATTGCTCGTTTCGCGGAACGGCGAATCGGTACCCGACACATCGTGATGGTCGCGTCCGAGCACCACAGGGGCTTTTAATTCACCGCTTGCAACAGCCCGGTTGAACGCAAGTGCAATCTTGGTGCGCCCCTCGGCATCGGCATATAGGATACGAGCCTGTGACCCTACCACAAGATGGTTGCGGCCAGCTTCACGTATCCAGTGTATGTTGTCATCAAGTTGCCCGTGTATTTCTTCGGGAGCTGTTTTGCGTATCTCTTCAAGTGCCTCGGTTGCAAGTCGGTCGGTAAGCGCAAGGTCGGCTGGGTCGCCCGAAGTACATACCCAACGGAAAGGCCCGAAACCGTAATCGAAAAACATGGGACCCATGATATCTTGCACATACGACGGATAACGGAAACGTTTCCCGTCGGGCGACATGATGTCGGCACCTGCCCGCCGAGATTGCAACAGGAATGCATTGCCGTAGTCAAAGAAATACATTCCGCGCTCAGCCAGTTTGTTGATTGCAGCCACTTGCCGGCGCAGCGAATTCTCTACCGCTTGCTTGAATGTGGTGGGATCTTCGGCCATCATGCGCTTCGACTCGTCAAACGTCAACCCTACGGGGTAATATCCTCCTGCCCACGGATTGTGGAGTGAGGTCTGGTCGCTGCCCAAGTCAACGTGGATTTCCTCATCGGCAAGTCTCTCCCACAAGTCAACCACATTCCCCACATAGGCTAACGACACTGTTCTGCGTTCGGCCACGGCACTCTTTATTACAGGTATCAATTCGTCAAGGTTATCATGCAGCTCATCCACCCAACCCTGGTCGTAACGTTTTTGTGCGGCTTGCGGATTAATTTCGGCTACCACGCTCACCACTCCGGCTATATTACCGGCCTTGGGTTGAGCACCCGACATTCCGCCAAGCCCCGATGAAACGAAAAGCATACCATGGATATCGGTACGTCCGGGATAATCGGCAAGTTTCTTACGAGCGGCATTAAGCACAGTTATAGTGGTACCATGCACTATACCCTGCGGACCTATATACATATACGACCCCGCGGTCATCTGCCCATATTGGCTCACACCCAGTGCGTTCATACGTTCCCAATCATCGGGCTTCGAATAATTGGGAATTACCATGCCGTTTGTCACAACCACTCGTGGAGCATCGCGGTGCGAGGGGAACAATCCAAGAGGATGCCCCGAATACATCACCAGCGACTGCTCATCGGTCATCTCGCTCAGGTATTTCATCGTGAGCAGGTATTGCGCCCAATTCTGAAACGCCGCTCCATTGCCGCCATACACTATAAGTTCATGTGGGTGCTGGGCTACGGCCGGATCCAGGTTGTTTTGTATCATCAGCATTATTGCGGCCGCCTGACGACTGCGATGCGGATATTCATCTATCGGTCGGGCATACATCTTGTAAGTCGGACGGAAACGATACATATAAATTCGCCCGTATTTTTCCAATTCCTCGGCAAACTCCGGTGCAAGCGTGGCGTGAAATTTAGGTGGGAAGTAACGCAATGCATTGCGCAATGCAAGCCGTTTCTCATCATCGGTAAGTATATCTTTGCGGCGGGGCGCATGATTTACAGTCTCGTCATATGGTTGCGGCTGCGGCAATTCATCGGGAATGCCGACACGTATCTGTCGCGAAAATTCTTCTTGTGTCATATTTATTTGATTTTTTCATTTACAATATCCAACACTTCGGCCTCGGCCTTTATGGCTTCTGCAGCAAGACGATTGGCCTCGGCGACCAATTCGGCAGCCTGCTCCTTGTCGGCAAGACCGGCAGCGTTAATCTTCACATTCAATCCGGCACCAAGCACGGCACTGCGGGCAGCAAGCGCCCCCACTCCAGCATCGCTGGCACTGGCCGGATTACCATTGACAGCCATTTCCCGACATATTGCAAACACTTCACAGGCTCGGCGCATGGTTTCAAGCGGCACCCGTGCAGCCGTCAATGTGGCCGCCTCCAGTGCTTCGGCCCTAAGCCTTTTCTCTTCATCGCTGCCCTTAGGCATCGAGAGCGCATTCATTATTCCGTTAAACGCATCGGTATCTTCATCGACAAGATGCAACAAGGCCTCCTGCAACCGCATCCCTTTGTCGGCCACGTTGCTGAATTCTTCCCAACGGTCATCCCACCCGGCTTTATGCGCCGACAGGTTGGCAACCATCGTGCCGAGAGCGGCACCAAGTGCGCCCATATATGCCGATACCGAACCTCCACCCGGGGCAGGTGACTCGCGAGCCGTTTCATCGGCAAAATCTTTCACAGGCATTGCCGTCAACCGCCTTTCCGAGGCATTGTCGGCATCAAGCAAATATTCAATCACCTTTTCCTGCGAATCGAAAGGTCGCAAATCGTCAAGCCCCAATGACTTCACGGCTATTTTTATTATATCTTCCTTGGGTATCCCCGTAGAACGGTGCTGCAAACGCAAATAGTGCCGCCCGGCATCGAGCAGGGTACGCTCGGGAACAAGCCCCACAATTTCGGTTCCGGTGACACGCAAGCCACGCAAGGCGGCACAACGGCACACCTCATCAAAAGCCTTGTGCAGCGGCGTAACACCTATATTGGTTATATTCATCGACACTTGCGCAATGCCATATTCCTCGATATACCACCCTATAGCCTTGGTCGCTTTCAATGTACCGGGACGCATGATTTTCCGCCCCTCGGCGTCAAGCTTTATCTTGCCGGTTATGGGGTTGCCCTCACGCTCGGGACGTCCTTTCTCTCGCACATCAAATGCCACAGCATTGGCTCGACGGGTGGATGTGGTATTTAAATTAAAATTCACGGCTATAAGAAAATCCCTCGCACCGACCACCGTGCAACCGGTCCGCGCAATGCGTTCGTCCATCGGCCTTGCCCCGAAATCCGGAGCTTCGGCAGGGTCGGTGATACGTTCGGCTATGGCCTCATATTCACCCTTTCGGCACACAGCAAGGTTGCGACGCTCGGGCTTGAAGGCAGCCTCCTCGTAGCAATAGCATGGTATGGCAAGTTCATCGGCAATACGCTTGGCAAGTTTTCGGGCTATCTCGGCACATTCCTCAAGCGTGATTCCGCTCACCGGCACAATTGGAAGCACATCGGTGGCACCTATACGCGGATGCGCTCCATGGTGCTGCCTCATGTCTATCACTTCCCCGGCTTTCTCCACTGCCCTGAAAGCAGCCTCTGCCACAGCCTCGGGCGATCCCACAAATGTCACTACCGTGCGGTTGGTCGCCTCGCCCGGATCCACATCAAGCAGGCGCACGCCATCCACAGCCTCTATCACGTCGGTTATCTGTTTTATAACTTTTTTGTCGCGCCCTTCGCTGAAATTAGGCACGCATTCCACAATCTGCCTTTCCATATAAAAACAATCTATCCGGTTTTTATTCAAAGTTACAACAATTCCCCCACCGCACAAAATAACCGGTTAGTTTTTTCTATACATCAAGCAAAAAAACAATCAGGAAAAAACTTTACGTGAAGTAGAATAAGAGGGCTAAAGAAACATAGTCATCTAAAGCGGATAATATATAACGCGTCCGACCCGGCCTACATTAAATTTACTGAAAACTACGACCCGACCTATTTTATCACCGAATATCTCAACCGCGGCATCGAGCAAAGCATACCGACGATAATTGTCACCCGATTTTACCGTCACACCCACATTAGCTATTTCTTTTTGCGACTGAAACGGCGGGCAAGTTCACGATGTTCCTCAGCCTTGTCGTCAAGGCCTATCTTCTCATATATTGCAGCAAGTTGGTTATGTATATGTGGCACAGTTGGAGCAGCTTTCAATGCAATACGCATATATTTCAATGCGTTTGCCAATTTATTTTTGTTCTTATATATCAATCCCAATCCGTAATTTGCCGCCGAGTTGTTCTTGTCAAGTTTCAGAACTTTCTTGAGCAATACCTCAACTTCATCCACACGGTTTAGCTTTGTCAGTAACATTGCTTTCTCCATCATGGCGTCAACACAATCGGGATAAATCCTGATGGCTTTGTCAAAGTTGGCAATTGCTGCATTCACTGCCATGTCATTGTCATCGGCCATAGTCAACGATTCCTTGCCCATGAATACATATTCCATTGCAAGGTTCCTCAACACCTCGTTTTGCTTGTCAATGACGGCCTGCTTTTCATCGATTTGCCTCTTGAGCCTTGAATAAGCCCTAAGTTTATACCTAACAAAACGGCACACCGTGGCACCACCGAAGTTACCTTGCAAATCGACAGCCTCGGCAAAATTTTCCACACACGTCTTGAAATCAAAAGCATCAAAAGCCTTGTTGGCCGCACTCATCAAATTGCGCACCATATAATCGCGTTTGGCTTCACTAATGAGCATGGCATCATTAAAATGCTTACTGAATTCAATCACTGCGGGATTTACAAAAATATCGCGATATGTGATGGGATTTTTAAGCGTTATGCCTTCGAGCGCAGTACTGCGCGAAAGTGCCACATAAGTTTGCCCGCATGAAAATGCACCACCTTCCATGTCGATTATCACCCGGTTGAAAGTCAGGCCCTGGCTCTTGTGTATGGTCATAGCCCATGCAAGCTTTATGGGATACTGCCTGAATGTGCCGAGCACCGTCTCCTTAATGCGCTTTTCCTTGTCGTCATATTCATATTGCACATTTTCCCATTGGTCACGGTCGAGCACATAATGCTCGCCGTCTTCAAGTTCCACGGTTATCTCCTCATTGTCTATACGGGCTATTCGTGCAATGGTACCGTTATACCATCGGCGTTCCTTGTCGTTGCGTATGAACACCACCTGCGCACCCTCTTTCAGGGTCAAATTCAACGATGTGGGCAATATCGACTCGGGCCACGTACCTTCAATCTCGCCTTCAAAGTTATGCGATTCGGTCGGCAGTTCATCAAGTTTGCGGTCATTTATGTAATCCACTGTGTCGCGACGTGTGGCAAGCGTCATCACAAATTTCCCGCCATCTATTTTTTCGCCTCGATTGCAACGGCTGTTTATTTTATTCAAATCATCGGCGGTAGCCTTGTTCTCGCGCACCCGGTCGAGCAACTCCACAAAACGTGCGTCTTTTTGCCTGTAAGTCTTGCGCAATTCTATCGACACAAGTTTTATGCGCGAAAATGCCATGGCATTGAAAAAGAAGAAATTACTATAATATCGTCGCAATATCTCGCGAAAATCACTTTTAATCACCGGTTCAAGTTGGAAAATATCACCCACCAGCAGCAATTGCTTGCCGCCAAACGGCTCGCGATTATTACCCGAATAATAGCGCAAAACCCTGTCCATGAAATCAATCATGTCGGCTCGCACCATCGAGATTTCATCTATTATTATCAGGTCGAGATTTTTGATTATCTTGATTTTATCGCGCGAATATTTCAATGTGTCCTTTATGTTGCGCGGAGAATAATCGGGATCATCGGGCAACAGCGGCTTCAACGGCATCTTGAAGAACGAGTGCATCGTCATTCCGCCCACATTCACTGCGGCAATGCCGGTGGGCGCAAGCACAATATATTTTTTCCGCGTGGTTTCGCATATATACTTCAACAGCGTACTTTTCCCGCTCCCCGCCTTTCCTGTGAGGAATATCGACCGGTTGGTATTATTAACCATGTCGATGGCAGTGATGAAGTCGGGATTGTCGAAGTCTATGTCAGGCACATTCCGTTCCATGTCGGTTCAATTCTTCTTTAAGGAATTGCGCTGTCAGCGATTGCTCATCTGTTGCCACTTCTTCGGGCGTTCCGGTAGCTACCACTCGTCCGCCGGCATTACCGCCTTCGGGGCCGAGGTCGATGATATAATCGGCATTCTTTATTATATCCATATTATGCTCAATCACTATAACCGTGTTACCTTTCTCGACAAGGCGGTTAAGCACCTCAAGCAGCACTTTTATATCCTCGAAATGTAACCCTGTGGTAGGCTCGTCAAGTATATACATCGTGCGGCCGGTATCCTTCTTCGACAATTCGGCTGCAAGTTTCACACGCTGGCTCTCCCCGCCCGACAATGTGCTTGAAGGCTGTCCGAGCTTTATATAGCCCATCCCCACTTCTTGCAGCACCTTGATTTTCGACAATATCGACGGTATTGAATCAAAAAATTCCACAGCCTGATTGATAGTCATGTCGAGCACATCGGCAATCGACTTGCCCTTGAAACGCACCTCAAGCGTCTCACGGTTGTAACGCTTACCGCCACACGCCTCGCACGGCACAAGCACGTCGGGCAGAAAGTTCATTTCTATGGCCTTATAACCGTTACCCTTACATTCCTCACAACGTCCACCGCTCACGTTGAACGAAAAACGCCCGGCCTTGTACCCGCGGATTTTAGCTTCGGGCAAGTTGACAAACAAGTTCCGGATATCGGCAAACACCCCGGTATAAGTAGCAGGATTGGAACGCGGAGTGCGCCCAAGTGGCGACTGATCGACGGTTACAACCTTGTCGATATTCTCGATACCGGAAATCTCCCCGTATGGCAACGGCTCTTGCGACGATTTATAAAACCGTTGGCTCAATATTGGCTGGAGTGTACCGTTAATCAGTGAAGACTTGCCGCTGCCCGACACTCCGGTTACGCATACAAACACACCAAGCGGAATTTTTACATCTATTCCTTTCAGGTTGTTACCTTTGCACCCTTTAAGTTCAAGGAACTTGCCGTTACCCTTTCTTCGCTCGACAGGCACCGCTATTTCACGTTGCCCGTTAAGATACTGTGCGGTTATGGTATCACTTTCAAGCATTTGCCCAGGCGTTCCGGCAAAGACCACTTGCCCGCCCTTGCGGCCGGCCTTTGGCCCTATATCGACAATATAATCGGCCTGCAACATCATGTCGCGGTCATGCTCGACTACAATAACGGTGTTTCCGGCATCACGCAACTTCTTCAACGAGTTAATAAGCCGCACATTATCGCGTTGGTGCAATCCTATGCTTGGCTCATCAAGGATATAAAGCACATTCACCAGTTGTGAACCTATCTGCGTGGCGAGCCTTATGCGTTGGCTCTCGCCGCCCGACAATGTCGCTGAATTACGGTTAAGAGCCAAATAGTTAAGTCCTACATCAACCAGGAAATTCAACCGTCCGCTAATCTCTTTCACTATTTCCCGGGCTATATTCCATTGCTTCGGGGTGAAACAATCCTTTATATTCCCCATCCAATCCCTGAGTTCCGATATATCCATCGCCGAAAGGTCGGCTATGTTTTTACCCCCTATATAATAATGCAATGCCTCCTTGTTAAGCCGTGCTCCGTGACACTCCGGACAAGTGACACGTGAAAAGAATTGGCCTGCCCACTTCTGTGCCTGTGATGTTGCCTCATCCGACTGCTGCATCTCGATATATTTCACCAAGCCATCATAACGTAAGAAATAGTTTGATGTGCTAAGTGTTTCATTCTTTATATCAAGATGCTCGTCGGTTCCATTCATTATGTCATCGATGGCTTCCTCGGGCAATTCTTTGATGGGCGTTTTGATGGTAACTCCGTATTTCTCGCATATTGCCGATATTTGCCAGAATATAAGGGAGTTTTTATATTTTCCAAGCGGCAATATACCACCCTCGTGTATCGACAAGTCGGCATTAGGCATTATCTTGCCACGGTCGATAATATTCACGTAGCCAAGTCCTTTACACTTGCGGCAAGCTCCTTGCGGCGAATTGAACGAGAAGTTGTGCGGTGCAGGCTCGGCATACGACAGTCCTGTCGCAGGGTCCATAAGTTTGCGGCTGTAATGCCCTATACTATTACCATCATCGGCATCAAGTATCATCAATTGCCCGTCACCTTGCTTGAATGCGGTATCTATCGATGCTTTAAGCCGTTCCACTTGTTTTTCGTCGGCACGCAATTTGTCAATCACAAGCTCGATGCTATGGTTCTTGTATCGATCGACTTTCATACCGTATTTTATCTCGGTAAGCTGTCCATCGACACGCACCGTCAGGTAACCTTTCTTGCGCAACTGTTCAAACAGTTCCTTGTAATGCCCTTTGCGGTTCTTCACAAGCGGCGACAAAATAAATATGCGATGCCCGACGTATTTCTGCAAAATCATGTTGATGATTTTCTCGACGGTAAATTTCACCATCTTCTCGCCCGAAACATATGAATAAGCATCGGCCACACGGGCATATAGCAATCGCAAAAAATCATAAATCTCGGTTGTGGTACCTATGGTACTGCGCGGATTTTTGTTTACCGTCTTTTGCTCTATCGAAATCACCGGGCTAAGGCCGGTAATCTTATCCACATCGGGACGTTCAAGCAGCCCGAGCATATTGCGGGCATATGCCGAGAACGTCTCGACATAACGACGCTGCCCCTCGGCAAAAATCGTGTCGAATGCAAGCGACGACTTGCCGCTGCCGCTAAGACCGGTTATCACGGTCAACTTGTCGTGGGGTATGTCAACATCTATGTTTTTCAGATTGTGCACACGTGCGCCCAGCACCGACACGCAATCTGTTTCTTTTCCGTTAAGCTCCATCGTTCTTTGTTAATCGACAATCCAGTTTGGGTTATACACGCTATAAGTCATCTTGCTGCGATACAGGCTGTCTTGCACAGGTATCTTCACCGTATATGTGCGCCGCTCCCTGTTGACAAGTTTCGACGATCTTATCCACGGGTTCATGTCCCGCAACTGCGAATAGGTAGTTCCATGCTTTTGCGCCCATTCGCTCCAACTTGCCACACCACCCGATACCTTAACCTCGGTATATTTCACCGGTTGGTACAACTGCCGCTTGGTGATGAAAAAACCATACTTTTTGGGTTGGTCAATTATCAACTTCATGGCAATGAAGCGAAACACATACCGCGAAGTTTCCTCATTCAGATACAAATCAAACGAATTTTCGGCAAACTGCCGCTCCAGCTCCTTCGATATGCGCCCCATGCCTGCATTGTAAGAAGCTGCCACAGTGGGCCAGTGCTTATATTTTGCATATGCATCTTTCAAATAGCGGCAAGCGGCCTCGGTCGATTTCTCCGGATCATAACGTTCGTCCACCTCATCGTTCACAATAAGTCCGTATTGCTTGGCCGTGCCTTTCATAAACTGCCACATTCCCACTGCCCCGGCATAAGAACGAGCCGTGGGGCTCAAGTAACTTTCCACCACGGCAAGGTAAGCAAAATCTTCGGGCACACCATTCTTTTTCAATATAGGCACTATCACCGGAAAATACCTGTTGGCCCTTTTTATCGAAAGGAACAAATTGCTGTGTCCGTAAATGATTTGCGTCATTTCACGGTCGAGCCGTTCATACATGTCTATGCGGTCGAGCAACACCTGTTCTCCGGCAATCATCACAGCCATCGGCACATCGGGATTTGCCGAAATGGGGTGAAGTCCGATTATAAACGGCCCGAAGTTCTGTTTGTCTTCGGCCTTCAATGCCACACACGATGCCGCCACAAGCAACATCAACGCCAAAAATATCTTTTTCATCCTCGTGCTTTTTCTCCTATTCGGTCATGCCGCCCGAACTGCTGCGACCGGTACCGGTGTAATTCAATATGTTTATGTCGCCCTTCAGTTTATATTCCACGCCGTCGGCACCGCGAGCCTCTATCACATAGAAATATGTTCCTGTCTTCACATATTTCCCTTTGTATTTTCCATCCCATCCTTGGTCGGGGCTATTCAGCTCGCAAATTTTAACGCCCCAACGATTGAAAATCCAACAATGGAACTCCACAATCGAGCGGTACGACACTCGCCACTCGTCATTGATGCCTTCACTCGCTTGCGGTGAAAACGCATTAGGGCATTCAAGGCTCGATTCGCCTATGAATACAGTATATGTCTCCCCTATCGCTTCACACTCGCCCGAGCCGTCGGCACCATAAAACCTGAAATAAAATGTTCCGCCTTCGTTAAACGTTTGAGTAATTTCCGGTTGGTTGAAACGGCTTTCTATGTTGTTAAATTCCTGGTCGCGCGACATCTGCCACTCGTTGTGCATCATTGCATCGGTGCAGTAAGCTGTGAACGTTATTGTCACCGGAGCCGAACCGCCCATAGTGGAACCATCTTCTTCGCCCGAACCTTTTTCATTGGCCACATCGCGCTCTTCCTGTACCGCCGTGGTTTCAACGGCGACTGCACTCGTCACATAGGTGCTGCTCGTCACGCTTTCTTCCATTCCCCAAAAGCGCAAGAACCTATCGCCATGCAACGTGAACTCGGTATTGCAATACGGTGCCGGCACAGCTATGGCCGTGCCGAATGTTTCTATATTTTCCTCGACCTCGGTCTCTTCCCACGCCATGTTTTCATCGTTCCATTCAAGAGTGCGGTAAGCCAATGTCAACCCTCGGTCAAGCTGTTGCGGCACACCGTTTATGGTATAATAAGTCATTTCACGGCCACTGCCATCGACAAAAATCCGTGTCGTGCCGCAGTCTCGCTGTGAATCGAAACCTAAGGCGCTTAACGACAGTGCATAATCCTCATAATCCATCACCCACACATATGTCCGGTCGGTTCCTTCCTCTATGATATATCCGCAATCGGGCATCACTTGCGGCAAGCGAGTCACACGGCTATCGACACGCTCCACACCCGAAACCACCTCGGCATATCCGCCGCCACGTTCATTATAGGCGTACCATGTTACAGTGGCACCCGTGTTGTTTTGCCTGTAATTCATCGACACGCCGTCACAGCCATATATCACATATATGCAGTCAAGCCCCGTCGATGCGGCAGGTTGTTCTTCAAACACGGCACGACTGCCGCCTGTAAAATAAACCTGTTGCGGCATAACTTCAAGAAATGCCGCAAACAGGAATATCAGAGTGATAAATAATGACTTCTTCATTAAATTTATTGTTCCAACTTATGTATCACAAGCCCCGACCGCAATTTAGGCTCAAACCAAGTGGTCTTTGGCGGCATTATATTGCCGCTGTCGGCAATAGCCAGCAACTGGTGCATGGTCACCGGATAAAGAGCCAAAGCCATGGCCATTTCGCCGCTATCGACACGTGCCTGCAATTCGCCGAGGCCGCGAATGCCGCCGACGAAATCAATGCGCTTGTCGCGCCGCAAATCGGTTATGCCCAATATCTCGTCAAGTATATATTTCGACGATACCGTAACATCGAGGCAAAGTATAGGGTCGTTGTCGTCGTAGGTATCGGCATGAGCCGTGAGCGAATACCAATTGCCCCCCACATACATCGCAAAATTATGCAACCCTGCCGGGTGATAAATCTCCTTGCCCATGAGCTGTACGTCGAAATGCTTGCCAAGCAAAGTTATAAATTCCTCTTCGCTGTGCCCGTTCAAATCCTTTACCAGGCGATTGTAGTCGATTATCTTAAGGTGCGATTCGGGGAAACATACGGCAAGGAAATAATTATACTCCTCGTCACCGCGATGACCAGGGTTGTTGCGTGCCATCTCGGCTCCCACAAGGGCGGCAGCGGCCGTGCGGTGGTGCCCGTCGGCGATATACAATGCACCAAGCGACTCAAACGCCCGTGTGATGCGGCCTATGGTATCATCGTCGCTTATCACCCACAGTTCATGCCTTATGCCGTCTTCGCTCGTGAAATCATATTCGGGTTTCCCGGCAGACACCTTGTCGATTACGCTTTGCAATTCCTCGTTGTCATGGAAAGCAAAGAACACCGGTTCGATGTTGGCACGTGTGTTGCGGATATGCTTCATGCGGTCTTCCTCCTTGTCGTGCCGTGTCAATTCATGTTTCTTTATGCGGCCTTCCAAGTAATCGTTCACATTCGATGCCACCACAAGTCCATATTGCTTATGGTCGCCCATCGTCTGGGCATACAGGTAATAACATTCCTTGTCATCCTGCACAAGCCAGCCTTTTTCCTGGAACATGGCAAAATTTTCCACTGCTCGCTTATACACCTCGCCGTCATGTTCATCGGTTCCTTCGGGGAACTCTATTTCAGGCCGGGTGATGTGATATAACGATTGCGCATTGCCGGCGGCTTCTTTTCGCGCCTCAGCCGAATTCAACACATCATACGGGCGTGCAGCCACTTTCTCCACAATCTCCCTTGGGGGGCGCAAACCCTTGAACGGTTTTACCTTTACCATAGTCTTATCGGTTATTTCGTAAATCTATAGTCTGCTTCCTGTCGGGGCCAACCGAAATGATGGTGATTGGCACATTCAATTCCTTTTCAAGGTAACTGATGTAGTCCTTGAACTGCCGTGGGAACTGGTCGGGTGAAGTGATGCTTGTCATATCCACGTTCCAACCTTCCATTTCGGTATATACGGGTTCTATGCCATGCTCTATGTCATAGGGGAAATCGCGTGTTTCCACACCGTTCACGCGGTAAGCGTTGCACACTTTCACGGTCTCGAAACCATCGAGCACATCGCTCTTCATCATTATCAACTGGGTTACCCCGTTAAGCATTATGGTGTAACGCAATGCCACCAGGTCGATCCAGCCGCAACGGCGCTCGCGGCCTGTGACAGCCCCGTATTCATGTCCTATGTCGCGTATCTTCGCTCCTGTTTCATCATGCAATTCGGTAGGGAACGGGCCGCTGCCCACGCGGGTGCAATATGCCTTGAATATGCCATACACCTCACCTATTTTATTCGGGGCAACGCCAAGCCCGGCACAAGCACCGGCGCAAACGGTATTGGACGAGGTGACAAAGGGGTACGAACCGAAATCCACGTCGAGCATGCTGCCTTGTGCTCCCTCGCACAATATTTTCTTTCCCTCGGACAGGTATTTGTTTACCACAAATTCGCTGTCGATTATGTCGTATTGCTTCAAGTATTCTATGGCACCGAGCCACTTGGCCTCGGCCTCGGCAATGTCAACCGCCTCGCCCAGTGCATTAAGCAAATTCAAATGGCGATTTTTGGCAATACGGTACTTTTCGTCGAAGTTGCAAAATATATCCCCTATGCGCAATCCGTTACGGCTCACCTTGTCGGTATATGTGGGGCCTATGCCTTTGCCCGTGGTGCCGATTTTTGCATCACCTTTAAGTTTCTCATATGCGGCATCGAGCAGACGGTGCGTAGGCATTATCAAATGTGCTTTTTTCGATATTTTCAACACGTGTTTCAAGTCAACGCCGCTGTGCATAAGCGACTCGGCCTCATCCATAAACAATACCGGGTCGAGCACCACGCCGTTACCTATTATGTTTATCTGACCATGCTGGAATATACCCGACGGTATCGAGCGCAACACATATTTTTTTTCCTCAAATTCAAGGGTATGGCCGGCATTTGGCCCGCCTTGGAAACGAGCCACCACATCATAATGCGGCGTCAACACGTCCACTACCTTCCCTTTTCCTTCATCGCCCCATTGAAGGCCCAGTAATACATCCACTTTCATAATCTTGATGGTGTTATATCTTTTTGTTAGTATTCATTTTGCGTTTGGCCCTGCGTGCGCACGCATTGCACACGCCATAGATATACAGCACGTAATACGACGCCGTAAATGCCGGATACCGCTTCGTGTTCATGTATTTTATCAGCTCGGTATCCTTTATTTCCTTGATTTTGCCACATTCGGTGCATATCAAGTGATGATGGTTGAGCGTCTCGGCCATACATTCATATTGCGACTGGTTGCCGCCAAACTGGTGCCGGCGCAATATACCGCAGTCGGTCAGCAGGTCGAGCGTGTTGTAAATCGTCGCACGGCTCACGTGGTACGAGTCCTCTTCCATGCGGCGATATAGCTCGTCGGCACTGAAATGCTCGCCAAACGACATTGCCATCTCCAATATGGCAAACCGCTCGGGCGTCTTGCGCATATTCTGAGTTTCCATATACATGGCAAACTTGCTCTTGGCATTCAGTTTCAACCTGTCGTCAATCATCATCGTTACTTTTTTGTGTGTGCCCGGGCGCAACCACGCATTTCGCCCAAGCCCAACTGCAAAGATAGTGCAACTTAAAATCAATTGCAAATAATAAGCCCCTCTCTTAGGCCTCGATTTCAACCATGATTTTCACCTCAGGCGCAGGTTGCCGTTTTTTCCCCCGCCGCCATTCATTCCATCCTCACCACATCGGTGCTGTACCCGGCAAACCGCTCCCGGTGCGTAATCAATATCACCGTCTTCCCTTTCACCTCGGCCGCCAGCCGCTCCAGCAGTGCCTGCTCGGTGTGGCTGTCGAGTGCCGAGCTCGGCTCGTCGAGCAGCAATATGTTTCCCGGCCGCAGCAGCCCGCGGGCTATGGCCACGCGCTGCGCCTGCCCCTCGCTAAGCCCGGTGCCCTGCTCGCCGCACACCGTGTCGAGCCCTTCGGGCAGCGCAAACACGAAATCGGCGACTGCCGTATGCAGTGCCCGGCGCATATCTTCCTCGGTGGCTCTCGGGTTGCCTATGAGCAGATTGTCGCGAATGGTTCCGCTGAACAGGGTGTTGCCCTGCGGCACATATGACAGGTTGCACCGCGTCTGCGGCGAAACTTCCACCGCCTCGCGGTCGTTATAAATGACAATTTTCCCCTTTTTAGGTTCCACCAGTGCCAATATCAGCTTGATAAGGGTGCTTTTGCCCACACCCGTCTCGCCCACTATCGCCGTCAGGCTCCCCGGGCGGAAGTCGTGCGAGAAATCACACAGCACTTCCCGTGTGCCGTCGGGGTAGGAAAAATGCAGATGCTCGATGCGTATGCCCGGCACCCCACCGAGCCTCACGGGACTGCCCTGCGGCTCCTGGGGCAACGAGGTTAGCTCGGCCAGACGCTCGGTGGCCGTGAACACCCTGATGAAGGCCGGTATCTGCCGGCTCATGTCAACCATCGGACGCTGGATTTGCGACACCAGTTGCAGGAACGCCGCCATCATGCCGAAGGTTACCGTGCCGTCGCGAAGCCCGAATATGCCCCACAGGAAGGCGACTGCATAGCCGGTCATGAACCCTATTTGCACCATCGACCGCGAAAACACCGAGAAATCGGTGCGCCTGTACACCTGTTCCTGCAACGAGCCTTGCAGGCCGGCCAGTTTATCCTCGGTAGGGCGGGTATATTCCAGCGTGCGCACTATCACGCGGTGTTGCAGGTTCTCCTGTATGTGGCTCTGTATGCGGCTGTCGGTTTCGCGTATTTCGCGCGACATTCGGCGCATCTTCCGCACATAGCTCTTGCTGAAAAGCAACGCCACGGGCATGACGAACACAAGTATGCCCGTGAGCCTCATATCGAGCCGCGACAGGAAATAGAGCGCGCCCCCCAGCTGCACCACTGTGACAAGCACCGTGGGGGCAGTGCGGCAAATGGCATCGGTCACCGAGGCCGTGTCGGCCTCTATGCGGTTAAGCAGGTCGCCGCTGTGGAAGGCCTCGCGACCGTTCCACCGGCTCTCCATCAGGTGCACATACAGCCTGCCATGCAGCCCGTTGCGCAACTTCACCTCGGTGCGGCTCGCCAGGCGGCTGCGAGTCACCGACAGCAGCAATTGCGCCGCCATGCAGCCTGCAAGCCAGCCTATGTAGGTGGAAAGATTGTCGGTCGAGACTCCGGTGGCTATATCTATCAAATGCTTGCACACATACACGAAAAACAGCGACACGCACACATTCAGCACACCCGCCAGGGCGCAGCACACCACCGGCAGGCGGAAACCGCCCGATGCCGCCCACAACCATCTCACACACTCGTTTATCCTCAATGACGACATAACTCTCGATTCCTTTCTTTTAAAGTTTGACACAATCGGCACACGCGCAGCAAGTAACGCCTCACCGGCAGCAGCTTGCGCCAGCAGGCCGCCCTGAACCTTTCGGCTCGCGACCCACATTCCACTCGCCGCCCGCCGCGCAATATCTCGGTCACCCGGCCGCGCACGTCGGCCCGGCGGCACTGCTCGGTGGCTTGCAAGTTGCCGTCGCCCATCAGGGTAAGCCGGTCGCCCTGCAGCCGGTAGATGCGGTGCAGCACATATCCCTTGCCGGGCACCCGGGCCAGCACTATGTCGCCCACCTGCAGCCCGGCGGCCCGGCTCAGCACCACGCTGTCGCGCCCGTCGGCTATAAAGGGGTACATACTGCCGCCACGGCCGCGCAGCGTCACACTGTGTCCCTGCGCAAGCATCTGCTCCACCTCGGCAAAAAACGCATCGTTATTCACCGGCAATTCATCGGGTTGCATACTACTCATAACACAAAACAATACTCACCTGCAAAGGTAATGCTTATAAAACAAAAAAATGCCTTTTGCCCACGTGGAGACGCAAAATTTTGCGTCTCTACAACCAGGGTGAGCCCAATGACATTGTACCGCCTGCCGCCCGTAGAGACGCAAAATTTTGCGTCTCAAAAATGCACCTAATGGTAACATTTGCCGCCCCTCCTTAAATTTGAATTTGCCCCACGTGGAGACGCAAAATTTTGCGTCTCTACAACTACCATTTTGCATAAAAACACTGTAAATAAGCTATTATCTACGAAATACAATGACAAAAAACAGCCACCTTACCAATATGAATCGCGACAAACTCGCACTGCGGGGCGTGGTATAAAACACAAAAAAAACATCCCCCTTCCTGCGACTACGCTTAGTCGGGGAAGGGGGATGCGTACAAAACAAACAAAACGGCGGCCAATTCACACAGGCGCATATATCACACACACGCCTGTGGTAAAGCCCCCCAAATGCTTTCTATTTAAGTTGAGAGTTTATTTGCTTGTGGTGATAACGGCACGGCTCATGCGCGGGTCGTCATAGAACATATTCTCAACACCGCCCTTGTAGTCGATGACGAGTTGCGACTCGTCAACGCCAAATTCGTCAACCAGGCAGTCGCGAACGGCTTCGGCGCGGGCCTTGCTCAAGCGTTCGTTGAGTTTCTTGCTGCCCGTTCCGGCATCGGCATAACCGGTGATGGTGTATTTGGTCGATGGGTCACCCTGCTTGATGATTTCGGCAAGCATACCCAGGTTCACGCGAGCCTGGTTCGAGAGTTTGCTCTGCCCGATTTCAAACACGATAAGGCTGCTCGATGCAATTTGTTTCACCACGGTCTGTGCCTTTGCCTTGTCGGCCTCGGCAAGTGCAGCTTGCAGGCGGGCATTCTCCTCGTTCATGCGGTTCAGCTTCTCGCGCATGGCGTTAAGTTCGGCATTGTTATACACGTTACGAACCACCGTCTTGCTGCGGTTCCAGCCACGCGGGTTGATTTTGTAGGTAATGCCCACGGTAGCGGCAAAGAGGCCTTCGCCCCAGCGTCCGCCCGGCTCGCCGTCGAGCTCGTCGCTCGTGAGTGTGCCGCGCAGGTCAAGGTTGATGTCGATGGCCGAGCTTATGCGGAACGAGTTCATGATACCAAAGTGGCCCGAGAGGGCAGCTTCCTTGGGATCATCGGTCACCTTCATCACACCCACACCCACATAGGGGCTGCAGTTATACAAGCGATCCTCTTTGTAGCCGCAAACGATGTTGGTGAAGTTGAACATTGCATCGATTTGGAAGTTGAAATAGTTGAATTTCGACTTGTAAAGCCCCGAGTTCCAACCTTCAACCAAATCGCCGGTGGAATGGGCCACACCCCAACGGGTGGCTCCCTTTGCCGAAAGGCCGTTGTACATCAATCGCACACCAATTTCGGGCGAGAACCATTTGCCCACGGCAATGTCGAGAGACGGTGACAGGCGCTTGCCGAATTTAAGATTATTGTCGTGGTCGCCGAAGTACATCTGCACACCGGCACCGGCACTCACAAACCAGTTGCTCCAAAAGCCGTTGGTCTCTACCTTGTGCTTGTCGGTGCTATACTCAATCGTTTCTTCGACTACAACGTCGTCTGTTACGGCTTCCTGTGAAAAAGCCGTACTTGCAGCCGCAAGACAAATGGCTGCAATAAATGTTTTTTTAATCATGATTGTTATTGTTTAAATAATTGCTTTGCTTAAAAGCCGGGGCCGGAGTTCCATGTTTCCCCCGGCCACGGAATAGAGTCGTGAAACACGAACCTTATTCTTCCCTCACGCAGCGAACGGCATAGGCATCTCGCAGCAGATACTCGTCACGGCCATACGTGTCGATAACGTTGCCTGATGTGCTACCCGAAACCACCGAGCCGGTCTTGTACTGGTCGGTATTCAGATAACAAGCACAGGTTCTGCCATCTTCTCCCACGAATGCTTCGGCAGCCCACCAGTAACCGCCGGAACCGGCATTCTTCTTCTCGGTTCCGTTTTTACCTTCGAGCGACTTTAAAGCGGGATAATATACACCTGTGGCATCATCGGCATTCGCCTTGAAATGCCAGTCGCTACCCGAAACCTTGACGTAATTGATGTAATCCAAACGAGCCGTTACAATGGAGTTGCCTTCATCGGGCTCGGTAACATCACTCGTCGTTCCGGTCGGCATATCGGTGAAACCGCTGAATGTGAAGATGCTTGCCACGCGATAGCCCACAGGCGACGGGTCATAGATGGTCTTTTGTTGTTTCCATCCCGCACCGGCGGTGCTTGCATCGGTAAGCGTCTCGGGCAGTTCACGGTCGCCGTCACCCCACAGATAGACATTCGACTCGGCCAGCCAGCCATATTGTGACGATGTAGCCGAGTGGATAAGGTGCATAGGGTTATGCACGGCATCGGCAATGGTGGCATCCGTTTCCAGGTTATAGTTGTAACCCTTCAGGTTGCTCATCGCCTCCTTGGTAGTGCCGTCGATGTAGAAGCTGCGTACCTGGATGTCCTTGCCGGGGAACGGGTCTTTACGCCCCCACTGATACCGCATCACATTATAGTCGTTGGACGACGACTTGGCATTCATTCTGCCAATCTCGCGGTCCATAACCATAAACTTCGCACCGGCCTGGTTGGTATATTCCACATCCTTAGGCATATCATTCGTGCCCCAAATGTGCCAGCTCCACAGGATTTCACCCTGGCAGTCGGGCTCGCTGTAAACGGCTACCACGGCATTGCCATAGATGGTTCCATCAACCGACGATGCGATGGCATCGGGTATGGTGTACACCACGCGCCCGTTTTCCAGGCGAACGTTGGTAACGAAGTCCTTGCGGTCGCTCCACAGCACCTTGACCGACTTGGGGTTGATGTAAGGCGTCTCGGTGTGGAAGCCCGCACCGGGAATTATGCCTTTCTTCCCGTTGCCTATGACTGTAGCCTTGAAGCTGTGCTCGCCTGTAGTGGTCACGATGTAGCAGTTGGCAGTCTCCTCCAGTTCCTCTTCGGGAATCTCCTCCACCACGGCATCGTTGTTCACCAGCACCTGCGCCGTCAGGGGCACTATATAGTACTTCCCTGCTTCAAAGTCGCAAAGTGCCGTTGTGGTGAACTCGCCCTGCTGGCGGTCGGTGGTGAAGGTGCAAGTCCACTCCTCATCGGTGTGTGCGCCCGGAGCCACCACGGCATAGGCCACTGCCTTCTCGCGTGCCGTCGGGGGCATGGCAAAGCGTATGGTAATGCCATCGGTGGTGGCAGCACCCGGTTGCAGACCGGCTGCAAGGTTGGTGAGGCTGTAAGTGAAGCTGCCAGTCATCGGGGCGCCGCCGGTGCCTGCCGGGTGGATGGTGACATCCATCAGCAACTCGTCGTCGGCAAGACCGGGATAGCCCGTGAGGTCAACCTCGAAGCGCACCAGTGCCGCCATCTGGCGGAAGCGCACGCGGTAACCGCCTTCGGCCTGAGCCTCGATTTGGTCTGATGCCTTGAAGTCCAATGCCGCTACCGATGTTTCGTCCCTGTACATTTGTTCGGCAGGAATTTCCACCGGAATGGCCGCCACGTCGCTCACAGCTGCCGAATATGGGTAATAAGCATAAGCCGGCACATCTCCCCCGGTCATTGTTCCCGAGAAAGTGGTGCTCGGTGCGGGTTCGGTGTTGCCGCTCTTAAACAGGGCATTCACACCGGTTGCTCCGAAAACACCTATCGAGTCGCCGGCCGACCACTCAATGAGCAGTGCTCCGTCATCAGCTATTTCGCCCACCTGCGTGCGTGTCTGCATCAGGGCCGTAAAGGCATCGGCAGTTCCGGTTATGCTTATTTCCCCGCCATTTTGTCCATCGACGGGCATATTCTCCATCGGGTCGGAACAGGCCGCAAGGCATAGCAGGGCTGCGCCGCACATCGTTTGTTTAACATTCATTTTGGTTCGTGTTTATTTTTAGGTTTATAATTCGTTTTGTTAATGGTTTAACCGAGCGGTAGCGGCAACTCCGTTACCGCCCGGCTAAATCGTGCGCAGTTTTTTACTCCCAAACGTTGCCGCCGTTGCTGTAAGAGGCATCGGCGCTGTTGGTGCTGCTTCCGCCGTTATCTTTTTTTGTAATCAACGGGAAGCGATAGTTATTGTTGATGATTACCGATGGCAGATACGAACCCGGGTCGGTCATATCGTCCGATGCGTAAACCATATCCAACAATACCACATTCATCGGGCCATAGATATTGTCGGCACCATAGTCAAGAATTTTGCCATAGAAATAGTTGTTAATATCGGCTGCATAGGCCTGAATGTTACCGGCTGTACCACCATCGCCGTAACCGTAAGACCAATCAGAAGGCCAAGTTCCTCCTTCATCTCCACGACCTGCGATATATGGCTTATAACTCAATGGAATGTTTTCATCTATATAGTATCCGTCAAGCGAATTGATATAGAATGTACTACCCTGTTGATTGTTGTTATCCTCGATAGCAGCCAGGAATGTGTTCCATACATCCCCACATTTTTCTATAAATGATTCCGGCCAGTAGCAGTTTTGTACATAATCCCGTCCATAAGACGAATTATTATATAAGTTATAATTTTTGTTTTTAGGCGACACACGGTTCCAGTCATGTATATAAGCTGTACCGGTAGAAGCATCACTGCGTATGGTTGTGTGCATGAAATTCTTCGCACCGGTTGGCCCGGTAGGTCCGGCATAAGAGAAGCTGAGGTCTGAACTGGTGTTTCCGTTAACCATGTAATACTCCATATAGTCCGTACTGTTGCCATCAAAGCTGTTATTGCTCCATTTAGCCCAGTTAGCCTTGCCATATCCGCGGCGTTCCCACAGGTCTTTCAGCGAACCCCAGCCCTCGATGAATACACCCTGTTTTGGAATAATGTCGCTGATTGCACCCTCATCCTCTTCCGAGGTGATGCGTGCCACAAACATCAGCTTGCCTCGAGCCTGGCCCACAGTGATATTGCGTCCGTAGGTGATATATTCATATTGCGAGTTGTTGTCATAGAACGTGTTCAGCGCATTGGCAAAGTTGCGCACAGCGGTGTGCGCGGCATTCGAGCCGCTTTCGTGACCGGAACCGGACTCGTATGCCGGGATAATCATGGCAAATTCGCCAGAATTTTGCACTTTGTCCCATATCATGTCAACCGCCTGCTTGAATGTAATACCCAAATCATTACGGTTACACTGCAAGACAACGTTACCAAGGTCGCCGGTAGTTTCGGGGCACTTCAGCTCGAAGCAGCGGATACCTGCATTCCACTGCTTCTCAAAATTGGCAGTCTGTGCCACATACCATGTACGATTTTCACCATTTTGGGGGTAATTATAAGAGAACGAGTTGGCCGTACCCGGGATTGAGAGCTGCGACACATACACGTTGTCCTCGATGCCGGTAATCCAGTTGTTCGTCTCCGTACCAATCTTAGGCGCAGGAATGGTCACGCGAGTCTTCTTGTGAGGATTAAGCGTGATTTTGCTGCCCGTCTTCGGGTCGGTGTCAAGCGTCATGCTCTTGCTTGCCGAGTTGAAGCCGGCAATACGGATTTTCACATTAGTAAGCGGCTCTACAGGCAACAAGAACACATTGAGCGTGACGCTTTCGCCTTCGGCCAACGACAACGGTCGCTGTGTGCCGTTATCATCATAGTAAAGGCTGACGGTGGCATAAGTGTTGGTAGTTCCCTCTTGCGTCGATACGCACTGCGGATAACCGTCCGTGCCGGCCTCGGCAGTCAGGTCGCAGGTGAAGTGACCTACCACAGGCACATTGTCTGAAAATACGTTCAACGAAGCAAGCGGCCTTTCGGTGGGGCCTTCGATGGTGATTTCCAGCGTGGTGGTCAACGGTTGGAAGCTAAGGTTCACAGCACCGTCCTCGTCTATGGCAGGCACCGGATTTTCCTGTATGGCAGCCATGTAAAGGTAATCCATATTTGGGGTAGCCGTCCAAACTGTACCGTCCTTAGTGATGGTGTGCTGCTGGTTGATAGGCACATATCCCTTGAGGACACCGTTCTCAAAGCTTACCATGTTCTTAACGGCAGTGTTCGCTATGCTTTGCACCGAAGGATAGATGGCATAGAACTTTTGCGTTGCGTTAGTCCTGTTCCATTGCAGGCCGTCGCCGCCAAGTGATGCAAGAAGTGCCGAGCCACGGTCGCCGGTACCTTCGGCACCGCCGATGTAGTCAACTTCATATGCCGTCTGCTTGGAATTGGGCGATTCGGGCGAATAAATTTCCACCTGGTCGCCTGCCGTCCAGCGTATCTCCTGGCTGAGCCCGTCCTGGCTGTAATCGCCATACTCGGTGCGGGTGTCATCACCGGCATACGAGGCTCTTGCACCAAACTGAATGCCATTGCCCTGGGGGCGATTGCCATTGTCGTTATCGATTAAATCGTCGGAACAAGCCGACATTGCAAAAAGCACCATTGCACTGCACAACGGTGCATACAAATACGATTTAAGTTTCATACGTTTTCTCTCCTTTCTTTAACTCCAAGGGTTATCATCCGAAAAATCATAATCGCCTTCAATCTCTTGATGTCCGGCATCAACCGGGTCGTTGCTCGGGTCTTCTTCCTTATCGACAACCGATGCACTCATAAACCCGTTTTCCAGGTTTACCTGAGTCCTCCTTGTCTCGGGAGACTCATACTTTTCTTTGTCTTTTTTCATTGCAATAAAAATTAAAACTGTTAAAAACTATAGTTTGTGAAAATCACTACTTCACTTCTGCTTTTTTCGTTTTCCGTAGCCGTAACCGTAGCCATAGCCGTAGCCGTAGCCATAGCCGTAACCGTAACCGTGGTGGCTGTTGGGGTCAACACCGTTGAGCACCAGTGCCATGTTACGCAGCTTGTGGCCCTCGTAAAGCGACTCGATGTCGGGCAGCTGACGGCGGTCGAGGCGACCGGCACGCACCACAAACACCGTGAGGTCGGCAATGCGGTTGGCGATGCTGGCATCGGCAATCATGCCCATGGGCACATTGTCAACTATGATTATGTCGTAACGCTTGCGCAACTCGGCCACCAGTTCGTCGAGCCGCTCGTCCATGAGCAGTTCGGCGGGATTTGGAGCCACCGCGCCCGACGGAATCAGGTCGAAGCCATCCAAGTGGCGAACGATGTCGTCGATGGCAACCGACGGGTCGGCCAGGTATTCGGTTACACCGTTGTGGTGGTCGCCAAAGTGGCGGCTCAGCGTTCCCTTGCGAATGTCAAGGTCAAGCAGCAGTACCCGCTTGTGGGCATATACAAAACTCATGCCTAAGTTGCGCGAGATGAATGTCTTGCCGGCCCCCTCGTTGAACGACGTGAAAGTAATCACCTGCACGGGGTGGTCTTTCCGCGACATGAAAGCCATATTGGTGCGCAGCACACGGAAGGCCTCGGCCACGATGCCGTCTTCGTCTATCTCCCCGCTGTCGCCACCTTTTCGCTTCGACGCTTTCTTCTCAAACGGTATCTCGCCCAGGAACGGCACACTGAGTGCCCGCTCCAGGTCTTTGCGGCCATGCACGCGGGTGTCCATGAACAGTACCAGCAGGCAGCCCACGCCGGGCAGCACAATGCCCACAAGCAGCCCCAGCAGCAATATGCGGTTGCGCTGCGGCGAGATGGGCGCGTCGCTGCCGTCGGCCGGGTCGATTACACGCGCGTTGTTGTCGGCCATGGCCTGCGACAGTGCGTTTTCCTCGCGCTTGTTAAGCAGGAACAGGTACAGGGCTTCCTTGATTTTCTGCTGGCGTTCGATCGAGAGCATCTGGCGTTCCTTGGTGGGGATGGCCGTCACGCGGTTCTGGGCTTGCAACTCGCGGTTCTGCGCATCGTTGCGCTTCACCTTCAGGCTCACAATCATATTGTCAACGGCGCGGATAATGTTCTGCTTCATGGCACGGAGCGTATTGTTGAGCTCTTGCACCACGGGATTGTTTTCGCTGCTGTCGTCAATCAGGCGGTCGCGCTTCAG
This sequence comes from uncultured Bacteroidales bacterium, assembly GCA_949289215.1. Lineage (GTDB taxonomy): Bacteria > Bacteroidota > Bacteroidia > Bacteroidales > Muribaculaceae > Avimuribaculum. Next base: position 55,293 of record CASENC010000038.1, on the reverse strand, counting down.
CTTGGCCGTGTTGTAGAGGTTGATTTGGTTCTCGATGTTCATGTCGCCGATACCGGTGTTCGACGGGATAAGGTCACGCTCCTTGGTGGGGTCGGTGAGGTAATCCTTGATGTAATCGGCAAGGCGCAACTGCGTTTCCAGCTCCAGCGCGTCGGTGCTGTACTTCTGCGATTCGCTCATATACATGCTTGCCGACGAGGCGATGTCGATAACCTGGTTGCGCTGCTTGAACGATTCCAGTTCAGATTCCACGCCGCCCAGCTCGTTTTCGATGATGATAAGTCGCTCGCTGATAAAGTTGGCCGTGTTCACCGCCACCTGGTTCTTGTCTTTGATGGCTTCCTCGTTATACACGGTGATGAGCATATTCAGCATATCCTCGGCCCGCTCGGGAGAATTGTCCTTCAGCGCAAGGTTCAGTATCGATGATTCCTCGTCTTCCTGCCTTATGCCGATGGCACCCTTGTAGTGATTGACTACAGCCTCGAGCGGCCGCTTGCTCACCTGTATGGGCCGGCCCATCCACGACTCGTTGTAATAATTGGTGGGAGTGGCAATTATGCGCACACCGTTGGCCAGCGCCACCGTGTCGTTGAGCGCGATGGTGAGTGCCGTGGAGCTTTCATCCCCCGAGAACCGTGTCAGCGACACCGTCTTGTCATCAATCGGTGTCATCACCATCGAGAAAGCCTGCTCGGGCAGGGCGTCGAGGAATGTGACAAGCACGGGCGACTTGGTGTAAAGCTCGCGGCTGCGCAAGCCGTCTTCCACGCGGTAGTTCACGTCGGCATGCACACGCTGCACCACTTCCCTGAGCAGCCGCTTCGAGCTGAACTGAATAAGCTCGTTGGCCACGTTAACCTTGTTGATGATGTTGTCGAAACGGTCAAGGCCCGAGGTAGCAGTCTTGTTAGACGGGTCCTTGATGATGATGGTTGCCGACCGGAAGTACACCAGCGGCGCACGCGCGTAGTTATACCACGCAATGCCTCCACACACCAGAATGGAAAGCAGGAACCACTTCCATTTTGAGGCCAGATAAACAAGCAGGTCCATCAGGTTCAGGCCTTGCTCGTTCTTCGTTGAATTGTTAGTTTGCATATATCAGGTTAAGTTGATTTTTACTTTATCACCCACAACACCGAGCACACGACCGAAGTAAGCGACAGCAACATGGTTGCGATTTGCCAGCCGCGGTCTTCGTTGTCTTTCTTGCGGTATTTCGGTTCCACATACACGATGTCGTTTTGCTGCAAGTAGAAGCAAGGCGAGTTGAAGATACTGGTGCTGTTAAGGTCGTGCATGAAAATCTGCCGCTCGCCGTCGATTTCGCGTATGACGGCCACGCGGTCGATTCGCGCCTTGGCATTAAGGTCGCCGGCATTGGCAATTGCATCGAGAATGGTCACGCGGTCGCCCTTCGACGAGTATGTGCCGTTGCCGCCCACGGCCCCCAACACGGTGTACTTGAAGTTAAGGAACTCAATCGACACCAGCGGGTCTTTCATGTAGTTGCCGGCCACAATCAGGTCGCAAATAAGTTGCTTGACGGCACTCACGGTCATGCCCTCGATGTGCAACTTGCCCAGGATGGGGAAATCGATGTTGCCGTCCACGTCAACCCGGTATCCTTTCTCTTTGGCCGAAGATGAAACATCGGCCGTCACATTGCCGTCGGTACCCACCTTGAACGAGCCGCCATATATGTTGAACGGAATGGCCAATTCGGGATTTTTGCAACTTACGGTAATACTAAGCAGGTCATCGCTGTGAATGACAGGCTCGTATTTCGATTCAATGGGGTATTTGTTTCCCACCTTCATGTCGGCAAGGTAAATGAAATCCTTCTTCGACGAGCATGAGGTCATCAGCAACAGGGCAAGCAAGCCTGCCCACAGAAATTGTTTGTTGATATTCATTAGTTTAAAAAAAAGTTGGTTTAACTGGTTATTTGGGTTTCCAATCACGCCTCTTTATCGCCGGCGGTCAATGCCCGGTGGCACACCTGTGCGGCATCGGCATCGGGGAGGCACTCCATGAAGCCCACGGTGACCATTCCGGCAAGCTCCGACACCGTGTCGTAGAGCCGGTTGTGCAACCGCTTGTCACCGGCTATCACCGAGCAGCCGGGATATATAGTGACGAATGCGTCCACGCCCTCTTGCCGGTGGAAACGGTTGACAGGTGCCTGTGCCAGGCGCACCATGCCGCCGATGGGGAACGACAGGTTGCGGTAGCAGGCCGTCTTTCCGCTCCACGGCGTGCCGTAAACATAGGCCTTGCCATCGATGATGCGTATTGCCGGGTTGTCGTCGTTCAGCAGTCCCGACCCGTGGATATGCTTTATCCACAGCGAGGCATGAGTGCTCTTGCCCGTTCCGCTCGTTCCCATGAACAGGTAGGCCTTACCGGCACAGTGCACGGCCGCAGCATGAATGGATATGCCGCCGTGCAGCAATATGGCCTGGGCAAAAGCGATGCGCAACATCGACGACAACGCATTGCCCGCACGCCGGTCATGCGGCAGGATGCAGGCCTTTACGCGAGAAAAGTCGGCGGTGGCTGCCATGCGGTGGGTGTGGCTGCCATTGGCAACCTCGACCACATACCCGCCGGCTGCGGCGTATAGCTTCAGGTGCCCCATATCATTGTCGGCCACCTCAAGCAAATCGCCCTCGCCTGCCGTGGGAACCTCGCCCGCAGGCACCACCGTGAAGTCGAGCAGGCGGCTGCCATTCTCGCCGGCCTTGAACGGCCTGAACGACGGCAGCAGTGCGTCCACGTCGGCTTCCCCGGCCATGGTTACCGAAAAGGTGAAATCGGCCACACGGTAATAACAGGTTGTCGGTATCATATAATTTGTCCTTTCATCAACTGTAACAGAAACCACGATGCCTCTTTGGGAGCATAGCGGAAAGCAAAACGGGCATTGTCGCCAAATGAGCGCGCCGTCTGGCATTTGCGCTGCCACCCGGTGGCGTTTTGCTCGAACTTTGCATTATGCCGTCCGAAATTGCCGCCCCGCCACACGATGTCGGCCAACGGCTGTGCCGTGGAGGCCGTTTCGGGGTATGGCAGGCACGACTCGGGCAACCCCAGCTTTTGCGTCAAGAAAGCGTGCAACAGCAGGCACCACCGGCCAATGCCCAATTTGCGGCACACCGCCTTCATCTCGCCCGGATTTATCTCCCCGTGCAACAGGTAGCAGGCACGCGCCATATCGCAAAGTTGGCGCAAGCCTATACCGCGCCCCAGTGAATGTTTCAATATGTGCAAATTGTGCAACAGCAATTCCAGGAAAGGAGACGGCACGGTTACCGACTCGCCGCCCGGGGCGGCCGGCAAGGCAAACCGGCTGTACCCTTTTTGTTGCTCCACACGGTTCAAGGTGCCTTGCTTGAAGGGGTTGTACAAATCAAACAACCGTTGATGATGCTCCACTTCCACGCCACGCCAACGGTAAACCACGCTTCCGTCGCCCTGCTTCTTCAAGGCCGCGCCACGGGAACGCATCAAATCGAGAGCCGCCTCCCATGCCTGGCGGTTGTTGAAATAGAAATCGATGTCGCCACATTCACGCAAAAGCGGATTTATGTAAAACCGGGCCGTGCCCTGCCCCTTTTGCAAGATGGGATTCAATTCCCTTTTATGGAATTCGGCGACTATATCTTTAAGAACAGCGTTCATTTTCTTGTTTCTGCGCTCGATGGCATCGGTTTCGGCCGCCCATCGCATCAGCAGTGCCTCGGAAGGCAGCAAAACATCGGGCAGATGCTGCAAACCATGGAATACCAGCCCCGTTACGGTCTGTTGACGAGCAAGGCGGAAGACATTATCCCATTCCGCGACTGACAACGGAAAACACGAAAACCCGTCGTCGGGGTCGCTTCCCCACAAGCCCGACCGCAAAAGTGAGAGCAAAGCCTCACGTTCGGGGCTGCTCTGTATTCCATTATGCGCTGTTTTCATGTTTTCGTCAAAAAATCAGTCCGAATGTGCGCCACTCGGCAAGCTGCCGTTCCACATCGTGCAAGGCAGTCGCCTTGTCGATATCGAAATCTTCACACAGACATTCGGCCATGTCGTCGGCGGTGCAACCACCCTTCTCGGCCAACCGTTCCCACATGCGCGCCGCCACCCTGTTAAGGCTGTACACGTCGCTCATGTTCACATTATTGTCGTTGGCCTTGACAATCATGTATTGCTTGCCCACTTTTCGTAATTGAAGTCCTTCTGCCGGATACACTACTTTATTTTCCATATTCTTAAATTCCTATTTTTTACACTCATTCACACACACGGGTTATATTTGTCAAAATTTCTTTCCCGTAAGGATGGAAAACACAGTAAGGAAAATTATCTTGAAATCGAGCCACAGCGTGCGCCTGCGCAGATATTCCAGGTCCATCATGAGGCGGATAAGCATCTTTTCCATTGTGTCGGTGTAACCGTTATACAGGGTTGCCGACGAGAACAATCCGGGACGCAACTGGTACAATAATTCATAGTCGGGATTTACAGCCATGATTTGGTCGATGAAGAACTTGCGTTCGGGCCGTGGGCCTACGAAACTCATTTCACCCTTCAACACGTTCCACAGCTGCGGCAGCTCGTCCAAATGGTGTTCGCGCAGGAAACGGCCGATTTTAGTCAGTCGCTTGTCTTCTTTTTGGCAAAGCTCGGGTTTCCCGTCTTTTTCCGAAGTAATAGCCATCGACCTGAATTTGTACAGGGTGAACGGCTTCCCGCCATAGCCTATGCGCTCTTGCTTAAAGATTGCCGGCCCGCCATCTTCGCGCTTGATAAGGAGATATATCAGCAGGCAAAATGGGGATGCCAAAAGTAAGCCCAGGGCACTTGCCAGCACATCGAAGCCACGCTTGATTGCACGCTCGACCGGCGACATTCCATCACAATTTTCTTGTTCACTGTCCATCATACTTAACTCTAATGTTTTAGTTAAGGTTGTCACTTCTCTTTTCATAACCCTTTATATATCTTTATGCAGTTATTTATCATTTGCTCTTTGGTAAATAATTCATTGTAGCGACTTTTGGCACCCGAAGCGTATTTCCGGTATGTCGCTTCGTCCATGGTAATTTCTTTTATGGCTCTTGCCAGCTCCTTGGCTTTGCCCGGTTCCACATTCAGCCCCGAGACACCGTGGGCATTTACCCACGACACACCGCTTTGAGGAATATTTGTGGCAACTATGGGCTTGCCACACGACATGGCTTCAATCTGCACGATGCCAAATGCCTCGGTCCGTTGAACGCTGCTCAGGCAAAACACGCTGCAAGCTCCGTAATAGGCCGGCAGGTCTTCGTCGCTGACGTGTCCCAGCAGTTCCACTTTGTTTTGCAGCCCGAATTCCTTGATTTCTTTTTCCAATTCGTCTTTCAAGATGCCCGTTCCGCCTATCAGCACCACATAGTCGTCGCTAAGGTATTTGGCGGCCTCGACCAGGTGATAATAGCCTTTGTAGGGAACCAGGCGACCCAACGAAAAGACGATTTTCCTGCCCGGATACCGGCTTTTAATCTTTGCCACCAATTCAGGCTCGGGCTGCATGGCCTTCACGCCAATGGGCAGGCAAATGGCCTTGTGCCTTACACCTTCCAGGAAAGGAGACTCGGCCAAATATACCGGAGATGTCACCACAATCCGGTCGGCCCGGTGCAGAAGCCAATGTTGCAGAGGCCGGTACAGACGGAGCAACATTCGCTGCTTCTGTATGTCGGCGTGCCAGTGCAGAATGACTTTACCCTTGTAACCCGAAAGCCACAGCGCAAGGCATGCCATCGGGTCGGGATGGTGCACATGAATGATGTCATATTGTTTGCACGTTTTCCCTAATGAGAAAATCATCTGAGGCGTTATCATCGTGGCAGCAGCCTTAAACCAAGTGTGGCAGCAGATGACATTCGCGTATTCGTTGACGGGAATCACCCGGCCTGCACCTTGCGTGGCGGCACACATCATGTCGCAACGGATGTTTTGCTCAGATAATCCTTCCATCAAGTCATAGGCAACTTTCTCCACGCCACCCTGGATGGGATAAAACTTGCCAAGTTGCAATATTTTCAATTCATTTTCATTCATAACTATTTCAAACACAGATACTACAAAGACGGTTATTCAGCATCGGTCAGGCCGTCACTCAAAACACCTTTCCCGACTTGAGCCACATATTGCTCTTTAATTTGGTATTAATCACAGATTTGCTCCGCTGCTGGTTATCAAAAGACTCAACCTTTGATAGGTAGAATAAGGCTCGGAGCTTATATATGTCTTGAAAATCAAAAATCTATATTCATGATTGCTTCATGCCATCAGTTCGTCATAGAGACGGAAATAATCGGCATAGCGGTCTTCCTTGTTAAAATGTGCCAAGGCATATTCACGGCACAGCGGTTGGTAATGGCTTTTGCCCAGCCGGCGAATGGCTCGGGCAGCTTCAAGCAGGCCTTTATAGTCGCCCTGCTTTACGATAAAGCCGGTCTGTTCTGTAACAGCCTCCACGCTTCCGCCCGTCCTGTAAGTCACCACAGGCGTTCCGCAAGATATGGCTTCCAGATTGACTGTAGGGTAATTGTCTTGCCAAGTGGGATTGATGAAAGCGTCGGCCATTGAATAAAGCTCGGCAAGTTCGTGAACATTTCCTGTTCGCGATATGCCCAATATATTTGGTGGCAGCAGTTTCTGCTCCTCGGGCTTGACGCCAACAAGCACAATCTTTTCATCATTTTTTAACAGGCTCGCCATTTCGATAAAGTCGTCAAGGCCTTTCTCCTTGCTCCAAATGCTGGCCACGCCTAATAAAATGTGCTTACCGGCCAATCCGTATCGTGACACCGATTCACGAGTGTCGCACACATGGAACACATCAGTGTTGATGCCATTGTGGATAACGCGGAAATTATATTCGCTCAAAAAGGAATGTCGCATTTCTTCCCTTATCCAGTCAGAAACAGGAACAATGACAAACTTGTCCTTGGGCATTGACGTAAATGCAGCCTTTTTATCGGCATAATTGCGTGCCGAACGGTCCATCAGCAAGCTGGCCGGGAACTTCCGTTGTTGCGGACAGTGGTTGCATCCCGTTTGCCATTTGCCACACCCCACATACGAGTAATAGTAGCAATGCCCGGTGTAAAGCCAGCAGTCATGCACCGTCCACACCACGGGAATGTCGCATTTCGACAAGTAATCGAACAATACTTTATAGTTCAGGAAATAGCCGTGTATATTGTGGATGTGGATAACGTCGGGGGCAATTTCTTCTATTCGTTTTACAAATATTTTAGTCGCTTGGGTGGATGCCAACCCATGATTGTCAAACAGGCGGGTTTGCGCTCCATGCCACAAGGTGCTCCATCTATTGCCCACCGGGATGATTTGCGACCGGCAAGGCTTTATGCCATCGCGGCCTTTCCCATAGGCAATATAGCTTTCCCAACCGTTTTGCAAGGCCAGTTCCCCGATTTCCTGCATGATGCGCCCCGTGGAAGTGGATATGCGCAGCGTGGGATTGATTTGCAACAGTTTCTTCATTTCGCAACTAACGAAGTAAACATCTTAATCCATTGATTCATGACAACCTCTTCCGAATAAGTGGAAACTACCTTACGGGCATTTTCCGACAGCATTTTCCGGAAATTGTCATCACCCATCACATCCATCATGGCATCAGCCAATGCTTGTATGTCGCCATTGGCAACCATCAACCCGTTTTCGCCATGCCTGATTATATCCTTAGGTCCGCACTGGAAATCAAATGAAACCACAGGCAGGCCGCAAGCCATGGCCTCTATCATCACCATGGGAAATCCTTCATAGTTGGAACTCATTACCAACAGTGAACTACGGGCATATTCAGCACCTATATTCTTGGTGGGAGGACAGATGTGCGTATTTGCTTGCAGCCCTTTGCTGTCTATCATCTGTTGCAACATCTCTTTCCATTCTCCTTGCCCGAAGATGTCGAGATGCCAATCATTGGAACCCTTGTTCTTTTGGACTAATTCCCATGCATTGATAAGCCTGTCGAATCCTTTCTGGTAATCCAGTCGTCCCACGGCAATAACGCGCTTGAATGACACGTCGGAACGGGCATCACCAAGTAAAAGGGCCGCATTAGGTATAACACTGATATTCGGCAGATTACCCCAATAGCCTTTATCTTCATTGGTCAGCACCACAAACCGGTCGAACCGGCTGACAATGCGCTCGTCCTGCCGGGTGCGCAGGCGGTCGATAAGTCCCAGCAATCCACTGCGATTATATTGCAATCGGAAAAACTTGCAATAATGCAGTTCAAGCACCTTCTTGCTGCCATCCTTGATATCCGGGATAAAAGACGACTCCGACGGGTAAAGTGAAACCACGACATCGGCCCGCTCCTGTTGCAACAAAGCCGTAAGGCGTTTTTTATGCATTCTTCTCCGACGAAGATAGCCCAAGATTTTCTGCAGCGGATGCTTGCCATTGTCATCGGTATAATTGACACCGAGATCCACCATCTTCACTGCATCGGGAAACGGATAGAACGTCGGCCTCCCCTTTTGGTCGGTAGTCACCACGGTAATATCCCAACCCTGATGTTTTACCAAATAGGACACCTTATTCAGCAACACCCGCTCCATCCCCCCCGGGTTCTGCAACGAACAAATGCAGTAAACAACCTTCATTGACCTTGATTATTCATCAAATAACATTTCTCGTATTCTTCATTCTCACTCTGACTGATGCATAGGAACAAAGCAAATACCAAGAAAATGTCAGTCGAAACTTTAACCCAGTATATAAAGTTCAGTGCCAACAAGACGATAAACATATACTTTATCGCATTGAACCGACGTACACATACCATGCCAGCCTTGAAAATAAAAAACGAGAATGCCAACAAACCAAACAGACCGAAATAAAACAAGAAACGGGAATACCCAACATCCGATCCACGATAGAATCCGGCCCAACGTCTGCCTGTGTAATAAGGGTCTAAGTCGGTCGTTCCGAAATATCCATCGCCTATCAGCCACGTTTTCGGATTGTCGGGAAAGATAAATCCTTCTTTCAACATCTCATTTGAATGTACCTCCCATTCACCTTTCTCGGCAAGAGAGAAAAAGCCTTCGAAACCAAAACGCAGTAAGTCGTGGAATTCAGGCACCGTATTATATGCTATGGCACATATTGGAACAACGACAACCAACAGACCCATTAACCAAAGCCCTAACCGCTTATTGAATGTATCCATCCGATAAAATTTAGAAAATACAAAGAAACTTGCGACAGCGAGTATTGCGCCTATCGTCGTAGTTCGGCCTATCATATTTCCTATAACACATATTATGAAAAATGCCAGAATATACAATGGTATGTATTTGATAACTTTGTGCTTATATTGCATACACACAAACGGTATCATTATCAAAATAGCCGCAAAACGTGAACCGGCGATATCCAGACCGGCACCGAATCCCATAAGACGATCTTTTTGTTCCATGAATGTCACCGTTCCTTCATCGAGCAACGAATATACAACCTGCTTCAATGGGGGATAAAACTCCATTCCCAATGCCAAAGAACATTGCGCCACACACAAAACTATAAGATAGTTACATACAATAAATACCGAAACCGTCCCATGCACCCAGCGCATCCAAGTCACAACCACATAAGCTGCACTGAGCCATACCCACATGGATATTAAATATGTAGCATACGCGTAATCGGGTGTGCCATTGTACACAACCGAGACAAATCCGGCCAATGACACCAACGCCGCACACACCGACAAAACGAAAGTATCTTTATTGATCAATGCACCGCCTTTCTTCACCAACTGATAGGCAAGCACGAATAAGCCCAGCCCGCCCAATACCATTTTGGTATTCACTGATGGCATAAAGCGCAAATCAATAGAGAAAAAATAGAAATTGAGGATAATAGTGGTGAGAACCATCAATATCCCTTTTATTATAGCATTATCTTTCATCTATATACTATTCCGTAGATAAATTTATGTACCAATTTATAATACAAGCCAACCAACCAAAATTGTTTCTTGACAGCACATAATTGCAACATACGCCGCCTGAGCGAAACATTTTTATTCAAACTTATGTATTGATTAGCCTCCGGGTACCACGTTTCCCAAAGTCTGTATTTTTTTTTGTCATCGGTTATCAGAAATGGATATTTGATATCCAATTTGAAGAATTCCATGTCCAAAGCCAAAGCATCTCCACACTTACTTTTCAGGAAAGCCAACGTTTCATCGGTATTATGGCGTAATTCTTTCAAATGGCGTTCTGAATAGGTGTTAGAAAATGCATTGTTGTTTAATTTCACATAGTGGTAGAATCCACCGGGAATATACGCCACCTTTTGCGCACAGGCAAAAAGGCGTATCATGGTCATGTCCTCGCCCATTCCGTAACCGGCAGGAAACAAGATTTGATTATCCACATAAAGTTGGCGACAGACTAATTTGTTCCATACATTATATTTCATCGCTCCACTCAGCATCCCCTTTAATGCCACCATTGGTGTTGCATAGGAGGGTTGCTTCATGTAACGCTCATTTTGTCCGAACGAAAGCATCCAATCACACCACACGATATCGGCTTTTTCATCTTTTGCTGCTCGATACAATTGTTCCAACATCGCGGGCTCTACAAAATCATCGCTGTCGCAATGGAACACATATTCGCCCGATGCAACAGTCAAACCACTGTTGCGGGCTGCGGGCAAACCTTGGTTTACGTTATGCCGAATCAGTTTAACCTGTTCTTTTCGTCCCGGATAATCTTGTATGACAGCCTGCGCAATAGAAATACTGTTGTCAGGTGAACAGTCATCAACGATGACAAACTCCACATCTTGAAGTGTCTGCTCCATCAATGAACGGATACAACGCTCAATGAATGTTTCCACCTTGTAAACAGGCACAATAACCGAAACTTTAATCATCGGATATTCTTTAAAATTTCTTTAACTACAACTATCCCTTGTGACGAGAACTTGCGGGCAAACCATTTATTAGATTCAACCATCGCTGACACTTCTGATATTTCTAATGGCATTAACTCGCCGTCAATCCATTTTATATATCGTTTGCAACCTTCAAATTCATCGGCAGCGTTATAAATATGTTTTCTGAAATCAGAGTTCCAACATAGCGTTTGAATGAACATCTCATCGGGACAATAAGTATGGCTGAAAGTTTTCCGTATCAAACCTACATTCCGCAACAAATACCCGACAAAATCATTAGTCACACTGCACCATTGGCATCCTTTCTTTACTTCCAATTTTGTCCTTCGATAATGCACTAGGCTTTGCAACCGCGCAAACACTGCCCTGATGATTTTCTTAAACAGATTGCCTGACTTAAAATCACGAGGGAAGACAAACCAATGCTGTGAGCGCCAGTCCAATTCACGTTGTGTGGCATGGCTGGCAATCCCGATGAATTCCTGTCCTTGGTGCGCAACACAATAAGCGTGTATATAATCTTGCGACTTTATGGGCAAATCCACACCCGACAGCAAATGATAATAAGCATACGGGCCGTTGGCGTAGGCTTCTTTAAAAAGTGCTAATTCTATTTCAACCAAGCTGAAATCACCCCAACGTGCATCCATGTGGAATGGTAAAATATGCAATATGCTCTTTACTGTATGCAAAATTGCAGCATCAAAAGATGCCTTACGGTCAATGTGCACGTAAATGTCGTTGCGCTCGTCGTCCAACGAAGTAAGCAGCAATTGCAAAATCTCCGGCTCGTTATGGGCTATAATCAGATATGCGTGTTTCATTCAACAAATCCTTCCTATTATTTAGAGCCGAACTCGGCAAGCAAAACTCGTAAGTTGTCTGCTGCCTTTGGATTTTTGTAATTCAGGGAATGAACTGTCGTCATCTTCAAAATCTCGGGAACACTCATATATGGGTACCCTCCATTGATTACCTGACGCAACATATGCGGAACACAATCGTTATAGATTGGGCAGTTTAATTCTTTATGCCTCGCAATGTAAATGTCAAACAGGATTTGGAAAAAGAAATAATCGGGAGCTTCTTTATGTTCTTTCCAAAAAGCAAACAACATAGCTGTGATGTCTGATATGACACGACCTCCGGCTTTGGCTCCTATGATTCCTATCAATATATTAACCATGAAGTCTTTATCCCAACCCCAATAAAATGCAAACGTGCTTTCCCAATAGCGTACATGAGGTTCCAACGGGTCACGCTGATAAGCAAAGAAATCATACCGCAAAAACATATCAGGCAATTTGCCTGTCAGCAATGTACAAGCATCAAGCCACAATCCTCCATAAACCGATAATAGCATAAATCTCAAAATATCTGAGAAATGAGCCTTGGAAATTTGTTGCTTACGCTTCTTCAACCAATCGGGATATTCAATATAATCAGCCAGGTTATCATCACTAAGGCGTATGATGCGGTAATCAGTTGCTGCCCAACGATCCACCGATTCCATGCAGATGCGCACCATAGGTGGCACATCATCCATTCCTTGTGCCCAATATTGCCAAATAATGGGTTTATCGTCGGGGAACGTCTTCAATGCCTTTATCGCAGGCCTTTCTATCCTGCCGGCATCACAATCCTCCACCAAATACCGTAACAACGATGCCGTCTTGTGCTGTTTGGCAATAATGATTCTTTTCCTGATAAATGAAAACAACCTGTCGGGAACAAGCGACTTTACAATCTGTTTCCACATAACCAACCTCAATTCCAACTAAAAAACATGTATGCTATTCTTCAAGGCTATCATCTTCATGTAACACTTGCTTAATGCCTTGACAACCGACACATTCACCCCTGTGTGCTTACGCCAATAATTGATGTAATTGCGGCCTGACTCTTTGCCGCCCGATGCCTGCATGTACATCTCCATGCTTGTATTTTTCAAGTCAGTGTCAAACTCGCACAAAAATGTTTTCAGTTTTGGCGAATAGTGCAGGAAACAAAACACATACACATCCTTTATCATATACAGCATTTTCCCATAAAGATACGGACGCAAAAAATCAGCCACACGGCCTTTCAGCCTTTCATAATCCCGGCACATCGACAGTGCACACTTGGCCATATGCGATATACTGCGAGCCTTTACTTCGGGGTTCATAGTCTGTCCTTCGCGCCCAACCAGGTATTTATACACCGGCTTATCGAAATAAGATACGGTATTGACCGATATCATGGGCGTGGAAATCCACTGGTGATCGGTATATGAAATGCCTTCGGCTTGCACATATCCCAATTGCAGCAACATCTCGCGGCGATAAGCCACCCCGTGCATTTGCATCTCCATAAAAGTAGGGAAAGCGCACATTTCTTCTAAAGAGTGTAGCCCCGTCGGCAAGTCATAACGAATCGACTTCCGCAGTGCTCGGTTTTCATCGACTATGTCAAAATCCGACACTATCAAATCGGCATCCACCCCAGACAGGAATGAGATAAACAATTCAAAATTGCCTGTGTCAAAACTGTCGTCGGCATCCAGTATCTTAATGTATTTGCCTGTAGCCTCTCTCAATCCACGATTAACGCATGAACCATAATTCCCGTTTTCCTTGTCAATCACTCGTATCACTTCGGGCAGACGTCCTTCATATTCGTGGGCTATGGCCGAAGTGCGGTCGATGCTGCCATCATTGACCACAAGTACCTCAACAGACTCCAACCGCTGTTTTACCAATAATGAATCCAGGCAATATGGCAAAAACTTTTCCATATTGTAGGCAGGAATTACTATGCTCAGGATTTTCTTCATCTCACAAAATCCGTTACGTTTTTTTTCACTCTACAATGAAGCCGCTGCGCCTCTGCTCTTTCCTGCCATCCCGGATAGACTTGATATCCAATATCCAAGCCGGGAGGAGCTTTTTCAGCCTGCTGCGCCATGATACCGGTTTAATCACGCGCCGGTAAGGCGACTTGCGCTGCATAAGCTCTTGTTCATCGACATTCACGGCATCAAGTATATTTTTTACTTCGCCGAAACATTCGTCCAAACGTTTATCGGCCACAGCCTGTTCTCGACACACTTTGCCATATTTTTCCAGGATATTTGCCCTGTCCAGCTGTTCGCGTTGTGTGAAGAAAGCAAAATGGGCCACTATTGCATCTCCGTTCCATGCATTCGACATTCCATGCTGTGTGGGATAAATGCAAGAAAGAAACTCCTCGTCATCGCCGGGAACAATTCCGCCAAACTTTCGCATCTCATCACCAAACCACAACACAGCATTAATGGAAAAGCGAGTCATACCCATCTCTTTGCGCCCCACATGAAGTGTTTCCCATTTCCCGGTTCTAAGGTATTTATTTAAGAACCACTCATGCAATTCCTGCGCAAAAATGCCACTACACCACAACACCGAATGGCCGGCGCAAGCATTATAATAATCATCAAGCTTGATTTTACCATCCATTTCAAGCAAGTAGGTCGATAAGGAATTATTGATAACCAAAGGCGATACCAAGAAATATTGCGGATTATCGATGCGGAATGCCACCATCTTTTCTATCAATCCCGGCTCCATCCATATAATATCGTCATCAAGCTTGAAATATATAGTATCAGGTTCCACACAATCTTTATAAAAAGCATTGATGCTCGCATTGCCGTTTACCACACCATCGGGCTGCCACACCAAATTCACCACGGGAAACTTGGCTGCTACTTGTTTGAAAAATTCAATGTCGGCCCCATTGTGTGTATTTACCCAAATGTCATACCGATCGACAATGCCCGACGACACAATATAAGGTATGAGGTATTGCATATATCGACGGCGGCCGGCTGCCGTATTGACCACTATGCGGTACTGCTTATACATATTCTTTTTTATTTCCTTAGGACATTAACAATCGACCACAAATTATGACGCTCAAGCATCTTCCTGAAATTACGGACAAGATACAAATAAGCAAACAACACCGACTTACATGAATGGAAATGTCGCACCATCCACCGGTCACACTTCGTTTTCATAGATGTGGCACGATAGTAACGATTGAAAAAATCCCAATCCTCGGTCTTTATGCTGCATAACTGAGCTTTTGAATCAACAAGTGTAATTGCCTTGTGTAACAAGTAGGTAGGCCCCATGTCAACGGCATTGGCTCCATACTTATTGCAGAATGCCAATGTCAAATCCTTAACTATGCCAAATGTCTCATAATTATAATAGAAATCATTCTCTGCATGAGACAAAGAGCCTTCTCGGTCCACATACAAGTAATTTGACACCGGGGAACAACAGACACTGCCGGTTATCACATTCAGATAACTAAACAGGAATACCCAGTCTTCATTAAACTTGATTTCGGGGTTGAAACGAATAGAACGGGCATCAAGCAATTGCTTATTAAACAACTTACTAACCGTATAACCACGCTGCGACACATACTGCTCTTTCACCAATAAGGCAAAATCACTCGTGGAATATACTTTCACTTCTTTCGGCAACTCATAATCATAAAGCATTTCACCGTTTTCACGTATATGCTTTAACGAATGAATTACCAGCTCTATCCCGAGTTCAACACACGCATACATATCGGAAAGATATTCTGTGGTCACATAGTCATCTGAATCCACAAACGTTAACCATTCCCCATGTGCCTCATCTATCCCTCTGTTTCGGGCTTTTGAAACTCCTCCATTCTGTTGGTGAATTACCTTGATTCGGGCATCTTTTCCCTTATATTCATCACAAATATCCCCGCTGCCGTCGTTGCTTCCATCATCGATGAGTAGCACTTCATAGTCGGTGAACTTCTGATTCAAGAGACTATCGATGCATCGTGGCAACAGTGCCGCCACATTATATACAGGAACAATTACCGAAATTATAGGAGAATTCATTACCGTTCCTCTTTTTCAAATTGTTTAAATGCAGCCGCCATCACCGGAGCCATGTCATAATACTTATATTCGGCCAACCGTCCGCCAAAGATTACCCCCTGCTCACGATCTACCAATTCCTTATAACGTGCATACAAGGCACTGTTCCTATCGTCGTTTACCGGATAATAAGGTTCCATCCCCTCTTTCCACTCGGTGGAATACTCTCGGCTGATGACGGTATGGGTGCAATCATACACCTGTTGCCCGAACATCTCGAAATGCTTATGTTCGATAATCCTTGTGTACGGGATATCCCTGTCGGTATAATTCACCACCGCATTACCCTGATAATTGGCAATGTCGAGCCGTTCCTCTTCAAAACGCACCGTGCGATATTCCAGCTTCCCGAAACAATAATCAAAATATTCGTCAATCTTTCCCGTGAACACTATCTTGCCGGCCAAGCCCTCCCAATAGGCACGATTCTCAAAGAAATCCACCCCGGTCCGCGTTTCAATGCCATCCAGCAGGCCGGCAATCAGCCTGTTGTAACCGCCAATGGGAATGCCTTGATATTTATCGTTGAAATAATTGTTGTCAAATATCAGGCGCACAGGCAGTCGCTTGATGATAAATGCCGGAAGTTCGGTACACTTTCGTCCCCATTGCTTCTCGGTATATCCTTTTACCAAAGCCTCAAATATATCCTTTCCCACGAGCAACAGCGCCTGTTCTTCGAGGTTGCGGGGTTCCGTCGTCCCTTGCAAGGCCAGTGCCTCCCTCACCTCCTGCCTTTGGCTTTCTATCTTGCTTGCCGCCTCGGCCGGAGTTTTCACGCCCCACATTTGGTAGAACGTGTTCATATTAAACGGCAGGTTATACAACTTGCCTTTATAGTTGGCTACCGGACTATTGGTATAACGATTAAACTCTACAATCGAATTGACAAATTGCCAAATCTCCTTGTCAGACGTGTGGAAAATATGTGCGCCATATTTGTGCACATTTATCCCATCCACATTCTCGCAATACACATTCCCGCCAAGATGTGTGCGCTTGTCTATAACCAGGCACCGCTTGCCATGCTTATGAGCCAAATAAGCAAACGTTGCCCCAAACAGCCCCGAGCCGACTACCAAATAATCATATTGTTTCATGATATAAGTATTACGTGTTTCATAATCACTTTCACAAAGTCAGCATATTTACATGCTTCGTAATTACATTTTTTCCTATTTTATGTATCAAGGCAAACAATGTCATTTGGAACAGCGTGTGAGCTTTCTTGTCCATTTTGTCGAGTACCTGCCTGTATGTCATCGACGGGAAATCCTCTACCGGTACAAAACATTCAGGATGCTCGTCTTTCATCTTCTTCACCTTATCGCAGCAGTATTTTCGGTTGGCATGAAGGTGAAACCACATGGGGTAAGTGAACATAATCTTTCGACACGACTTATTGACAAATACTTCTGTCACCGAATAAGGTTCCCTTTCCCTTGGGTACTTGCCCCAATACGTCTGATCTGAAACTTTAAATATCACGGTATCGCCTTCGCCATTATATGGTGGATGGATATTTACACCGTCGAATGTCACATACCATCGATCGTCTTTAAATACATTCACGCCCGATAAGGCAATGAGTGCTTTTCCACGTTGCAACAACCATTTCGAATAACTCGAATAATACTTGAAAAGCAGTTTCACCAGCCAATCGGGAAGCATCCACAAGCAGGGCTTTCCACATTTAACCGACAATCGGCGATAGGCCGTGAAGTACATCATAAACAGCCAGCCGAAAATAAAGCTGAAATGCCATTTCATCGGTACATCCCCACTGCAAACATCTCTCCACTTTTTCAGTTCATCGGCAAAATACAATTGATCGGCATCAATCTTGGTTATATATTTATATCTGGCTTTCGACATTCCCCAATTGCATAAATTGCAATAAAGGCGAGGAGAATCATCAGGTAAAGCCTTCGCTATCTCATATTCCTCACGGGTCAAATCAAATGCCAATACATCATGATTATACTCAAATACCCTCAATTTATCGGGATATTGACGCTTTTTCTCTTCAAGCACCTCCAGTGCATTGTCGGTACAATCAAAGCAAACGACAATCAGTTCATCCAAGGCATCTATACAAGAGTCGATACACGGGCCAAGAAGCGGTGCTTCGTTTTTTGTGCGCATCAGTCCCGACAATCCGTTTTGCTTATTTGATTCCATTCCCTACCTTTATTTCTAAATTCTTCTTTTATTTCAAACGGACATGCTTGAAGCAATTTATTTAAATCAATATTTATAGGTTCCCAATATTTCTCATGCTCCAACAGCTCCTCAAGGCTTGTGGAATTTAATATTTTTACGGGGTTTGGTATGCTATTTCTTACCGACGAATAATAATCACGGAATTTAAAGCCGTTACCAACTACATTATTTGAAAATTCCACCCACACATTCGGTATATTATATGCATCTGATATTATCACACCATGCAGGGAACTTGATATAATAAAGTCGCATTGGGTTATCTCGTCGATTATATCATGCCAGTGTTTATATCCACACAACCGTATTATTTTAACCCCGTCATTATTTACAAATCTGCGAACATTTTCATTGTTCAAATCTGCAACATGAGGAATCAGTCCTACAATTTTCTTTGCCGCTTCCTTATTTTTACCGATTCTATTACCATCATATATTAATGGCAACAACAGTGCCGGATCCCCATACACATCCGGACATTGGATGCCTTCAGCCAATAAGAAATTCCTTGTTATGGCTCCACGAACAGCACATACTTTTAATGGGACTTCATTCAATGTCGTCTTGTCTGTAATAACACCGGCTCCCCATATTATGGTATTGCTATCT
Organism: uncultured Bacteroidales bacterium; assembly: GCA_949289215.1. GTDB lineage: Bacteria > Bacteroidota > Bacteroidia > Bacteroidales > Muribaculaceae > Avimuribaculum. The sequence goes on along the minus strand of CASENC010000038.1, from coordinate 36,506 downwards.
GTCAACGAATCTATAACCGAGCCGACTCAGCAATAATTGATACACTTAATATACAGGTTTTTATAATTTACAATTTTCCGGTTTGTTAGTTCCTTTAATAAATAATAATTTAGTTCATCTCCTAAATTTTGATGTAAAATGGCGTTTCCATATAATTCCATCCAGCCATTTACTACCAAAACTTTATTCTTATCCTCAAACAAGAATAAAATTGTATTGAATAATGAACCTATTATATGAAAAAGTTTAAACGCGATTTTTCGAATAATCTTATTCATGCCATTTATATTTTTCATATTAACCATTAAAAAGTGGTTCAACCTTTTTCGTTTACGCGAAGTTTTATTTAGTAGTTAGGAATTAAATCCCAGTAATTCCAAAATGCATTACGAAATTGCTTTAATTCCCGATATTTCTTCCCATTTTATATTCTTGTTCAGCACCAACTTGTTAAACATCAATTTGGCAACAAGCTTGCTTCCATAATGTTTTTTCAATATACGCAACACCTTCACCATCATACGCCACTGTTCAAGCACCCACTTGCGGCTCATTGCCTTTGCAAACTGGTATAGCAGAAACCTGGCGGCCATATCCGATTGCTCTACACTATATATTGCCAGCCGGGCTTTGAACTCTATCAGCCGACGACGATTTTGCGAAACTTCCGACCATACACCACCATCATGATAGCGATAAACTCCCATTGCTTCGGGAAAGCAGTAACCTTTACCGTGTAAGAGCAACTCATAAAACAGAATGATATCCATCGACATGCCATATTGCTCATATCGTTTCAAGTCAAGAGCACTGCGGCGATACATTACAGTCAGCGTCTGGGTAAGCCATTTGCCACCTATCAAGTTCTGCAAATCATAGTCTGCCCCTTTGAAATCTTTATCGGCATCTTCTACCAATACCCCTTTTTCTTGTATATATTGGTCAAAGCGATGCGAACACATCACATAGTCGGGATGACTTTCAAGGAAATCCACCTGCTTCTGCAACTTATACGGGTCGGTCCAATAATCATCCCCCTCACACATCGCCACATACTTACCATGAGTGTGTGCATCCAATATCCGCCTTAAACTTCCATCCTGTTTGGAATACTGGTTTTCCGTCTCATATATAGGTTTAATAATATCCGGATACTTCTCTGCATATTCGCGAATAATGGCAGCCGTATTATCGGTAGAAGCATCATCGTGCACAATAACCTCAAAGCGGAAATTCGTCTTTTGCATCACAAAACCATCCAAGCATTGCCGGATAAACCGCTCGTGATTATAAGTCATACAGCGGATAGTCACCACCAACGATAATGTTTCTTTCTTCTCTATCATCCTTTTCTATCTATCAATGCTTTCTTATTCAGTATATTCTTTGCCATTTTAACCATTGGCGGACCAATAAATTTCCCATTTTTAACAGCCACACCTTTGCCCTCATTTTTCGCTTCTTCCGAAAGCATAAGCATTTCCTCAGCCCAAGCCACTTCTTCTGAAGTCGGGGAATAATATTGGTGCACCAAAGGCAATTCTTTAGGATTAAGAACTAGCATTCCTTCAAAACCAAGTCGCTTGCTTATAATAAGGTTCTTCTCCAAATCTTCCAAATCATGCACTCGTATATGCACTGTGTCTATTGGCAAAATACCGCAACTTCTTGCACCTATGCTAATAAGGTTCCGTGCCATCATAATACTTTGTCCTTCTATATCATGCTTACCACGTAAGTCAGTTACGAAATCCTCACACCCAAACGCAACAGCAATAACACGGGTACATGCCTGACAAATTTCTTTAATATTGATAACAGCTCCTGTTGTCTCAATCAAAGGGATTATCTTAAATGTCCCTATAGGTAGTTTCTTTTCATATTCAATGGTTTCCAATAGTTTTCCAAAGAAATAGACGTCTTCTCCTTTCGTAGATTTCGGATACATAAAGCCTGCTATTCCATCTATTGTCAGTTGGTAAGCATCTTTCAACAATTCGCCGCTTTCACGATCGTTCACCCTTGGGAACAGTAACTTACCATTCAAATCCGAACGCTTGACAAACTCCTTTATATTATCACGAGCGTTTTGCTTTTCGCAATAAGGCACAGAATCTTCTATGTCAAGCAACAATACGTCTGCATCACGTTTTACTGCGCTATCCAGCAACCTTTGATTATGTGCGGGCACAAACATCAGACTACGCATCAAATAAGTTTCATCCATAGCCATCAATTTCTTTTTTTTACCAATACTTTCCGTTTAAAAGACAAGACATCCACCCCATCCTGATTATAAGCAATAGACTCTACATAAATTATTCCGCGGTCAGATTTGGACTTCGATTCACGCTTATCCAATATCCTTGTACGCACATAAATCGTATCATTCAGGAATACCGGATTCAAATGCCTAATCTCTTCATATTCCAAATTAGCAATCGCTTTCCCGCTAATATCAGGAACAGTAATGCCAACTGCCAAAGAAAACACCAATGTTCCTACCACCAATATACGTCCATGCTGATTCTTAGAAGCATAATCCATATTGGTATGTACAGGATGATGATTCATTGTCAGAAGCGAAAAGAAATTATTATCGCTCTCGAAGATAGTCTTTGATAGCGAATGATGGATTTCGGAACCTACCTCAAAATCCTCATAATATAGACCTAAAATAGATTGTTTCATAACAAACACATTACAGATAAATGTTTAGATTTTTATTTCGGCTATTCATTAAAGTAGAAAAATTTTTCGGCCAAAATCATACTTAATTACAAGATTCCCTAATCACAAGACATTAACGTATAATATGATTCAGTTTAGGTTTGATTTGAGCAGGATTCCCATACAACACATTATGATCAGTCACATCCTTTGTTATATTAGAAGCCATTCCCACAACATTGCTATCTCCAATACTAATTCCATTTCGTATGGACGTATTCAAACCAAAGAAATTACGGTTGCCTATATGTAAACCACTTCCAACACATACCTGACCTGCAAAATAATTGTTATCACCAATTTTTATATCATGTCCTAAAAGTGTACCAGAATTGACCGTATTAAAATTGCCAATGACAGCATTACTATTAACAACGACATTAGCCAAGAAAACATTTCCAATGCCGATAATAGCTGATTTTGCAAGCATCACCGAAGGATGGATAAAATTCGTGAACTTCTCCTTCGGAATATTCAAATCATATAAGATTTTTGTGCGTTCATCCATGCAATCAGGACGATACAAGGAATATAGGAACTTAATATCGCCATATTTGCCGTATTTTTCATATAGTTCTTTGATACCACACAATATTGGATAGCCTGAAATAGAGTCTCCTCCAGAGAGATCATCTAAAGCCAAGCCTATCATTTCGATAGGAGCATTAAATCGTTTTTGTGCATCTGCTATTTGATCGGCAATTACAATTGCCGTACCTCGTCCACCAATAATTATTATCTTCTCCATAAATTCAAATTCCTCAAATTAGTAATCTTACTATCCGTTTCATTTCCTCTTTACCATAACGCTGGTCTATGGGCAAAGGGAGAATATGGTTTGCCATCTGTGCTTCAAGAGAATATTCCCCTGCCCATTCGAACACATTAGGCCAATATTTTGCTACGAAAACCTTGTTTGCAATAAGTTTACTTCTTAATGATACACTATCTGTATAATAAGGATAAACCATAGGACAATCACCGTCAGCCAGTTCAAAAGCCAGTCGATTAGTACTTCTGAGCTTTTCATGCAAGAAGTTAAAATTAGCCAATCTTTGCTGCCTTGTAGAAACATAATCTACATTGCGCAACAAACTGTCCGTCAATATAGACATTCTACATATTTGCTGATTACCCAAACTATCTTCTGTACTTTTAAACAATGCATATCCAGCCTCGGCACCGTCTTCCATTCTAACGAGCAGATGATTCATGCGTTTGTAAGATTTGTCTAAAGGGAAATTCATATCCAAATAGCAATCGGTATATAAATATCCACCATCTGCAACCCCAAAAAATTTCCGAGGAGAATAGAATGTATCAATACCGCTTACCCGTGGGGAATAAAAAGCTTGCGCATTGTCAACTATTAACCGTGCATCATAAACAGATGCCAACCTTTCCACGCAAGATTGTTTCAAGCCAAAATAATTTGTATATAAATATGCTTCACCTTCTTTGAGTCTTATATCATCTAAGGGTTCAAAATTTCTTCCTATATGGTAAAACTCATATTCTACATTTAATTTTTGCAAAGGCTGAAGTATTACATCACACGTGTAATATGGAATATAAACTTTCTTATATTTGCGGGCTAATAATATATATTCAAAACAATTTCGAGCCGTATTTAAACAGATTGCGCCATTATGAAATTCAGCACCTTTCCTTAATTCTAGCTCAAAATAACCACCAATGCCATTATCTGTCATTCTAATATATAATTGTCTAATAGTTTATTAGTTTCCTTAACAGAATTGAACATCAAAACATCAATAATCGACAGATTAGGCACAAAATCAATATCAGGGAATTGCATATAATGTAACGTATCGTTCGTTTTCAAGAAACGAAGCGAAATCCCATTGTCTGCAAATTCTTTCTTATCATACAAATCTTTACCACCTATTGCGTTATAGTAAGTATCTGCATCAAGAAGTTTGCTTATTTCAAGTACTTTATCTTTGCCTTTAAGTGAATTATCTTTTGCTATATCGGAAGACAATATCAATTCTGTATCGATATTCAGATAAGATAAAATTTGCTTAAAACTATTTTGAATAAACAAATCCAACCTCTTATTCGGAAAAGAGAATATTTTATCCATAAGTTCCATTGCCTGAATGAAACAAGGTGCTTTAGAATAATTCATTTCCAATGTTTTCCTGAATTTCTTGAAATTGTCTAAAATATGAATCTCATTAAAACATTTATTTGGACTTGCCCCCTGTAACTGTATAATAAAAAGTTGTTTCTGCTCTTGTATCAGAATATTATTTCTCGCAACCCATCCGCCTTTTATATAATTTACATCATTGTAAATCACATACTTATCAACAGCCTTCATCAATTGAAAATACCCAATATAAGGCATAAAATAAGGTTGCATTATTCCCAGTTTCATTTTACTATCAATTTTATAATCCTTTCCACATCCTCGTCGGTAAGCCCGTAATACATTGGCAGGCAAATCACCTGCTCGGCAATGCGTGTCGCCACAGGCAGGTTGTCGGGATGCGCCGATTCAAGTCCGCGGTAGGTGCTGAACGTGCTTATCAGCGGGTAGAAGTAACGACGACCAAGCACATTATGCTCTTTCATCTTGAAATACAGTTCGTCGCGACTCATGCCATATTGCTCGGCATCAACAAATATGGGGAAATAGGCATAATTATGCCGCACACCGGGCACATCGTCCATCAATCTGATGCCCGGCACCCCGTTCAATGCCTTACGATAAGCATCGGCCACATGGTGGCGAGCCTCAATAGCCCGGTCAACCTGCTTTAAATTAACCAAGCCGTATGCCGCACGCACCTCGTCCATCTTGCTGTTGATTCCTGGTGCCACCACCGTGGTTTCACCGGCAAAACCGAAGTTTTTCAAATAATCGATACGCTTTTTCGTCTGCTCGTCGTGCATCACCAGTGCACCGCCTTCAACAGTGTTGTAAACCTTGGTGGCATGGAAGCTGAGCGTTGACAAGTCGCCGGCATTCAACACGCTTTCCCCGTTCACTTTCACACCGAAGGCATGAGCCGCATCATAAATCACCTTCAGCCCATATTTATCGGCTATATCTTGTATGCGCTTTGTATCACACGGACGGCCATACACATGCACAGGCATGATGGCCGTGGTGCGCGGTGTGATGGCAGCTTCTATCTTGTCGGGGTCGAGGTTGCAAGTCTCCGGGTCAATGTCCACAAACACCGGCTTTATGCCGTTCCACCACAACGAGTGTGTGGTGGCCACAAAGCTGAAAGGTGTGGTAATCACCTCGCCCGTTATGCGCAAAGCTTGCAAGGCTGTAATAAGCGGAAGCGTACCGTTGGTAAACAAGCTGATATAAGGCACACCCAAATATTCGCACAAGGCTTTTTCCAATTCCTTATGGTAATATCCGTTATTGGTTATCCATTTGCGGTTCCAGATGTCCTGCAAATAAACATTCAGTTCATCCAACGATGGCATCAACGGAGAAGTCACCGTAATCAGTTTTTCTTCCATATATTTTTATTTTCCTTTTTTACGAATCAATGAAACCAATTCGTCAAATTCCTCGAAACGCATCAGCTTGGCTCCGATTATATAATAGGCGGCACCGGCCAGAATGCCGACGGTCAATTGCAACCACCGGGAATCAAAGGCTTGCACAACCGACCATGCACACACACCCATAACCAACGAATGGAGCAGGATGTGCAACAGGTCTTTCATTTGGGCAAAATACCCGTAACCGATAAGTTTCTTTGTATAATAAGTGTTGTATATCAAAGACAGCAACGAGCCGACAATTCGGCCATAACACATGGCGACGACACCCAACGGCAAGGTGACGCAAAGCACAATGACACCTTGTATTTTTTTTATAACCTCCACTTTAAGGAAAAAGTCGGAGCGGCCCCTCACTTGCAGCAAATTCAAGTTAATGGCATGTATTGGGTACCACATCATTGAAAAGCACAAAATTTGCAGCAAGTATATGGCACCTTCCCATTTGTCGGTTAGTACTAACCGTATCAATGGGTCGGCCACCGCAGCCAGCCCCACCATCAAGGGAAACACTACGAAAGCCGAAAGGCGCAAAAAACGTTTATAAGCATTGGCCAAGCGTTCCATATCATTCTGGATGGAACATAATACCGGAAACGTAACCCCCTGGAGCACATTTGTAATATTCGATGAAGGATATTGTGCCAATCCGTCAGCCCGGGAATACACACCCAATGCCGACGATGAGAAGAATTTTCCGATGACCAGCGTATATACATTATTATATATGGTGTCGAGCAGCCCCGATGCAAGCAACTTTGAACCAAACGAAAACAGCTCTCGAAATGATTTCCATGAGAAAGCCAACCGAGGCATCCAGCGAACAAAAAGCCAAAGCATTACGGTGCAAAACAATGAGCCGAAAATAGACTGAAAGACTAAAGCCCATACACCATAGCCGTTATATGCCATCCACAATCCTACGGAACCTGTCAGCACAGTTGACGAGACCGATATTATTGCACGACTCTTAAAATTAATGGCAATGGTGAGCTTGGCACTTTGAATACCAGCAAATGATGAAATAACCAGGTTGAGAGCCACAACCTTGGTAACATCTTCCAATAGCGGTATGTTATAAAATGCGGCAATGTAAGGCGAAGCAATCCATAATGCGGCATAGAAAAAGATGCTTACTGCAATATTGAAATAGAAGACAGTAGAGAAATCAATATCTGTTCTATCCGATTTTCTGATTAAAGCCGTGCTGAATCCGCTGTCGATAAATTTCTGTGAAACCGACATGAAGATATTCAACATCGCCACCACTCCGTAATCCTCGGGCAGCAACAGCCGTGCAATCAATATGCTGAAAACAAACTGTATGCCTTGCGTGGAGAAGCGGTCGATACTGCTCCACATCACCCCTTTTACGGTCTTTTCCTTTAATTCCGACATCAGAAGATTCCCCTACAAAAATCAACCATTCTTCTTTTCAAAGACATCACATCGACTTTGTATTCTCATTATCGGCCTTTCCAAGTATTTCCAACAAAAAATTCTGATTTGATCAACTATAATTGAGAACAGGAAAACACCTGAAAGCGTCGCAAAAATCAATGAGAGATAAATAATGTGATCGTATCTTTCATATATAGCTCTACACAAAGTCAAATAATCACCAAAAACAAGTCCATTGCAACAAATAAACCGCAAAACTTGATGCAGCCATCCAATTGATAAATTTAGAGTGGAATTGCATTTTTGAAAATGCCAGCAACAGACACAATGAAGCCAATACCGTCAATGGATTCGTATAGCAAGCCACCAATTTACCCACAAGTTTTTCAACGATGTCGGGGTTTCCTATGTATTTATATAACATTACTGATAAGAATGTCATACAAACTGCGATTATAAAATATATACCAATATAGGTTGTTGCCTTAAATGAAGGGGGATACAATCTCACATAACGAGCTAAAACATACAATCCCATAAATGAAATAGTAGAATACCCTCCCATAAAAAAATCCGCTCCATGAGAGACAAACCCTCCATATATAGACTGAAATACATAAAAACATATCAGCCATACCATCAGCTGTTTTTTCGTCGCACGCTCTATGAAAGCATTCATTAACGGTGCAACAATTAGAAGACCTATATACGACTTGACGAACCAATAATCCCCCTTCATAAACAAGTAGTCGAAACTTAACCTTGTCCCGTTATAGAAATAGAAAAATACATAAGCGCCCAAAAGGAAGAAGAAACATTGGAAAAGGAACTTGCATACACCTTTGACACTCGGCCGGATTCCAAACCAGCCGGATATCAGCACAAATACATTGGCGCATACAATAGAAATAGACTGCATAAACAGTCGTACAGTCGATGACAATGGTTCTGTAGCCATTTCGTCATGCGTAGGTATATTCAATGCCAAAAAATCAGCATGAACGACCAATACTAAAAACATGGCTACAATCCGCAACAATTCTATATTTGATTGCCTAACCTTCTGCATAATATTCTCATTTTCCTATCAGGCGTTGCCAGAAAGACTTCTTGTCATCACCGCAGTTTGCATCAAGGCTTGCCAGGTAGCGGCGGTAGCTCAGGTGGTTGTGGACCATCTCGTAGATGGCGCCCCAGTCGGGGAGCTTGCCCACGTTGCGGTCGTCGATGAACAGGTCGGCTTGCAATTTGCGGCAAGGGCACGAGGGGTGTGAAGGAACCTGCTCGTCGGGATTATTGGCATTGACTGCATAGAATTCCAATCCTCGCCGGCGGCAAAATTCAACGGCCTCGTCAAGCAATTTTCCTTCACGCACAGTCCATAATATCAGCAAGTGCCGTTCGGCCTGCAATTTCTTCAGGGTGGCAATGGCGAAAGGCAGCTCTTTACCTATTTCAGGATAACGGTGCTCAACGATTGTCCCGTCAAAATCCACGGCGATGACCATAATATAAAGGGGGAGATAAAGCTTTACGCTCCGATGGATCGGGCGCAATGCAATGACACACAATTTCTATCTACATCCTTGAAACATTCCATATCTGCGTTTCCCGTCTGCCGTGGAAACAATATTGGAATCCTATTTTGTCCAAGAGTGGATAAGTTACTAATATGAATAAGGGGGGATAAGTATGCCGGACTCAAATCGGCCAATACTTCAGCAAGATGCATTTCTTTTAATCCTGCAATCTATATTAAGTTGCAGTATTACAAGTAGTTACACATGACACATCATATATATACAAATGCTTATGTACTCACCCATCATCTTCTGCTATACTGGCTATGCAATAAGTAACGAAACTCAACTACATAGTGGGCTAAACGGCCGTCCCCTAATGGGAGACGGACTTTCACGTCACAAAGGTACTAAATAATTTCATTCCATACTCATTTTTAGCGATTTTATTTACGTTTTTCATGTAACAACAACCCGTTTGTTTCACTATTTCTTACTTTTCTGATACAATAAACAACTAATTTTTAATTGTTTCACAAAAATGGCCGTCTCCCATTAGGAGATGCTTATTTTTGTGAAACACAAAAAGCCGTCAAAGGTCTTTCATGATTTTCCGGTTTGCCTTGTCAACTTCACTCGACTTTATCGAATCGAGATAGATTTGCGTGGTAGTTTCAGAGTTATGGCCAAGCCCCTCGCTGATTACCGACAAGGGAATTCCTTTCTCTCGCGCGATAGTGGCCCAACTGTGGCGGCTGTAATAAAGCGACAATGATATTGCCAATTTTGCCGAAACAGAAACATCTTTCAACTTGCGGTTGATTCTTTTCATCTGATTCTGATACTGCCGGCGCTCGGTTCCGTCTTCCTTGGTAATGATGGGCAACAGGTATTGGGAGCGATTAGGTTTGTACTTCTCAAAAATGTTTTTCATCTGTTCGGTCCACTCGATAGTGAGCAGTTGCCCGGTTTTCTTCCTCCTGTAAGACAAGAAGCCATTCTTCAAATCGGTCTTTTTAAGGTAAGCCATATCGACAAACGACATACCGCGCGTGTAGAAGCTGAACATGAACATATCGCGTGCAAAATCCAGCGCAGGCTGCCGCGACAGGTCAAGGTCTTTTATCCTTTTGATTTCGCTAAGCGTAATGCACCGCTTCACAGTCTTGTCCATGCCACAATACACATTCTTGAAGGGGCGGTTGTCGTGCGTAAACCCTTTTTCCACGGCAAGCCGGTAATTGGTACGCAAGATGCGCATATAAAACGATGTGGTGTTGCGCGACAAGCCCTGTTTGAGCATTTCAGCCTCATACAATTCCATCAGTTCGGCATCCATCATGTCAAATGTCAGGTCAATTCCTTTACGGAAGCGCATGAACCTATTCAATGTGGCCTGATAAGTCTCGCCGGAACGCATTTTGCCCAATTGTTTCTTCCTAAGGATTTGGGCATGGATAAAATTAAACACACTACAGCCCGTATCCGAACAGGGCACAAACCGCCGGGAAACCTCTTCCAGGTTCCATTCATCGCCCGAATGTTCCAGTTCTTCGGCAATATTCCGCAACCGCCGTATTTCCCATTCCACATTGGCACAAACAAGCGACAACGGGGCATGGCGAGGAGAAGAAGCAGGCGGCAATATGACACGTCCGTTTGCCCCGTCCCATTCATCATTAAAAATTTTATAGTTACTATTGATTCTACGCACCGTGCGCCCGTGAATCAACTGAAATATCAACGACCCCTCTTTTTCGGAATTCGTCGATGGCCTGAATTTAAGTTTTACCGATGTCATAATCACAATTTTTTTTGTTTCATCTAAAATATCAGACCATCTGCAAAATCTTACTTGCCTCCGCGCTTATTCTCAACGTTATTTCACAATTTCGCTCACACTTATATTAAAAATTACGCTTACTCGTATTTTTTTTGGGGGGCATGAAAAAATTTTGCGTCTCGATGATTGCCAACTTAAAATGTTACACTTCGTGACTTTCATCGAGGCGCAAAATTTCACGCCTGTCTATCTAAAAATCAAATATATCTTTCTCATCAGGGAACCTGCCGCACGCGTGTGGGCAAAGTGGTCACTGCAACTTTGCAAGTGCCGAGGCTATGCGCTTTGCCGCCTCGCGAATGTTGTCGTCGCTTGTGGCATAGCTCATGCGAATGTAACCGGGAGCACAGAATGCCGCACCATCGACGGTGGCAACGTGTGCCTCGTCGAGCAGGTACAGGGCCAGGTCGCCCGACGTGGTTATGGTGTGGCCGCCGTAGCTCTTACCTATATAAGCCGACACTTCGGGGAACACATAAAATGCACCCTCGGGATTGCCTATTTTCAATCCCGGAATTTCTTTCAACAACGAAACAATCAAATCACGACGACGCTCGAAGGCTCGGCGCATATCTTCGACACAATCCTGCGGACCCACATAAGCCTCTTCGGCAGCCTTTTGGGCTATCGATGACGCCCCCGATGTGTATTGGCCCTGCAACTTATTGCAAGCCTTGGCAAGCCACAGTGGAGCGGCAAGGAACCCAATACGCCAACCCGTCATTGCATATGCCTTCGACACACCGTTAACAATTGCCACACGGTCGCGTATATTTTCAAACTGAGCGATGGAATTAAACTCGCCGGTGTAATTGATATGTTCATATATCTCGTCGGCAAGCACCAAGATATCGGGGTGAGCGGCAATCACATCGGCAAGAGCTTTCAATTCGTCGCGCGAATACACGCTGCCCGTGGGATTCGACGGCGAGCAAAGCAGCACCATGCGGGTGCGCGGCGTGATGGCCGCAGCAAGTTGTTCGGGAGTAATCTTGAAATCCTGTTCAAGCGAGGCAGGCACAAGCACACATTTACCCTCGGCAAGTTTCACCATCTCCACATAGCTCACCCATGCCGGAGTGGGGATAATCACCTCGTCGCCGGGATTGACGGCAGCAAGAATGCAGTTGCACAACGATTGCTTTGCACCGTTTGACACGATTATCTGCTCGGAAGCGAAATCAAGGCCGTTTTCACGTTTCAATTTCGCACAAATGGCCTTGCGCAACGACAAGTAGCCGGGTACGGGAGAATAAAACGAGAAATTGTCATCGATGGCTCGCTTTGCGGCCTCTTTTATATGGTCGGGGGTGAAAAAGTCGGGTTCTCCCACCGAAAGGTTGATCACATCCACACCTTGAGCCTTCAGCTCGTTGCTCTTCTGCGACATCGCCAACGTTGCCGACGGCGACATTGCCTTAATCCTTTCAGATATATGCTCCATGTCTATAAAATTAATTTGCTGCAAAATTACACATAAAATCGGCAAAATGCCAATTATCACGCCCACTATTAATGCCAACCGAGCAAGTCAAGCACCTCGTGCCGCACAAGTGTGTCGAGCGAATACCACGGCAGCGACACCGATACAGCCCCGATTGCCCAAGGACCTATTTCATAGGGGTTGAAATAAAACACCACATTGCTGCCATCTAAATAAAACATAGGCGACTGCAATGAAAAATCTACGGCTCCAGCGTTTATGCCTGCCAATTCAAGAAGTTGCTCATCGGTAGTGGCATTATATTGCTCGCGCAATGCACTCCTAACGGCCTCCGTCAAATCAGCTGTCCGTCCGGGCAGCACTATGTCGTCAAACCCCAGCACCTTTCCTTCGGCAACATCAAAATTCACAAACGAAGACGAGTAAACCGGGTGCGCTCCGCCGCCATACATATAGCCATATATTTCAAATGCGGCATAACGGCTGTTGACACTGAGTACATTCACGTCGATGCTACGCTCCAATATGCGCACATCAATATCGACATCGGGAACGGAATCCACACGCACAAGCCTGCTGCCGTCGTCCATGGTTACAGGATCGGCCACATAACGGCTCATTGCCTCATCAACCGACGTCGGCCGTTCATTACCGAAACACCGTGCCAACAAAGTGTCTTGCAAGGGCTTGACATCGGCATTGCCGAGTTTTTCGGGCCACTGCAAAGTGACATGAGTTCTCGTGTAAAGCTTCACACTGTCGCCAAAAGTCGCATCGCCTTCACACAAGTAATCGGCAGCCAACGATTTTTCAACAATACCAATCTCAAAATCAGTAACTCCCACCCCATTGTTGTCGGTCACAGTTCCGTTTTTTCCCGAACAAGCGGCAAGCACAATTGCCGACAACACCACAACAAAATATTTTCCCATTTTCATAAACATTTTAATAACTCCACAAACATACAAAAATTTCTCTTTAACACACCCAAATGCCCCGACAAAAGTTTTTTAAGACTAACCACTAAGGGCAAAAAACAGCGAAACACCGCACACTTGAATTGTCTGCGGTGTTTCGTTGCTTTGCGGAAAGACAGGGATTCGAACCCTGGATACAGTTACCTGTATAACGGTTTTCGAGACCGCCCCGTTCGGCCACTCCGGCATCTTTCCATTGCACTTTCGCAATTGCGAGTGCAAAGTTAAGGGTTATTTTTCAATATCGCAATAGCCGATGCAACTTTTTTTTGCCATTGCAATATCACATTACAGCTGTTTCAAGCCGTGAATTGCGGCAGCAGGGTCTTCGGCACTGAACACATAATTGCCTGCGACCAATATGTCGGCTCCTGCCCCGGCCAGCAACTTGCCCGTCTCTAAGTTCACGCCGCCATCAATTTCTACAAGTGCTTTCGATCCTGTTTCGGCTATCAATGCACGCAAGTCGGCAAGCTTGCGCAAAGTACCGTGGATGAATTTCTGTCCGCCGAAACCGGGATTTACCGACATGAGCAACACCAAGTCAAGCTCGGATATTATGTCACGGAGCATACACACCGGAGTTGCCGGATTAAGCGTCACACCGGCTTTCATCCCGGCAGCCTTGATTTGCTGCACAGTGCGGTTAAGGTGCGTACACGCCTCATAGTGCACATTCATTATCTCGGCACCGCAATCGCGCACTTCACTCACAAACTTCTGCGGCTCCACTATCATCAAGTGCACGTCGAGCGGCTTGTGGCACACTTTCTGCACATATTTCATCACAGGAAAGCCAAACGAAATATTAGGCACAAACACCCCGTCCATCACATCAAGGTGCAACATATCGGCCTCGCTGCAATTAATCATTTCGAGGTCGCGGTTAAGGTTGCCGAAATCGGCCGAAAGCAATGAAGGTGATACTAACATGACTATATTATTATTTTTCGGAAATCTCTACGGTTGCAGGCTTTTTCTTTTTGAAAGCATGGTATAATATAAACACCACTATCAATGCAATTATGGCATAGCCCACATAATTGAGATATTGGTTGTAATGTTCGATTTGAGCACGCAATTCCGATTCTTCGACAAATGTGCTGAGCCAAAAACCAAGTGACGCAAGCACCACGTTCCACAGACCTGCACCAAGCGTGGTATAAAGCAGGAACTTGCCGAAGTGCATACGCGCAAGCCCGGCCGGAATTGAGATAAGTTGGCGAATGGCAGGCAACAAGCGGCCTACAAATGTCGAAATGGCACCGTGACGGTCGAAATAATCTTCGGCCTGCTTCACTTTCTCGCCATTGAGCAGGCAGATATGCCCGAGCCGGCTGTCGGCAAACTTGTAAACCAGCGGACGGCCTATCCACAAGGCAACATAATAATTGAATATCGCCCCTATCATAGCACCAAGCGTGGCAAACACCACCACCAAATAAATGTTCAGTCCGCTACCGGGCTGCATTGCCTTGAATGCGGCGGGCGGAACGACAATTTCGGAGGGAAATGGAATAAACGAACTCTCGATTGCCATCAACAGGGTAATCCATCCATAGTTCATGTTTTCCATAAACCATTCGTAAATTGCAAGTGTATCCATACCTATTTTTTATTGATTTGTAAAGTTTTGTATTGCGCCGCAAAGATAGACACTATAACCGAGATACGCAAACTCACGGCAATGTGCACAAAAAATAAAGCCGCCTTGCCCCAATCATAAGGGCAAGGCGGCTTATATTTTCTCGATTTGTTCAAAAGGGGAAACTTGCCAACAAGTGTCAACAGCCCCTTCTCGACAAGAACAATTTAGTTCTCTGCAACAGGTTCAACCGCAGCTGGTTCTACCGTAATATACTTACGGTTGGCCTTGGTTACAAAAACCACGGTACCGTCGGTCAAGGCATACAGAGTGTGATCCTTGCCCATTCCAACGTTTACACCGGGATGATGAACCGTACCGCGTTGACGCTTGATGATGTTTCCGGCTTTAACTTTCTGACCACCGAAAATTTTAATTCCGAGTCGCTTGCTTTCCGACTCACGGCCGTTCTTAGAACTACCTACACCTTTTTTATGTGCCATTTCTTTCTAAAATTTTTGTGGATTTTGTGTGCTGTCTCAAGCAACGACTTCTTTAATCAATACCTTTGTGAACAATTGGCGATGGCCGTTTTTGCGGCGATAGCCTTTGCGACGTTTCTTCTTGAAAACGATTATGTGTTCACCCTTGAGCATGGGAGTCAATACCTCGCATACTACCTTTGCGCCATCTACCGTGGGCGCACCTACTTTCACATTACCATCGGCATCAACGAGCAATACGTTGTTGAATTCCACTGCATCACCCTCTTTGGTTTCGCCGAGGTACTGAACATACAAATACTTGCCTGCTTCGGCCTTGAATTGCTGTCCTTTGATTTCTACAATTGCGTACATCTGTATAAACTTTGTTATTTTTACAGGTTAAGTCCGTGAGGCGGACAGCCATGCGGCTGTCACTTAATCGAGCCTATTCGGAACGAGCGCACAAAGTTAGCAATTATTCTCGTAACCGCAAAGCACACGCCATATTTTTCCACAAACTTTTTTTCATTCAATTCCTATAATAATCAACAAACCACACCCGCATTTGCTGCCAGTGTGCCACACTACTTCTTTTCAATCAGCACCGTTGCATATGCGGCAAAGCCTTCGCCGCGGCCGGTGTAGCCGAGTCGTTCGGTAGTGGTGGCTTTTATCGACACGCAATCGGGGTCACAACCTATGCACCGCGCCAGTTCGGCCTGCATGGCGGGTACATGCGGGTTCAGCTTGGGCTGTTCGGCACACACGGTCACGTCGGCATTGCCGAATTCATATCCCTTCTCCCTTACAAGGCGCATCACCTCAACGAGCAACTTCCGACTGTCAATGCCCTTGAAACGCGGATCGGTATCGGGAAAATGAAAACCTATGTCGCGCAAACAGGCCGCCCCAAGCAAGGCATCACACAGGGCGTGGATAAGCACATCGGCATCGCTATGGCCAAGCAATCCCAACGTATGAGGAATTTTCACGCCGCCAAGCCATAATTCACGCCCCTCAACAAGGCGATGCACATCAAATCCCATTCCTACACGTATCATAGTCGCATCACCTCCTTCCAAGCAATTCCTTGATGCCGTCCATGTCAAATGTAAGCGAGAAACGCAGCGTCTGGTCGAGCGGGCTGCTTTGAGCCGTGGCTATCATATATGCGGCATCAAGCCTTATCACATTCAATGCAAAACCCGCACCCAGGCCGAAATACTTGCGGTCGCCCTTCATTGCGTTTTCGTAATAATAACCGCCACGCAAAAAGAATTGCTGGTTATAGTTATATTCAAGCCCGAATGAGAAATTTATTTCTTTCAACTCCTCGCTCATTCCGCCGGGGGCGTCGCTGAACGAATTGAATATACCGCTTATGGGCGACATATCACGCCATTCCTGCAATGCGTCCTGATATGCCACATCATCTTCATAGTCCGAAGCACGCGGACGCGTAGGCACAAGCAACTTGTTCAAGTCGAGTGACACGGCAAGGTTGTGATAATCAGCAAGCGGGAATACGAATGTCGTACCGAGCTTCAAATTGGTGGGCAGGAATGCCGACTCGGTACCGCCGTCATACGAAATCTTTGAACCTATATTCGAGATGTTAAAACCCCACGACCATTGACACTCGTTACGCCCTATGATGGGATAGGTGGTATAATATCCCGAAATGTCGGCGGCAAACGCCGAAGCTCCGCTCAACGTCTGATCCGACCCTTCATTGAAACCAAGATTTGAATATATGTAGCGTAACACAACACCCATCGAGAACTTTTCGCTCAACTTGCGCGAATAGCCCACATCAAATGCCATTTCATAAGGGTTGACCGACGACAATTGGTTCCCACCGTCATCGGTGGTGGCTATTTCGCCGAGCGTGAAGTAACGCAGCGACGCGCTCACCGCCTGATTGTCCTCGCTGCCGAATTTCCAATAACCGGCCACATTGAGCAAAGCAATATCGTTGACAAGTTTGCGCAACCACGGCGTATATGACAGCGACACGCCGGCCGAACTATATGCAAACGCATACTTCGAGGCATTCCAAAATTGAGAATTTACATCGGGGTCGGTGGCCGCACCAATATCGCCCATCGACGCGCCACGGGCATCGGGTGCTATGCTGAGTGAAGTTACACCTGTGGTCACGGGGTTAAACTCATTTTTCACGTCGTTTTGAGCCATCGCTGTTCCCGCAAAAGCCATCACCAACGCAAGTGTTATTGCTATTTTCGTACCTTTCATTAATCAGTTATTATAATTACCTATTTTACATAACTGCAAAACAGGCTCAATTATTGTGCAGCCGAGCCATATACGCCCGGCAAAAATGCCGCCATACTATTTCACTTTCATCTTAACCACCTCATGCCCGGCAAGCGTGGCCGTAAGACGTGTGTCGATGTCCAAAGATATCCCCTCGGACGGACGGCTTACATAAATATAATCGCCTATCTTCAAAGTCATGTAACGGCTCACATATTCCACAAGTTCGTCTATGCCATGCTGCAACATGGCTGTGTTTCCCGAAAAGCACACTTTCCCGTCAACAGCCACGTCATAAGCCATACCGCCATCGGCCATCGGCAATTCACCCGTTTCCACAAAATCGCCCAATATTGCTGCACCGTCGAAAGCCATGCCAAGTGCACCTTCAATGCCTTCGGCCTCGACGGCAAGCCCCACGGTAAAGCTGTCGTAATAACGCGAAGCAAACTTCCGGGCAATATTTTTCCCCAAGCGGCACACACGTGCCACCACCGTGGGATAAGCCACGAAACGAGTGGCAAAATCAGGCACGAAAAACGGCTTTCCATCCTTGAGCAACGACGAGTCGCCCATAAGGTAAACTTCAGGCATTGCATCACTGGCATCGCCCCCGTAATTTCCCAAAACACTTATTATTTTCATTTCAAAAATCTGTGTCGATCATCAAGTCGGTTATACATCACGGCAAGGTGGGCATAAATCGACGTGTTTTGTATCACAATGTCGCTGCTCGCCTTTATTCGGAACGGCGTGAAGTTCCATATCGCTTGCAACCCACAGGCAATCATGGTGTCGGTAGCGTCTTGCGCGTGTTCCACAGGAACGGCAAGCACGCCTATCTCGGTGTCAAGCTCCTTTTGTTTCATGCCCAGCTTGTCCATGCTGTACACCGGCACACCGCGAATACTGCGGCCTATCACAGCCGGGTCGATATCAAATCCCGCCACAATATTAAGCCCGTATTGCAACAATCCTTGATCCTGTATCAACGCCGAACCCAGGCTGCCCACCCCTATCATGAACGCACGGTGCTCGATGCTGAAACCAAGGAAGTCGGCAAGTTCGCTCACAAGCGTGTCCACTTCATAGCCGATGCGCGTTTTTCCCTTAATGTTCAGGAACGACAGGTCCTTGGCTATCTGCGAAGCATCCACGTTTATCTCCTTGGCTATCTGCGTCGATGACACATATTCCACCCTTTGCGACCGCAACAGCCGCACATAGGCAAGATACCACGGCAACCGGCGCAACGTGGGTTCGGGCAATATGATTTTTGCTACATTCTTCGACTCCATCGCACTGCGAATTTTCTTGCAAATTTACAAAAATACCCACAATAAATACCAACCACACCGCTTCGATTGCCACAAAACACCAAGATAAGACAACCTGCCAATGGAAAAAATTGGTTGATTGCTTGAAAATGCAAACGCAAACTATTAAATTTGCATATCTATATAAACTAACAGTATTGATTATGAAGAAACATAATTTTTATGCAGGGCCGTCGATATTGAGCGAATTTGCCATCAACAACACTGCCGAAGCAGTAAAGGATTTTGCCGGCACAGGACTGTCGATATTGGAAATCTCGCACAGGAGCAAGGAGTTTTCGGCTGTCATAGAGGAAGCTGCTGCTATGGTAAAGGAATTCTTGGAAGTGCCCGAAGGGTATCACGTGCTGTTCCTCGGAGGCGGTGCAAGCCTTCAGTTCTGCATGGTTCCATATAATTTATTGAAAACAAAAGCCGCATACCTCGACACCGGCACATGGGCCAATAAAGCCATTAAAGAAGCCCGCCTGTTTGGTGAAGTTGACGTGGTTGCTTCATCGAAAGACGCCAATTACACATTTATTCCAAAAGATTATGTAATCCCGACCGATGCCGATTATTTCCACATCACAACCAACAATACAATTTACGGCACCGAAATACGCAAAGAACTCGACTCTCCCATTCCGATGGTTGCCGATATGTCGAGCGACATATTCTCTCGTCCGATAGACGTTTCAAAATACGATATTATATATGGCGGTGCACAAAAGAACCTTGCCCCCGCAGGAGTTACTTTAGTTATTGTCAAAGAGTCGGCAATGGGACACGTTGACCGTGCAATACCCACCATGCTCGACTACCGCACTCATATATCCAAAGGGTCGATGTTCAACACCCCGCCGGTACTCCCAATATACACCGCTTTGCAGACCCTTAAATGGTACAAGGAAATGGGTGGCGTGAAGAAACTCGAAGAACTCGACAAAGCCAAGGCCGCCGCACTTTACGATGCTATCGATGGCAGCAAAATGTTTGTCGGCACTGCCGTTCCCGAAGACCGCTCTATCATGAATGTATGCTTCGTGATGAAACCTGAATACAAAGAACTTGAAAAAGACTTCATCGACTTTGCATCGACAAAGGGTATAGTGGGCATAAAAGGACACCGCAGCGTGGGTGGTTTCCGTGCATCGCTCTACAATGCAATGCCTATGTCGAGCGTGCAAGTGCTTATCGATGCAATGAAAGAATTTGAAAACAACCATTAATCAAAAAGCCTGATTATGAAAATATTAGTTGCTACCGAGAAACCTTTTGCACCGGTGGCTGTGAAAGGGATAAAAGAAGTGGTTGAAGCAGGTGGGCATGAACTTGTTTTGCTTGAGAAAGGCACTAAAGACGACTTGAAAGCAGCTGTTGCCGATGCCGCCGGGCTTATTGTCCGCAGCGACAAAGTTGACAAAGAAGTGCTTGATTGCGCACCCGAATTAAAAGTCGTGGTACGTGCCGGTGCCGGATACGACAACATCGACCTTGCCGAAGCCACTGCCAAGGGCATATGCGTGATGAACACCCCTGGACAAAACTCCAATGCAGTTGCCGAACTGGTATTCGGGCTGCTAGTGATGATGTGCCGCAATTACTATAATGGTACATCGGGAACAGAATTAAAGGAGAAAACAATAGGCATACACGCCTATGGGCAAGTAGGCCGCAATGTGGCTCGCATAGCCAAGGGATTTGGCATGAACGTGATTGCACACGACCCGTTTGTAAATGATGAAATCATTGAAGCCGATGGTGTCACACCTGTTGGCAGTGTGGAAGAGCTTTACAGCAAAAGCGACATAGTATCGTTACACATCCCGGCTAATGACAAAACACGCAAATCGGTAGTCAAGCAATTAGTGACATTAATGCCTCAAAAAGGCATTCTTGTCAACACTGCCCGAAAGGAAGTGATTGACGAAGAAAGCCTCATGGAAGCTCTCGACGAACGCCAAGATTTACGCTACATTGCCGACGTGAAACCCGACATGGCCGATGCCATGAAAGAACGTTTCGGCGACCGCGTATTCTTTACTCCGAAAAAAATGGGAGCACAAACGTCGGAAGCCAACATAAAGGCCGGCATAGCCGCTGCCGAACAGGTTGTGGCATACCTTAAGGACGGGTGGAACAAGTTCCAAGTAAACAAGTAACATACTTACTCTACTCACACAAAAACTTATACTCGTTGCATATAGGCGCATGGATGGAAAATCATCCATGCGTTTTTTTTTGCATTGTACTCAACTTTCACAATAAACGCCCCATAATAACCCGCATCACAAATAATACAAACACAGAGGCTGCCACATTTTGAAATGACAGCCTCTGTGTTTGTTATTTTCCTGCACCACTACATTGCTCTTTTATTCATAATCCCAATCGAGATTGAAGTCATCAAGCCATAAGGTACTGCCCTTTCCACCGGTGAAATAATCGGCATATTTACTGGCCGTACACACTATCACAATATATGTAGGCACGACATCGGTACGGCGGTATTCAAATTCCAATTTAAAATCGGTCCACTCCGATATCGATTCTCCACTTTGCACTTCACCATAAGCGACAACATAATCGGCATTACGGTCAAAAAGCTGACGTACTGCAGGCTTTGTCCGTATTTCTACAGGTTCGGGCTTATTGATAAGCGCAGCATACACAATTGCTGTATCAGGACGGCCTTTAAGATACTCGCGTTCACTGTCTGATGCCGAAATCTCGGTACAAACATACTTCCAATGCCCGCACAAGCGTGTAGGACGACCGGTAAACGGCCGACCGAAATTCAACACGCCATCCATGCCGTCGGTCCTGACATATTCTCCGGCAAAAATGTTTCCGCCGGCAAGTTTTAACACTATGTAACTAGTTTCAAGTTTAGCCGAATAACCCGGACCGCCATCCCATGTGTCAGTAT
Source organism: uncultured Bacteroidales bacterium (assembly GCA_949289215.1). Classification (GTDB taxonomy): domain Bacteria; phylum Bacteroidota; class Bacteroidia; order Bacteroidales; family Muribaculaceae; genus Avimuribaculum. The sequence continues at coordinate 14,441 of CASENC010000038.1, read as the reverse complement.
CGGGAGTTGTGACATTGCCGCCTACTCCGATAGATGCCAATGTAGCTGCCCCATCGTTGCCGGTATCCCAGAAAGAGGTACCACCTTCGCTCCAAGGTTGCCATAGCGATTTGCCATTTAAATCTTCTTGCCACCATTCATCAAATCCCATATTAGGCAGACTCATTTCACTTTCGGTAGTGACAGCAACAGGTACCGTATATGCACCACCGCTGTAAGCCCTGACTTCATAGGTGGTAACAGGTTCAAGCGGTGACACACATGCCGAGAATTCGCCACCGGAATGTGTAACCGAAGCCTCATCCACACGTATCCATTCTTCACTACCCTGACGACGGTATTCAAATCCGTTATCTTCTCCATCAAGGCCCGAACCGTAAAGCCACATCACTCCGGTCCAGGCATCTATGCGGTCGAGCGAAACCCCGGCTCCTCCTTGCGCATACACTGTCCAAACCTCATTTACATCACGATATGTTACCGTAATCTCAACAGGATGCGACAAGTCGGTTACGGTATTATTCAAGTCGGGAGACATTGTTGTGACTTCGGCCGGTCCAAGTTTAACCCCTGTAATTTCAACGGCAGTCAAATTAATTCCGGCAGGCACAGTTACAATCACCCGTTTCCCTTCAGGGTCGATAACCGAACTGCCTACCTGCCCTGTTACATTGAAAAAGCGTTCAACAGTTCTGTCGGCTTTTATCACCCATTCATAATCCTGATAAAGCGACACCACCACCTTATAATTATCGGTAAGGTCTATGCCTCCGGTAATATCGGCCGACAATGTAGCACCGTCCGTAAGTTTATAATCAATTATATTTACTTTGGCAGGATTCACCGCCTCGCCTATGGTAAGCGTCACTGTGCGGTTTTCGTTGTCGATGACGGCGGCAGCAGTTTCACCTTCGGCAGTAATTGCAGTAAAACCGGCCTGAACCCGCTCATATGGAACATCATTTTCTATACATGACACCGATGCCACAGCCATCGTTCCGGCGACAGCTACCGCAATTATATTATTAAAAATTTTAGAGTTCATCATAATTATCCATCAAATGTGTACGGCAATACCCATGCGCAGGTTGAACAAATTAAACTTGAAATCGGCACCACTCGATGTGCGGCTGCCCTCTTCCACATGGTCGGTAGTCTGTTGCCATTTTTTCCAATGCAAGCCAAATACCCCGAACGATAGGTTGAAACTCACATAATCGTGTACAAAATAGCATATGCCCGGTGAGAAATCCATGCGCACCTCGGTTGTCACGGTTTCGGTTATGCGAGGCACTCCGTTATACGGACGTTCGAAATATCCGTTACCGCTCGAAAACTCCAATGCCGTTTCATTGAACACTGCCCATCGGCGTGAGCGGTCAAGGCCTATGTAATGGCGATAAAACACTGCTGCCGAATATTCCTCGGTGTGATAATCGATATTTTGCAACGACAAGTCGAGATCTTCGATATCGACAGTGAGGTTGCCAAGGTCGGCCTTGTTGCGAGTATAACCGAGCCGCATACCTATCGACTGGTTATGCGCGAAGAAATAACTGATATACGGGTCGATGGAAAACACACTTCCTCCAAAATCGAAATCACCTATGAACGACAGCAATTCTATATCATCGCTGTTAAATTCTCCATACGACACATCAAGCCCAAACGACCATTGCCCCTTGGGAATAAACAAATAATTGAACAACCCACGGTCAAAGCGGCCGAAATTGCGTTCGGGAATTATTATATTTACTGTGTCGTTGCCAACAATTACTTTTTCATCACCGACCGACACATTGGGAGCCAATTGCGATATTATATTAGCATCTATGCTGTCGGTACCAATCACCTCGACGCGATTCCGCACCACCACATTCGTAACATCATCGCCCGAAGTCTCCGGCACTTCGGCAGCCAGCACCGACGGCATGACAGTCATCAGTGCCACAACCGGCAATATTATATGTCTTTTCCAATTATTCTTCATAGTCATCACAAATAAAACGCCACTCCAACCGAGATGGAGAACAAGTTAATCCTGAAATTAGCATTTTTAGTATCACGGTTGGCGATATGTATTTGATCATTGGTCTGCTTGGTATGTGAATAATTAAATCCAAGCACACCCACGCTAAGCTCCAATGCCGAATAGTTGGAAAGGAACATCACCAAGCCCGGCATCACACCCACACCTATATCATAAGTTTTTTCAAATGTACCCGTGAAATCATTACCGGTGCCATTGGTTAATTTTGACTCTCCCACACCAAATTCGAGCCTCACCTCGTTAAACAGCCCGAACCGCTTTGAATCGCCGATGCTGAAATAATTTCGGAATGCCCCCATGGCCGAATACTTCTGGCTGATGCAATAGAAATTCTCGTTTTGGTAATTTGTCTCGGAATCGATGATAAGGTTTGCATTATCCAGCTTTACACGGCTGCGCTCATAACCGAGCCGTCCGCCCGCGCCGAAATCGTTCTTAAACATATAGAACACCATTGGCGTGACACTGAACGAATAAGTGTCGCCATCGATACCTTCAACAATGAAGAACTGGTAATTGTCGTTGTTCGACTGTGAATAGCTCACGCTCACACCGGTAACCCATTGGCCTTTGGGCACAAACGTGTGGCTGTCGATATGGCGGCTGAAGCGTTCTTGTGCAATCGCGCCCGTCACGGCACATAGCAAAAACAACATCGCCAGAATGTATCTTTTAGCCATTTGTCAGTTGTTTGGTTTGTTTTTTATCGGTTATTTTTATTATTCGCCATCGAGCGAAAAAGTCACTTGGTAATACTGCCCGCCTTCAATACCCGTCAATACTTGCTGCATCATAGTGTCAACACCGTCAACAGTGCCTGTAAGCACTGCCACAAGCGTTGTGGCACCGGGAGCAAAATATGCGCAACGTGTTTCGGTTGGGACAAATTCCATAATCACACCTTGCGCCATCTCCACACTCACTGTCACGTCACTGCCCATTGCTGCACGAAACGCATCGGTGTAAGCGACATCTACTTTCACATTGGCGAGCGAGCATTGCATGGGTGCCACCGTGGTAACCTCTTTGCCATACACCCTCACCTGTGCATTTGCATAATAATATGGGGCATCCCATGCTGCCGGCTGCAACTCGGCATTATATGCCTCTACCGTATAAAGTCCTTCAAGCAACTGCACTTCAGCCGGCATTTCCCGGTAATTCCACGAAGCTGCCACATCGCCTGTGTTGCTATTCCTGACGTTTACCACAAAATCGGCGACATCTATCACATTCGAGGTTATCACAGTTCCATCTACCGCCGTCAGTTCAAATCCCTCAAACGACAATGCACCGCGTTCCCCCTCGGGGTCGGGATATTCAGGGTTGTCGCAACCCGTAAGCACTGTTACGGCAATCACAGCCGTTAAAAATATCTTAAAAATTTTCATATTATTCATTCAAGCATAATGGCTACATTATTAGTATAACGGCAACCTGCCCAATATATTGCCCGACAAACCGCCTTATATACCGTTCACAAAGTTAAACATTTTTTCTCATTTATATTACATTCGCTTCAAAAAAAACATTTTCTCTTAGAAAAATATACCTGTGGAAACATATTTGATTTCTTGCACATTACACCCAGAAAGGCAGCCTGCAACAGCAACGAGTGGCACATTCTTTATATTTTTTTGATTTAGATATTTGCAGGTTTATCGGCATTTATTCTTATTTTCACGGTGTTTTTCTGAAACAAACAACCAATAGGGAAATTTTTATGGCGAATATCATCTCTCGATATATTATTGCAGCAACAATAACGGCAGCAACAGCATTTGCATCAATTGCCGCCCCACCAAAGCATGAATTCCGCGGGGCATGGCTCAACACCGTTTACCAGGAACAATATGCCGGGCAATCGACCCTCGAAAACCAAATTTACCTTTGCCTGCTGCTCGACAAGTTGCGTGAAGCAGGGTGCAATGCGGTGATTTTCCAAGTGCGCCCGCAATCCGATGCTTTTTACCGTTCCAACATAGAACCTTGGAGCAAGCACCTTACAGGCAAAGCCGGACAGGCTCCCGACCCTGAATGGGACCCGCTGCAATTCATGATTGAACAAGCTCATGCCAGGGGTATGGAATTACACGCATGGCTCAACCCTTACCGCGTGACTCTCTCGGCCAAAGAAACACCGCCACAAGGGCATATCTACCATAAACATCGCGAACGCTTCGTGAAATATGCCGGAAAAATATATTTCGACCCTGCCTATAAAGAAAACCGCGACTACATTGCACGTATCGTAAAAGACATTGTGACACGATATGATGTAGATGCAATACACATGGACGATTATTTTTACCCTTATCCTGTGGGCGGACGGCAATTCCCCGACAATGCATCTTACCGGAAATTGGGCAGAGGCATGAAGCGCGACGACTGGCGCAGGCAGAACGTCAACCTGCTCATAGAGCAATTGCATAAAACCATAACCGATGTAAAACCGTGGGTGCGGTTCGGAATAAGTCCGTTTGGCATTTGGCGCAACAAAAAATCCGATCCCGACGGCAGCGACACCAATGGGCTGCAAAATTACGATGACCTGTATGCCGACGTGACGTTATGGACCGAACGCGGTTGGGTGGATTACCTGATTCCGCAATTATACTGGGAGCTTGAGCACAAGGCGGCATCGGCATTGACTTTGTCGCAATGGTGGAACAATCATGCCAACGGCAGGCACCTTTACCTGGGGCAATCGGTAAAGGTTACAATGGACCGACCCGACATCGGTGGCTCTCGCGACAAGAATCAATTGGCACATAAGATACGCCTGTCGCGTGAATTATCTCACGTGCAGGGCAACTGCTGGTGGCCGGGATACCTTGTAACCGATAATTATAAAGGTATAGCCGACTTGTTAGGGAAGAAATTCCAGTCAACGGTGGCTCTTGTTCCGGCATACACATGGATCGACGATACTCCACCGGGTGAAGTGCGGCAACTGAAAGCCGACTGCAACAAAGTGACCGGTATGGTGACTCTGCACTGGAAAGCTCCGCACAGCCACGATGATATGCAACAAGCCCGGGCTTATGTAGTGTACCGCTTCGGCCGTGGTGATGACATCGACATCGATGATGCGACAGCAATACGTGCCGTCACCTACGAACCGCAATATTCCGAAATTATCGATAAGGGAGAATACACCTACGTTGTAACGGTGCTCGACCGCGCCAACAATGAGAGTATCACCGGAGAAAAAGTAACCGTCAAATATTAATTGTTATGAGAAAACGCAACCGCCCGACCGCCATCTTGACAATCATGGCAATCATCATCATCATCATCATTGCAATTGCCGCAATCATCATCAACGGTTTCACCCACGACAGCCGCGACGACAAGGCATGGGAAAGTCTTGACCGCAACCCGCATATCGAGACCGACACTATTGAACCAGGCTATATGATCGACAGCACGGGCATACGGGACATGGTGCTGATAGGTGAAGAAACAGCCATGGCTGTAAAACGCCTTTCGTCACAATTCGACATTGACAGCATAGTCACCGGCGACTCCCCCACCGATGTCAATTACATGCTTGGCCGCAACGGCTCGGTCGAAATAGTTTTGCAAAACAGCCACCTTGGGCGCATCGGTGCGATTTTCATTCTTGGCAGTGACTATTTCACCGACTGCGGCATAGGAGTCGGCTCTACATTCGCATCGGTATTTTCGGCTTATCCGGATGCCGAAATGCGGCTTGGAGAAGCCGAAGACGGCATAAACGGCAGCAGCGAGCTTTGCAAGGCTGCACCAGGAATACTGTTCCTGAAATGGCTCGACGAAGATGCCACACCACGCATAGCCCGATACAACGATGAAGGCATAGCCGTATCCTTCATACACGACTATGCCCTGCTCCGCATCGACGAAATCATCATCACTCCCCACATTTGGCAATAAAATGCGGTTTTGCCTCTGTAGAAACGCGATTTATTACCACTCCGGGGTATCAATGAGACGCAATAAATCGCGTTTCTACAACTGTCACACCATATAAAACGCTGTAAATCAACCATTACCATCATAGAAACGATGTACACATCGTCTCTACAACCTCAATGTCGGAATTATGATACACCTACCCCTGCACCAATAAGGGCAGAATATTATTTCCTAATTTTCCTTGTTCAGGATTGCGGCTTTATTCTGATCGGGCACGGCAGCGGGTGGCAGCTGCTTTTCATCATCCTCACCGGCAGGTTGTCCAACGACCGGAACCGGCTGTGAAACCGCGGTGGTGTCGGGGCGTTCTATCAACCCTTGCTGCATCATTTGCAAGCTGTCGGCAGCAGTGAGGTTGTCGTCCTCGGCATCCTCCACCATGCGGCGCATATTCGGGCGACGATTACCCACATTCAGGTTCGAGCGCAAGGCGGCATTTGCCCCTCGGCGCAATGCCGAATTGATTTGCTCGCGCAAGTTGATGCGGGTAGTATCCACAATCTCCACCATCTCGGCACGCAAATCATCTTCCTTATACTTGGCTCCGCCGAAACGGAAGTGCATATCATCGGGATTCCCGTAAATATTAATTCCGAATTTAAACGGTATGGGCGATTTAAGCACCGATATATGATAACGGAAATTCAAGTCAAGGTCGTTATAGCCCAATACCCCAAGGCGATACCTGTCAACATTAAACATAAACGGGAAAAGCATCATTTGAGAGTTCTCCACAAGCATCTCCACCGTCATCTCGTCAATCATGTTGCGGTCGCGATTTTTAAACCGCAGCATCTTGGCAATCTTCTTGAACGTCTCGGCATCCATAAACACAAGGCTGTCGCCGTGTAACTTCACTGCCGCACGCAGCGACGGTATGTCGATGTTCATCACCGAGTCAATATTGGCAGTCGTGGCTATTTCGGCATCGATGATACCGTCAACCGACTGCAACAGCGGCATCACCGAATCGATGGCAGGAATCATGTTAAGCAATTTGCCCACGCGTATCTTGTCAAGCCCCAAGTCCATGCCGAACTTTATGTTACGACGGTCGGTCGAAGCATACATGGCATTGAACTCGGCCGCCCCTACATCGGTTTTAGCCCGCAAATTATTGAGGTTGATCACTCCGTCATGCACAAACAGGTTTCCGTCGAATTTCTCGAAATTCATATCGGCAAACGTGATATTATTACTCCGCACGGCTATCTTTGCCTCGATATTGCGGGGCACCACAAATGCGGCAAGCGTGGTGTCGCCATCATTCTGCGATGCTTCCATCTGTTGCTGCATTTGGTCGATGTCGGTTATAGTGCTGTCAAGGCTGTTAAGCCCTGTGGCATCGCCCGAATAAGCAAGACCGTCGGCGGCAGCACCCACAAGTTGGTTCACATCGATCGAGTCGGCCCGCACTATCAGGGCAAGGTCGAGCGGACGGCGTGTACGCCCCATCATGGTCGAGCGTATATTTTTCAACTTCCCTTTTACACTGAAATTGCTCTTCCCCACCTTGTAATTGAAATTCTCAACTGTGAGACTGTCGGCATTGAACTTGACATCGACATCGGTGATACGGTTACGCAACGGGAAGTAAGGGGTGTACATTGCTCCGGTATTGCTGCGTATGCGGCCATGCAACTGCCAGCGGGCGAGCAACCGCGCAAATCCACTGTCAACCGACATATCCATAACCTCGGTTTCATCAAAGACCTCAACTTGCCTGTTGCGCAGCCTGCGGGTTTTCATTGCCTCGCGACGGCTCAGTTGCATATTCCTCACCACGGCAAGCAGCGAATCGTTGCTCCAGTCGGGGTGCTGCAAACGAAGTGTGTCGATGAGCCGGCGAGTGCGGTTCATGCGCCGCCAATTCACCCGGCGGTTGGCAACAAGGTCAATCTTACTGTCTTTAAGATAAACAAACTGTGAATTGTCGCGATAGAAAAGCGTATCAAGCCCGAAGCCGAGATAAAACACAGGCATACGCTTCATGCCTCGGAAACGCGACACACTGCCGCTGCACGACACCCCTCGCGAGGCCAGGAAAGTGCCGTCGGCCTGCCTCATGCGCACACGCCGTGCCGACACGTTGAATCCCATCGGTATCACTTGCGCCGAATCTTGGCTTGCACGCCATGCCCCCACGGCACCGGCACCCATGCTCACACCGCCGAGCGACAAGTTCAATCCCGGCATCGAAGCATCAAGCGTATCGATACGGGCTGTCACTCGCAACAAATCTTCACCGGTAGTCGAATCTCGCCGCACATACGACTGTTGATTTCCAAACGACAATGTGGCATACCCGGCTCGCACGCTCATCGTGTCGAGCATATTGTCATAAATGAGGTTACGCAATCCCACATTCCCCGACAGTTTCACCTTGTGGAAATTTTCCTTGTTCAAGTTGCTCATCTTCATGTCAACCGTGGCATCAGCCTCGGCTTCACCGGCAATTGTAAAATTAAGCGGCACATTGGCCATGCCTGCAATTATGCCAAGGTCGGTATATCCGTTAAGCGAAGCCGTGACATAAGGATCGGCAAACAAATTTGTCGCCCTGCCCGACAATTGCAATTTCACGGCCACACCTTCAAGTATCAAATTATTGAGCGTGACCACACTTGCGTCGGGTTTCTCGCCGTCAAGCTCCATTTGCGCATCAAGTGCAACACGATCGATGCGGCCGCGGCCACCCACCATTTGCCAGTAAGCATCGGGGACAATCAACCGTGCCGACATCGACGGCAACCTGCCGCCTGTCAACACATATGGTTCATTAAGCCGCACATCTACCGAAGCCATGAGGTTACTGCGTACACGTCCGAACATTCGCTTATATTTCACAGGCAACTGCGGCAATACCGAAGCAAAGCGCACCGAATCGATTTTCAGCGCAAAATCACTCAGCACGGGTTCCCCCTCCCCGGCAAGCAACTCCACACTTCCCGATATGGGAATATCGAGCAAGCGAGCTTGCAAATCGGCAATGCTTATATCCATCATTCTGCGGTAATTCCACCCCAACTCGACATATAAACCAAACGGGAAATCGGTCACAGCCAATTCTTCACCCATATTGCAGTCGGCCGTTCCGGCCAAAGCCAGCCTGTATTTATCCCGCCCGGTGGCAACAATTGAAGCTGTGTCGAGCAACATCTTGGCCGCCATGCCATCGGCAACCGAATAATATGACAAGCGCGTAGTACCCTTGAGCATAATTTGCTTGCACCGTATCCACGGTAATTCCATCACTGCGGTATCGGTTGCCGCAGTGTCAAGGTCGGCACTCATCGGCACTATGGCATAATTGCTCACGGTAGGCGACAATTCAACAATGTTTACACTCAAATCGGTAACCGACAAATCTTTCACATCTACACGCCCTATCATGGCCTCGGCAAGATTTACCCCCAAATGCAATTTGCCAAATGACAACAAATGCGAGGCATCGGCAGGTATTGCGGCAGAATCGGCTCCCAAGGCAACGTCGATGCTGCCTGATAATACCGTAAGGCTGTCGATATCAACATGAAGTATCGGGAAAGTGGAATATGCCGTCAGCTCAAGCCGCCCTATCTCGACCTTGGCGTCAAGATATTTGTTGGCAGCCTGTTCGGCATAGCGAGTGAGATTTTCGGGAGAAATAATCCACACCACAGCCCACAAGGCAAGAGCCATCAAAACCACAAGCGTGCCCACAGTCCATGCAAGCACCTTCAATGCCTTCAATATTATTTTTCGTGTTCTCATCTTATAATCCTCCTTATCGGGCAGTTATATGGAAACACCCCTGTTTTACTTCATATTTCACAAGGCAACGCCCCTCGTCGCGGTAATAGTCGAGAACCTCGGCAAGTATGCCACGCAAGTCTTGCGGAGCCACCACATACGACGAGTCACAGCACACAAAACGTATGTAGCTGACATCAAACGTAGTGCCATACCTGTGTGCCGACTCGACAGTAGCATTCACATTCCCACCACGGCGCAATCGCGCAACAGTGTGGTCGGTGCGAGTGACACTCGTGACCCGTATCTTATATTTTTTCCCGCCGCGAGCCATAACGCTGTCGCTGAACGAACGACCTATGTCATGCAACAGGCGCGTTGCCTGCGGCACAAGATACGGCAGGGAATGAGTAAGCTCATCGACGGCGAAATCATTGCACGTGCTTATGCGCATTATAGGCACACGCAAATTGTATGCGTCATAAAGAGAGGATATCGGCTTAATGCCTATGCGGCGTGCTTCGGCCAGATGTTCGGCATTAAGATCGTTAAACACTCGCGTGTAGCTGCCTATGGGACACACCTTCAACCTGTGCATCTTCACCGCACTGTCCGGCTCTTCAATTTCTTCCATTCCAACAGGTTGCGATGTCTGATGCCCGTCATCGTCACCGCCGCAACACATCATGACGACCAGCATTGCAACTGTAGCTATAAGTATTATAAACCGTTTCATCAAAATATAAGTGCGAATATCCTACCGACAATTAAACACACAAAGATATAAACAAGCTCCGTTAAATAAAAGCTAAAAAGCAATGAGAGCATAGTTAGGCAAATTATTTTTACCACGACACATCAACAAAAAGGAAACGGGCAAATGCCATGGTTACTCCATGCCTTGCCCGTTACATTTTTATATGTTGTCAGAAACGCATCAGTCCTTCAACGAATAGGTTATAGTGGAAACAACACGAATTTTCTTGATATGCGGTGAATTATTGTCACGGTCGGATATGGTGAACTGCCCTTGTGTGGCGGTGATTATCTTATCAAGGTCGCTGTTGCAATTTTCGGCAAACTGCTGCGCCGTCGATTGGGCATTGGCAATGGCTTCCTTCATCATCTCGGGTTTGATTTCATTAAACCCGGTGTATTCATACACGATGGGATTTTCATATCCGCCATCAATGATAGCCACTCCCTGCTTCAACAATTCACCCTGCCGGGAAATAATGTCGCGGATTTTTTCCACATCACCCGATGTCACAGTTATCACCGATGTTATGTTATAACGGTTCACCACACGCTCGTTGGAATAGAGGTTGGCATTCTTGTCCTGCACCACCGGCGGATTAACCGATATGTCGCTGTCGGGAACTCCGTTCTCTTTCAGAAACGCCCTGATTTTACTTGTTGTGGAATTAATTTTATTGTAAAGCTGCGGCAAATCGTTACCAAGTTCAACCGACACAATGGGCCATGTCACCTTGTCGGCAGCCACCTCTCGCTCGGCAAGCCCCTTGGCCGTCACACGGCGGTCTTTGTTGGTGAAATTGTCGATGCCGGCCTTCAGGCAAAATCCCATCACCACTATTGCAATGGCAATAAGGAACGCTTCGGGGATACGATTAGTTTTTTCCATGATTAATTGTTTTTTGAAGTGATTAATTTGTTTATTTTGATAAACACGGTCGGGAAAAGTTTAATGCAATATGTCGCTTTTAACCTTTTTTCTTTATGATATTGCTGCGATAGGTAGATGGCGAAACGCCCAAACGCTTTTGCACATAACGGCTGAAATAAGACAGCGACGAGAAATTAAGACTTTCGGCGATTTCGACCAATGTCAAATCTTTACGGCCAAGCAATCGCGTGATTTCTTGAAGCGTAAAACGTTCAATCCAATAAGATGCCGGGCAGCCGCATACATTATTACACACTTCCGACAGATAATGAGGCGTTATACACAACCGTGAAGCATAATACTTCAAGTCACGGTGTTCCTTATATTCACCATTATATAACATTCCAACAAATCGGCGCAACAGGTCGGTCGCACGCTCATGCGCCTGCATCGATATGTTATTTTCCCTTGCATGAATATCATATAGGTCAAGGATATGTGCAGTCAACAAGCTGCCAAGCATCTCTTCACGAAACAAATGGTGGCGGTCTTTCATGCGCTCGCGCAACCGCTCCATGTCACTGCGGCAACGCTCGAAATCCTGCCCTGAAAGTTTCATCACAGGATTTTGCAACAATGACAAATGTCCTATTATGCCATAATTGCTGCGAATGGCAAGCGATGCCACAAAAGCCTCGGAAAGGCTCATTATGAGAGCATCGAAATCGGCCGAAAATGAAAATTCCGATGCAAGCGACACATTGGGCATTATAACATAATCGTGCGGCATGATATTGTAACGCACATCTTGGTAAACGAAACTCATGCTTCCGGCTATGCACAATATGTGCAACACATCACCACTCGTATTTGCAAGTAAGCAGGTGATATCTGTACCATCAAGAAACTTTATTCCGCAAGCATCCATTTTATATAACCATAAAACATTCACGTTCACGCATTTGCCATATCACTGGAAACCTTGTACAAGGTTGCACCGATATATATCTACAAATATAATAAAACCGTTGGCGCAGTACAACATCACACATCGAATATTTTCCACGAAAAGTGAAAATTCTACACCTGATATCACAACTTTATTCAAGCACCCTTCATGTAACTTTGTACCGGTAATTAAAAACAATGTAACGCTATGAAAGAAGTAAGGCTTAACAACGGAGCCATGATGCCGGCTATTGGCTTCGGTGTATTCCAAATTCCGGTAAACGATACCGAACGCATAGTTACCGACGCACTTGAAGCCGGATACCGCATGATTGACACCGCTGCTTCGTATTTCAACGAGCAGCAAGTGGGAGACGCCATTCGTCACAGCAGGCTGAAACGCGAGGAACTGTTTATCACAACCAAGCTATGGGTACAGGATTATGAATACGACGATGCTCTGCGTGCCTTTGACAAGTCGATGAAACTGCTAGGACTTGATTATCTCGACCTATACCTGCTGCACAAGCCCTATGGCAACTATTATGCAGCCTGGAGAGCTTGTGAAAGACTGTACCGGGAAGGACGGATACGCGCTATAGGCGTGACCAGTTTTTCCAATGAACGCCTGCAAGACCTGTTCCTGCACAATGAGGTGAAGCCTGCCGTCAACCAGCTTGAGACTCACCCATTCTTCCAACAGAAAGAAGCCAATTCTTTCCTGCGCCGGGAAGGCATACAACACGAGGCTTGGGCACCATTCGCCGAAGGGAAGAATGACATTTTCAACAATCCTGTATTAAAAGCCATTGCCGAACGTCACGGCAAGACAGTGGGCAATGTCATACTGCGCTGGCTTAACCAGCGGGGCGTAGTTGTAATTCCTAAGAGTGTGCACAAGGAACGAATGATTGAAAACCTGAATATCTTTGATTTTGTGCTTACCGTCGAGGAAATGAATACCATAGCCGAACTTGACACGGGCAAAAGCCCCATCTACGACGATATGGACTTGCCAACTGTAAAAGAAATAGGAACATATAAAATACATGACTAAAGCTATGAATACCGTAAAATTAAACAACGGCGTTGAGATGCCGATGCTGGGGTACGGGGTATTTCTCGTAAGCCCCGAAGAATGTGAACGTTGCGTGCTTGATGCCATCGGCGTGGGTTATCGCCTGATAGATACGGCTCAAGCTTATTACAACGAAGAAGGTGTGGGTGCGGCAATAAGCAAATGTGGAGTACCGCGCAATGAGTTGTTCCTTACCACTAAGGTATGGATTTCCAATGCAGGAGAAACAAATGCCGCCCGCAGTATCGATGAATCACTTCGCAAGTTGAGAACAGATTACATCGACCTGTTGCTCATTCACCAGCCGTTCGGAGACTATTACGGCACTTACCGTGCTATGCAACAAGCCTACCGCGATGGCAAAGTACGAGCAATCGGGTTGAGCAACTTCTACGATGCCCGCTTTCTTGACTTGGCCGAGAATATGGAAATCAAGCCTGCCGTGCTGCAACTTGAAACGCATGTGTTTTTCCAACAACACAAAATGCGCAATCTTATCAAAGATTACGGCACGCAATTGATGGCTTGGGGGCCGCTGGCTCAAGGTGCCGACGGCATATTTACCAACGAGACATTAAAAGCCATCGGTGACAAATATGGCAAAACACACGCACAGGTAGCCTTGAAATTTTTGGTCAGCGAGGGCATTATAGCCATTCCCAAGTCAACCCATAAGGAACGCATGGCAAGCAACATTGCCATCGGTGATTTCAGCCTTTCGGCCGAAGATATGGAAACCATTCGCAAAATGGATACCGGCAAGTCGAAAGTAGATTTCAACGACCCCGCAATGGCAAAATACCTGATAGATTACGACAAAAATTTCAATCCCACCAACAAATAAATACCAACCTGAATTCTAAATATAATATCGTATGAGGGTGTGTTAAAATGTAAACTAAAGGAGGGGGGCGGCAAAGCCGTCCAATCTGCGGTAACCGGCGGCGCAGTGACCGCCGAGTGGCGGGTCGCAAGCCGTCGGCAAGACTATACATCAACAAACTCGGCCTCAAAGAGGTCGAACATAGTGAGTTGTGATACATTCG
>CASENC010000037.1 GCA_949289215.1 uncultured Bacteroidales bacterium | reverse complement strand
TCCCGCTGAGGTATTTCTACGGAGAAAGCGCCAACGCCATAAAGATACAGGTCTGGGTGACGCTAATCGCCAACCTGCTGCTGATGGTACTGCAGAGGCGCATCAGACGCCCGTGGAGCTTCTCAGGACTGGCCACAATGGACAGAATCATGCTCATGTATTACGTCAACTGCTACACTTTCTTCGAGAATCCGGGAAAGGACTGGGCCGAAATGCTTGAACAGGCAAGGGAACACCCTCCGGAACCGTCACTTTTTGACTGACGGGGGCTTGGTTTTCAAAAAAAGTATCCGCAACGCCTGTTTATGGGCATTGCGGACATGAATTTTTTGCCTTACTGTTTTTTTAGCGGACACCAATAAAAAAATTTCAGCTGGGAAAATACTGCCAGTGGATATGTAAGCATATATAAAACAGTGTTGAACAAATAAATGCACACATATATGGAAGGACGGGATTTTATAATAACAAGCCTGCAACCGTGGGATATAGAGATAGGCAGCACCATAAAAAATACCGCACTTGAAATATCAAGGCACAACAGGGTGCTGTATATTAATACTCCGCTTGATTTAACGGCCATGCGTAACCGCAATGCGGCGGTAAATTCCCACCGTGTTGCGGCCATGCAGGGTCGGGAGCCGTGTGTGAGACAGATAAATGGGAATATGTGGGTGGTGGATTGCCCGTTTATGGTATTTCCTGTGAGCAAGTTGCCGTGGAGATGGTTGTTTGATGCCGTCAACAGATTGAATAACCGCATGATAGGGGATTATATAACCGATGTGGTAAAGAAATTCGACATCAAGAATTTCATTCACATAATCGACACGACATATATCGCAGCCGTTATCTTAAAAAAATCATTAATCCGGCCGTGTCGGTTTATTATTGCCGGGATTTTGTGGTAGGCGATAAATATTGGTTGAAGCATGGCAGGCGTGTTGAAGACGAGCTGGCTCGCGCATCGGATATGGTGCTTACCAACAGCACTTTTTTTGCAAAACGTTTCGGTAGGTTAAACCGGAATACTTTCCCTATTGAAACAGGTGTGGATTTGTCGGTTTATGATGCAAGCAAGGTCTATCCCGAGCCCGAAGACATGAAAATGATACCACGTCCCATAATAGGTTACATGGGTACGGTTAATTCTACGCGGCTCGACATACCGCTGCTTGAAGAGCTTGCCGGCCGGTGCAGGCAATGGGGTTTCGTGTTTGTTGGGCCTGAAGATGACGTTTTCATGAAATGGAAAATGTGCACTTCCTGGGCCGTAAAGCGACATATGAAGTACCGGCATACATCAGCGCATTTGATGTGTGCATCAATCCTCAGCTTGTAAATGATGTCACAATAGGAAACTATCCACTTAAAGCCGACGAATATCTTGCATTGGGCAAGCCAGTGGTGGCGACCGTGACACACACCATGCAAGATGTGTTTGGCGATTACACGCATCTTGCAACCGACTGCGACGGATATATATCGGCTATGAACGAGGCTGTCGCCGAGGCGGGCAATGAGCGGCTGCGCGCCGAGCGAATGGCATTTGCCCGCACTCACAGTTGGGAAAACAGCGTGAAGAAGATATATAAGATAATTGAAGATTACGAAAGCCGAAAAGAGCAATGAATTACCGCACGATTGACGACATGAACAAGGCTATATTGGGCCGATTGCCGATATTCCCTCGTGACATAAATCTTATAGTGGGCATACCGCGCAGTGGTATGTTCCCGGCCAATTTGCTTGCACTGTACCTTAATTGCAGGGTTACCGATTTGGGCTCGTTTGTCAATGGGCATATCTACCAGACGGGCGAGCGCGGACAGTATATCGATGCCCGTGAATTTAAGAAAGTGCTTGTTGTGGACGATAGCATAGCATCGGGAGCGGCAATGGCGCAATGTAAGGAAGCCTTGAAAGATTTTGAAGGCCGCTACGATATAAAATATTGTGCAATATATGTTGTGCCGGAAAAGAAGCACATGGTGGATTATTATGTCGAGGTGGTACCTTCGCCGAGGTATTTCCAGTGGAATATAATGAACCACATGATATTGAAAAAGGCCTGTTTTGATATAGATGGTGTGCTGTGTGTGGACCCTACTGTCGAGGAGAATGACGACGGGCCGCGTTACCGCAAGTTCCTGTTAAATGCCAAGCCGCTGTTTATCCCAGGAGCCGAAATAGGCGCGTTGGTAACCTCCAGGCTTGAGAAATACCGTGCCGAAACCGAGCAATGGCTTGCACGCAACGGTGTGAAATATGGAAAGCTTGTGATGCTCGATTTGCCTGACATGGCTGCCCGCCGCAAGGCCAATTGCCATGCACGGTTCAAGGCCGAGGAATACAAGAAATCGGAATATATGCTGTTTGTGGAAAGCAATCCGGTGCAGGCTGCCGAGATTAACGGTATAACACACAAGCCGGTGCTGTGCACGGCCGACTTCAAGATGGTGTTTGCTTCGCAGTCGGTACTTTACAATATTAAGCAAGGGCAATATCTGCCATGGTTGAGGCGCATTGCTTTAAAAATACGCAATCGCTTGCAAAGGTAAAAAATGTCAGTCGGATATTTTGTGCTTGAGTTGCCAAAGGCGGATGTATAAGTTGTTTAGTGGAATTGAAATACGGTATAGCCCTTTGCAGGCAGCGAAGAATATGAGCCGTTGGGGAAATCCTATGTATGGATTGCCAAGCATCAATCGTGCGAAACTGCCGTAGATTTTACGGAATTCGCAAGAAGTCAGTGTCTTGGAATAAAAAGCACGTAGAAACAGATGCCGGGCTAAGCCTTTCGCCGCTGATTGTTGCATGGCGGTGTCGCCGTTAAAGATGTCGGTTACGAGTTTTAGGAACTCACCGTCTTTCCTCAATATATCGGGTTGAGTGGGCAGGGTAGTGATAGACACCTCGTTTTTACGATAGTAATGGTAGAAAGCACGGGGAATATATGCTACCCGTGAGGCCCGGTTGAATACGGCCAGGCATACATACATGTCTTCCATGCTGCCATGCCCCATGGGGAAAGATATATTGCCAGTGGTATATATCGAGCGGGCAATAAGCTTGTTGCAACAACTGCCGTGAAGTCTTCTTGACAGTAAATCGCCTATTATGCCTTTGGGCGAAAGTGACGATGGGCGTTGGCTGCTATATGTTTCGCCTTGCGAAGTTTCTTCCACCATGTCGCAAATCACCACATCGGCATTGCCGCTTATCGCCGCATTGTACATACATTCAAGCATATCGCAGTCAACATAGTCATCGGGGTCGATGTGTATGGTGTAAGTTCCATTGGCTGTTTCTATGCCGCGTTGGCGCGTGTAGCTTACACCCATGTTCCTGCCGTTGTGTAGGGCGATGATGCGCCTGTCTTGCCTGGCAAAATCGTCGATTAGTGTACCTGAACTGTCGTTGCTACCGTCATCGATTATGATTATCTCGATATTGTGCAACGTTTGAGCCAATATGCTGTCGATACATTTCCGGATGTATTTTTCGGCATTGTAAGTGGCAACGATTACCGATACCGGTATATTGTTCATTGGTGTGCAGTCGTTTAGTTGTGTTTTGTCAATCCCAATTTAAGTAATTTGAACTTGAAGCGAATTACAAGCTCATAGAATTTAATGCCTATCTTCTCGGACATTATGTAATTGAGGGCGAGAAACCGTTCGGTGGGCATAAGGCGTGTGGTGGAGATGCGGCATGAACGTATGGTCTTGTATGCTTGCATAAGCAGTTCACGGTCTTGGTCGCCAAGGTAATATACAAATCGAAAGTACAGCCATTTTAATTTCTCGAACATTGAAACCGACAGGAGGTTTTGCAGTTCGGGATGTTCCAGCAGGTAGTTATATAATATTTTATTGGTGTCCGCTAAAAAAACAGTAAGGCAAAAAATTCATGTCCGCAATGCCCATAAACAGGCGTTGCGGATACTTTTTTTGAAAACCAAGCCCCCGTCAGTCAAAAAGAGACGGTTCCGGAGGGTGTTCCCTTGCCTG
>CASENC010000036.1 GCA_949289215.1 uncultured Bacteroidales bacterium | reverse complement strand
GCAAGGGAACACCCTCCGGAACCGTCACTTTTTGACTGACGGGGGGCTTGGTTTTCAAAAAAAGTATCCGCAACGCCTGTTTATGGGCATTGCGGACATGAATTTTTTGCCTTATTGTTTTTTAGCGGACACCAATAATTCTTTTACGGCAACGGTAAGTAAATTTATTGATTGTGCATAATTGCTTAGCGCACTGTTGATGTTGCTTGCAGCTGCCACCACTTCTTCCACCTGCTTGCGTGCCGAGTCGATTTGTTCGAGCGATGCTTCGAGATGGGTCAGTGACTTTGTTATTTCTTGGATGTTATTTTCAGTTGCCATATTTTTTTATGAAATTGTTCAACCATTCGTTGTGTATAGTCAGTTCTATTTCGAGTTCTTGTGCTTCGAGCGAGTCGATTGTAACAGCAAGGGTGTCGTTGAAGCGCAGTAAAGGTTTTATTTCATCCCATCGGGATAAAAAGTCGGTTCCGCCGTTGCGGCGTAATAAGGCATATCCGTTGCGGTAGGCCTTTGCGACACGTCCTGCGAGCATGGGCATTTGGTCATATCCCAGTGTTGCCATGCATAGTGCATCGAGAATGGATAATGTGCCGTTGGGCATTGCCGAGCGCATCAGTCGGCGCACGGCACCGTGTAATTGCAGTACTTTCCCGGCGTCTTCGGCAAAAGAACCGAGCAAACGTGCATACTTGGCAATGATTTCGAGCGATGATGCCTTTCCGCATTGCGTGTTGGCAGCCAGTGAAGGATATTCGTTATCGCTGGGTTGTTGCAGGTATGGGGAATGGTAATAGCAATGCAGGTAGTCCTTGATATACTCGTTTGCATCGGCAACGTTATTGCTCACAGGACCGTATGCAGCCATGAGGCATAGGTCTTCAATGTCGGTTAAAGCCCTTTCGCGTGCCATATCGAGTTTGCGGTCGATGAATTTCAGTAACATTTGCAGCGCATTCCGGACTTCATCATTCCCGATATTGTTAAATGCTTCCGATGCCATATCTTCGGCTTGATGCTGGGGCAGGTGACGCATGAGGAATTGTAACAACTTACGGCAATAGCTGCCACATGGCTTGCCGGTGATGCTAATCGATACCGAGTTGCCGCCGAATTTGTAATTGTCGATAATCCCGAGCAATAGTAGTGGATGCAGGGCATCGGCGGTAGCTTTATTGTCGTCGATGTTTGGATTGTCTGACATTGACAGTGTGATATGCCTTTCTTCTCCGGATGGTATTTCCGCGAGCAGTCCCGACAGGCCGTTATAAATCTTATCGCCAATTGAAACGGGCATTTCGTCGAGCAGCCTGTCGAGCAGCCTGCGCCTTGTGGCCATTTCGTGCTTGATCGTATTGGTGGCAGGCATTGCAAGATTGTAACCTTCGGCGAGAGATTCACGTGAAGATAAATCGACCGATATCCCATTGGCGGTAATATGTTCGTCATATAGGCTTGCTTGTACCCATTGCGAAGGCAGATTGGGGTTATTGCTCATGCCGCATTGTGAATTATATTTGCAATAATTGCACAAGTGTGACATGAATACGTCATTGTCGATGATGCAATTGGGTCGCAACAGGTCGTTTGCCGCATTGAAAGTGTCGATATGCAGCTGTGTGGAGTCGATACCGAAGTTCCTGCATAATATTTCGAACTGTTGTGTAGGTATCCAGTGCCCCTTGGCTACTTCAAGTTCTTGCGGTAATTCGGGTGTTGCATCGTTGGCATTCAGGCGGCTCATGTCGTAATGCGGTATGAATATCGACACTATCGACATTTTCCCGTCAAGGCCGCATGCACTCGCCGTTGCCATCAGTTGTTCTATTGAATTCGGACGGCAGAGGTCGATGACAAATCTCACATCAGGTTTGTCGATGCTTTGAGCCTCGGGTGTTACCAGCAACGGGCATCGGCTGTCGGCAAATTCTTCAATTTTTGATTCGGAATCATCGCTGTTGTCACAGCACGTTGTGAAACAAGAAGCGGCACGACCTCCGGCCAAAGTTATTGCATGTTCTGTTTCTGTACCGTTGTTACGCTTTGTGAATATAATTCCGCAATGTTCATATTTGTTTTTTAGTTCAAGATAATCATCAGGTACAGGGGTGGAAATGGCTGTTGCCGAGAAACCTGTGCATGCGGCAAAATTATTGTTGATGCGCATGAGCGCATCAGGTGTTTGCAATTGGCGCAGCATCATTGGCAACCGGTGCAGGTATTCGGCCAAGAATGTTAATTTGAATTGCTGTATTGCATCAAAATTGTCGATATGCTCAGGGAAAGCATCCACTCGCTCCACCATGAATTGTACCTGGCACCGGTCGGCCGGGTTGAATGTGATTGAGTAATCGGCGGTTGGTGCAGGATTGGCCTGTGGAGCAATGGCTGCGATTATGTCGGTGGTTATATCGTCGGGCATTATAGGCGATATGGCTATAACGTTTGCCGGTGCTTTATTCCCGGCCAGGCAAATCCCGGCAGCCGGGAGCACGGCGGCGTGCATTGCATTGAACCGGTCGCCGCTCCACACCGATGTGGCATCGGCATCGCACAGTATTAATGACGAGCAATATACATGCCGTTTGTGCAATGATGCAAATCGTTGTTGCCAACGGTCGTCGAGCAACAGGCATGACTCGATGCTTAATATTTGACATTGGGAATTTTCAACCTTTGCCCATGCGGCATCGATTGCGTCATTATCCATCAGGCTGTGTAAGCATATACAGTCTATCCGTGCCGATTGCAGGTTATGATACCGGGTTTGCGCGGCTTGCCGTGAAACTGATGCGATTACAGTCAACCCGGGCTGCAGCATGGCAGCAAGAACGCATATCGCGGTTTCATCGGTAGTGTTGCCGATGGCCATGTGCACAGGTTTATTGCGCATGACAGCTTCAAGCGGCATAAGGTGATTCCGGCCGTCATTGCTTTTTGTGTATCGGAGCAGCAGTTTTGAGAAATATTCAATGTTGGCGGTTGAGTTGCTTGCGGTATCGTATGCTATATGGCTGCTCGTGTATGTGTATTTGTCGTGCAGAGTGCGTTTTGGGGTGGAAAACAGGCAGAATATGCACCCGTTTTTTGCCTGTACCGGTGGTAGTGAGAAATTCTTGCGTTCGCATCGTCTAATCGATGTCTCGATTACAAGGTCGTATTTGCGCCTCATGTGCTGCCGTTGCAGCCTTGTTGCCGGGGCATAGCCAAGGTGCAGTGGCGATGACAAGTATTGCTCGGTTGAGATTAAGTCGAGGCGTATTTGTGGCAATGCCAAATGCTTGTATTCGGCGGCAGGTTCCGATAAATTGGCAAATAATTCTTCAAGGTCGCGCAAGGCAATTGCACCGCAAGGCACATCGTGCTCGATTATAAGAATGTTCCAGTATTTGACATTCATGTCGAGCCGCCCGGTAAGCATGGTTTCGATGATGGTTTTGTGTATTCGTGCGATTTCGACCGGAGAGAAAGCCAGTTGGTTGATTACAGTATTCTTGCCGGGACCGCGAGTAAGGCATTGCAGTAATTCGCGCCCGAATGTCTGCCCTGTGTTGTTCCCATAATGCAGGCGGTGGAAATTGGTTCGGTGGGTTAGTCCGAAGAATACCGAGAACGATTGTTCCAACCCCGGCGATGCCGGGGCCGGCAGGCTTCGTGTGACTATATTTGAAGCCACGGCAAGCAGTGGGTGCAGGTCGTCGCTAATTTCGGCTGCCGCATAAAACGGGCTGTATGCTTCGAAACCGGTCCATCGTGGCATTTGTTGCATGGCGCGTGTGTTATCGGCTATGCAATCAAGTGTGTAAGCTGCCGTCAGAATTGTAGGCGGTGGCAGCTTGTGTTTAAGTGTTCCGGTGCATTTTGCATCGAATGTGAATGTGAATATGTTTTTGTCATCGGTGTGAATGAATTTCACCCCTTTTGCGGCATCTCCCAAGTAGGAGACGAATGCCACTGTCCGGCAGTCGATTTGGAAGGAGCGGTTGTTATAACCGGCCACTATGTTTACGCAATCGGTATTTGTTGCAAATCGTGTTACAAATTGTTTGATGTCTAATTCTTCGGTGCCAGGAAAATCATTGAATATGTGTAATACTGAGCCACCGGCAAACCGCAAGTTGTCGCCTATTACGTCTCCTGGCGATTTGTTTACGGTTCTTACTTCATTTATGCCGCATATGGCCTTTATGCGTGCCGATGCTTTTTCAAGTGCCGCTGCCGAACGGTCGATGAGTTTTATCGCCTTGATGGCAATATCGGGATATTTTTCATGCAAATAACGGCATAATGATATTGTCGAGTAACCGTTCCCGCAGTTCCAGTCAATTACGTTGATTGCATTGGAAAAGTATTTTGGGTCGATAAGGTCGAATGAGGCAATTATGTGGTTGCCGTTGGTGCGTGAATAATCGTTCGGGAATCCATCGGTGGTGGATGGTTCCCCCATATTATCGTGCATTTCGCCTGAAATGCTTTTGTTTTTTGCAGGCAACGACTTTTCCATTAGGGAGCGATAGTATCAGTAATAAACCATGTGTGCCACACGCATCAGGTGGCATGCAAGCTTAGTAGTCAAGACAAAAATAAGTAAATTGGATATAAAATACAAGCCTTGGTTGATACTTTTTGCCAAAAAAGGCATTCGTAATATAGGGTTTAGGCACAATCCATTAATGATTTCAAATGCAAAATAAGGCAATAGCGACAGCGATATTTTTATGATTACTTACTGAATTATTTTGTACTTTTGTGTAGATTTGATGGTGGAAATATGTAACTGATTGAAAAATAGTATATGATGACATCGTTGAGATATATTGTAGCCGGAATGTCGCTATTGTTTTCGGTGGGAGCGCAGGCTGCTACGATGACAGGTGGCGAGTGGGGTGTTTTCATGCCGGGAGGCAGGTTTTGGCCGTATGTCCTTGCCGTGATAGTGGCGGTGGTGATGATTATAGTGTTTGTTGTGATCTCGATGGTGCGAAACAGGCGATTACGGCGTTATCTGAAAATCACGGCACAGACGATAGGTGCTCTTAACGAGGAACTTGTGCGCTCAAAGGAAGAGGCCGACCGGCTTAATGCCTATCGTGGCGCATTTATCGAAAATCTTGCCCGGGAATTGAAAGCTCCGCTTAACACTATCTATGATTTCACATTGGCACTGTCGGCACCGCAACTTAAGCCCGAAGACATCGCCGGTTATGGCAAGGTGATACGCCATTCGGCACGGAAAATCAGGCAGGCCATTGATGACATTGCCGATTTCTCGAAATCGTATTCCAACGGTGCCCGTCTGAATGTAGGTGATGTGTGCATCAATGATTTGCTGCGTGGCATTTACAAGGATTTCAAGATTATAATGAGTGAACGGGCTGTCGCTATCAACCTTGTGCTGCCACTCAGTGACGAGGAAAGCCACATTACCAGTGACCGTGAACGCATATCGAAGATTGTTTACCACTTGCTTGATAATTCGCTAAAATACACTGCTCAGGGGAAAATTACATTTGGCTATCGTTTGACCGATGATCGCAAAAATATTCTTATATCGGTGAATGACACCGGCATAGGCATCCCACAACGCCGCCAGATGCTATTGACACAGATTTTTGAGGGCCGCCAGGCCGATATCATGAATTTGCATGAGAAAATGGGCTTAGGGTTGACAATTGCGCAGCGTAATGCGCAATTGTTGCAAGGTACGATTACTTTTAAGTCGATGCAGGGGGTGGGTAGCACTTTCACGTTGCGGTTGCCAACTCGCATCGACGATGGCACAGTGCGGTCGGGTGCCGTGATAGCTGATCCTAATTATCCCACTGTGCTTATTGTCGAAGCCGAAAGCACTTCGTTCTTGCATTTGAAAGTGCTTATGGAGCGGCTTGGAGCAAACTTGTGGCTTGTGCAGCATGCGCGCACGCCCGAAGAGGCCGTTACGGTTTGCCGCAGCAAGAACATCAATATGGTGCTGGCAGGTGTAAACCTGTCGTCGGGTGCCGGGCTTAAAGCAATCGAGGAAATCCACGCACTGTCGGCTGTGTTGCCTATTATTGCCGTGTTGCCGTCGGGTTCAAAGTCGCAAGTTGATGATGCCATGGCAGCCGGAGCTTCTGATTACCTGGTGAAACCGGTTAACCGTGACGATCTTATGCGCTTATGCCGCAAGTACCTTGGCCACTATTTCCCGGCTCACAAAGGTTAAAAAAACTCACTCGGGAAGTGGGGGATTTGGGTTTAAGTCAGGCGGCAGGTACCTGCCGCCTGATTATTTAAAACAGTGACATTTGTTGCTGGCGAGGTTCTTCTTTCTCGACTTTTTCTTCTTTGTGTATGAATATGAAGTCTCCTTCTTCGGGCAATGATTGTTCGGTTGGCGTTTCATCGGCTGTAGGCATGAGCCATTCAATATCATCGTCGAGGTCGCTTGTCCCGGTTTCTGCCTGGGCAAAAGCAGTGTCGATTTCATCGTTTGGCAGGGCGTTGTCTGTATCGGGTTCCATAGGCTCTACCGGTTTAACCGAATTGTCGATGGGTAATTCGGTGATTTCCCGAGGTTGCTGCTTGTCATTGCTGTCGCTATATTCGACAGGAACTTCGGCCACTATGTGTATGTTGTTTTGTGGCTCCAAGTTGCTTACGGTATCATCGACAGGCGTTTCCTCCTTTTGAGCATTATCGACATCAATGCCGAATACATGGGTCACGGCTTCCTGCAACTCGGGTTCGGGCAAGACGGTGGCGTCTGGTTGCAGCCCTTCGGCTTGTGCTTTTGCCTGGGTCTCTTTTGCAGCCTTCTTTTGGGAAGCAGATTCTGCAAAGGCAGGTTCTTCCCGTGGAGTTTCTGCTTCTTTTGAACGGTTGCGCTCTTTTTCCAACTCGGCTTTTAGCTGTTTTATTTTCAGGCGGTTTTCGCTGTCCGATACTTTTGCATATGAAATTTCGCCCTCCATTGCGTTTACCTTGTCGGTCAATTGCCTTATGGTTTCGTCGCGTCGTTCTATGAGGATCGATGCCGCTTCGAGCTGCTTCTTCATGTCTTCGGCACGTTCTTCGCGAGCCAATTCGTTTTCAGAAGCTTGTTTCCTGGCAGTTTCAGCATCTTGTTTCAACACTTCGATGCGGTTTTTCAGCATCTCGTTGTCCTTCTCGGTTTTTATGAGGGTTTGTTGCAACTCGGCCAATGCATCTTCTTTCTCTTTTTCGGCTTCGGCCAGTGTGTCGCGCAGCTTTTTTGTTTCGGCTTTGAGCAGGTCGTATTGTAATTTCAGGTCGAGGTTGGCATTGTTAACCTCGTTATAATTCCGGGCCGCTTCGGCTTCTTTTTTATCCCATTGTTCGCGCATTGCTGCAATTTTTGCGTCACGCGCTTTTATTTGGTCGCTGAGTTTGTCAACCTGCTCTTGTACCTCATTGGCTATGTCGAGTGTGGCAATGGCCTCGTCAAGCTCTTTACGTGTTTCGGCAAGCTGTGATGCTGTTGCCTCGGCTTTTTTTGTCAGTGCATCTATGTCGGCATCTTTTGTGGCTATTTCCTGTTGCAGTCGAGCAACTTCCTCGCTCCATTTCGCTTCAAGCTCGGCGTTGCTTTCTTCGGCTGATTTTTCCTTTATCTCGGCAAGTTGGCGACGCAATTCTTCGGCTTCCTCGCGGTAATGTGCCGCATCGTCGGCATGTACTTGTGCCACTTTTATCTTGTTGACAAGGCTCTTGTTCTCAAGGTCGAATTGTTCGCGTTCGGCTTCAAGTTCGGCTACGCGGTTTTCGAGTGTGCGGCATCGTTCGGTCATGGCTTTGCGTTGTGCATCGGCCGACAGGACTTTGGCTTGAGCCTGTTCGGCACGTTCCGATGCTTCCTTGCTGTGCGTTTCAGCCTGCGCTATACGATTTTCCAGTTCGTTGCGTTCGGCATCCCATTGTCGGCCGGCATCAGCTTCGATTTGCCGGCAGGCTTTAAGCATTGCATTCTTGATGTGAGGGCCGAGAGCCTGGGCTATGGCTCGCTTCTCGGCTTCCACGTCGAGACATTCCCTGACGAATGTGGGAATGGTAGAGTTTATTATCGACAGCACCCCGTTAAACATTTCCACCGGCAATTCCTCTATCTCATAGCTTGCCGGCCTTGGTGCGATATTGTTGCCTGTTTCTTCTCCTTCTTTTTTTGTTGTTTCTTCCATTGTCTTGTTTTCTTCCTCTTTTTTAAAAGGATTGATATATGGCGTGCGATGTTGAGCTTCGTAAGGCAGGAACTTTTCGTTAAGTTCTTCTTCGCTCTCTTCGTCGCCAAAGCCGAAAGCCGCTTTCAACTTCTTGAAAAATGCCATATTTATTATATTTTATTGGTTTGTATCGTATATGTCATTGTCGATTGCAGCCGATGCATCGTTGCTTTGTGCGATTTCTATGCCTGACTTTAATACTATGCCGAGGCTTTTACGTCCGTTTATTGCTACGGTGAGCGGCTTATCGAAGTGTAATACTCGTACATAGCGGCTTTCCGATACAGGAGTGAGCGAATCAAGGTATTCCTTGTCCCACACACTACCGTCACCCGGTGAGCCTACCGTGAAGTAACCCACGCCGAATGAAGTGAGGTTCTGGAAAAAGTGGGTGCCCTGGCTCGGTTCGATGCGGTTGCCAGCCATCGAAGTTTCCACTATCAGTTTTGCTGCCGAGATGTGCGGCCATTTCACCGGTATGCCCAGTGCCGGATCGCTCGACCCCCAACGCCCGGGGCCTATGAGTATGTAGCCCTCGTCGCGTTCCACAAATCCGCGGTTGATTTTCTCTACCTCACGTGCTATTAGCGAATTGTTGAACATTGAAAATTCTTCCTCTTTCACCATCACTATGCTTGTGATGTTGTCGGTCATTCCGTGTCCCAGTGCGGTAAGACTTTTCAGGATGAGATTTTCATCGGCGGTTTCCATTATTTTCTCGTCGAGCATTTCTTTGCGGTCAACGATGGGGCGTATTTGCAGCCAGTATATTTGTCCTTTTTCGTTGGCGAGCGGCATACTTTCGTCCTTGCCTATCATTCCGGCAAATTCTATCTCTACCGGGCGCCCCATGGCTTTTTGCCCCTCGGTGAGCATCAGGTCGATGGCTCGTGCAAGTGGAAATGCGCCGTGTTGCAATATGTTGGCAAACGTTACCACACGCCGGCCGGTACCCGAGTCGTGGTCACGCAGTACACCGTCGTTTACGTCATAGGTCGATACCATGTAACGCAGTGAGCCGTTTCCGGCGGCATCTTGTATGCGCATCTTCTTTATGTTGAAACCATCGTCAACGCTGAAGTTGCTTGTGGAGCCGCTTTTCATGTCGAGCGCGTAAAATCGCGTCTGCGTGTCGCGCAGAGCAAGGTCGAGCATACTCGTTTGCAGCACCTTATCGGGGTGGCGGGGAGAGAAACGCAGCGACAGTCCGCCGTCAACGATATATTTGCCCAGTCCGACGGCCACTTCGGCTACGCCGTCTTCGGGCTGCTCATCGTTGATGGGGTAGTAGTTGAGCGATCGGCCCACACCGGCAAACGACGGATAGTAAACATCGCCGTATTGCCGCCCGACTACTTCTTGAATGATGACAGCCATCTTTTCCTGGTCGATGACGTTGCGCGTGGCGGCCATGTAGGCCTTGCTGTCGGCAAAGAACACCGATGCATAAACGCTCTTCACGGCTGCAAGCAATTGGCGCATCATCTCGGCCTTGTCATCGAAATGTGGTATCATATAGGTCGAGTAGATACCTGCGAAAGGCTGGTAATGGCTGTCTTCGAGCAGGCTCGAACTGCGTATTGCGAGCGGCTTGTCAACCACTTCGAAAAGGGCGGTGAAATCATCTTTGAGCCATTGCGGCAGCTTGGCATCGATGAAGGCTTTTAGTATTTCTTCGTCGGGAATGTCAGACAGGGCTATGGGATACAGGTTGTTGTTCTCCATGAACTCGTCGAAGACATCGGTGCAAAGTACCACGGTGCGCGGTATCGACACACCTACGCCGTCCATGTTGTCGAATATTGCGCTTTTCTTGATTATCGAGTCGATGAATGCAAGGCCGCGCCCTTTTCCGCCAAGTGACCCCTCGCCTATGCGGGCAAAGTTGGAGTAATGGTCGAACCGCTCTTTGTGGAACACAGCCACCACGCCGCGGTTCTTCATTTTGCGATATTTTACGATGAGGTCGAAAAATAATTGCCGCACTGCCGGTGCTTCGCTTATGTCCTTGAACCGGTGCATCTTCACCACTTCGGCTATGGGGAACATGGCTCGGCTGTATAGCCACCGCGAAATGTCGTTGTAGCTGGCATGGTACAGGAGCGACCGGTCGGGAATGTCGAATATGTGCTTTTGCAAGTCTTTCAAGTCCTTGATGCGTAATATCTCTTCGCCGGTTTGCGGGTCGCGGATTATGAAATCGCCGAAACCGAAGTATTTGCGCAGTGCATTGCCAAGCTCGGTGGGCAGCTGCTTTGAATTTTTGTTGATGAATGCGCAGCCCAGTTCACGTGCGGCGGCTTCGTTGGAGGCTTCGCTTGATTCCATGATTATGGGCAGGAACTGGTCGCGCTTTTTCAACTCGCGGGCAAATTTAAGCCCGGCTTGTTGGTCTTTTACACCCTCGTGCTTGAATGAAATGTCCGATACTACGCCAAGTATGTTTTTTTGGTACTTCTCATATACCTGCATGGCTTCCTCATAGTCGCGAGCCACCATAATCTTCGGGCGGCCTCGCATACGCATCATCTGTTCATGTTCGTTGAGGGCTTCGGTTGAGAAAATCAGCGATTGCCGCAGCAGGAATTTATATAGCGTGGGCAGTATGGTTGACAAAAATCTCACTGAGTCTTCCACGAGCAGTATCATTTGCACGCCCACTACATTCACGTCGTTATCGGCATTGAGCTTGTCTTCAAGCAACTTGATGATGGCAAGCAGCAAATCTACATTGCCAAGCCAGCTGAATACGTAATCAACCCCGCTGAAGTCTTCATTGGCAAGTCGTTGCGATACTTCACGCGAAAACGGCGTCAGCACCACAAACGGAATGTCGGGGTATAATCCCTTGATGATTTTGGCATTGACGAATGTTTCGCTTATGTCAACGTTAGGGATGGCTATTATGAGGTCGAAATGCTTTTCGGCCAACTTTTCCATGGCTGCGGCATAGTTGCGGGCTTGTGTGACACGTGGCGGGGAACTAAGGTTAAGAGCGGCATATTCAAAGAACAATTGCTCTTCCACGCGTCCATCTTCCTCGATCATGAAGGCATCATAGGGCGAGGCTATGAGCAGCACGTTGAACACACGTTTCTGCATCAGGTTTTGGAACGCCGTGTCCTTCAAGTAAAGTTGGCTTAAACTGGCTTCGTTCATCTTATTTCATTACATTTTTGCAAAGATAGTGCAAATCGAGCGCAGAACGTCAAGTTTACTTGAATGTTTTGTCGAGATGCGGCCTATTTTATGCAAAGTTAATGCAAGTTGAGAGCATAAAAAACAAACTTGTTCGTTTTTTATGCCGAAACGCGGCTTAACATATTATATAATGTAAGCAACCGAGAGCATGAAAGATCGGTCTTTGGGCGTGGGCATCAGCAGGGTTCCCTTGAGAGGGTTCATAAGGCTGTGATGCAGGCCGACCGAAACCTGCAAGTGCCGGTATTCCACACCGACGTTTCCACCAAGCCCCCAGTCGAAACGCTTGTAAAATCCGTCGGCAAACACGTTGCTGTAATATTCATAGTTATGTTCGCCACCTTTCACATCGCTTTTCCCGAACAGACCTGCCGCAAGATAAGGTCCGGCTTCGATAAATATGCCGCAATCGTCATTGAGCATGAATTTATAACCTGCATATACCGGGATTTCAAGGTAATAGGCATTGCAAGTCCAGTCGCAGTAATATGCAAAATTGCCACCGTCGTCATAAGCTGCAATGTCATACTTCCAGCCCTTGGATGCCAATTTCGCTTGCGCCTCAACAAACCACGAGCTGCTATTTTCGCGGAAAGTGTAGATGCCCTTTGCTCCGACCGAGAAACCGGTGCGGGTATTATAATCCGCAGGATGTGAAAACACCAATCCTGCCAAAACTCCGAAGTCAACCTTCTGCGCTGAGCAAACGGTACTTGTCACAGCCAATATACCGGCCATTAATAATGCTGTAAACCTTGTCATAATATATATGTGTTTTTTTAATTATAACGCATATATAGTGTTTTATAGTGCTTACCAAGCATATTAATGAGAGGAGTACCGCTTTATTTGTCTGCCTGTTGCTTGGTGGCGCAGAGCTTTTCGGAATCCCACCACACGTATAGCTTGTCGCTGGGGCGGATTTTTTCATCGACCTGTATCGAGAAACGGTCTCCCTTCACTGCCCGTGGTACGGGCTTCAAATCGACGCGTATTTCTTTCACCGTCATCGGTATCACGCCGGTTGTGGGGCCGATGATTAGTATTTCATCGCCCACATTGAGTTCGCCGGCCTCCATCAGGAATTCCGCGACTTTGATATTTGAGAAATAACGGACACCCTTGGCAGCATATACTTTGGTGCGCGTGGCCGATGAGCCATACTTCGACGTCCATTCCCCAAGCCGCTGTCCCAGGTAGTAGCCGTTCCAAAAACCGCGGTTGAAAATCTTGTCGAGCCGGCGGTTCCACGACTCGATTTTCTCGTCGCAGAAAGTGCCGTCGATGCAGGCATTAATGGCCTCGTTGTAGCAGCTCACAGCTTCGCGCACATACTCGGGTCCGCGGGCACGGCCTTCAATCTTGAATACACGCACCCCGGCATCTATCATTTTGTTCATGAAGTGGATAGTCTTCAAGTCCTTAGGCGACATGATGTATTGGTTCTCGATGTCGAGTTCGTCGCCCGTTTCGCGGTCGCGCACGGTGTAGCTGCGGCGGCATATCTGGCGGCAGGCACCGCGGTTGGCCGACGCGCCGGTTTCGTGTAGGCTCAGGTAACACTTGCCCGACACGGCCATGCACAAGGCACCGTGGCAGAACATCTCGATGCGTACCTGGTGGCCATGAGGGCCGCAGATGTTGCAATCATTTATGGTCTTATGGATTTTCGACACCTGGTCAAGATTCAGTTCGCGTGCAAGCACCATCACATCGGCAAATTGTGAATAAAATTTCACAGCTTCGCTATTGGCAACATTCACCTGCGTGGAAATGTGCACTTCGACACCGATGCTGCGGGCATACATGATTGCGGCCATATCCGATGCGATGATTGCCGAGATGCCTGCCCGGCGGGCGGCATCGATGATGCTGTGCATCAATTCGACGTCCTCGTCATAAACAACGGTGTTGACTGTGAGGTAGCTTTTCATGCCATGTTCGCGGCAATAATCGGCAATGCGGTGCAAGTCGTCGATGGTGAAATTGACCGACGACTTTGCCCTCATGTTCAGCCCTTCGATGCCGAAGTAAACCGCGTCGGCACCACCTTGCATGGCGGCAACCAACGACTCGTATGACCCCACCGGGGCCATTATTTCAAAATCTTTGCGTTCCATCAAGTTGTGAATGTATTATTCCTCTGCAAAATTACAAGCCCTGCGGCGATTGTCCAAATCGGCAAGTTAAAAAACGAAAGTGGGGTGGTAATGGTATTTTGCCACCTCGCCCCATTGTATTGAAATAGTGTTTATTGTTCCTGGGTGAATGGCTTTAGGCCCTGCACGGCCTCGGCTGCGGTGATGCGCTTGCCGCCGTTGTCAAGGTCGATAAGGATATAGCGGTCGTTGCCCATGCCGAGTTCCTTCATGTATGACAACTGCCGCAGGCCGTGGCGTGTCTCGATGCGCTCTACCAGGTCGTGGTGTTCGGCCTCGGTCATTGCATATACCATGTCGATGCAAGCCTGGTCGATGGCCAGTATGTCGGTCGATGAAAGTATCCCCACGTTGGGCGTAACCACAGGCGCGGCGTTCACTCCCTCGCAGTCGCATGAAACCGACATATTTCGCATCACGTTGACATACGTGATATGTTTGCCGAAGTGGTCGATGACAGCCTTTGACGATTCGGTCATTCGTTCCATGAATTCTTCCTTGGCGATATCCCACTGGTTGTCTTGCCCCGGGGTGGTGTGTATCCATGCCTTGCCTATGCGACCGTCGGCGCAGCCTATGCCTATGTTCTTGTTGCTGCCACCAAAACCGCCCTGCGTGTGCCCCTTGAAGTGGGTGAGAGCCACAAGTGAATTATAGTTGGTGATATGGCTGCCCATCGACATTTTGGTAAACCATTTGCCCCCTGTAACAGGTAGTGCCACGGTGTCTTCTTCGTCCATGATGTCAACCGGGCAGAAAGTCCAGCCGTTCACCTTCAGCGTTTCACGATGCCTGTCGGTAGTGTAGCGGTCACCCACGTAGTAGGTGTTGGTTTCCACTATGTTGGCCTCGGGCAGGTCTTTGGTTATCAATTCCCTGACCCATTCGTGCGGAATGATGTTAGGCCCGTTTTGCTCGCCGGTGTGCAGCTTTACTCCGGTGCGGCCCTCGATGTTGCCGCACACTTGCTCGTATGCCGTTATAAGCCCCTCGGCACTCAGGTTGCGGGTGAAATATACTATCGACTCGTTGCCGGTGCGCTCCTCGTATGGCACATATTTGTTGCCGTCCACTCCCGGTGTAGCTTTCTCCGGCTGTGCCACGGCAGTTGCAATTGCCCCTGCGGCAAATAAACTTGCAGTAATTGTAATTATAAAATGCTTCATAATGGTAAAAGTGTATTTTTTATCACGATGCAAAAATAGCAGCTTTGACCTGAACTGTAATAACCAATTTAACAGGCATATGTGCCCGTATTACTGTTTTTGCGGGAGGTGTTGCGATTGCAAAATTTGCATATTTTAAGATGAGGTACTATCTTTGCGGCTTAATTCTGTAATTAGGTTAAATAGTGTTTAGCAGAAGCTGCGGCTTCGAGGTAAAAAAGATTGTAATGAACTTTAGCAGGAAGATTGAATTTAAGCCGAAGCTGGTAAGTGCATTAAGGCACTATAGCTTTTCCAAGTTCAAGGAAGACTTGGTGGCCGGTATCGTGGTGGGTATAGTGGCGTTGCCACTTGCCATTGCATTTGGTATTGCCAGTGGCGTGACTCCCACAGTGGGATTGATAACGGCCATAATAGGCGGTTTCTGTGTGTCGGCATTTGGCGGCAACAGTGTGCAGATAGGCGGTCCGACCGGTGCGTTTATCGTCATTGTTTACAATATTGTCCAGCTTTACGGGTTGCAAGGGCTTGCCATTGCGACATTCCTTGCCGGGCTGATACTGGTGCTTATGGGCGTGTTCAAGCTTGGTACCATCATCAAGTTTATTCCTTATCCGATTGTGGTGGGATTTACGAGCGGTATCGCACTGACTATTTTTTCGACACAGATTGTTGACTTGTTCGGGTTGAAGATAGACGGAGGGGTTCCGGGCGATTTTATCTCGAAGTGGATAGTGTATATACGCAATTTCGACACTATGAACATAGCCACATTATTAGTCGGGCTTGTGACTATTGCCATTGTTGCGCTCACGCCGCGAGTGTCGAAGAAGCTGCCCGGTGCGCTTATTGCCATAGTGCTTATGACTGTGGTGGTTTTCTTGCTTGAACGCTTTGCCGGAGTGTCGGGGATTGAGACCATAGGCGACCGTTTCGGCAAGTTGCCGGCCGAGATGCCCATGCCGCACTGGCTCGGGTTTAACATGACTACCGTCAATGTGCTGCTGCCATCGGCATTCACTATTGCAATGCTGGGTGCGATAGAATCGTTGCTATCGGCCACAGTGGCCGATGGTGCGACAGGTGGTCGCACCGATAACAATACCGAGCTGATAGGGCAGGGCATTGCCAACATTGCCGTGCCGTTTTTCGGTGGTATCCCTGTTACGGGTGCAATAGCCCGCACCATGACAAACATTACCAACGGCGGACGCACGCCTGTTGCCGGTATCGTACACGCTGTTGTGTTGCTGCTGATAATGTTGCTGTTGATGCCGCTTATCAATTATGTGCCCATGGCTTGCCTTGCGGGTGTGCTTGTGATGGTGGCCTATGGAATGAGTGGCTGGCGCACGGTGGTGGGAATATTTAAAAATCCCAAGTCGGATATCGCCGTGTTGGTGGTGACATTCTTGTTGACGGTGATTTTCGACCTTACGATTGCAATCGAGATAGGCTTGCTGCTTGCTATAGTTATGTTCCTGAAACGTGTGATGGAGAACACGCAAATCAAGGTGTTCAGCGACCAAATCGACATTGCCGACGGCAGCGAGGTGTCGCAGCATGAGGTGCTTTCGGTACCCGAAGGGGTGGAAATATATGAAATCGACGGCCCGTTCTTCTTCGGCGTTGCAACCAAGTTTGACGACCTTATGCGGAGCATGGGCGACAAGCCGGTTGTTAGGATAATACGTATGCGCAAGGTGCCGTTTATCGATTCCACCGGTATTCATAACCTTGAAATTCTCATCAATCTGTCGCAACGCGAAGGCATCCATGTGGTGTTGTCGGGAGTAAATGACAAGGTAAAAGAGGTGCTTGTGCATGCAGGCATCGACAAGATGGTGGGAGCCGACCACATTTGTGACCACATTACCAAGGCTCTCGCCACAGCCAACACTTTCATCGAGAACCATACGCCTGTAAAACAGGTGAATTGGTAAGAAGTATGTCTTTAATACAGGCCGGCATTGCAGTCATCAAGATTGGTGCAATGCCGGTATTTTTTATGTTTTTTCAGAAAAATATTGCATAAAATTTTGCAGATATAAAAAAAGTGCCTACCTTTGTAGTCGCAATCAGGCCCATTAGCTCAACTGAATAGAGTATCTGACTACGGATCAGAAGGTTACAGGTTTGAATCCTGTATGGGTCACACAATGAAAGCAGGGCATATCCAAGCGGATATGCCCTGATTCGTTATTTTTATCTCGTTCTCTCAGCTACTTCAATAGTGAAGTGGTGTGCACATTGTTGATTTACAGGTCTCTTTGTGTTTCTTTGCATTCCAGGGTTCCAGTATAGGGCGTGCCAGAATTAGAAAATGAACTGCTTTACCGCCCCACAAAATTAACGGTCGGTTGTTGCGCGCTATATAATTATGTTGGTAAAATGCGGGGAAAAAAACGGATGGGAACCGCCGGTCTCGGAGGTACCCATCCGTTGGTTTAAGGTTGTATTAGGTTTGTTTTTATTGGTTGTCAGAAAGTGTTGGTTAATTTTTTGCGTAAAGCGATCATTGTTTGAGCCTTATCGGGCTCATGCTTGAATCTTGTTCTTTTATAAGTCCGTTGTGGAAAGCACCCAGCAAGGATTTGAGGTCGGCAATCTGCGTACGCAGTTCGCGACCCTTGTCGGTATCTTGTACCAACATTCTGCGGCTGCTCATTTCCACTATTTGTGTTGTTGATTTAATATCCTTGCCTTCTTTTACGGCTTCTTCGATTGATGTGAACGGTTCGTGCTGCACAAGTTGGAAACCGCGTGAGTGGAATACCAGCGTGTAGCCCGCAATTCCCGTCTCCGACCAATAGGCTTTGGAGAAGCCGCCGTCTATCACCATCAGTTTGCCGTTGGCGCGTATGGGCTGTTCGCCCATCTTGGTGCGTACAGGCACATGGCCGTTGATGATGTGCCGGTGCGGACCTTCCACACCGAATGCATCGAGCAGGCGGTCGCACACAGCCTCGTTGTCACGCAACAGGTAATACCAGCCTTTCACTTCCTTGCGAGCCTCCTTGTCATCGATAAAATAACGCTCGAATGTGGCCATTTTGTCCTTGTCGAAAGCCGGAGAATTTTTACCGCACCACAAGTACCAAATGTAGTCGAGGGCAAAAGCCCGTTCGTCGGGGTCGTCGCAACCGAAGTATGCTTCACGCATCAAGCCTCCCACACGGTTGAGCAGGTCTTTGCCGCAGTATTTTTCACCCCTTATTTCCACCTCTTTCAGCGAGCCGTCTTCGTTGAGTGGCACCGATGCGTGGAAGAGCAGGTTGCTGTTGGTTACCGTGTAGATGCACCCATTGCGGAACAGCCATGCGATGTGCTTCTGCAATTTTTCGCTGTGGATGAATGAATTATGCAACTTTTCAACCACGTCCTGTTCCTCGGGCGTGAGCCTGTAAGGGTCGTTGGGGTCGATGGTGGGGAACGAAGTATCGGTGAGCCGGTATTCGTTGCCTGCTATCTTGATTGTTCCCCGGTCGAAATCGATGTTTTGCAGCAATAATCGGTCGTCCATTTCAAAGTCGGGGCGGCGACGGATGATTGCACCCTCGGTCTTGAACTGTATTATGGCTATAGCCTTGTGCATTTGTGCGGCCAGGCGCATCGACTTTTGGCTGTAATTCCGCCCTTCATTCTCGCGAGGCATGAATATGGCACATTCGTCGTTGCCATAGGTCTCGATGGCAAGCGTGGCAAGTGGCAGCAGGTTGATGCCGTAGCCGTCTTCAAGCACCGATTGGTTGTCGTATCGCAAGGCCAGTCGCACCACATTGGCTATGCAACTGTCGTTTCCGGCAGCAGCACCCATCCACAGTATGTCGTGGTTTCCCCATTGTATGTCGCAATTGTGGTAATGGCACAGCAGGTCCATTATCTTGTCGGGACTCGGGCCGCGGTCAAACACGTCGCCCAGTATGTGCAACGAGTCGATGGCCAGCCGTTGCACAAGGTTGCACAGAGCTATTATGAAGCGGTCGGCCATGTGGGTCGAAATGATAGTACGCACAATCACGTCCACATAGGCCTGCTTGTTTGGGTCAACGGTGCTTTCGTGCAACAGTTCCTGTATGATGTAGGCAAAGTCATCGGGCAGGGCCTTGCGTACCTTTGAGCGGGTGTATTTCGACGAAACGTTGCGGCACACCATCACCAACCTGTTGAGTGTGATGAAGTACCAGTCATCGATGTCATCGCGCACGTCCTGTTTTACCAATTCGAGTTTTTGCTCGGGGTAGTAAATGAGCGTACACAATTCTTTTTGCTCGCGCTGTGTGAGCGTCTCGCCGAATATTTCACGCACTTTGCGCTTTATATTGCCCGATGCGTTGCGCAACACGTGCTGGAACGCCTCGTATTCGCCGTGCAAGTCGGCAAGGAAGTGTTCGGTGCCCTTGGGCAGATTTAATATTGCTTCAAGGTTTATTATTTCGGTGCTTGCCGCTGCCGCATTCGGGAAATTGCGTGCAAGCAACTGCAAATAACGCAAGTCTGTGTCGATGTTTTCGTGTTTGTCGTCTTGACTATCCATTTTCCATTAGCTTGGACGAGTATAAAGGTAGTCACATTTTCGGAAACGGCAAAAAAATCGCCGAAAATCCTTTATTTTATATGTTATATTGTATTTTTGCAGATAGTAATAATTAAAGATTATGGCAGGTATTAGCAAGACAAATGCGGCGCGGCTGCTCGACAGGGCTAAGGTGAAATATGAGCTTGTGCCATACGTGGTTGACGAGAATGACCTTGCTGCGACGCACATAGCATCGCAATTGGGTGAGAATATAAAACAGGTGTTCAAGACGCTTGTGCTGCATGGTGACCGCACGGGCCACTTCGTGTGTGTGGTGCCGGGCGATGCCGAGGTGGACCTGAAGAAAGCTGCACGGGTGTCGGGCAACAAGAAGGCCGACCTCATTCCCATGAAGGAGTTGTTGCCTACGACGGGCTACATACGCGGCGGTTGTTCGCCGGTGGGGATGAAGAAGTCGTTCCCAACGTTCTTCGACTCGTCGTGCGAGGCGTTTGATTATATATATGTGAGTGCCGGGGTGCGCGGATTGCAGTTTAAGGTAAATCCCGGCGAACTGGTGAAATATGTGCGTGGGTCGCTTGCCGACCTTACGGCCGAAAAAGAAGAGTAAACAGTCATGGGGAACAGCATAGGAAAAATATTCAGGCTTACGACCTTCGGCGAGTCGCACGGCGCGGCCATAGGCGGCGTAATCGATGGAATGCCGGCCGGCGTGGCCATCGACCTTGACGCGGTGCAGCATCAGCTCGACCGTCGCCGCCCCGGGCAATCGTCGATAGTGACCGGGCGCAACGAGAGCGACCACGTGAGGGTGCTTTCGGGATTGATGGAGGGCATGACCACGGGTACTCCCATCGGTTTTGTTATCGAGAATGAGAACCAGCGTTCGGGCGACTATGGCAATATGCGCGATGCCTTCCGCCCGTCGCACGCCGATTTTACCTATACTTCAAAGTATGGCATTCGCGACCACCGCGGCGGAGGCCGCTCATCGGCCCGAGAGACTGCCGCACGAGTGGTGGCCGGTGCCATGGCACGGCAGGTGCTTGCACGGGAAGGCGTGGAGATATATGCCTACACATCGCAAGTGGGCAACATCATGCTTGACGGCGATTATCGCAAATATGACCCGGCCTGCATCGAGCAGAACGCGGTGCGCTGCCCCGATGCCGATGTTGCACGGCAGATGATTGAACTTATCGAGCTGGTGAAACGCGACGGCGACACTATTGGCGGCGTTGTTACAGGCGTGGCAAAGGGTGTGCCGGTGGGGCTTGGCGAACCGGTTTTCGACAAGTTGCACGCAGCACTTGGTGCTGCAATGCTTGGCATAAATGCCGCCAAGGGGTTTGAATACGGGCTTGGTTTCGGCTTTGCCGGGCGGCGTGGCAGTGAAGTCATCGACAATTTTGTGAAAGGTGCCGGCGGTTCGATAAGGACAGCCACCAATTTTTCGGGCGGTATTCAGGGTGGTATATCCAATGGTGAGGATATTTATTTTCGAGTGGCATTCAAGCCGGTGGCAACCTTGTTGCGTGATGTGGAAACAGTTGACTGCAATGGCGACCCGGTAACGTTGAAAGCTCGTGGACGGCATGACCCGTGTGTGTTGCCTCGCGCTGTTCCCATAGTTGAGGCAATGACTGCGATGGTGATACTCGATTTCATGCTGCAAAACCGTTGTTCGCGAATATGAATGTGGGTTACAGGGATTTCGGCACATTCCTGCGTGAACATTTCACCGGCAAGGTGCAGAAGATTTCGATTAATGCAGGTTTCACGTGTCCTAATCGAGACGGCACGCTCGGAACCGGCGGTTGCACGTATTGCAATAACCAGACGTTTAATCCCGAATATTGCAATCCCGGCAAAATTGTGACCGAGCAGCTTGCCGAGGGCAGGCAATTTTTTGCCCGAAAATATCCCGAAATGCAATACTTGGCTTATTTTCAGGCTTATACCAATACCTATGGTGAAATGGCACGTTTGCGCAGACTGTATGAAGAAGCTCTTGCCGCTCCAGGGGTGGTGGGGCTGATAATAGGAACGCGTCCCGATTGTGTGCCCGATGAACTGCTCGAATATCTTGCGTCGCTTAAAAAGCGGGGTGTGTTTGTGCTTGTGGAATATGGAGTGGAGACATCGCGTAACGATACATTGAAAATAATCAATCGCGGCCACACGTGGGAGCAGAGTGCCGATGCGATAAATCGCACTGCGGCTCACGGTATAATGACGGGTGCGCACATAATTGCCGGATTGCCGGGCGAGGGTGCTGCAGATGTGGTTAGAACGGCACGGCTGCTGTCGCAATTGCCGCTCGACACTGTGAAGTTGCACCAGTTGCAGATAATTCGCGGCACACGCCTTGCACGGCAGGTGGCCGATGGAGAGCTGGCGGTAAAACAGTGGAGCGTGGATGAATATATATGTGTGTGCATTGATTTCATTCGCAATCTTGCACCGATGATAGCCATCGAACGGTTTACGTCGCAGTCGCCCGATAATTTGTTGATATCTCCGCGTTGGGGGCTGAAAAATTACCAGTTTGCCAACTTGTTGCAGCAGGCCATCTGCAAGGATAAGGTGTGCCAAGGCTCGGCATTGCATGGGTAGCACCAAAAGCGCAGTTTTGAAAAAATCAACGGGCAATCTCGAAATCACTTCGAAATTGCCCGTCTGCGTTTCATCAAGTTTAATGCAAATTCATCTGTGTATAAGTATGATGTTGAGTCTGAGAAGTTGAGTCTGACTTAGAATCTGCTTTGATGAATGAGTGTATTTCAGTGTTTTTATTTAGGACTATTATTGCATTATTATGGCTCTTAATCGCTCTCGACCGAGAGTCATAATCTTTTTTCCGATGTCAAAAGTACATATAATGTTACTATTCTGCAAATATTTTAGACTGTTTTTCTTGTTTTTTCTCTTTTTTGTGTGAGGGGCAGCAAGCGTGTCAAAATTTAAGATGTATTCCACCCATGAATGTGGCTTTGGGCATGGGGTACCCGGCCATGATTTCATATTTTTGAGCCAACAGATTTTCGCCGCGGACATATAGCGTGAGCCACTTGGTGGCGCGGAAACTTGCCGACAAGTTCCATAATATGAAGTTTTCTTGATTTTTGGTGTCGAGGTCGGTGTATAATCCTTTCACATATTGCAAACCTGTCGAAGCCATCCAACGCCCTTGTGAAAAGTTGGCTCCGCCATATAATTTATGTTCTGGTGAGGCAAGTACTGGGTTTTCCATATGCAGCCAACTGTAATTGGCATTGATGCTCCAGTTACTGTTGAAGGTGTAGTCGATGGCAGCCTCGGCACCAAAGTTTTCGATGTGACCCGAGTTCTGGTTGAGCATACCGCTGCCGTTTGGCCTTGGCAGCCGCATAATCAGGTTGTCACCGTTGATGTAAAACAGGTTTGCGCTGTAAGTAAGCCGGTTGTCTATTTTGCGGCCGATGTATGACAATTCATAGCTCCACAGGCTTTCGGGCAGCAGGTCGGGGTTTTGAGGGGGAAACATATACATTTCCCTGATTGTTGGGTTGCGGAAACCGCGGCTTGCCATAGCCTTGATTTCGGCATTGTCGGGCAGGCGGAAGGCAAGTCCGGCTTGAGGTATTACTTCGTTGCCTGAGTGTGAGTGGTGGTCAAACCTGACTCCGGCGTCAAGCGTAAGCCACGACACTATGTCTTGGCGGAAGTCGGCATAAGCAGCCACTTCGTCTTGCCTGCGGTCGGCCTGTATGTCGCGACTGCCGTCGAAGTATTGGTTCCAAGCCTTGCCACCAAAGTGGAAATAGTCGAATCCCACGGTTATGCGGTTCCCGCGGAAGAATTGTGCACTTTGGTACCATGAAATCCCAAGCATTTGGTCGTTGCTGTTGAAACGGTAGTCGAGCGGCTCCTTGCCCGGTTGGTATCCATCGTTAATGTAATGGTCACCCCAGTTGACAAAGAAACTCAATGCCCCCGATGTGCGGTCGTAGCTGTTTTCAAGAGCCATCGAGGCCATTCCGCGCGTGATGCGTTGGTCATTGTCGATATACGGGTCGAATGTTTCACCGGGGTTCGACGCATTGAAATGAGTGATGTTAAGGTCGCCCCACAATCTCCATCGTTGCGAAAAGTCATACCCTAATTTCACATATCCGCCATATTGCTCGAAACCCATGTCGCGGCGATGTCCGTCCGAGCGGTTGTATGACGCAGTAACGGTGCTCGAAAATTTGCCGTGGCGTATGCGGTTGGCGGCCTCGCTCCTGAAAGTCCCGTATGAGCCTGCCGACACGTCGATGTCGGTCGTGATGCCGTCTTGCACCATACGCCGAGTTACGATGTTCACAACGCCGCCCATGGCATTGGAGCCGTAAAGCACCGAGGCCGGGCCCCGCACCACTTCCACGCGTTCTACCAGCATCGACTGGTAGGCATCGGCTATCGGGTGCCCCATAAGTCCCATGTATTGGGGGTGTCCGTCGATGAGCACCAGCAGTCCCGTGGTGGGCAACCCTGCCTGTGCCGGACCGCCGATGCCACGCATCGACATTTGTCCCGATGCCCCGGTGGAAACTCCGTAGCCCATCACTCCGCGCGACGTGGAAAAGAAACCCGGAACTTGCGTGTTGAGTACCGGCAGAATTGATGACTGGTGCTCTTGCTCGATTTGTACCCGGTTGACTACCGATATGGTCATAGGCAAATGCCTGATGTCGGTTTCGTTTCGTGTACCGGTCACCACCACATCTTTCATGATTATATTGCGTGTGGTGTCGTTTTGAGCCATTAACGGCATAATTGCCGATGCGGCAACGATGAGGGTAGTGAATAATAGTTTATTTATCATTGTACAGTGAGTGTTTGCAATAATTCATGATGCAAAATTACACTTGCACTTGCAATGACAAAGTATAGAAATCACCGACAGAATAACCAAAATTACTTTTTTATGGAAATCGCGAGTGGAAATCATGAATCGGGAGATTGATTTACCGGGGTAATAGCGGTTTTGTTTATTCCCGAGTCCCGACTTGTTCAAAACTCCGTTCCGGTCCATTTTTGCACAAGGTCGAGCAGGTCGCTTTTCCTGATAGGCTTGGCGATGAAATCGTTGCAGCCGGCGGCAAGCGCACGTTCGCGGTCGCTGTCAAATGCATTTGCCGTCAAGGCAACGATAGGGATGTCGGGGTTTATTTTACGTATTTCCATTGTGGCCTCAAGCCCGTCCATGATAGGCATTCTTATGTCCATTAAGATGAGGTCGGTGTTGCCATTTTTTACGACATTTACGGCTTCCATCCCGTTTACGGCTCGCACGATGTTGGCATATTTTTTTAAAATTGCGTTTACCAGCAAGAAATTGCTGTCGTTGTCTTCTGCTACTAAAATTGTTGGTTTAGGCATAGCTCTATTACATTTAGAGGGATTATTTTGTTTGTTTTGTTGTAATAAATATTGCAAATTTAATTAATTTACGCAAGTCGATATGTGAAACAGAGTTAAAAATAAGCAATCGGCAATGTGTGCCTGCAGGAGCTTGCCCAAGTGTCGTATCGAGAGGTAAATAAAGTTAAACTTTTATAAATAATTATATATAACGATGTGCTGCATTGCTTTATAATTAAATATTATTGTAAATACGGTGGCAAATGAGTATATTTGCACACAGAAACTGAAAAGTCAAGTGGAGGGGGCAGGCGGCTCCCTCATTTTTTTAAATTATTATAATTTAGTATGATCGACAAGAACGCCTTGGAAAAAGTGGTTGC
Source organism: uncultured Bacteroidales bacterium (assembly GCA_949289215.1). Lineage (GTDB taxonomy): Bacteria > Bacteroidota > Bacteroidia > Bacteroidales > Muribaculaceae > Avimuribaculum. The sequence continues at coordinate 15,993 of CASENC010000036.1, read as the reverse complement.
CGATGCGCTTGCAGGCAGTGATATGTTTTTGGTTTCGACCGAAATCTCGGCCGACAATCGCATTGTGGTGGAGATAGAACGCCACAGCGGCAACATCACCATAGACGACTGCGTTGAGATAAACAATGTAATCGAGGCAAATTTCGACCGCGACAAGGAGGATTACGAACTTGAAGTGGGGTCGGCGGGACTTACGTCGCCCTTCAAGGTGGTGGCGCAATATGTGAAAAATTGCGGCAATCCGGTGGAAGTGCTCACGTGCGACGGGCGCAAATTGCACGGCACACTGAAGTCGGCCACCGATGAGGGGTTCACAATTACCATGTCAAAAAAAGTGAAACCCGAGGGAGCCAAGCGGCCTGTGGTGGTTGAAGAAGATGAAACATTCGGTTACGGAGAGGTTAAATACACAAAAAATATCATAGATTAATATATACACACAGAATATATAGTATGGCAAAGAAAGATGAATCAATCGACATGGTGGATCGCTTCTCGGAGTTTAAGGAGTTGCGTAACATCGACAAAACCACAATGATCAGCGTCTTGGAAGAGTCGTTCCGCAGCGTCATTGCCAAGATGTTTGGCAGCGACGAGAACTTTGACGTAATCATGAACCCCGACAAAGGCGACTGCGAAATATACCAGAACCTCGAAATTGTTCCCGATGGGAAAGTCGAGGATCCCATAAGGCAGATAAGCCTGAGCGATGCCCGTAACGATGTCGATAATCCCGACCCCGACTGTGAAGTGGGTGAGGAACATACCAAGAAAATCGACTTTGCCAAGTTTGGCCGCCGTGCAATCCTCAATCTGCGCCAGACGCTTGCCAGCAAAATCCTTGATTTGCAGAAGGATGCCATTTACACCAAGTTCAAGGAAATGGAAGGTGAACTGGTGACGGGCGAGGTTTACCAGTTGTGGAAAAAGGAAATACTGCTTCTTGACGAAGACAAAAACGAATTGCTGTTGCCGAAAGACCAGCAAATACCCACCGATTACTACCGCAAGGGCGATACCGTGAAGGCTGTGATTTACAATGTTGACAATAAGAACAACAATCCCAAAATCACAGTTTCGCGTACCAGCGACACATTCCTGCGCCGCCTTTTTGAGCTTGAAGTGCCTGAAATCCACGATGGGCTTATATTGATACGCGCCATTGCCCGCATTCCGGGCGAGCGTGCCAAGATTGCGGTTGAATCGTATGACGACCGTATCGACCCCGTGGGAGCCTGTGTGGGTGTGAAAGGTGCCCGCATACACGGTATTGTGCGTGAATTGCGCAACGAGAATATCGACGTTATAAACTACACAAGCAACCCGTCGCTGTTTATACAGCGCGCGTTGAGCCCGGCCAAGATTTCATCGATTCGTATCGATGAGGAGAATAAGCACGCTGAGGTGTTCCTTAAGCCCGAGGAGGTTTCTCTTGCCATAGGCAAGGGCGGCTTGAACATTCGTCTGGCAACCATGCTCACGGGTTATGAAATAGATGTTTACCGTGACCTTGAAGATAACGAGGAAGACATATACCTTGATGAATTCAAGGACGAAATCGACTCGTGGGTAATCGAGGCCCTGAAAGACATGGGGTGTGCCACTGCAAAAGCTGTGCTTAACACACCGCGTGAAGAGCTTATCGAGAAGGCCGACCTTGAAGAAGACACGGTTGACAACGTAATCAAGGTGCTCAAGGCCGAGTTTGAGAACTAAGCCCGATATTCCTTGTGCCGCTTGGCCGGGTAAATGAGTCCGGCTACTCTTCCACCCGATTGGGAACATCAATGCGCCAACGTTATTGTATAAGAGTTTTAATAATCATATATGCCCGTAAAGATAAGCAAAGTAGCAAAAGACTTGAATGTGGGAACTCAAACCATAATAGAGTTCCTGAGCAAGAAAAACATTACAGTGGAATCTAATCCCAACGCCCGTATATCGGACGAACACTACAAGATGCTGCTCGATGCGTTCCGTACCGACAAGGATCAACGCATAAAATCGGAAAATTTCATCAGCGAGCGTCGTCAGGAGCGTTCAAAGCCGGAACGGCAGCGCAAAGGTGAAGATTTCATTTCCACCCAATCGCAGATACCCACACCGAAGGTGGTGGGGAAAATCGACTTGTCGCAAGCGGGAAAGCCCAAACCTGCGCCAAAGGTAGAACCCGAGCCTGAGGCAAAGCCCGAGGAACCTGTCGGCAAGCAAGAACAGCAGCATGAGGAAGTGACCGAAATACAAGAACAAAAAGCAGACAATACCGCCGTAAAACAGACCGAGGCCGAGCAACCCGAAGTTGCCGAACCGCAGCCTGACAAGGCACAACAAGACGAAGCAGGAACCGCAATGGACAACGGTAACAATGAACAAGAAGCAGAATTGCCCAAACATGGTGAGGATGAAATCTTCACTTTGGGTACTCCCGTGCTGAAGAATCAGCCGAAAGTAATAGGTAAAATCGACTTGTCGGCAATAAATTCGCAAACGCGACCGAAAAAGAAATCAAAAGAAGAAAAGCGTCGTGAACGGCAAGAAAAGTCGCGCCAGGAAGCGGCTGCACACAGTGGTTCGACGACGGGTGAAAATACACAAGGCGACCGCAAGAAGCGCAAACGCATAGGCAAGGAAAAAGTTGACATTGAAAAGAGTGTCAATCAAATAGCTTCTCAGCCCAAGCAAGGGAAGGGCGGCGGACAGGCTGCGGCGCAAACCGACGATGCAGGCGGCAAGAATCGTAAAAACCGCAAAAACAAGCGTCCGTTTAAGGCCGAGATAAGCGACGAAGATGTTCAGAAGCAGGTGAAGGAAACCCTTGCCCGCCTTACGGCAAAAGCTCCTAAGAAATCGGCCAAATGGCGTAAAGAGAAGCGTGAAGCCGTTGAAGAACGCGAACGCGAAGCCGCCGAACTCGAAGCAAGGGAAGAAAAGACGTTGAAACTGACCGAGTTTGTGACGGCCAACGACCTTGCCGTGATGATGAACGTGCCTGTTAACAAGGTTATAGGTACTTGCATGAGCCTTGGTGTGATGGTTTCTATCAACCAGCGTCTTGATGCCGAAACAATTAATATTGTTGCCGATGAATTCGGATTTAAGACCGAGTATGTGAGTGCCGAGGTTTCGGAGGCAATTCACAGCCATGATGACGAGGAAGACAAGCCCGAAGACCTGGTTCCGCGTCCGCCGGTGGTAACAGTAATGGGACACGTCGATCATGGTAAGACTTCGTTGCTCGACTACATCCGCAACGCCAATGTTATTGCAGGCGAAGCGGGCGGTATCACGCAGCACATAGGTGCTTATAACGTGAAGTTGAAAAACGGCCAGCATATCACATTCCTCGACACTCCGGGACACGAAGCCTTTACCGCGATGCGTGCCCGTGGTGCCAAGATTACCGATATTGTAATCATCATCGTTGCTGCCGATGACAATGTGATGCCTCAGACGGTTGAGGCAATCAATCATGCATCGGCTGCCGGCGTTCCAATAATATTTGCCATCAACAAAATAGACAAGCCTGCCGCAAATCCCGAGAAAATCAAGGAGGAACTGGCCAACATGAACTACCTTGTGGAGGAATGGGGCGGCAAATACCAGTCGCAGGATATTTCGGCCAAAAAAGGCATTGGCGTTACCGAGTTGCTCGATAAGGTATTGCTCGAAGCCGAAATGCTTGAACTGAAAGCCAATCCTAAACGCCGTGCTGTGGGTTCCATTATCGAGTCGTCGCTCGACAAGGGGCGCGGATATGTGGCCACGGTGCTTGTGCAGAATGGTACATTGAAGATAGGCGACATATTGCTTGCCGGTACGCATTATGGTAAGGTGAAGGCAATGTTCAACGAGCGCAACCAGCGCATCACCGAGGCAGGTCCGTCGGAACCGGCATTGATACTCGGGTTGAACGGTGCGCCTACCGCAGGCGACAAATTCATTGTCATGGATACCGACCAGGAAGCACGCGAAATAGCAAGCAAGCGTGAACAGTTGCAACGTGAATTGGGCTTGCGCACACAGAAGCGTGTGACACTCGAAGACATAGGTCGCCGCAAGGCTTTGGGCAGCTTCAACGAGCTGAATATCATAGTTAAGGGTGACGTGGACGGCTCAATCGAGGCGTTGAGCGACTCGCTTATAAAGCTGTCAACTCCCGAAGTGCAGGTGAACGTAATCCACAAGGCCGTGGGTGCTATTTCCGAGAGCGATGTGACGCTGGCTGCCGCTTCCGATGCCTTTATCATAGGTTTCCAGGTGCGCCCGTCGCTTGCAGCCCGACGCCTTGCCGAGCGTGATGGTGTTGACATTCGCCTGTATTCGATTATATACAAGGCCATCGAGGAGGTGAAGGATGCCATGGAAGGTATGCTCTCGCCCGAGATCAAGGAAGAGATTCTCGGATCGGCCGAAGTGTTGCAGACCTACCACATCTCGAAGGTGGGCACCATTGCCGGCGCGATTGTGCGCGAGGGCAAGGTGAAACGCAATTGCAAGGTGCGCTTGATTCGCGATGGTATAGTAATTTATACCGGCGACCTTGGTTCGCTCAAGCGATTCAAGGATGATGTGAAGGAAGTGACTTCGGGCTTCGATTGCGGTTTGAGCGTTGCAGGATACAACGACATAAAGGTAGGCGACTTCATCGAGTCGTTTGAAGAAGTGGAAGTGAAGAAAACTCTATAAACTGTTTAATGGTAAAATGGCGATGGCGGTGCGACACTGTTTCTGCACCGCCAGTCATTTTTTATATTATAAATGAATTACTACTTGAATATAGGTTCCAATATGGGTGACCGGCGGCGCAATATCTCGCGAGCGGTGGGCATGATTAACCGCACTTTCGGTACCACGGTGCAATGCAGCCGCCCGGTGGAAAGCGAACCGTGGGGGTTTAACTCGGATAATACATTTGTCAACGAGGGCATAGTGTTGCGTACCGACCGCCGACCGCTTGACGTGCTTGCCGAATTGCAACAGGTTGAGCGTTCCATAAGCCATGTGTCGCACCGCAATGCCGACGGGTCTTATCGTGACCGGCTGATAGATATCGATATTGTGGCCATCGATGGTATGACCATCGATTCACCCACACTTAAAGTGCCTCACCCGCACTTTGCCGAACGTGATTTCTACATTATCCCCATGCAGGAGCTTGCACCGGCATGGACGCACCCTCGCACCAACCTGACTCCGGCCGAGATGCTTGAACGCCTCACGGCTGAAGGGCAGCAGGTGAAGTAGCTGTGTATGCATGATTTTGCACAATCTCTCTAAAATAATTTTCCAATGACACGAATAGGTACAGTTTTATCGCCGATTGCCCGTAAGGCATTGTTGCTTGGCAGCGGCGAACTTGGCAAAGAAGTGGCAATCGAGCTAATGCGTATGGGCGTCGAGGTGATAGCCTGTGATAAGTATCCCGGTGCTCCGGCCATGCAGGTGGCTCATCGCAGCTATGTGTTCAATATGCTCGACGGGGCAAAGTTGCGCGAGATTATCGAGCTTGAGAAGCCTCAGCACATCATCCCCGAAATCGAGGCGATAGCTACCTCCACGCTTGTGGAACTTGAGAAAGAAGGCTACCATGTGACTCCTACCGCACGTGCGGCATGGCTGACGATGAACCGCGAGGGAATACGCCGGCTCGCAGCCGAGGAGCTTGGCATAAAGACTTCGCCATACCGTTTTGCTTCGACCGAGGAGGAATTCCGCGACGCTGTGTCGGCCATAGGTATTCCGTGCGTGGTGAAGCCCGTAATGAGCTCGTCGGGGCATGGGCAAAGTGTGATACGCGATGCCGGTGATGTCCACCATGCCTGGCAGGTGGCCCAGGAAGGCGGTCGTGCCGGTGCGGGGCGTGTGATAGTAGAGGGGTTCATCGACTTTGATTATGAAATAACGTTGCTCACAGTGCGCAGCATCAGCGGTACTCGTTTCTGCGAACCTATAGGGCATATACAAGTCGATGGCGATTACCGTTATTCGTGGCAGCCGCAGGCAATGACCGATGCCGCCAAGCAACAGGCACAGGAAATGGCTCGCCGCGTGACCGACGCATTGGGTGGATATGGCATATTCGGCGTGGAGATGTTTGTCAAGGGCGACGACGTGATATTCAGTGAGGTGTCGCCGCGCCCGCATGATACCGGCATGGTGACTATGATTTCGCAAGACCTCAGCGAGTTTGCACTTCATGCTCGCGCGTTGCTGGGGTTGCCGGTTCCCGAAATACGGTTCTATGGCCCGTCGGCATCGCGTGCAGTCGTTGTCGAAGGCGATACCAACCGGTTTGAAATGGATGGCATTGAACAAGTGCTTGAAGAGCCGGGTACGCAAATGCGCATATTCGGTAAGCCCGAAGTGTGCGGTCATCGTCGCATGGCAGTGATACTTGCCACCGCCGATACCGTTGACGAAGCGCGTGCCAAAGCCGAACGGGCTTATAACAAGCTGCAAGTTACCCTTCTTCCTCGCGAAGATTGACGACATTCATGGTTTGAAAAAAATTATGGGGTTGCGCCTCTCTTAGTTTTGGCGCAACCCCATTAATATTGTCTGCGATATTTTCGGTTATAATCCGAATTCGGCTTTCAGCCGGTCAACGTAATCAAGTTTTTCCCATGTGAAAAGTTCCACCTGTATGGTCTTTTCACCTTCATATTTTGAATGGAAATGTTTTTCCACCACTTGCGGCTCGCGTCCCACGTGCCCGTAGGCAGCCGTTTCTTCATACATCGGGTTAAGCAACTTCAGGTCACGTACTATCGAGCTTGGGCGCAAATCAAATATTCGAGTGAATCGCTCGGCAATCTCGGCATCGGTCATGGATACGTGCTTGGTTCCGAAGGTGCTCACATACAGGCTCACCGGCTCGGCACAACCTATGGCATAAGCCACCTGTACCAGCATCTCGTCGGCAATGCCGGCTGCAACGGCATTCTTGGCAATGTGGCGCACGGCGTATGCAGCCGAGCGATCGACCTTTGACGGGTCCTTGCCCGAGAATGCACCGCCACCGTGGGCACCGCGTCCGCCATAAGTATCAACAATTATCTTACGCCCCGTCAAGCCCGTATCGCCGTGAGGTCCGCCAATTACAAATTTACCGGTGGGATTGACCAGCAATATCAACCGGTCGTCAAACAATGCACGTACCCGCTCGGGCAACTTCGCCATCACTCGCGGCAACAAAATGTTGCGCACATCGGCCAGTATGCGGTCGTGCATGGCGCGGTCGGCGGCATCCTGCGCCTCGGGTGTAGCATCGGCCGGCAGTATAAATTCGTCGTGCTGGGTGCTGATGACGATTGTGTGCACACGCACCGGCTTGCGGTCTTCGCCATATTCCACCGTAACCTGGCTTTTGGCATCGGGGCGCAAATAGGGCATCAAGGTTCCTTCGCGCCTTATTGCGGCAAGTTCGCGCAGCATCAGGTGCGACAAGTCGAGTGTCAACGGCATATAATTGTCGGTCTCGTTGCAGGCATAACCGAACATCATGCCTTGGTCTCCGGCACCCTGTTCCTCGGGAATGGAACGCTCCACGCCACGGTTAATGTCTTGCGACTGCTCGTGCAATGCCGACAGCACCCCGCAAGCGTCTGCGTCGAATTTGTATTCGCTGCGGTTGTAACCTATGCGGTTGATTACACTGCGAGTCACTTCCATCAGGTCGATGTAAGCACGCGATTTCACTTCACCCGCTATAACCACCTGGCCGGTAGTCACAAGCGTTTCACAAGCCACCTTCGACGCAGGGTCGTAGGCAAGAAACTGGTCGAGAACGGCATCACTGATTTGGTCGGCCACTTTGTCGGGGTGGCCTTCCGAAACTGATTCGGACGTAAACAAGTAATTCATTTTTCCAAACATTTTTTGCTGTGGAAAAATGCTAAACGACTTTACACTAAGTTGAACTTTGAGGGGAAATTCAATAAGTTAAGAATCGCGATTTTAGCATTTTTTTGTGTGGTTGCAAGCAGCCAAATTTTTCCACAATAGATTAATAACCATTTTTCAGCCGGCAAAGGTACTCAAAATTGCCGAACAAGGCAAAAAATGCGCGCTAAAAACATCAAAAACAGCAATTGTAGAAAAAAATCGAATTTTAATGCGATAAAATTTTGCAATATCACAAAAAACCACTAACTTTGCACTCGCAAATAAGCCCAGATGGCGGAATTGGTAGACGCGCTGGTCTCAAACACCAGTGGATTCACCTCCATGCCGGTTCGATCCCGGCTCTGGGTACAAAGAATGGCTGTTAATCACTTGATTATCAGCCATTCTTGTTTTGCCGGGTAGCTAAAGGGTAGCCAAAAGCGACAACACCCCCCGTTTTGGGGGGCAGCGGATTTTTCGGACTGAGCCTTTTTTTAAAGAAACGTATGGAGACGTACCGGTGTTTTTATCGAGGTTGTTGATAATAGGTGCCGACAAATCTCTTTTATCGGCTATTTTATCAACGACATTATCAACAAAATACAAAGTGTCATAAACAGAATCACCAGTAACACACCTACAGCTAGCAATCCTTGTACCATTTCTAAGAAAGAGCGAATACCCTTGTTATTATTCTCCGTTATCTTAAACACTGCCCACAAGACAATGAGTACATCGTCCAACCATCCCCCTGCGGGAACAACATCCGGAATCACGTCTACGGGGTTAAGCAAGTATATAGCTACTAATAACAAAATCAACAGATTTTTAGTGCGGTCTTTTAGTATTGTCATTGTTTTCATGCTGTCATCATTTTAAATTAGGGAAAAGCGATTCTCCTCATGGAATGCATCCCTCCAAACAATCGTATAAAAAATTAATCATACTTCATTAAGGTTCATTGGGGATTCCCTTTGACGGATAAAGGCCAACATATCGACCCCTTTCAGCAGATGATTGCCACTCTCCTTGCGGACATAAAGGTTGGTTCCGTTCATCAATACAACATCGCCATGATAATCCACGCTGATTCGGCAAATCAGGTGATTCTCAATCTCATTCCATTCCAAATGGGTATCCATCATCAGTTGGCCGGAAGTCAATTGTTTATACAGATTCATAAACATAGCCGTGAACTTCTCCCGGTTAAATTGTTCTCCAAATTGGACGAAATCATTCTCCACACCGCACACCTCCTGATTATCCGTCACCCCGACAATCAGTGTACCCCGATGCGTATCGCTATTGGCAAAGCCCACCAATACTTTCACCAACTCGCGCAACTGATAATTCTTGTCCGTTTCCCGGGGATTCAGAAAACTAGATTTATACTCAATCTGACCGTTTTCTTGTGGGAAAATTGACTTGTTCAAAAGACGCCGCAGATAATCGCAAGACTCATCTAAATTTCCTTTCGACAGGACTCCCATCGTTTTCTTCCGAATCTGCATGCTGAATCGGTCACCATGTTCGCAAAACTCGTCACGTAAAGCCTCCAACACTTCTGGTGTATTCACCTTCAACGGAACGACATTTTCTTTAAGATTGCTGATAGACACTCTTTTGTCGTTGGTCAGATTTTCCTTCTTTGGAGGATATATTTCGTGACAAGGATATAAATAAGTTCTACCATTTGACACCGGTTTTTCATGCAAAAGAATCTCTACACCATTCTTTAAAAAGCCATTTTCATCTTTCATCTCATTAGGAAACTCACAATAGTGAATCACCTTTATAGGAATTGTAAAGACATTCTCCGGCATTTGCTTACTTCTGAACTGATAGAATAATTCATTATGCCCTGTTACAATTCCCTTAAAATTAAAGTTTTCATTTATAATCATAGTAATATCATCAATTCAATATTGCATTAAATAATCTATTAAAAGCATCAGCCAACCATCAAGTATGTATAGATAATCGGCTGATGTGTAATTTTAATGTTTCTTCTTACTTTTACAATGCTTATATAAGCAATATCCCACACCTGAAAGAGCTATTCCTGCTCCTATAACCGGCAATGCACTCAACAACAATGAACCAGCAGCCATTCCTCCTCCACCGGCAGCTAAAGCACCACCACCTAGCCAGGCTGTGGCAGCATTCGTAGCTGCGGCTCCGGACAGGGTTGATATGGCAGTTCCGGTAGATGCCGTGCCAAAAGTTGTTGCAACTCCCATAGCAACCGTCGGACCGCCTACCCCAATGGCTGTACCTGTGCCCACGGTAGCCGCAGACCCTAAAATGTCTTTCTTCTTCATTTTTTCTTCTTTTTATTTGATTTTATTACTTTACTTGCAACAAAAGTAGCTGCAAGAATTAATAATTCTCTTGTGGTAGTACTGATGACTACCGGACCTCCCATAATAATAAGTGGGTTCATAGTTTTTTATTTATAAGTTAATAATTTAAGTAAGTAAAGTAGAGAGCTGATTTCATACGATACTTAAGCTTCTTTGGTGCAACTTTCTCTTGCTTGGCTTTGATTGCTTTACCGGCAAATGTGGTCGCCATAATAGCCAATTCTTTGGCCGTTACCCCAATAATAGTACGACCTGCAATAATCACTAAATTCATCATATCATTTAAATTTTAAAGATTAATAATAGAACCAATACCTTGATATAAAGCAATTGCCCCCAACGCTATGAGTACAATGCGCACAATACACGCCATCCACATAGGCATAGGAATCCAGAACGGACGGCACAGATACCAAAGGATATCTGGTGCACACTTTGTCGATCGAATGATACGTATTACTAATTCCATAACTACAAGGTTGCCAAAAGCCAAAAAAATAATATCTGTCATATTATTGAATTTAAAATTTATATATCGTATCCCTTTCTTTAGGATACGGTACAAAGGTAAAGGTTCTACAAGCAGAAAAGATAGGTATTTATTCAGTCACTAAAAAAAACATCTATAAAGTGGAAAAATAGGTGGAATTTTGAATATAAACCTCTATATTTGCAGAGATTGAACCAATAATCTATAATAATATGGCAAAGCAATTTAAGCAATTTGACCCTTGGGAAGGCAAAAACTATAAAGTTGGGATAGAAGGAAATACCGTCTTTATAGTGGGAGTACAACATTGGTGTGATCCTAAGTTTTGGAATTGTAAGGAAGAAAATCCACATAAATGTTTGGAGGAACGCAATGATAAATGTACAGTTTGGGATACAGAAAGATATCAGAAAAACGGGAAATGCCATGAATGGGATAACAATCATAAGATAGTAGAACGCTGTCCTCTCTATAAAAAATGCAAATTAAGTGTTAAATGTCAATCCAAGGATGATGAAGAGCCTTATAGTAATAGTATGAACCGTCTGCTTCAATGCGAAACTAATATTTCCGTATATGACCACATAGAAGGTAAAGAAAAAAGGCAACGGGCAAAGGTGTTTGCTTTCATATTCGATGCTTTGCAGAATTTGTTTGGGAAAGCACTCACTAAAGCCCCATTCAACATAAAAGAAGAGACAAGAGTAAGCGAATTGAACTCAGCTCAGAAAAGAAGTTATTGGAATTGCATCATATTCAGCAATTACATTCAACACTATACCCTGTACTGGAACTATGGCGAATTAAATCCAAAAGAATTAGATATTGAGCCAGAAAAAAATGATAAAGTTTTTGAAGAATGTATGAAGAAATTCCCATCAGAAGAACCTGATGTCATCATTGTTTTACAAGAGCCTTCAATATTTAGAAAAATCAAAGGTATATTAGGGAATAAATACATCCACCTTAAAGAAAAAAGCAGGACAGGCGCATTTTACATTTTGGCGAAACCAAGTTCTTCATTATATAAGAAAATAAGATTCGAATACAACCATAAAAAAAACGATTTCATAAAAGATTTTGTTCAAAATTTTAAAGGGAAAAGGATTCGCCGTCAGATTGAAACATTGACCAGAGTTTTATATGATTTCGAAAAGGGGAAAAATGGGAAGCCTAGTCTCGAACAAATCAGAGAAGAAATTCTTAAGCATTGTAGCGATGAAGTAAAAGAAAAATTCTATATCGACAATGCGGAGGGAAATAAGGTAATTAAACACAATTCATTCACTTCATTGAATAATAAGACCCCTATTACAGATGACGAAAAGGAAGAAATCAAAAAAAAGTTTGAAGAATACATAAAATCATAACAATATAAAGTCCAACAGCAAATATAAAATTAGACGATATATTGAGCATAATATGGATATAAAACTGTAGTACTCATATTTTATGGAGTATTAATAGAGGTTGTGCGTGGTTTGAAGGCACTTCATATCTTACCTTCTTCTTTTTCCAGTTCCTCCCACAGACTCCTACATTCCTTCCGAAACACCTTGCGCTTAGATTCAGAAATAATGTCCTTGATTTGCACTAAATCTGAATCCAACTCTTCTAAAAGAATCTTACAGGTACTGTAATCCCGCGCTTCGAGAAGTTCCCTTACACGTGTAATTTTAGTCCGGAGACGCTCCAGACGTTCATTCTTAATGGCTTTGTTTTTATCACGTATTTCTTTTGCTTTTTCTCGTATCCGATGGAAATCACTGATTGCCTGTTCTGTTCTTGAGACATAACCCTCTTGTACAGGTTCCTGGCTAGTAACATGCCATCCATTACACACAATGCAAAAATAACTTCGCTGCGGCGCATATCCGGATTCTCTTTCGATATCTTCACTATTGAATTTTAAGAACGTGTCGGCTTTCTTCTGTGTCTCGAACAACATCTTGACACGTCCGCAATCTTTACAATACACTCGATTTTTGATTGGTTTCATAGTAATACTTTTATTAATATCCAAAGATATATATTTTTTGAGGAACACGCAAAAATCATTCTAAATTACATTTTATTATCTCTCACGCCAATACACATACACATCCCGTATCGAAATCTCATGGTTAAGATACGCCCTACTGATTTCAGAGGGTAGTGTATAAGCCGGATAATCTGCAACCTTGAAATGCCAGTAGATGCCTCGGTTGTCGGGATAAACCGGGTTGTTTTTTGTGTGGTAGGCTGTTGCACACAAGAGGTATGTTGGCACATCGGCGGCTCATGATTGAGTGTGGGTTATGCACATGGGGTCGTATAAAGGTTTAAACGCACCAATGTTTCACAACATCGGTGCGTTTAAAACCTTAAAAATCTAATCCTATGAAAAAACTGGTTCAAAGGTACTATTAATTCATTCCTGTTCCAAAAATTATGGTTGAAAATATATGTAAATTTACCTAATAGAGATTAAACCCAGGTTGAATGTAATTTCTTTATTTATTGTGTGCCACTGTAATATTGGGTTGTTGTGGATTATTCGTAATTTTGTCGGTAGATATTGATTTGTCGGTACGGCAGGAGTTTTTAATGCATTAAAGGATGAAACATTTCACGTTAATCTTATTGTTCTTATTTTTACCAATTGTAATTGTTGCGCATACACAACAGGGGATAGTAAAGACCAAAGGGAGGCTAAACGGTGACGGGTCGGTCAACCCGGGGCAGATGCTGCAAGGGGCCACAGTGAAGGTGAAGGGGCGCACGGCTGTCGTCAGTAATTCGCACGGCGAATTTTCTTTCCCGGTGGCTGGAAGCAAATATTCATTGGAGGCAGTGAAGAAGAATGGTTACCGGCTTGTAGATCCCGAAACTGTATCGCGCCAGTATGCTTATTCGGAAGACAATCCGCTGATGTTAGTGATGGAAACGCCAGATGACCGGGCCGACGAGGAACTTGCCAACGAGCGGAAGATACGCCGCAGCTTGCAACGCCAACTTATGCAGAAGGAGGATGAGATAGAACAGTTGCGTGAGGAAAACCGCATTACCCAAGAGGAGTACCGTGCCCGTCTGCAAGAACTCTACGCACAGCAGGAAACGAGCGAAAAGCTCATAAGCAAAATGGTGGAATATTATTCCCAAATCGATTATGACCAGATTGACGAGTTCAACCGCCGCATCAGCTCGTATATTCTTAACGGTGAACTTGCACGAGCCGATTCACTGTTAGCAACAAAGGGTGACATAGGCAGCCGCATCGCAGCCTTGAAACAGCATCAAGCCGTCAATGCCGAGGAACAAGCCGAGCTTGCCCGGCGCCAACAAGTCCTGTCGGAAAGCGAGGCATTTGCGGCCAAGGAAGTAAACGACTTGGCCCAGGACTGCTACCACAAGTATGAAATCATGAAGATGCAGTACCTCAACGACTCGGCTGCATATTACATAGAGCTGCGTGCTTCGCTCGACACCACCAATGTACAGTGGCAGCTTGATGCCGGAGAGTTCATAGACAGATATATTGCGAAGTATGACAAGGCTGAAGCATATTTCCGATGTGCCTTGCGTAATTCCATGGCACAACAGGGGGATAGCTCGGCACTTGTGGCGATGTGCCTCGATAGGATTGGGAACGTATGTGATACCAAAGGCAACTATGACGATGCCGGAAGGTATTATCAGAAAGCTTTGGAAATAAAGAAATTTTTGTTTGGAGAGAAGCATATCGAAATTGCCAAGAGTTTTTTAAATATGGGGAATGTGTATGGGCAACGCGGGAAATACGATGAGGCATTGAAGTTATATAACAAGGCATTGGGAATATGTAAAATGTCGTCGGATGGAGAAAATCAGGATGTCATTACCCAAATATACGACAGGATGGGAATTTCTTATTATTTCAAATATGACTATGATAATACCTTGCTTTATTGCACGAAAGCCCTGGAAATAAAAAAAAACTGTATGACGATGATTTAAATCCCGATATTGCCAATAGTTACAGCTATTTAGCCACAACCAACCAGAGCCTTGGATACTATGATAAGGCTTTGGATTATCACAGGAAGGCGTTAAACGTATATAAAACGATTTTTGGTGAAAACCATCCGTCAACAATCAGTGTTATGAGTAACTTGGGGGTACTTGCCAGTTATTTGAAGGATTATAAGACAGCCCTTAAATATGCTCAGGAAACGGTTGACTTGTGGAAAAGCGTTTTCGGAGAAAAGCATCCCAACACGGCAAAAAGTATTTTCAACTTGGGAATTGCATATCGCGATATGGGTGATGACAGTAAAGCGTTGGAATATTATAACGAGGCAGCAAAGATATTAACCGAGATATACGGGAATACAGACCCCAACCTGGCAATGTTTTATGACTTCACGGGGAATATTTATTATAACAACAATGAATTGGATTCGGCTATTAAATATTTCAGGCAAAGTCTTGAAATAAGGCAAAACATATATGGCGAGAGTCATCCCGATGTGGCACAGAGCATGGTCTCGCTGGGCCTGGCATACCTTAAAGGGGGTGATTATGATACTGCCATCACATATTTCCATGATGCATTAAAATTATTCAAGAAGATGTATGGTGAACAGCACCCCGATGTGGCTTTTTCGCTTTCTAACATCGGGATGGTTTATTTTGAGCAAGGTGACTATGGTAAAATGCTGAAATATGGAAACAAGGCGATGGAAATCATTCGCCCGTTTATTCATCGATTAAGCATAATGCGGATATATGAACCGATGTACCGTGCGTATATGGAATTGATGAAACAGTCGGACAAATATGTTGACGATTTCTTGAAATTCAATTCGGAATATGTTTTTACAATCACCGTTGAAGACGATTCGGTTGATGAAATAAGCGAATATGCCTTGCTTGAATACAACGACTGGAACATTGAAAGCCTTGACAACTTCTTTGAAGAAAAGGAAGAACCGGGATCGGGTAGGATGCTTGTAATAAAGGACGGCGTGATTTCTGAACATAATATAGATGAATTATCGAGTATTACGCTCGATGTGAAACGGGTAGGCAAGGAACAAAAGTCGAAAATCATCACTGCCTATAAAGCATGGGAAAAAGAACATAATGTAAAATAAATTATTGGTGTCCGCTAAAAAAACAGTAAGGCAAAAAATTCATGTCCGCAATGCCCATAAACAGGCGTTGCGGATACTTTTTTTGAAAACCAAGCCCCCGTCAGTCAAAAAGAGACGGTTCCGGAGGGTGTTCCCTTGCCTG
>CASENC010000035.1 GCA_949289215.1 uncultured Bacteroidales bacterium | reverse complement strand
TAGGTATGCCCCAAAGAGTCTTTCAGCACCGTACCGCCCACAGCGAAACTGCCTTGTTCGGCTATCATCAAAACATTGCTGTCTTTTCCACTGCATCCTGCAAGCAGCAATATGAGACTGATTATCAAAACAGATTTCATAATGCCGTGCTTTTATTTCTGTACTTTGGATTCCTGCAAGGCATCATATCGGCTGCCTACAACGGGGATGGCAGATACCGCCTGTTCCAACTCCTGCATCTCTTCTGGTGTGAACATAATCTCCGTGGCACGGAGGTTTTCTTCCAAGTGTGCCAGCTTCGTGGTGCCGGGAATGGGAACGATGAACTCACCCTTGTGCATCAGCCAAGCGAGGGCAATTTGTGCCGGAGTATAGCCGCGTGTCCGTCCAAATTGATTCAGCACCTCCACGATGCGCAGGTTCTGACGGATGGCATCGGGCTGGAAGCGGGGCAAAGTCTGGCGGTTGTCGTTAGGACTGAACTTCGTGTGTTCGTTAATCAGTCCGCCAAGGAAACCACGGTTGATAGGACTGTAAGGCACGAAGCCGATGCCTAATTCCTTGCACAACGGCAGGACGCTTTCCTCCACCGTGCGGTGCATCAGGTGATATTCGCTTTGGATGGCGGTGATGGGGCAAATGGCGTGAGCGCGGCGGATGGTGTCGGCGTTCACTTCGCACAGTCCCCAGTGGAGTATCTTGCCCTCCTTGATAAGCTCCATGATGGTTTCCGCCACCACTTCGATGGGCGTGTTGGGGTCGCCCCGGTGCTGGTAGAACATATCCAGCTTCTCCACGCCCAAGCTGCGGAGGGAATTCTCGCACACCTTTTTTATATTTGCCGGGCTACTGTCCTCCTCCGTTTTCACCTGCACACCGTTCACGTATTTATGGCCGAACTTGGAGGTGACGCATACTCTGTTCGTATATCCTTTCAACGCTTTGCCCATCAACTTTTCGTTGGTGAAGGGACCGTAGCTCTCGGCGGTGTCGAACAGGGTTACGCCACGTTCAATCGCTTCGTGTACCAGACGGATGCAAGCCGCCTCATCGGGATGCTCGCTGCGGTGGTAATTCAAGCCCATGCAGCCGAAGCCCATTGCCGACACGGTGAAGGCTGCCTGCCCGCTGCCCAAGGTTCGCTGCTTGCGCACTGCCGCCATGCCCGCCGGAATGTCTTTGGCAGATACGGATGATTTACCGCTGACAGCTCTCTCTGCCGCCTGCATTTTCTCCAACGCCGGGGACACGCAGATTGCCGCTCCGGTCAGTGCTGCCGCTTTCAGAAAACCACAGCGAGACATTTCCATATGGTTGTCGCTTTCTTTCTTCATGATGCTCTTATTTTTAAATGATTATTTCAAGTTTGTCTTAAAGAAGTCCGTCAGCTTGTCAAACGGAATCTTGTCCGTCTGGTCGTACAAGTCCACGTGGTTGGCTCCGGGCACGATGTACAGTTCCTTCGGCTCGTTCGCCTGTTTGTAGGCATCCTCGCTGAAATAGCGCGAATGGGCGTTCTCCCCGGCGATGAACAAGACCGGACGTGGCGAAATCTCCTTGATCATCGCAAAGGGATAGAAGTTCATCAATGCCGCCTGACTGGTGTAACGTGTGCCGAGGTAACGGGGATGATAGCCGCGCTCCTTGTTGCGATAGTAGCCGAAGAACTCCTTTTGCACGGGCGATGCGTTTTCCGGCAACTGCTCCGGAGTTCCGAAACGGATGAGCGGTTCCGCTCCTTCTGCTTCCCTCCAACGCTGCTGCGCCACTTCGTCCAACAACTTGCGCCGTTGTTCGTCCGTCATCGAGTCGCCCAGCCCGTTACGGGTGGCACGCCCCATGTCATACATGCTGACCGTTGCCAATGCCTTGATGCGAGGGTCGAGCGAAGCAGCACAGACAGAAAAGCCGCCGCTGCCGCAAATGCCTATCACGCCGATGCGGTCACGGTCGATGAAGGGCTGGATGCCGAGGTAATCCACCGATGCACTGAAATCCTCCACAAGTGCATCGGGCGACACCGTATGCCGGGGCGTTCCGCCGCTTTCTCCCTGATAGGAAGCATCGAAAGCTAACGCAACGAAGCCGCGCCGTGCCATTTCTTGCGCATACAGTCCGGCGCATTGCTCCTTGACTGCCCCGAACGGATGTCCTACGATGATAGCCGCGTATTGCTTGGCGTTGTCAAAGTCAGCTGGTAAATACATATCAGCAACCAGCGTAATGTCGTACCGATTCTTATAGAACACTTTTCTGACCTCGATGTCCGAGTCAGCCTTGAAAGTCTTGGGCGGCTCCTGCGCTTCCGTCAGTACCATGCCGTTCTCGCAACGCTGCGCCATAGCCAATATCTCGTTTATCTGCCCGTCGGTCAGCCCGTTGGTCTTGGCGTGTCCGATGTGCGCTCGCAGTTCATTGTCCACCCCATGGCGCACGGCAAGGGCGGCAACCGTGGCAAGTTCGCGTGTCTGCCAGTCGAGGTTGTCTCGCCCGAAGATGTCGCCGAACAGGTGGGCTTTCAGATATTCGTCAATGGCAGGGGCGAACTTCAATACCGCCCCTTGCGCGTCTCTGCCGAACAGCTTGCGCTGGTTGGCGGCACCGAACTCCACGCTGTTCTGTTCTAGCAGTGGGGATGGCAGTTTGCCTTCCTCATCGTTTATACCCTTGCCCTTGCGCTCTTCCAGTACGGTCATCAATGTGCCGAGCGCACTCATGCTGCGCGGAAAGCCGCAATAGGCATAAAGCTGCACTAGTATCTCCTTGGTTTCATTCACCGTCAGCCCAGCATCCAGTCCGGCGGACAGGGCTGTTTTCAAGTTCTCTTGGTCGCCTTGCGAAGTGTACATACTGATGGCGGCCACCTGCTGCTGTTTTTCATCCAACAGGCTTTCATGCCGTTGCGCTTTCATTTCCGTTGCCATACAAAACAAGATTAGAATGATGCTTGCCAATGCTTTGAATGTCCTCATTTTACCAATCTTTAATATTCTGTTGCAAAGTTACCGGACATCCCCTTTGGCGACCGTACCTGAACCACTGATAGAACAACCAATTTCGTAGGTGCAGGGGCATATCTTCGAAATTGGTAGGAAAAACGAGGGTACGGATACTCCTCTCATACCGCACAACGCCTAACTTTGCAAAGAAAATCAGTACATTTGTAGATACAAAAGCAGATTGGATATGAGCGAGATAATGAAAATAGATTCGGTGCAGACCTACAACGACTACTTCGGCGTGGAAACGCGCCATCCGTTGGTGAGCGTGGTGGACGGGCGCGAGGCGAAGCCTCTGCGCTTTGGGCGTAAATTATATAATGTGTATGCGGTCTTGCTGAAAGATGCGGATTGCGGGAACTTAAAATATGGACGCAGTATGTACGACTACCAACGTGGCACGATGCTTTTCATCGCTCCCGGTCAGGTGATGGGGTCAGAAGATGACGGTAAACTGCATCAACCGGAAGGATGGGCGTTGTGCTTTCATCCCGAATTTCTGCGCAAAACCCCACTTGCCGGATTGATAAAGGAGTATTCTTATTTCTCCTATAACGCCAACGAAGCCCTCCACCTCTCGGAACAAGAGCGACTGACGGTCGTTGACTGCCTGACAAAGATTAAGGAGGAACTGCAATATCCAGTGGATAAGCACAGCAAGTCCCTCATCGCCGACAACATCAAACTGCTGCTCGACTATTGCGAACGCTTCTACGACCGCCAGTTCATCACACGCGAGAACCTGAACAGCGACATCCTTGCTCGCTTCGAGACCCTGCTGGATACGTATTTCCATTCCGGCAAACCCGCAACGGACGGACTGCCCACCGTGCAATACTGTGCCGACAGACTCTGTCTCTCACCCAACTACCTGAGCGATTTACTGAAAAAGGAGACTGGTGAATCTGCATTAAAGCATATCCAACAGAAAACACTGGAAACAGCAAAAAAACATATTTTCAATACCTCTAAAACTGTCAGTGAAATTGCCTACGAGCTTGGATTCCAATATCCGCAACATTTCAGCCGATGGTTCAAGAAAATGACTGGTTCGTCTCCTCAAGAATACCGTATATCGTAATATTAACAGCCAACGACATATTCAATAAAAAATAAAACAAGATTTATTGTAGCTTGATTTTTTTCAATAACTTTACAGTTATTATTACCACAATATTATGAATGACAAACATATTCAATGGCTTGAATGGGCCAAGGAGTTGCAATTCATTGCACAAGCAGGACTTACTTACTCGGAAAACACATTCGACCGGGAACGATTTCAACGTGTGCGCGAAATCTCGGCCGAAATAATGAGCCTCATGAGCGACATTCCGCAGGAAACCATAAAAGGGCTGTTTTGCAACGAGACAGGATTTCAAACGCCCAAACTCGACACACGCGCCGCAATATTCGATGATGAAGGCCGTATTTTGCTCGTTAAGGAAAACAACGGCACATGGTCGCTGCCCGGCGGATGGGTCGATTTGATGCAGTCGGTGAAATCAAATACCATAAAAGAAGTCAGGGAAGAAGCAGGGCTTGACGTAGAAACCATAAGGCTCATAGCCGTGCAAGACCGCAACAAGCATAACACTCCGCCCTATGCCTACAACATATGCAAGGTATTCGTGCTGTGCAAAGCCATCGGAGGCTCATTTCAAGCCAATGCCGAAACCGTGGAAAGCCGATACTTTGCCTTGGACGAGTTACCACTGCTTGCCGAGGAGAAAAACAACCGAGAACAGATAAAAATGTGCTTCAAGGCCAATGCCGATGAAAATTGGCAAACCTTGTTTGATTAAGTCCTTGCGTAACGTGCCATGCCGGAACTGCGCCACACTTGCAGCTTTCCGTCATCGGCATATATCAGCACCACGGCAAGGCGGCCGCTGTGAGCTTCGGCAAACTGCCGGGCGCGTTCCGTTCCCATCACCATCAGAGCCGTGGCATAAGCATCGGCATCCATGCAATTGCAGGCGACAACCGTGGCACTGAGCAGATTGCTTTGTGCCGAATAACCGGTCGTAGGGTCGATAATATGGGTAATCCTGCGTCCGTCAACCATTTTGTAATTACGATAATTGCCCGATGTAGCCATGGCCCCGCTGTCAAGGTGCAACACCATAGCCGATGAATGCACCACCGTGTCACTTGCGGCAACAGGCATATCCACCGCCACCGTCCACGGTGTGCCGCGCTCGTTCACGCCACGAGCCACCACTTCGCCGCCTATCTCCACAATGAAATTCTCAACACCGTTGCGCATGAGCATATGAGCCACTTCATCGCATCCCAACCCCTTGGCTATCGCACTGAAGTCAAGGCTTAACCGGCTGTCGGTCTTGCTCACCTTGCCGTCGCCGGCAATCTTCACCTTGCCTATACCTACAAATTGCATCACACTGTCGATGTCATCGGTAGTGGGAAGCGCGGCACTGTCAACCTGCGTCTTCCATAATCGCATGAGCGGAGCCACCGTGGGATCGAAAGCCCCGCCAGTCTCTTCACTTATCTCTTGCGACCGCCTTAACAGGCGAGCAACAGTTGCATCGGCCTTGTCCGTGGAATTATCATTGATGCGGCTCAACACCGACCGACTGTTATACATCGACGCACTGCGGTCAATCGCATTAGTCACCGCGATAATCGAGTCATCAAGATTCACACCGGCTTCATATGTTATATTATACGTCGTGTGCCACACCACACCCGATGCCGTGCGGTAAGTTTCCTTGCCTCCCCCGGAGAAAAAGATAGCCACAATGGCGGCAATCAATGCCACCCACACTGCAATATACCGTTTCGCTTTCATAATATCACAAAGTTAAACAATTATGCAGAACTTAAAATATATTTTCCGCAAAAAATCGGTGATCTTGAATGCAATATTACGATAGTGTAACAAAAATACCCATCATACATTCCAAAAACCCTACATTTTTGTTATATATGTAACAAACAGCCACATTTTTCGCATAATTTGCAAAAAATACAGATTAAACGTTTTGATTATACCGAATAATTGAATATATTTGTATCAACATATCTTATCTATTAACAAAACTCTTCACCATTATGAACACATCCTACCTATTTTTAGCAACCGGATTTGAAGACATGGAAGCCATTGCCACCATAGACATACTCCGCAGGGCAGGCGTGGACGTAAAAACTGTCTCAATCTACAACACACGAGAAGTTACGAGCGCACACGGCGTGACTATCACCGCCGACACTACATTTAACGAAACCGACTTCACAGATGCTTGCTGGCTGATATTGCCCGGAGGACTTCCCGGCGCAAGCAACCTTGCCATGTTCACCCCATTGACCGACTTACTCGTAAAACACAACAAGGAAGGTAGGTTTATCGCGGCAATATGCGCATCACCGGCCGTCGTACTCGACCCGCTGGGCATACTCGACGGACGCGAAGCCACCTGCTACCCTGGATTTGAATTCAAAAATGCCAAAAAAGGCTACACACCGGTGGTGAAGGACCAAAACATCATCACAGCCAATGGGCCGGCCACAGCAGTACAATTTGCTTTGGCGATAGTGGCAAGCGCAAAAGGTGAAAACACAGCCCGCGAAGTGGCCGAAGGCATGTTGCTGTACAACCGCAAGTGCCAAAGTTACTACTTCTGACGTAAAAACCAACCGATACTTTAATAAGGACGCACACACCCTCATCGTGCGTCCTTATTATGCAATATTCCATTATCTGCTTTTTTATATGACAATATCCGAGATATTCTTCAGCCCCACAGGCGGCACAAGGCGCGTGGCCGACATACTGGCCAAGGCTCTTGGCAACGACATTCGCACAATCGACCTCGCCAATCCGCATTTTGCCGATGGCGACAATGTGGCAATTAACAGCAACGATGTGGCAATAATCGCCGCCCCGTCATATGCCGGCCGGTTGCCCGGTCCTGCCGCAGAAAGAATAACCCGGTTAAACGGAAACGGTGCCCAAGCCGTAATAGTGTGCGTATATGGCAACCGCGCATATGAAGACACTCTCGTGGAACTAAAAGACTTGGCCGAACAAGCCGGCTTCAAAGTTACAGCCGCAATAACAGCTATCGCCGAACATTCAATGGCTCGCCGCTATGCCACCGGCCGACCCGATGATGACGACAAAGCCATACTCGAAGATTTTGCAACACAAATAAATGAAAAACTCACATCGGGCAGCCACACCCGACCCGAAATCCCCGGACATCGCCCATATAAAGAAACCGGACGGCTGGGCATGATTCCTTACCCGACACGCGCGTGCAACCGGTGTGGAACCTGTGCGGCACAATGCCCCGTGCAAGCCATCGACCATGATGACGTGAAAAAAGTTGACCGCTCAAAATGTTTCTCATGCATGCGCTGTGTGACAATATGCCCACGCTCGGCACGCCGCATCAACCCCGTCATGAAATTCATGGTCAACCACCACCTGAAAAAGGTGTGCACTACCCGCCGCAACCCCGAACTCTTCCTGTAACCACAAACAATTCCGACATTGAATTTGTAGAGGCGATGTGCACATCGCCTTGATGAATAATCACTAATTTACAGTGTTTTACAGTTATAGAGACGCAAAATTTTGCGTCTCTACAGAGGCAAAATCGCATTTTGATGCACCCCTTAGTGGCAGATGTGCATTTACGCTTTGCGCGGTTATTAGACGAAAAAGGCGGGCAGCCGGATGGAAACCGGATTGCCCGCCTGTGGATATCGTTGCAGTAGTGCCGATATTACATATTCATGCCGCCGCAGCAGTGGATAACCTGGCCGGTGACGTAAGATGAAAGGTCGCTGGCGAGGAATGTGGCCACGTTGGCAACGTCTTCGGGTGTTCCACCACGGCGCAAGGGGATTTGTGCTGCCCATTGCTTGCGGGTTTCTTCCGAGAGGGCGTTGGTCATGTCGGTGATGATGAAGCCCGGGGCGATGCAGTTGGCACGTACGCCGCGCGAACCGAGTTCCTTTGCGATGCTCTTTGCAAGGCCTATCATGCCGGCTTTTGATGCCGAGTAGTTGCACTGGCCTGCGTTACCCGAAACACCCACAACCGACGACATATTGATGATGCTGCCGCCGCGTTGGCGCATCATGATGGGGGCGAGGGCATGGATAAAGTTGAAAGCCGATTTCAAGTTTACGTTGATTACGGCATCCCATTGAGCCTCGCTCATGCGCATCATCAGGCCGTCTTTTGTGATACCTGCGTTGTTGACAAGAATGTCGATGTGGCCGAAGTCGGCAAGGATTTGTTCAACCACCGAGTGGGTGTCGTCAAAGCTGGCGGCATTCGAGGCGTATCCTTTTGCTTCAACGCCAAAAGCCTTTATTTCTTCTTCGGTCTTTTTGCCGTTTTCATCAATTACGAGATCGGTGAAAGCGATGCTTGCACCCTCGGATGCAAATTTCAATGCTATGGCTTTGCCAATGCCGCGTGCGGCACCGGTGATAAGAGCCACTTTTCCTTCAAGTAATTTCATAATTTTTTATAATTAGTGGATTGTATCATTATTTTTCTACCATGAATGCGCCGCAAGAGTATCCTCCGCCGAATACGGTGAGACCGAAAGTGGTGCCTTTTGGGTAACCGGCTACATTTTGTGCCAGCACAAGGGCTGCGCTTGCCGAGCCGGTGTTGCCCAGTTCCTCGATGTTGTTGATGAAACGTTCATCGGGCAGTTCCAGCTGGTGTGCCACATTGTTTACGATGCGCTTGTTGGCCTGGTGGCAAATAATATAGTCGAGGTCGGTTATGGCCATGCCCAGCGGTTCCACCACATGGTCGAGTGCGGTAATCATGTATTGGCAGGCGCGTACGAACACGTCCTTGCCGAAAGGCATGGTGATGCCGTCTTCATGCGGACGCAGGTGCACGCCGTCGGGTCCTTTCCCTATGTTGCCCAACCCGCAGGTGTAGATGCCGCGAATGGTCATGTCGCTGTCGGCCACACGTTCCTTCGAGATGAAATATGCCACGGCAGCGTCGCCCCACAAGTGCCCGCACTTGGGGTCGCTTTCGTTGCGGTAGTAAGTATTGTGTTCCGAGCAAATGAGCAGTGCTTTTGTTGCCTTGCCCATTGCGAAGTAACCTTCGATTATTTCCAATCCGTTGACGAATGAAGAGCAGGCCGACGATACATACACGGCTTTAGCTCCGTCAATGTCGTATTTTTGCTGTGCCACGTGTGCCAGTGTAGCCACTGTGTCGTAGGGAGAGTAGCAGGCCGAGATAATCAGGTCAACCTCTTTTATGTCGTATGGCAGTGATTTCAAGGCATCCTCAATGGCTGCAAGTCCCATCGAGTCGGATCCTTCATCGGGGCCGGCAATCGAGCGGGTGACAATACCGGTGCGTTGCACTATCCAGTCGTTGGTAAGGCCGTTTACAGTGAGGAAGTGGTCGTTATGCACCCTTCCTGCCGGGATATAATATCCAGTCGAGTTGATATACATATTGGATTTGTCGTTATTTAGTTTCTTCTTGTTTGTTACTTATTCCGTTGAGGATAAAATCCTTCAGATATTCTCGTAATTTTAGTCTTTCAATCCCCAATTCGGCAAAGTTGTCGCGTATATATGGAACATCGAGGCCTTGCAACGACAGTATCATTACCATAGCCGTCTGTTCCACGTGCTTTATCTTGAATACACCTTGCGTCACGCCTTCATTTAGGATTTGCCGCAATATGCCTGCTTCCATTGCCGTGGTGCTGCGCCGGGCACGGTCAACCTTACGGATGTCCATAAAAAAGCCGGCACGAAGCGAACCATTGCGCAACACGGCCTCTTTGTAAGATTCGAAACGCACGAAAATGAAATCCATCAGTTTCTGTTCCACAGGCTCGGGCTTGTCGAGTATCTGCGTCAATTTTTCCACGATTTTGTCGCTCTCGGTTTTAACCACGGCATTATATATGTCACGCTTGTTGCGGAAATAGGTGTAAATGGTGCGCCGCCCCTTGTCCGAGGCAGCGGCAATGTCGTTCATTGTGGTGTTTTCGATACCTTTTTTCGCAAACAGCTGCCGCGCGATTTCTATGAGCTTGTCCCTTGTTTTCAAAATCGTTAACGTCGTGTTGAGGATTGTTGCGTTGCACAATTTTATGTCAACCGTGCAAAATTAGGCATTTATCTGCAACAATACAAATAATCGGTTAAGAATTAGGATGGTTGGCTGTCAATTCAGAAATATCGTGTAATTTTGGGGATGTAAAAAACATATTTGACATGAAACCGCTTGAAAATTTGGGAATATATGAGGTGGTGCTGGCCAGCAATTCACCGCGCCGCAAGCAATTGCTTGCCGACCTGGGTATAAAATTTACGACACACGTCATCGATGGTATCGACGAGTCGTTCCCTGCCGATACGCCGGTTATGGAAGTGGCGCAGGCTATTTCTCGTAGCAAGGCTGAAGCCTACAGGCAGTATGCCGTTGGTAACCGTCTGGTAATCACTGCCGATACCGTGGTGGTATGTGACGGGAAGGTGCTGGGCAAGCCGCACGATGCTGCCGAGGCTTGCGCCATGTTGCACAGCCTTTCGGGCAAGAAGCACCACGTGATTACCGGTGTGACGATAACCACGGCTGGGCGGCAATCGTCGTTCAGCGCGATAACCGAGGTGGAGTTTGCTCCGCTTACCGATGACGAGATACAGTATTATGTGGATACGTTCAATCCCACCGACAAGGCCGGGGCATACGGCATACAGGAATGGATAGGTTGCATAGGCGTGCGCGGCATATCGGGTAGTTTTTATAATGTGATGGGCCTGCCGCTGCATCGCCTCTATGCCGAACTGAAGAAATATTGAGTAGAGGATATGGTATATCAAGTGGAATTTACATTGCAGGCGAGGCGGCGAGGGTGCCACCTTGTTACCGGCGAGGTGTTACGCCATTTGCCGCAGCAGTTACCCACTGCGGGGCTGCTTAATTTGTTTGTCAAACATACCAGTTGCGGATTGACCATCAACGAGAATGCCGATCCCGACGTGCGGCACGACCTTGACCGGCTGCTTGACCGGTTGGCTCCCGAGGGTGAACCATATTACAGGCATACGCTTGAAGGGCTTGACGATATGCCGGCTCATGCAAAATGCACCATTGCCGGGGTGTCGCTTACCATACCCATTACACGCGGTCGCCTGAACTTAGGCACATGGCAGGGAATATACCTGTGCGAGTTCCGCGACGAACCTTCGCCGCGGCATATCGTTGCCACGGTTATGGGCGATTAATTGTCGGCAATGGTGACGAATACATCGACGTAGCGGTTGAGCGCGCGGCCTTCTATTGTGCGGTTGCTTGCAGCGGGGTCGGTGTCGCCGAGGCCTATGGCTTGTATTATGTCGGGGTTGTATCCCATGCTTTCAAGGTATTCGGCCACTGTTTCGGCTCGTTCTTGCGACAATTCCCGGCTGTAGTCGCGGCTTTCGGTGTCGTCGGTCGAGCCGTATATGATAAGTTCCGAGAATGGTTTGTCGTCGAGCAGAGTGCCTATGTAAATCAGTTCGATCAATGCGCGGCTGTCAAGTTCGGTGCTGCGTGGCTCAAACAGGATGGAGTTGTCGGCCGACACTTTCACATAGGTCACCCCCTGCTGGTCGTCGTGGAACCACACGAAGTTGCGCATCTCCATGCTGTCGCGGTTGGTGGTAGTGTCGGTGCGTATATACACCGGTTTCAGCCACCACCGGCTGGTGTCGGGTGTGATTTCATGTTCAGGGTAATCGTAATAAGTGTAAGTGAACGCCGTGCATGACGTGAAAATTTGCAAAGCGGCAATTATTGCCAATATTATGAGTGCGCTATATCGTTTCATTGTGTAAAAGCTGTTTTATTGATTAGATTGTAAAAATACACAATAGTTTGCACTATCGCGCACATAAACAATGATAAATAATGTTTCAAGACGAAAAATGTTATTCGCACTCGGTGCGGGCGTAGTGGTGTGCGGCGTGGCACTCGTGTAGTGTTTTGTCGATGATTATGTGGCGGTTGGCCATTCCCGATATGACACTCATTTCGTGCGACACGAGTATTATGGTCGATTGGCGGGCAAGTTGCTCTATTATGCCATACAAGTGGCGTTCAAATTCCTTGTCGATATATGACAGCGGTTCGTCGAGCACCAGCACTTCGGGGTGTGAGATCATGGCACGGCCGAGTAGGGCGCGTTGCAACTGGCCTCCCGAGAGTGCTCCGATGGGGCTGTTGCGTTTGTCGGTCATTCCTATGGTATCGAGTGTCGCATCGATGAGGAGCCGCTCTTCGGCCGATATGCGATGCAACGGTTTCATCACGCTTGGCAGCCCCATGGCAACCACCTCTTCCACTGTTACCGGAAAACGGTTGTCAATCATGTTTTTTTGCGGCAGGTAACCCACATCCAGGCGTTTCACCGGTTTCCGGTTATGATAAAAGCGTACCTCTCCACTTGTAGGCTTCAACAACTGCAGCACTACACGCAGCATGGTGGTTTTGCCTCCGCCGTTGGGTCCTGTCACGGCAACGAAGTCGCCACGATTGATGGTAAGTGATGCATGGTCGAGTGCAGGCGAATAGTTCCTGCCATAGGTCACACACACGTCATCGAGTGTGATTATGGGGTCAGTTGTCGGCGATTGCATCTGTTATATTCTTCAGTTCAATTTCCCAATCATATCCCATTGGGTTGATTTTAACCATCTTTACACCCAGTTCCGAGCCGATGGCTTCGGCCTGGCGACTGTCGAATTCGCGCTGCATGAACAAAACGCGGGCACCGCTTTCACGGGCTGCATCGATATTTTGTTTCAACTTGTCGATGGGTATCTCTTTCCCTTCATATTCAAGACTTACTTGCCGCAGGCCATAATCGCGGGCATAGTAGCTTAACGACGGGTGCCATACGAGGAATGCCGTGCCGCGCTTATCGGCAAGCTTTGACTTTATATAAGAGTCGAGGCTGTCGAGTTCGGTCTTGAAGGCATTGAAATTGCGGGTATATGTGTCGGCATTTTTCGGATCAAGCTCTATGACGGCATCGAGCATATTTTTAGAAATGGTTATAACATTTGCCACCGATGTCCACAGGTGGGGGTCGGCCTCGTCATGCGCGCCTTCGGGTGAGAAATGTGTGCCGCGTATCACGTTTATGCCTTTGCTGTTGTTGTATATCTTCAGATCGGGATTGTTGATATGGGCTTTTCCCACAATGGCATCTTCAAAACCTATGTACCCGATGCAGAAGTATGCCATGCTGTGCTCTATGTTCATCAGGTGTGTCATGCTCGGTTCATAAGCTTCGGGGTTGTTTCCCTCGTTGAGCATACAAGATATTTCGAAATTGTCGCCGACTATTTTCTTCAGCATGAATTTTTGCGGCAGAATGCTTACCGTTATCATGCGTTTCTCATTCACCGTGTTGTTGCATGAAATAAATATCATGGACGCAATAGCGGCGAGGCAAATGAACATCGGTATTAAAAATTGCTTTCTCATATATCCTTGCATAAGTGCATCTTCTCTCATGTGTGTTCCATCGGTTTTTGCCAAACCTGCGGAAACATTTTTGTATATAACGTATGTAATGACAAATTTTCTTATGCAAAGATACTTTTTTTAACTGAATCAGCAAACTAATAAGTGAAATTAATTATTTTTTATTTTATATGAGTTAATTTTTGGTAAAAAACAAGAGTGATGATAAAGGGGGATACCACATCGGCATCCCCCCTATTGCTTGCTGCATAAATATGCGGTTTTGTCAGAACTTGAATGTCACGCCTACCAGTGTGGCAAGTTGCCTGTAGTCACCTGTGAGCATATATTTGAGTTCACCTGTTAGCGACACCACGTCGGTTATGGCATATTCGGCACCGGCACCAAGGTTTGCACCGAAACGTGTGTCCGATCCCGGATCAAAGTCCCAATTGGAAACGAAAATACCGGCCAACGGATATACACTGAAGCTGTCAGCCACGTCAAACATATAGTGCAGGTTGATATCCACATCCCAGGTAGCTATGCCGCTTTGGCGGAAGTAGTAGTTGAACGACGGTTCAAGGCGCAATTCATCGGTGAAGCCGATTTGTACCCGGGCTCCAAGTCCTATTTGGTTGGCTAAAGATCCATGTCCCATTTGAACGCCGATTGCGATGTCACCGCTGTCGGCACGTGCGATGCAAAAAGCACTTATTACGCACATCAGTGTTAACAATAATTTCTTCATAATACCTAATTAAGTTTTTAATGTTATGTGATAAATACTATATCCAAAGATAGTGAAAAAATTCATATCAAGGATAGATTGTTTGCGCTTTTGTGATATTTGGAACAGGTTATCGGTCATATTTGCCTATGAGTGAAGTCGGCTGTTTCTTCGATTTTGCTGTTGTGTTCGAGCGGTATGGTCGGCTTGGGGGCTTCACCGCGAGCCTTTGCGTTGCGCAATTTCTTGATTTGCTGTTTCATCTTATCTTCGTCAAACCCCTGCCCATACACACCGTTGACGTTGGCTTGTGTGACAAATGCGTGTGGGTCGATGCTTTTTACTATTCGGAATATTGATATGGCTTCGATTTTGCGGCACATCACAAGCAGGATTTTCACATCGTGCTTTGTGTACCAGCCGGTACCGTGGATAAGGGTGCAGCCGCGGTGTGCTTCGCTTATGATGGCATCGGCAATCTCCGACCATTTTTCCGAAATAATGTTGAACTGCACTGCCTGGCGGTTAGTGTTGATAACGTAATCGCACACGGTGGATATTACAAGCAAAATCACATAGCCATACACAATCTTGTCGATGCTGTGAAATAGCAGGTAGGAGCTGGATATTATCACCACGTCAACATAAAGTATTGTGCGGCCTATGGTTACATTGCTCGATTTCGATACCATCGCCGCCACGATATCGGTGCCGCCGGTGCTGCCGTTGTGCACAAACACCATCCCTACGCCCATGCCGCAAAGCAGACCGCCGAGCAGCACGTTCATAAATGCCTGTTGTTCCACAAGCGGCTCGGTAAAGAGCGGCTGCATCACACCCAGCAGCAAGCTGATTCCCGTTATGCCGAATATGGTGCGCAGCACGAATGTGCGTCCCACTATGCGCCAGGCGATGGCCAGCAACAGAAGGTTCAAAACAAAGTTGGAGATGGCTACCGGTATTTTGAACTTGAAATATATGAGAGCCGAAATGCCGGGCATACCGCCTATTACCACTTCTTCGGGCAAGATGAAAGCCGTGTATCCAAAGGCATACATTGCAAGCCCCACGATTATCATGATATAATCTTTAAGGTTGCCCAATATTTGTTTCTTAAATTTCGACATAAGTTTTCATGAGTGAGTTTATGCACTGCGAATATACACAATAAGAATGAAAATAATGCCAATAAGAAATAAAAAAACAAAACGGTTTTTGATTATGGCGTGAAAACGGGCATTTAATCGTTTCCTTTGAATATAAAACTTATTGATATGAGACAATTGTGTAATTTATTATACATTTGCAGCAGTTTTTGTAATGTTTATTTTTGTTTTTTAATTTTATCAAAGGTTTAAAATGAGTAAATTAAGCTTGCTTGCCAAAACAGCAGTTTTGGCAATAGTGTGTGCTACATGCTTGCCGGGACGTGCGCAAACGTCGCCTGTGGCATATGGTATCTTGCTCTTTGATCAGCAGACCACGGTGACGCAGTTGGTGAGCTTTCCGTTCCCAAAAATGACGAGCTTTGAAGAAATTCAAGATTTCGGCTCGTTATATTTGAGTGCGGGAGTTTACTATGACGGGTATTATTATGCCGCATCAAATGGTTATGCAACCACAAATGTTGTTGCCGAGGAATTGCTCCGCATTGATTTCAAGACGGGGGAACGGGTTACCGTGGGTGAATTTTCGGGCTTTTCCAATAAAATAGCCGACATGACCGTGGATTATTCCACCGGCACGTGCTATGCCGTTTCGGGCAGCATAGGTGGTGCTGAAATGCCCGGCAGCAGTGCACTTTACACTATCGACCTTGCTACGGCCAAGGCGGTGAAGGTTGCCGATATGGATAATTTCTATTTCTCGCTTGCCTGCTCTTATGACGGACAATTATATGGAGTTACCAAATATGGCAACTTTATGGCAATCGACAAGAATACTGGCGAGGAAACATTGATAGGCAAGACCGAAATGCGGCCTACAGGTGACTGCTCGATGGAATTCGACCACACCGACAAGACGCTGTGGTGGACGCTGGGTGCCCTTGTGCAGACTTCCAGCGGATGGGATACCGAGGAAAGCTATCTGTGCAAGATTGATGTCGAGACCGGTCTTGCCACTATAGTATCCATGATGGGTTCGGCCGGTGACGCATCGGTTGCCGGGCTTTATGTACCGTTCACGGCTTCGGCCGACGGCACACCTGTGGCTGTGTCGGATTTCACTGTCACTCCCGACCCGAACGGGGCTTGCAGTGCCGAACTGAAATGGGTTAACCCTACCGCAGTGTTTGGCGGAGGAGAACTCACATCAATCGCAAGTGTAAATATATATCGAAACGACGAACTTGTGAAATCGCTCGACGGCATGGTGCCGGGTGAAGCTGCTTCATGGACCGATAATATCGAAGGTGAAACCGGCTTGCTTGCAACATACGAAATTGCCGCCGTCAACGAGAAGGGTCGCGGTGTTTTGACCGATACGACTGTGTTTGTGGGTGAAGATGTTCCCGGCACACCGGCTAATGTGTTGCTCACAAAAGTTCATCCCGACGAAGTTGCTGTTACATGGGATGCTCCGAATACCGGTGCCAATGGCGGATGGTATGACCGTTCGACACTCACTTATAACGTAGTGCGCCAACCTGATGGCATGGAGATTGGAAACGGACTTACCGAGCCTGCCTGCACCGATGCCGGTATAAAGCAGGTGACAACTTATACATATGAAATCACGGCATCGACCAAGGCCGGACAAGGAGTTTCGGCTACAAGCGATGAAATTGTGCTCGGGCCGGGTAACAAACTGCCTTATTCGTGCAGTTTTGCCAATGCCGACGAAGTGGCCACATGGACTATAATCGATGCCGATGACGACGGCCGCACATGGTCGCAGGGATATTCTTATGGAAGTATGCAGTATAATAATGCGTATAATTCTACAACACCGTCGGATGATTGGTTGATTTCCCATGATTTTGAACTTGAAGCCGGGAAGAATTACAAGGGTACATTTGCAATCAAGACGCAGACTTCGGCCAAAATGAAAGTTTTCTTGGGGCAAGGTTCAAAGGTTGAGGACATGACTGAGGTGCTTTATGAAAACGAAGCTTTGAAGTCTTCGTCATCGTATGAATATTCCACAATAGAATATACTTTCTCGGTGAATGAGGATGGAATATATAATATAGGATTCTACATTTATTCCGATCCGCGCACTTATTATACCTACCTCACCGACATCACCCTTGAGGAGTTGGCCGATAACAACTTGACGGTACTTGGTTTTTCAGGTCCGAAAAATGCAGTTGTCGGAAACAGTTATACATATAACGTTGAAGTTGCCAATAAAGGCGCAAATGCGGCCGATGCTTTCCAAGTGTTGCTGAAAGATGCTCAAGGCAGCACGCTTGCCACTGTCGATGTTGCTGAAGCCCTTGAAACGGGTGCCTCCCGGATTGTGGAAATATCGTGGACTCCCGAAACCGAAGGAGCCGTGACGGTACACGCCGAGGTGGCATATGCCAAGGATGAAGTGTCGGGAGATAACTCGTCGGAGTCGATTGAAGTGACTGTGTTGCCCGAAGGCAGTGCCGAATTTGTCGAGACAGGTACCATCACAGGCAGCTCTCGTTATATCTTGTTTGACGTTTATAACAGCAATGCTGCAGCTCTGAACATCTATACTCCGAGTGAGATAGGGAAAGAAGACGGCGTGGTTGAATCGTTCAACTTTACGGTACAAAACGGAATGTCGGATGCCAGAAATGGCATACCCGTAAAGGTGTATATGGCCAACACCGATTTGACACAAGCCACCACGTGGATACCCGAGGCCGAGATGACGCTTGTGTATGATGGCACTATCGATATACCGTCGGGAACAAGCGAAATAACACTTGAACTGCAAAAGAAATTCTATTTTGAACAAGGAAAGAACCTTGCCATACTCACAGTGAACGACTTGCCCGATGGTACATATTATAATGGTATTAACTACCCATGTTTCTCTACAGATGGGTCGGTTGGAACTTACTATTGGGGCAGCAGTTACACGGCATTCTCGTTCAATACCACTACTGCCAACTACGGAAACACCAAATTTGGCAGCAAGGCTTCGGTAACATTGCAGATGCGCTGCAACGGTGCGTCGATAAAGGGTTTGGTTACCGATATGGAAGGAACGCCTATAGCCGGTGCCGAGGTGACAATTGTGGAGCGCAACATAACAGTCGAAACCGATGCCGAAGGAAATTATGAATTGAAGTATGTTCCCGACGGTGATTACACTGTTACAGTGACAAAGCAGGATTACGCAACCGTGACACGCAATGTGAAAATTACCGATGGTGCCGATGTTGTGCTTGATGCAGAACTTATGGAATTGCACGCTTATAGCGTGAGCGGCGTTGTTACCACGCTCGACAAGCAGCCGGTTGCCGGTGCAACGGTCAGCCTCTCGGGATATGAAGATTATTCTACTACAACCGATGATGCGGGAGCATACACGTTTGAGTCGGTTTACGTATCGGATATTTCATACAGGTTGACAGTAAATAAGGAATGGATGGCCGAATATGTTTCGGAAATTCCCGTTATAGATGAAGATATTAAAATCGACAGCATAAAGCTCGAATATCTTAAATACGCACCGGTCAATGTACTTGCAACCGAAAGCAATGCCGGGGTAACGGTAAATTGGCAAGCGGCGTCGAATGTCACTTCACTGCGTACCGATGGCGGTGTGCTTAACGGCAACCTGGGTATATCTAACGGTAATGAAAATACCGTCCTCGGAACCATTTATCGGGAGCCGATGGCTCTTACCGAGGTAAGTTGGTATCAGACGCTTGCCGGTGGCCCACATTATTATGTCAATGTATTTGTGCTTGCTCTTGACGAAGAAGGCAATCCCACAAGCGACGTGTTATATACCGAGGAGGTTGCTGCCACTGACGACCAATGGAACACTCATGTTTTGCCCGATACAGTGTTTGCTCCCAACGGTTGCGTGATAGGTTTGAGCTATATGAACGGTTACCTTGGAATCGGTATCGATGGTGGAAAAGACCTGGTTTACCCGTTCAAGGAGAATACTCATGTGTTTGCTGCCACTTATACCAACGGAGAATTTGATTTTGTTGAAAGAGATGGCATTCGCAGTAACTTGATGATTAGAGGTAAAGGTTACCGCCTTGCCGACAATGGTGATAAAAGCAGCCTGCTTGCCGATGGAGAGGCGATGCCCGATTTCTGCACTTATAATGTGTGGCGTGTGAAACACGGTGACGAAGGCAATGCGACGGCATGGGTACCGGTAACAAGTGCTGCCCAGTCGGATATGACTGTTGCCGACAATCTTGCAGGGGCCGAGGCCGGAATGTATGCTTATGCCGTTAAGACGGTTTATCCCGACGGTTCGGAGTCGGAAGCGGCATTTTCACCATTGATGGCTCACAATATGTATGCCCGGGTTGTTGTGAATGTTAAGTCGAATAGTGAGGGCGAAGGTGCCACAGGAGCAGTTGTCACGCTCAACGGTAATACTTATGGCGGCAATTATACCGCAGTGGTTGATGAAACCGGTGCGGTTACTTTCGATAACCTTGTAAAAGATACTTACAAACTTACGATAACTCTTGCCGGATATGAGAATGTCAATGCTTCAGTCGATTTCTCAAATGACGACGATTACTCGACCGACGCATATTTGTTGAAAGAGATAATTGTCGCTCCCGAGAATTTGAAAGTGGAGCTTGTGAATGGTTCGGCAAGCTCGGTGTTGTTCACATGGAATACCACCGACCCCATTGAGGAAGATTTTGAAAGTTGCGAAGATTTTGAAATCAACCCGGCGGGAGAAGTGGGATGGACATATATCGACGGTGATGACCAATACACCTACGGTTTCCAAAATGCGGAATTTGCCAACATGAATAGCAAGATGGCGTTCATGGCATTCAACCCGTCGTCGGTAAATCCGTCACAAGCCGAAAATGGACAGTTGAAACCACACAGCGGTGACAAATTCCTTGCAAGTTTTGTGGCTCTCGGTGGCAGCAACGACTGGTTTGTTTCGCCTGAATTGTCTTATGCAAGCGATTTCGGGTTCAGCTTCTATGTAAGTTCTTATGATACCCAAAATGGAAATCACGATATATTCTGTGTGGGTTACACACTTGAGGCCAACCCCACTACCGACGATTTCGTATGGCTTGCCGAGAATGTGAAGCCGGTTACCGGCTGGACCGAATATTCATATACTGTTCCTGCCGCAGCCAAGCATGTGGCCATACGCAATGTCTCGACCGAAGAATACGGATTTATCCTTATGATCGATGACGTGAAAATAGGCCAACTGCCTGCTGTTTCACGAATGCGTGCGGCTTCGGCATCGGCTGTACAAACGCCGGGAGTGACATATGAGGTATATCTCGACGGAAAGAGCATGGGTGAAACTTCCGAGATAAGCTGGCAATTCGATGGCGTATCGGCCGGCGAACACACTGCCGGGGTCAAGGCTGTGTATAACTCGGGCGAGTCGGAGATGGTTACCATTACATTCGACACCCGTGCGTTGGGCGTTGAATACGTATCTGGCAATTCGCTCAAGGTATATCCTAATCCGGCGAGCGACAGGTTAACCATCGAAGGTGAATATACCCGCCTGGTATTGACAAATATGGGAGGAGCAACTGTCATGATGTTTGATGGCAAGCAATCGTCGATTGATGTGTCATCACTTCCTACCGGAATGTATATTCTTACCATTATTGACGATAATGCCGGAACTCGTGCCACACGTAAAATAAATGTAGTGCGATAATCGGCGATAAATATCTGATGGGTGGTTGCAAGGGCCTTGTGTACCTTGCAACCACTTTTTTGTTGAAATAACGGTGTGCTATGTTTCGTATTTTTTGTATAAAGGACTGTGTGGTTGACAACTGTTGCAATTGGGGCAAATTTTGTGTAAAAAATTTGTATTGTTGCATATTCTTACATAACTTTGTGGCATAATAAATAGAACGATGTTATGAACGCGACTGTTTCTGTCATTAATTTGCTATCAGTGATTCTGCACGCCGTCTTGTCGATAGGTGTCGTGGCAGTGATTGCCGGTATTATTGTGAAATGAAGGAGGAAACGAAGTAGCGTCGCGGAGATAACGTATTGAAGCACTTGGTGAAAAAACAATCACATATAAGGCCTTTCCTCCAAAACAGCAAGATTGATGGTGGAAAGGTTTTCTTATTTTATGAATGGGGTTGCCGGTGCTTTTGTGAGATTGAAGTATTTTTAATATGAAACCGAATCTGTTTTTGTCCATGTGGCTGTGTCGGGATGCCTGACATTGCGGCACAGCCCGTATCGGGCTTTATTCAGGATGGTTTCTTAATTATAGCAAAATGATAAATCAATGAGTATTCCATTAAGAAGTTCGATATCGACCGGGGGGCGCCGCATGGCCGGTGCACGTGCATTGTGGCTTGCCAACGGCATGAAACCCACACAGCTGGGCAAACCTATTATAGCAATTGTCAATTCGTTCACGCAATTTGTGCCTGGGCACACCCATTTGCATGAAGTGGGGCAGGTGGTGAAACGCGAAATAGAACAGTTGGGCTGTTTTGCTGCCGAATTCAATACCATTGCCATTGACGACGGTATCGCAATGGGGCACGATGGTATGCTTTATTCGCTGCCTTCGCGCGACCTTATTGCCGACAGCGTGGAATATATGGTTAACGCGCACCGCGCCGATGCAATGGTGTGCATAAGCAACTGCGACAAAATCACGCCCGGAATGCTTATGGCTGCCATGAGGTTGAACATACCCGCGATTTTTGTGTCGGGTGGCCCAATGGAGGCCGGGCACCTTGGCAATCGTGCTCTCGATCTTATCGATGTTATGGTTGATGCTGCCGACGACAGTATCGACGATGCAACAATTGCCGAGGTGGAAAATTGCGCCTGTCCTACGTGCGGGTCATGCTCGGGAATGTTTACGGCCAATTCCATGAATTGCCTCGTCGAGGCTCTCGGGCTTGGATTGCCGGGCAATGGCACGATTGTGGCGACCCATGCCAACCGCATGAAACTGTTTAAGCAGGCTGCAAGGCAAATCGTGGAAAATTGCCACAAGTATTACGATGAAGGCGACACAAGCGTGTTGCCGCGCAGTATCGCAAGCCGCCAAGCCATGCTGAATGCCATGACGCTCGATATTGCCATGGGGGGCAGCACCAATACTGTGTTGCACTTGCTGGCTGTGGCAAATGAAGCCGAAGCCGACTTCACAATGGCCGATATCGATGCGCTTTCGCGCCGCACGCCGGTGCTGTGCAAGGTGGCTCCGAATTCAAAATATCACATCGAAGATGTAAACCGTGCCGGAGGCATAATGTCGATTATGGGCATACTTGCCGCAGGCGGTCTCATCGACACGTCGTTGATGCGTGTCGATGGGTTGACGCTTGGCGAGGCCATCGACCGCTATGCCATCGAGGGCGGCAAATTCAATGTTTCCACTGCATGGCTGTGGAAAAGCGCTCCTGCCGGAGTGAGGTCGGTAACTCTTGGCGGCCAGGAAAATTATTACAAGGAGCTTGACACCGACCGTGCAAACGGGTGCATCCGTGATTTTGACCATGCTTATGTGAAAGACGGCGGCCTTGCCGTGTTGCATGGCAATATAGCATTGCATGGGTGTGTGGTAAAGACTGCCGGTGTCGATGAAAGCATTTTCCATTTCCGCGGAACGGCTCGTGTGTTTGAGTCGCAGGAAGATGCAGTTGAAGGCATATTGGGCGGCAAGGTGCAGGCAGGCGACGTGGTGGTGATTATATACGAGGGGCCAAAGGGCGGACCCGGTATGCAGGAGATGCTTTATCCCACTTCCTACATCAAGTCGCGTCACCTGGGCAAGGAATGTGCGCTTATTACCGACGGACGTTTCTCGGGCGGAACATCGGGGTTGTCGATAGGGCATATTTCTCCCGAGGCGGCACGAGGCGGCAACGTGGGGCTGTTGCGTGATGGCGATATCATCGACATAAATATTCCCGAGCGCAGCATCAATGTGCAATTAAGCGACGAGGAACTTGCAGCGCGCCGAGCCGAGGAGGAAGCACGTGGCAAAGACGCATTCACGCCCACACGGCGCAACCGTGTGGTGTCGAAGGCATTGCAGGCTTATGCTTCGATGGTCACATCGGCCGACCGCGGTGGCGTGCGCGAATGAAAACAGTAACGTAAGTAAACGATATAGACATATTTTTATAAAGATATTATGAGTGAAATGATTTCAGGAGCCGAGACGTTGATACGCTCGTTGATGGCCGAGGGTGTCGATACCATATTCGGCTACCCGGGTGGGGCGATTATCCCGGTTTTCGACCGCCTGTATGATTATAAAGACCGCTTGCGCAATGTTTTGGTAAGGCATGAGCAAGGAGCCATTCATGCGGCACAAGGGTATGCCCGGGTATCGGGGCGCACGGGGGTGGTAGTGGTTACTTCGGGTCCGGCAGCCACCAATGTCATCACCGGACTTGGCGATGCCATGATGGACAGCACGCCGCTTGTGGTGATTACCGGCCAGGTGGGCAGTGAACTGCTTGGGTCGGACGCATTCCAGGAGACCGACGTTATAGGCATTACACAACCGGTGACCAAGTGGAGCTACCAGATACGCAACGTGGAAGATTTGCGATGGGCTGTACCTCGTGCGTTTTATATTGCATCGACAGGTCGCCCGGGTCCCGTAGTTCTTGACTTTGCCAAGAATGCACAGACGGCAATGATGGAGTGGCGCGGATATAAGAAGTGCCGGTTTGTGCGTACCTATGAGCCGTGTCCTGAAATCAACGAAACCGATGTTGACCGGGTGGCACAGATGATTGACCATGCACAGTGTCCGCTGTTGGTTGCCGGGCATGGTGTGGAAATCGCAGGTGGCGAGGGGGAATTGTTACGCCTCGCCGAAAAGGCTCAGATGCCTGTTGCAACCACGCTTTTGGGCTTGTCAACTATGGATTCCGACAATCCGTTGTTTAAGGGATTTGTGGGAATGCACGGCAATGTGGCGGCCAATGTCGCTATCGGGGAGTGCGACTTGCTTGTTGCGGTGGGTATGCGCTTCGACGACCGTGTAACAGGCGACCCTGCACACTTTGCCACCCAGGCAAAAGTGGTGCATATCGATATCGATTCGTCGGAATTCGGCAAGATTATAAAACCTGCGGCTACCATCCACGGCGATGCCAAGGCGGTGCTTTCGATGCTTGCCGACAGGGTTGCTCCTGCGCGGCATGACGAGTGGCTTGCAAGTTTCGAGAAGGCTCGCAAGGTAGAACTTGAAAAAGTTATCGATGTGGAACTTAACGACCCGAATCGCATAACCATGGGCTGCGTGGCCCGGAAAGTGGCCGAGGCCGCCGGGCGCGGTGCGGTGCTTGTGACCGATGTGGGGCAGAACCAGATGCTCGCAGCACGTTATTTCAAATATACCGCTCCGCGCAGCATTATTACTTCGGGCGGACTGGGCACTATGGGTTTCGGGTTGCCGGCCTCGATAGGGGCAAAAATAGGTGCTCCCGACCGCACGGTGTGCTTCTTTACCGGTGATGGCGGCCTGCAGATGACTGTCGAGGAACTTGGCGTGATTTTGCATTACGGCATTGATGTGAAGATTGTGCTGCTCAACAATAATTTCCTTGGAATGGTGCGCCAGTGGCAAACGCTGTTCTATGACAGGCGTTTTTCGTCAACCGAGTTGGTAAATCCCAATTTTGTCATGCTTGCCAATGCTTATGGCATTCCGGCCGAGGATGTGGAAACTCCCGACCAATTGGATGCTGCAATAGGCCGTATGCTGGCACACAATGGTGCTTATCTGCTAAATATAAATATCGACCCCGAGGAGCTTGTGTACCCGATGATTCCGGCAGGAGCGCCGTGTACCACCATTTTGCTGAACAAAGATGAGAAGTACGAACATTAATTCGTTGTGTAAAAATGGAAGAAGTCAATAATAAGGAGCTGTTTACGGTTACGGTGTTCTCGGAGAACCGCGTAGGCTTGCTCAACCAAATATCCATAATTTTCACTCGGCGCAAGCTCAATATCGAGTCGTTGTCGGTGTCGCCTTCGTCGATTGCGGGGGTACATAAATTCACCATCACGACGTATGCCGATGAGCTGACTATAGCCAAACTTGTGCAACAAATAGAAAAACGCATCGATGTGTTGAAGTCGTTTTATTACCGCGACAGTGAGATTGTATATCAGGAAGTGGCTCTGTATAAGGTGCCCACGGTTCAGTTGCTCGACGAGAAGAACCTTGAGAAGATAATACGCCACTATAATGCCCGCATACTTGAAATCACACGTGAATATACGGTAATCGAAAAGACCGGGCATGACGATGAGACGACTGCGCTGTTTGAAGAGTTGAAGCGTTACGACATACGCCAGTTTGTGCGTAGCGGACGTGTGGCTGTCACCAAGTCGCCCGAGGAATATGTGACGATGTATATCGAAGAACGCGCACGGCGCAAAGAGGAGGTTGAGCGATGCTTGAACGAAGAATAACCGAGGATGCCGGTGTCTATTCCCACGAGTTTTTCCTCGCTGCAGGGGAATGTAATGCCGAGAGCATGATGCCGTTGCCATTGCTTGTGAACCGCCTGATAAGGGTGGCGACCGAACACGCCAACCTGATGAATGTGGGGTATGCGCGGTTTGCCCCTGAAGGCCGCGGTTGGGTTCTAACCAAACTTGCCATCGAGATGCAGCGTTATCCGCGTGTGAATGACAATTATACCATCAAGTCGTGGATTGAGGTCGCGAGCAAGTTGCTCTCGTTCCGCAATTTTGCGATATTTTGCAACGGCGAGGTGGTGGGATATGTACGTTCGGAATGGGCGATGATTGACATGAATACGCGCAAGTTGACCGATTTGTCGTCGATAAAAGAATTGGCCGAGTCGGCGCGTCCCGATGTGCCTTGCCTCATGGCACCTCCGTCAAGAATATCGCCTGTGAAACAGGGACGGACGGGCAATTACACATTTGCTTATTGTGATGTGGATTTCAACCGTCATGTCAACACGGTGCGTTACATTGAGCGGCTTATGGACCAGTGGCCGATGGAACATTATGACCGTTACCTGGTGACGCGTTTTGAAATCGTTTTCATGCGCGAATGTCATTACGGGGCAACTGTCAACATAACGGTAGATGATGCCGATGTGCACGATTGCCGTGCCGAGATCTCCGACGGGATGGTGGCGCATTGTCGCGCACGGTTTAAATTCAGCGAATTAAAGAAATAATTTTTTTCATTCCAGACATAAATTTCTAACTTATGGCAATTTTAAATTTCGGCGGTGTTGACGAGAAAGTAGTCACCCGCGACGAGTTCACACTTGAAAAAG
The DNA here is from genome assembly GCA_949289215.1 of uncultured Bacteroidales bacterium. GTDB lineage: Bacteria > Bacteroidota > Bacteroidia > Bacteroidales > Muribaculaceae > Avimuribaculum. The sequence continues at coordinate 52,665 of CASENC010000035.1, read as the reverse complement.
CGAGAGAAGTATTGAAAGACGAGACTATCGCCGTTATAGGTTATGGCGTGCAGGGGCCCGGACAGGCACTTAACTTGCGTGACAATGGTTTTAAAGTGATTGTCGGCCAGCGCAAGGAGAGCAAGACGTGGGACAAGGCCGTTGCCGACGGTTGGGTTCCCGGAGAAACTCTTTTCGAGATAGAAGAGGCTGCAAAGCGCGGCACCATTATCGAATATCTGCTCAGCGATGCTGCGCAAATTGCACTGTGGCCTACCATTAAGAAGCACCTGACGGCAGGCAAGGCTCTTTATTTTTCACACGGCTTCGGTATCACTTACAGCGAGCGCACAGGCATAGTTCCGCCGAAAGATGTCGATGTGATAATGGTTGCCCCCAAGGGGTCGGGTACATCGTTGCGCACAATGTTCCTGCAAGGCCGCGGCATCAATTCCAGTTATGCCGTTTATCAGGACGCCACAGGCCATGCCCTTGACCGTTGCATAGCACTTGGTATAGGTGTCGGCTCGGGTTACTTGTTTGAGACCACTTTCAAGCGTGAAGTTTACAGCGACCTCACCGGCGAGCGCGGTTCACTTATGGGTGCAATCCAGGGCTTGCTGCTTGCACAATATGAAGTGCTGCGTGAAAACGGGCATACCCCTTCAGAAGCATTCAACGAGACCGTTGAGGAACTCACGCAGTCGCTCATGCCGCTCTTCGCTGCAAAGGGTATGGACTGGATGTATGCCAACTGCTCGACAACCGCACAACGCGGCGCACTCGACTGGATGGGCCCGTTCCACGATGCCATCAAGCCTGTGATGGAAAAGCTGTATGATAGTGTAAAGACCGGCAACGAAGCTCAAATCTCGATTGACACCAACAGCCAGCCCGATTATCGCGAAAAGCTCAATGCCGAACTGAAAGCCCTGCACGACAGCGAGATGTGGCGCACCGGAGAAACCGTCCGCAAGCTCCGCCCCGAAAACAACTGATCCTCGCCGCCGAGGCAGATATGGTTTAACCGACACAAAGGACTCCCGCATCTGCGCAGGAGTCCTTTGTGTGTATGCAATTGTGAACGAGGGCGTATCAAAATTCCAACATTGAAGTTATAGGAGGCGCATCAAAATGCGATTTTGTATCTCTACAACTGGAACATTCAGTAAATAGGGATATTCAGTAAATAAGCTCGGCCTCAAAAAGGTCGAACACATTACGGTCCAATGCATTCTACCTCTTTGAGGCCGTTTTAAATATGATGGTTTCATACTCCGATGGTTCGGTTCGGCTTCACCTTACACATCGGTTACCTCAAATTAGACGGCTTTGCCGCCCCTGAATTTGCATTTCGGCACACCCACTTTCGTTAGAATGATTATTGCTATCCGCAAAAACAGGAATCAGTTATCGAGATCTTATCGGGTTATATCTTTTTATAGTAACAGGCAATGTATGTTCAACAGTCTCATCCTTGTATCTTATTACAACCTGAATCTTACGTGTGATTGAAGCAGAAGAAAAACGAGCCGGGATATTAAACGACAATTTATGTTCCGAAAGAGCATCTATCGTTCCTTCCCATTCCCTTTCGGCTCCTGCACATTCCAATGAAACAGAAAGATTTTCAATTTTTTCATTAGACGTATTCTGTAGTTTAATTTCCGTGTATGCTTTACCTCTTCCGTTTGCCTGCAAATTTTTATAAATCAATTGAACATCTAAATCCTCTTTTATTGATAATGTATCAAGCGGAACAATAACAGCCTTCTTAACAACAGTCTTTCGCGGTTTCTCAATAAACACAATAGAATCAGAATTAGATTCATATTTAGAAACACGCATTAAAGAATCCATCGTAAGGATACCCTCGTTGTATATTAATCTCGCAGGCAGTGCATCCAACATATAATTAGCATTGGTGATTGACGATGATAAAACGCGTTTTACCACAGCTTGCATTTCGCCAGTTTCCTGATATTGCTTAATGCCTTCATCTGTAACAATAATACATTCCCCCTTATAAACAGACGAACGAAATAAGGCTTTCATCTTCTTATCCTCCAGGACGAAACGTTTTGCTCCCGCCTTATCAATATGCAGCCATCCACTTCTGTCGGTATATACTGCAGCATATCCTTCGACAAAAGGAAATACCACATCAAACATTGTCGGATGTTTTTTACCCAAAGAAAAAAATGATTTAATCTTTGATTCTTCCACATATAAAGGAACTCCGTCGGCTGTTAAAAATCCCCATTTCTCATCGTTCCCTATTATGATATGGCCATCATATATATACCGGAATTTAGGGTGAGCCTTATATTTTATGTCAAATAATTTTGAATTTCCCAATGAGTCAACAATACCTTCTATTACATCACCCTTTATCAACAAAGCCTTGCCTTCCCTGAATAAAATATCTTGAAATTCAACAGAAACAATAACATTATCGTTGTCATCTATAATCCCATAAAAATCACCGCTTTTAACTTTATGCAGTCCATGCCCTAAATCGGTCTTGCTATCATATTCAAACCCTTGCCCATGAACCGAGGGCAAGAAAAGAACAATAGCAGCAGTAACAAGTAAAAAATTCTTCATTTCTATTACATCAATTAATTAATCCCCAAGCCTTCAAGGTTTCCTTATCACTAATAATGGCCTTTTTGTATATCTTGGCCGTGGCATCATTATGATTTAATATTCTATTTTCAAAAAGTCTATACAGCTCTACAATTTTCTTGTCTCCATTCGAAGGTAATGACCCATCTAATTTCATTTCCATCAGGTTGTTAAAAGCCCAATAAACCGACTTATAATCAGAACCATCCAAACGCATTGCCTTGTAAAGCCATTCATTTGCCTTCGGCAAATCTGGTTCAATTCCTAAAAATGCCTGCCGCACAGTTGGCACATTAAATACTTTGTTACTCTTTGAGAGAGTCAGGCCACATTCAAACATAGCTTCGGCATTCAATGTATCGGATAATGCCATTTTTTCCAATCCGGAAAATCCTTTTTTAACCTCTTCAGGACTATTTGAATTTAGCAACACCACATAATACTGTTGTTGAGCCGGAGCATACAGGCTATCCTCTACTAATAATTTGAGCATTTCTTTTCCCCGTATCTGTAGCTGAATGCTATCTGTTTGCCCAAGCAAGGATAATGCTTTACTATAAATTTCCTCACAAGTGGGTTGCTTGGTGGTTATTATTCCTTTCTCGTTTGGTTGGTCATCAGGCAGATAGTTAATACAAATTATGACAGCAGCCATTATTGCTGCAACAAGGGCGCCTACCACAACCACTTTCTTCCACCCGAAATTGTTTTTACTTACATTTGTAGAGATACGCTCCAAATCCACCCTTAATTCTGCAACAGAAGCATATCTTTTTGCCTGTTCTTTTTCAGTCGCCTTTTTTATGATTTTTTTATAGTCGTTATTTTGGATTTCTTTTAACGGAAGAGGTTTGCGCAGGTTTGCGGAAAGGATTTCTTGATCAGTTCCGCTGAAAGGAAGATGCCCTGTGCATAATTGGAACAATAAGACCCCCAACGCATAAATATCGGTCGTGTAATTCTGGTTCTTGACATCTCCAAGCACCAATTCGGGTGCGGCATAATTAACCTTACCCATAAATACACCGGTTGCAGTTAAAGCTTTGTCAACACTACCAAGAGACACAATCTGCTTGCAAATACCAAAATCTATAAGTTTTATTTTGCCGTCTATCGACAGCATAATATTAGACGGGTCAATATCCCTATGTATAAAACCGTTGTCATGCAAAGCCATCAACCCCGAAAGTATAGGCTTCATTATCCTTACAACAGTTGAATACCGGTTTTGAATGTATTGGCTATATATTTCAGCCGCAAAAGGGATTTGCATGCCGGTCTGATCTGAAGTGATACCATTTATCACATTCTCAAGTGTTACACCGACCAGGAGTTCCATAACCACATGGTAATGTACTTTGCTCCCAGCCCCTTCAATAGTGGTTGTAGTTTCAACAAAACCAAGCATCCGTATCAAGTTGTCGTTATCCAATCGAATGTTGGCTTCCCGCCTTGCTCTTTCCACAACATGCTCCGGGATATTATCATATATGGCTTTAATTGCAACAGGTGTTCTTTCCCCCGTTCTTTCAACCACCTTGTATCCCTTAAACACACGCCCCATACCACCTTCTCCTAGTGGTGTGGAATCAGCATCATACTCGTAGTATATGCCTGCGCGTTTCTCTACGTCACCTTGTAATTTTATGACATACATAAAAAACAAATTTGATTTTAGTAAGCTTCAACTCTTAATTTCATATCCCCGATAGAGATGATATCACCGGGCACAATCTTATGGCCTTCTTTCGTGACAACCTCTGAATTAACAAAAGTTCCATTCAGGGAACAAGACCAACCTTCATCATTACCTTTATCCCATTGGCCGTCACGAATGTACCAGATGTCATTTTCGTCATCAAATTCGATTGTACAATGACGGCGGGAAATATAAGCCGATGCCCGCTCCGACAATTGTATCATATTGAACACCGAGGCATCGGCTCTTCCTATCGTAATAATTCTTTTGGGCAATTGCATTACCTCGGGCAATCGGTAATATTTATCAAGTTCATCTCCTTGCATGATATGCAACATCACACCATGCTGAATGGATTGTGGCACTTCGACCCTACTTCCGGCAACACCCACATACTGGCATTCATCATCGGGAAGCATACTGATTATTTCATCCACATCTTTGGCGCGTCCGGCCACTTCTGAGGATAGGCATATATCCAAAATGCCAATCCACATGTCACGCTGCGCATTGCGCAACAGTATATTTTTGTTCCAATCGTTGTTCTTTGCTCGTGATTGATAGTGAATCCAATCAGCTTCTGTCTCAAGCCTTCCAAACGGAAGTTCTCCAGTTAAAAGTTGAAAGAGGATAACACCAAAAGAAAATATATCCATCGCCGGAAGAACTGTGGAACACTGCTCTATACGATATAATTCGGGAGCACGATAAGCCAATGACTTATCTAATAACCGGGAGCGCAACGTTTTATTTTTGCTCGCCAATAAATTGGCTCTTCCCCCAAGTACCACATAATTTGTTATCTTGACATGATTATCGTCAGTTATAAGGATATTTTCAGGAGTTAACCGACAATGAACTTTTCCCGATTCATGCAAGTCACGTAACCCATACAATATTTCTTTGGACGTTTTTACTATGTCCGCTTTTTGATTCCTGATGAAATACGACAAATCCGATGATTTACAATATTCCATAAGCAAATACGGATTTCCGTTTACCACACCTGTGTAAACGATATTGGTAAGATAATTACTTTTTATCAGGCAACTCTTTATTTCATTATCGGCCGACAGCAAAATCCGTTGACGTAAATGCGGTTCTATCTCCCAAAGTTTTAGCAACTTCAGGATATATTCATTTCCTGACGTATCATTCACCTTAAATTCCTGGTCGGTACGAGTGGAATTGAGAACTCTCTCCACCCTGAACTTGCCATCTATCATATCATGCATACGAAAATCGCAGCGTTGAACTGAATTGCTTCTCATAATCCATTATTTATTTAACCCCTTCCACAGAGCTTCCAGTACGTCAATAAGCTTTTCTTTATCCCAACCCCACTTGTTTTTAAACAATTCGACTGTTGGGTTTACAGATTGATGAGATAGTTTACACTCATCGACTACCTTCCTTGCCACATCTCGTATGGAAAACGTTCCAGAACGAAGGTATTTCATTCTATTTACCAAACGGGAAAGGACTGCTACTTCATTTGAAGTAGGAGTAAATCTTGCCGACTTTAGCAATATAGGCAAAAGGCTTCTTATAGCAGGAATTATCATAGAAATTATTTTTTTCTGTTCTTTATATTAAATTCAAAAAGTCTGTTTCCCATTTTGATGATGTCGCCCGATTCCAGTTTTATACCGGCCCCGGCATGTACATAAGTTGAATTGTCACGGGAGCGGTCTTCTATGAACCAATGGCCATCAGCGTAAAACAAGCAAGCCTGCTCCTCTTCGTCAATCGTCATGTCATGTGGAACGGTATTATTCCGGGAAAGATAGACCTCGGCACCCTCGTCATAGGTTTCTTCCTTCATTTCTCTTTCGCCCGACAAAGCCAATGGACGCAAGGAACAGGCGGGAACCTCATCATCCGCATCGTAATCATACCCATCTCTTTCTACCGGGAAAGGTGTTACTGTCACTTCAGACATATCTGCCCGGCAATTCGGACAGGTCTTCATTCCATTTATTACGGGATAGCCGCAATTATCACATTGTATCATTATCTTACTAAATGTACTTTTGAAAATTTGCCATGTTGGTTTATAATAGGTCTTTCAACCTTTATCCAAATACTTGTAGGATTATATTTCCGTTTTCGAAAATTATGGATCTCCTTGCCCGACCTTGCTGCTTCTTCTGCAAATTGCTTTGATCCCATAGAAAATTGTTTTCCACCCCATTCAACAACTCGTTTGTCATCTAACAACATATACAATTGATTTGAGCCGCCATATTTTGCCTCTTCAACCAAATCCCGTATATCATTCATGTGGTATCTAACATAAGCATCTATATCTTCGCGACTATTTAACCCCTTTTTACGTGCAATTTTTATTGCCTCATTATATTCTTGTTTGTATAGATGTTTTAGATACTTGTTGTTAACCTTTCTTTCGACTTGTTGTCCTTTAGAAGTCATCTCAAATGTAGTGAAACCATTCTCTTTTGCAAACGCTTCAGCCGCCTTTCGTGCATCATTTCCTCCAGACCAAAACACATAACCATTTTTGGTTGTAACTTTTTTAGCATACTTTACCCCACCTTTTAGCGCTCCGGCAGGAATTGGGATAAATACGGCCACCAATGAGAGCGTCATACTTTCTATATCACCTTGGCATAAATATATAACAGCATTTATTACATCAGAAATACCAGTAGGGTCAAAACATCCTATTATATCTAATGCTATATGCACTGTATCAATAATAGATTTGTTCTTTTTTTCATGCTCGCTTCCTGTACAAAGTATTTTATTTGTCTCTTCGAGTTTATTGCCCAAAATACAATCATTATCATGCCCAAGTATATTCTCGTTATCTTGCAATAATGAAGAATCATACACATTATACGAAGCGGATAGATGAAACGTTTTATTCTCTTCCATATATCCTTATGATATGTAAACGCTGAGAAAAGCTCTTTCTCAACTCGATATTAATCTTCAAGTAATCAAATAAATCAGAATTATTCACTTCTTCTTTCAATGATTCTGAGAGGATTTTAAAATGCACATTTATGCATTTTTCGATATGCTTGTCAACAGGGGCATTGCTTTCAGACAGGGATATGCTGCAATAGCCCATCGCCTCCTCGCCAAAGGCACGCATGAATTCCATTTTGCAATATTGCAGCAAGTCCATTTTAGTAAACAGCCGGTCATTGCTGTTCACGATGTGCTTTGCCAATTCTTTGCGAGTCTTTATGTCTTTGACTTTATTTCGGCCTCCTGTTGCATCAATTAACGCTTCTACGTTTCCTACGGCGGCATTTGTTGATGTTAATTTCCCTCCACGCCTTAGAAAGTTCCCACGCTCGCCATTAGTTGTAAAATAGGTCAAAACCATCGGTTGCTGATTATTCTGAGGGTTTCGTATAGCATACGTTCCGCCATATGGGCGCACATTTCCCGAGCGATATTCGTCCAGCGAATCATATACTTGCATCATGGCCTGCCGGAGGGTGCGAAGCGTTGCCCCATCGTGCAACGAATTACTGTCAACAAAAGCAAAATAATCGTTCACATAGTGATTGTAAAGATTGATGATATCTTCCCTGATACGTTCTCCGTCATACTGGCACACATCAAAATCTCGAATAAAAAATTCTTGTGCCTGTTCCTGATTTTGCACGATATCCAAGAAGAATGTACCGGTTTTGTCGTTCTCCAAACTCCGGATAGGTTCACTGTAACTCAATTTAACGTCTTGAATATCATAATTCACAGCCGGGATGCTATTCAGCAATATTGCCGTATCGAGTGGTAACGAAATCCCTTTTGTCGATTTTATACGTATCCATAAGTAACGGTTCCCAACAAACGGTTCTATTATATCTTGCGTATATGAATCCATTATCCAAGCCGGGATTTCTCCACGGCGGAGAGTCCGTTTATTGGGACATTGCCCAAATCTATATAGCCATAATCCATAATAAACCAAGCTCTTTTTCCAAAACTCCGTTAGCATGAAGTTACTGTTTAACGTTCTTGGCGTATCTTCCATTACCGGCGACATGGATATCTGCACATCTCCAACCTCTGCAACCAGCATACCCGATGGCAATGGATGAGAAAATGCAATCATTGTATCTTCCAGTGTATTTACTTCCCCCAATGCATCAAATGCCAGCCATACCTCTTTATCGTGCCGATTATCAGGCCATGTAGCCTGAACAGGCGACTTACCTGGTTGCAACAGGGTATTGCGCATAAAACAGGCCACCAATCTGCCCGGCACAATGCGCGTTCTGAATATAGGACGGTAATTACATTTCGTGGATTTATAAGTAAACACATCATTTTCATCAATATAATAAGGTACATATTCGTGTCCGTTGCCGATGCTGAGCACGGTAACAGCAGGTTGTGCCTTTAGGTTGCTCTGCAACAAAACCTGATCACAGAATCGCTCAGCCAGCCTATCCACCGTCTGATTCATCTTCCGCTCTATCTCACAAGACTGGTGCGCCAAAGACACAAGCATCATTTTCGCCACAGGATCGGAGAGCGATATGCGTTGTTCGTCTTGTTCCAGTTCACGCTGTATTTCAGCAACCTTATTTTTTACCTTTACATCCATTACTTATTGTTTAAAAACGGATCCATGAAAAATTCCACTTCGCGCTGATACTCTCCTTCACGCGTACCGATGAATTCATTGTAAATCAACCGTCCCTTTACAAAAACCCTGACGACATATTTACTATTCTCCCCACGACGGGAGAATTTATTCTTTTCCATGCTAAGTTGAACCTCCACTTCAAGATTTTTCAGGTATGGAATATAATACGAAATACTGTCACAGACGCTTCTCTCACATTGCCTGATACCGGCCCTCGACATCTGCACCTTTTCTTCCCTATTGTTCTTATGCTTCACGATCTTGAAATCAGTGCCATGATTGAAATCCACTAAATTCATGGCAATGAATTCATTATCCCAAAAGCTAAAGCCGAATTCCTCATCGGCTTTAAAACGCCTGATACTGGTAAAGACTACCGTATCAACCCAATTGTCGATAACAGAATACACATTTGTAAGCGGACGCTCAATCTGCAGGTTCAATTGCTCGTCATTTACAAAATGAATAGGTGAATTGCTGTAATACATCAATGATGCTTTTTACGAAGACTGTCGGTACTGCCTAATCCCCGTCTCAATGGTATTGTTCTTTCCACTTCCGGTGCAGGACTTTTAGCCTCTCTCACGCCAAATGTACCGGCAATATTTATTAATGCATGAGTCAAATAAATACCTTCATTTATCATTTCCGATATTATATAGGGTGTATAATGCGACTCGACGTATGAGATACATCGTTCTTTTTCGGGAACAACCACACCATGTTCCATTTCCGATAACGCCAACATAATTTGTATCCCCTCTTGCATCAAGGTTATCAGATGCCGTGGCGACATTTTATCCGACTCTTTTTCCACTTCCACTGCAATCCGGGTCAATACCGGTATTGCCGACATAATCAATAGCAATTGATCGGTGTCTTTCGATTCTTTTAGAGATTTGATAAGTCCTTCAAGTTCCACAACATAATTTGAAGCAGAACGCAGAAGCGTCCCATTTGCCCTTAATGATATACAAGGGGCGATGAATGTCGAGTCGGCACACCAACCGTGCTTGTAGATAAAACGGGCAAAAGGCACAGCATCGGGATTATTGTAATGTTCATTTTCAAACCTGACTAAAATCTGATAATCAGCATCGCACAGCGGCACGGATTTCTCATTTTGATTAATCATTACCGTTTTCTCCGAGGTAGCATCAATATATAATATTAGCGGTTCTGTAGTATCAGGCAAATTGATATTCTGGAATAATGTACGCTCCTCTCGTGAATATAACAGTCGAATCAATTTGCCTGAATAACAAATTGCATTGGCTTCCAATTCTATAACCGACAATGCCGATTCGTTCAATTCATATCTGAATATAGGTAAATTAAGGAATCCATAATCCCCATTTACCAAAACAGAATATAACGGCTGCAAGCACGACAAATAATACTCATCCGAAGCACGGAATATTTCGTCTGTCAGACGCATACCGGCTTGCCATGCTACTCGATACTTATTGTCCATGATAAATTCGTTTATATCAATTGCGTACTATAATTCAAAAACACACCTTTCGTATCACCTATCTTACATAAATCAGGTTTTGCCAATTTATCTCCGAAACTGATAATCAATTTATCCTCCAATGATAAAAACCAAGAAGAAAAGAACTCATTAAACTCCCTTATCTGTGTTTTTATCATATTCAGTTGTGCCTCAGTTTTGATTTCTACTTGATAGAATACTTTCCACACACAAACCTTATCTATAAAAGTTGTTCCACAATATAAATTATCCAAAGAACCACCAACTCTGGATGGAACATTATCCGATATGGGAACATTTACTTCTACATATTCTTTTTCTATGTCAGCATTTCCAATAAAGGCATATCCCAACGCCGTTTTTATCATTTCATCATTACCACGGAAATCTCTCACCCAGGGCAAACAAGGATAAACCGCCTTGATGTATGGATTACTTAGGTTTACCTCATATCCGTCTGTGATAAAATCTGATAAGAATTGATTCCCTGAAAATATATTTTCATTCAGCCATTGCTGATATGTGGTCCTTATTTGTTGATAATGTTGATCAAAAGGTTTGAAATAGGTTAATGCATTGTTTTTTTGTTCTTCTTGGTCCTTATATCGCTTATCAAACTCCTCGGAATCTCCATCCGTACCCAAGTAGTGATCCAATGGATGGAAAAGATACTCAGGCAATATATGATACAAGCTATCACGTTTTAACGAGAATTTAACCGAAGGTACTGCAGTCTGCCTGTTTCTGACAATGATATCAAGGTTATCCCCCAACGCCGTTCGTTCCGAAACGCCCTTGAATTCATAACTATAACAAGGCTTTTTATCGGCTGCAGAATCCATATGCCGGATAACAACCGACATGGCCACATCTGCATCCACCTCTTTCGGAATATTGGGTTTCGTCAATTTCATCTTAAAACAAGCTATAGCTTTCCTTCTTTTTTACACCCACATTTGCCTGCCATTTGTTTTTAGGGTCGGCACTATAAAACTTAGTCTTCACAATCGCATTTGGATTCATTTGCTTCCTATCACCATGTTTCGGACTTGTACGATATTCAAAATGCAAGTGTTCATCCTCACCCGACAGATTATAAGCATTACCGGTAATGCCACTTTTACCTAACACGGTTCCTTTCTTTACAGTTTCACCGTATTTTACCAAAACGACACTCAAATGTGCATAGAACGAATAATAAGTTTGTTTCGGTCTTTTGTGCGTAACCAGCACACAATGTCCGAAATCAGGGTGATTTTGCACCAAAGAGACCACCCCGTTTCCAACGGAGTAAATAGGAGTACCTATGGGAGCATAATAATCAAAGCCTCTGTGCCATCTTACACTTCCATCGGGATTATGCCTTACAGGACCAAACAAATTGCTTGCCCTGTTACAACGAATCTTTGGATTCTTTACCGGGTCGCCCCATGATGTGTCAAAAGAAATCTCACCTAAAGTTAAATCAATATCCACGTCAAAAAGTTTGAAAATGGAATCATTAACACTCAACTCTATTTGATCTTGCTGCGGTTGAGACTTTTCACTTGACATAGGTTTTGATTTTTGCACATCTTGATATATTTGGTCAACTGATATTTCTTGCAGTTCTCTGAAATTATCATTTGACTGAGCAAAAGCATTCAGTCCATATAATATAAATATGGAATACAACAAAATCCTTAAAAGGCTTGTGCTTATAACTTTCATTATTTCAATTCTTTATAATGAACAGTTCCATAAAATATATCACATAATCTTTCGTGTATTTCATCATTTTCATCAAAGTACCGGACACCTATCGCTCCAATATCATATCTATCATAAACATCCTCAGGTTCGTGTATCGAATTGTTTATTATCACTTCTCTGTAAATGTCTTTTAATTGATTTAATATATAAGGATAAATAGGGTCATCATTAATATAGGATATTTCTTTCACATAAGCTATTGTGTCTTCTACGACCTGGCGATAAACGAACTTTGTCGGCATCTCAGAAAATCGCTTGTACATAACTTGAATGATATTTATTTGATATTCGATTTCTTAGTAAAGAACACTTGAGTACCGCCACCAGGCACTTTTACCGGATTCTTAGGATCACTCCATGAGTCCGTTGTTTTCCTTGCCTTTGTAACGATATATGGAGTATTTTCTGTTATTTCAACAGAGTGCATTTCTCTTTTCCATGAAATTTCTTTTTTCCCTGGAGTTGCTTCCCACTTACCCACATCGGAGATACCAACACTGCCAGGTGTCGTGCTTGAAGAGTCGATTTCTCTTATTCCATAATTACCCGGTGTATCTATGATTGTTCCGTCTTTGTCAACTCTTCTGAACATATAATATCTATCTCCTTTTTTTGCGGTTCCTTTTTTTATGATAGGTGATGACACATCAGCACAGTTCAAATGAGATTCTCTTTTAAACAGGTCAACATCCGAATCATCATATAGCTTAGAGATTTCATCTCTTCTATAATAACGCACCTTCTTCATAAAAAAATCGGAATCAGACTCAGAGACTCCTAATTGTTTTAATTTCTGTGGTGTAATATCTATATATTTAAATTCTTTAGAAGCTTGAGCTAATTGGGCACGCCGCTCATATTTGTCAGTTTTTTTAGCAGCTTTACTAATCTTCTGCATTACTCCTGTCTTTTGCATTACCCCCATTGTTTTTGCACCTCTATATGCAATTTTGGCTCCGCCAACGGCATCACCAACTAAAGGTACGGCTGCTACGATGGATAACCCTGCTCCAACCCAATCACCTCTCAGTACCGAGATAGCTGCATTCAGCAAATCCGGAATAGCTCCAACGCCTGGTGCCAACCCGGCAACATCCAATGCCATCTGTACACCATCTAAGACCGACTGTTGAGTTAACCCTTCCCTATCAAGCGCATCAAATTCCTGAAGAAGTTCTTCGGGTATTTCTTGCATCGCTTTTCCGTCCTTTTGTGAGAAAGACACACTACGCGCCTTAATTTCCAGGCTCTGCCCCGGATTTGCAATCGAAATCGTTCCACCATACACACATTTTAAAGTCGCCGGCTCCAACAAAGCCGGTTCCCCGCATATCAGACTGTCTTTATCCACAACCTGCCATTTAGGACACGTACCCGGCACGCAAGGCATAGGGGTGAGCTTGCCATGATTGGCTGCTGTTGCAGAAGCTGTCGGTGGATATCCCAATGAACGGCACCGTCCAAAGCTCGGAACGTTTTTCATTGAAACGTAATCTGCCACATTAGCCTGGTCTTTTCCGGTTAAAGACACATTTTTAGGTGTAGCTATCAATTTGGGACATGATGTTCCCATAGTGCATTGCAGTGTTGCTCCTGTACAAACGTACTTCATATTCAGCCGACAATTAGCGCACTTTAACTTTCGATGCCTGTATTGAGACCTCTTTGTTGGCGTCCATTGAAATATTTCCTTTGGATTTTATTCCGATGTCACCGTCTGCGTTGATTCCGATGTTACCTTTGGCCGAAATATTTATATCGGCATCGGCAACAACTTCAATCTCACCGGCAGAATAGATGGTTATCTTCTTGTCGTCGGCCGACAAGGTTATGTGATAAACATTGTTTTTGTTATCATATATTTCGATTAACCCGGCTTCACCCTTATCATTAAACAGAATCGTATGTCCGTTACGGGTTCTTATTGCCTTTATATTATTAGTTGTTCCATCTGTTTCTTGCGACACAGCCCACGCTTCATCGGGCTTTCCTGTTCCACCATTGTAGAAAGAACCGATGATATACGGACGTTCGGCATTATTCATTTCAAACCCCACCATCACTTCTTCGCCTATCTCAGGAACAAATTGTTGGCCCTTGCCCGGGCCTGCATAAGGAACGGCTATACGTAACCAAGGTGTTTTCATATCCTTGCTTATAATTTCCTGCCAAGGAAATTGTACCCGCACACGTCCCAGCATTTGTTCATCCTTGTTATCGACAACCTTGGCCCGTTGTTGTGGGGCCGAAGCAAACACATCCGCATCGGAATAAGATGGATAATTACAAGCAACAGGTATGGCCACAAAGCTATTTGAATATTCTTGCCTGTAATCAAAAGAATGATTTATACCAATGACTTTTAATGACTTCTGTTCAACATCTTTACTTTCTCCCGACTTGTTTTGAACGTTGTCACGTATCAAAAATGTCCGTCCGATTTTCAACATAGCTAATTTTGAAAAGCCTTGAACGGCCATAATGGCCGCCGCCTTCCCCTGTGCTTCTATTTTTAACGAATAGTCCAATATGTCATCAGAGCCTTCGTTTTCTTTTCCACTATCAAACCCTCCGGCTTTCAACACCTCGGTTTGTTCATCACAGAACCTTTGCATCGAAGCATTATATGCCTTATCGGTCCAATCATTTACCATTCTCTCGACCATACCTTGCGAAGAGACCTTTTGGATAGACTTGTCATTTCCATACCGATAGTAGTCGGGTAATAAATGACTGAATAAGAACGGTGCCATATTTTGATGCAAGCTGTATGACATCAGACTTCCTCCGGGATATTCCAAATTTACTGAAGACGAATCACCACTATCCAATTCACCAAAAACAAATGTATCACCCGTGTTATACATCCATTCCCCAAAACGCACTGCCAACATACAGATAAAGGCATAATCGCTTTGGTCATATTGTACAATATATGGAATTTTGTTTTTAAACCTCGGAGATACATTAGATTTAATATCGCTATACGGTTTCAGAACTGAATCCACTATTTCTTTCAACGTCATATTCTCAAAAGAACGGCAATGTGGAGCATTCTGAAGCAAGAAATCCCATGTAGCCGCAGTAACACTTGCCGATTGTGCACTTGCGGTTGCCCTTGATGCTGCCACATCGATAATCATGCCCTTGAAAACAAAAGCTGCTTGAGGACTTGCTTTTGCATCATCTTGGCTGACCTTTATGGTAGAAACATTAATTTCCAGCGATTTGCCAATCAGTTGTGAAGCATTTGCAAACACCACATCTTGCTGCGTTTCTGATTTATCTCTTTTTTCCAAAGAGAAGTTTAATTGCATGGGGCGCAGCAATTCTTGCGAGATCGAGTAACCACTCAAGACATAAATATCTCCATTGATGGTACAGCACGAATTCTGCGAAGACGGACAGCCGTCTAACACCACTTCGATTTCATAAATCATGTCTGCGCTGAAATCATCGACAGAGCCAGCATTTGCACCATTGGCCATGGCATTAGCCTTCGGTGAATTGTTTTCTTCAAGTCCTTTTTGTGATTGAACTTTTTGCTGATCACCTGCATCGGTTACTCCATCGTCATCTTGTGAGATATTGTCGGCGGTATTTGTTCCGATTGGAGCGGCGCCACCTGTGGCATTTCCTTGTTGAGATCCATTCACGCTTCGGCTTATACTTCCTGTCATGCGACCGGCCAACCCGATTATGCCACTTCCGGCAAATGCTGTTCCAATATTAGTGACATTAGAGCCAAAGGTTCCAATTCCTGCCGCTCCGGTTCCCATAACTCCGCCCAACCTGTTTAAGGTCTGGTTACCTGAAGCACCTGAAAGCATATTGCCAATGGCAGTTCCGGCTCGAGCTATATTCGTTAATGTATTTCCTAAATTTGTTATCCCTTCTGAAATTTTATCCAACCCCTCTTCAAGTTTTTGACGCGCCTGCTTCGGATTTCTCCAACTTCCCTTAAACGCATCGGTAGCATTAAAAAAAGATGTTACACTCGTCATTCCCGTTGCAGCACCTTGCTTTATGCCTCCGAATGCATCGAATACATTATTACCTGTCTCTTTATCGTTGAAAGCATCAATAAATTCCTTTTCAAGGTTTATTCCAAGTCGGTTTTCACAGTTTTGGGCAAAGCCATCCCACGTCGCATTTATTCCAGTAACAGCATCAGATGCTTCTTGAATGGAAACATGGCCTTGACTAAGATCGGCATCGACAGCTTCGATACCATCCCAAGCGTCATCTATCGTTTTTATAGGCATGGTTGAATGTTATTACCATTGGTGGTTATCACCTCATGGGATATGTTATAAACTGTTGCTTAATAAATTCTTATTACCTTCAAGAATTATATTTATCGATTTGTCGAGATTATCCACTTCGTGCTGAAGTCCTTTCAACTTAGCTTCATCATTGTACCATTCATTCTGTATTCCCGTCTCATTTAATTTAATTGCATGGTATAACCTGATGACATCGCTATTTGAATCCTGCAAAGCCGCCATGACCCGGTTTAAACTTTCTTTTACTTTTTCATCACTTGTTTTTTGAGTTATCAGTTCAAATTCCTTTCCCATGATAAAAAGTATGTAAGTTAAATCGGCCAACTTCGATTTCAATGATTTTATAACGTCCGGCTCCATGTTTATCTTGGTTTCCAATCATTTTCAAAATTTGCAGAACCACCGAATGTAAACTTCCGAGCACTGAGCGTTACTTTTGTCCGAACCAACAGGCTATTACTATTGTTGAAATACTGATACATATTCACCATATAGGCATCTTCAAAATACAGATGCAAATATTTCTTCTTATTGTCATCTGTTGAAAGAAGCATCTCGATTGTGCCATCATGGATCTCCGCTCGATTAAACATCCAGTTATAAAAAAACAGATCGTCATCTCCTTGTGCCGGCATGACAAACTTAATCAATCCGCTTTGCGGCCTCGAAGCAGGTTTGCTGCTTTCATCAAGAGATTGATAAAACTCATATTCGCACTCTATAAGTTCATATTTTTTACCTGTATATGCTTCAACCTCAGCAGCAGAAGTCTTCTGTTGGTCTATTATCAATGTTGCTTTAAATGCCATGTCACGATTGTTTTTAAATGGTGACTACCTGTAATACAAGCAGTCACCATTTTCGATTTACGCATTTTAGAGTGCCCAGTGGTTGTCATACTCTACGCTACCCTTACCGGTTACGGTAAGTTGGCGACAAGTAATGGTAATAGACTCATACATACGATCGGTGTTCGTATCGTCATATACTTCTTCATAGCTTACGCAATAAGCATCTATGAAAGAAAGCGTCTTCATGATACCACCAAGTTTATTCGGCCATGTGATAGTACCGTTTTTAGAACCATAGGAATCACAAGTCCATTCCAACAAATCGGTGTTTCCCGCATCGGTTGATTTAACCTTCAGATTGATGACACCGCCACGGGTTGTACCGGTAGGTTGGCCTTCTACGTCAATCTGTTGATTGAATTGATACTGTACATAGGTGACTTCGCGATCCTCGCATCCGTCAACCTTGAGTTGAGCTGTTCTAGGAGCTGCCATAATCAATAAAAATTAAAAGTTAGAAAATATACTATTTAATCTCGTTTGTCCATTCGGTTATGCCATTGTCGCCGTTATGTCCGGTCAACTTGATATAAAAGTTCTTGGCCGCAAAGAAAGGTTTCAATTCTATCTCTATTTCAATATCCTTTGTTTTTTCATTGCGAACAATTTTCGGGTTGGAATATCCTTCTATCAGCTTGCCCGGTCCTTTATAATCTTCAAGAAAATCTATTACCTGTTCACGGATTTCTTGTGCTAATTTGCCATTCCAATTTTTGAATGCCTCATCATTAAAGAAATTAGAAAATACTTTCCCAATCCAATCAAACACGCGAACAATGGGATATTCCTGCAAGCCGATAGTAGCACCGTTGTAAAGAGAACGATTTGAAAATGCCATTACACGATTTTCTTCAAAGGTCATTGGCACAACCCCCTTGTCTATCAAGGCTGTAAGTTCCGATTTAAGTAAATCTAACCGAGTACCTTTCGCCATATCTATAGTACCATATTTCTTTCCTGCAATACCTTGTGAAATTGGAGTTTCATCGGTATTGCTCATGCGACCGGCAATAGCGGCAGAAGGTGGTAAAAACAAGTCTTCTTCATCTTCATTCGACTCATCAGACTTCTTACGTCCGAGAATATAATTGCAAGCCATTATGACATTTGCCAAATATGCATCCGTATCACTTAAATTAGCTTTGTCCAAACCTTTGTTCAGCAATTTTAGAGTTGGGGAGTCGGCATAATCTGTTACCAGCATTACCTTGTTGCGATATGCCATCTGTCCCCACATATTCACAACCTGTTTGCTTCCAAGGTATCCCGGACTGACTAGCAAAGAGTAGTTTTCCTTTAATGACAAGCGGTCAAAGCTTCTGTTTAGTTCATCCCTGACAGCTGCAAATACACGTCCGTCGGGATCTCCAAGATCCTCTTTATCTATATTGATAAGATTCAGGCATTTCAACTTAGATTGTCCGGAATTTGCAAAAAACTCCCCAAGAGAACGATAAGCTATCTCCAAGTTTCGAGTCTGTTCATGTACGCGACCAAGATTCTGAAGAAGATTCTTCTCTGCTGCCTTTGCTGCTTCCTGGCATTTTTCTACTGCTTCAGAGGATGTAGTGGCATCACTATCCAAAATATTCAACCACATAAGCAAATCGGTCTTCAGACGCTTACGCTGTTCTGCAAATTCACTGTCTTGCAAGAATATTCTTTTTGCAGCCCTGTTTTCGGGATTCATGTTTTCCAACCCATCTGCCATGGTTTCTAAAAGGTCGAAATCTCCATAATCTTCCAAACCTTCAAGACTTTCTTTCAAACGTTCGGCCGGATTGTCTATCTTCTTTATTTCTTCTAAATAAGCACTCTCGGCGTTAGTGACTACACCGGCTGCCTGTGCTTGCGGTTTTATTTCTTCTGACATATCTCTCTGAAGATTATATTAGTTCTCTTTTTCCAACTCTGCAAGTAGTGCCTGCAATGCAACCACCAAATGTTTCCTGCCCTCTTCATCCTCGAAAGCACGACGCAATACCTTATTCTTAATCAATTGCTGCTCAATCGTTTTATAAGAGTCCATTGCAGCCTTTTGCTGTCCCAAATAAGCACTCTGCTTGATAAGTTCCTTATCATCGAAATCCTTAATGGCATTGAACTTGAAGTTCTCCTTTACGGGGCGACCATCCAAATCCAACATTTGCACATTGCGTTTCTCAGGCTTATAATATTCAAAAACATCCTCCATTGTCTCTGGTTGAAACACTTCTCCTGGCCTGACGGGTGCCATGTCTGTAAACTGGTCAACATAGAGCGTCCTGTTTTGAGGAAACTCAATTATCCCGTCCACCGCTTCGGCATCAAGGACTTTAGAAATTACTGTTTTCTTTGCCATATTACTGTAAATTTATATGATTATGCTTGAGGTACTATGTCCCATTTCAATTCGTCTTTTTCATCATCTATGGTAAGCGTAACTTTATCTCCACCGGTCAGTTCTCCGGCTATTATCATTCTTGACAATGGGCGACGAATATCTTTGCGAAGAATTCCAAGTATAGGCCTTGCGCCATATTGGGCATTAAAACCATTCATTGCAATCTTGTGCACGGCCTTATCATCCACTGTGAGCATGATATTCTGTTCATTCAACGTTTTCAATAAGTTTTTCAAATGAATATTGAAAATCATAGTCACAATTTTCTCATTGATAGGAGCAAACGGAACTATTTCTGTTAATCGTGCCAAAAATTCCGGACGGAAATAACCCTGCATCACTTCGAGCAAGTCGTTGTGGGAAGGAACTAAATTCTTTTTGAACTGTTCAAATATATACTGGCTGCCTATATTGGAAGTAAAAATAATCAGAGCGTTGGAAAAATCACCTACCCTACCCAATCTGTCGTGCAACTTGCCTTCGTCTAATATCTGTAAAAACAAATCAAACACAGAACGATGAGCCTTTTCTATCTCATCGAAAAGCACGATGGAATACGGCTTCTGCCTAATTTGGTTAACTAAAAGACCTCCTTCTTCATAGCCGACATATCCCGGAGGCGCACCATAAAGTAAAGCTACGGAATGTTCTTCTTTATACTCAGACATATCAAAACGAAGAATAGCCGTATCGTCTTGGAACAGAAATTCGGCAAGCGACTTGGCTAACTCTGTTTTTCCTGTACCTGTCGGACCTAAGAAGAAAAAACTGCCTATTGGCTGCCCCTTTTTGTTTAACCCTGAACGTGATTCATAAATGGCATCAAGCACAGCTTTGATTGCATGATCTTGACCAACCACCCGCTTTTTGAGTATTTCTTCGGCATTGATCAACCTATCACGCTCGGCTGCCTGTACATTGCCTAAAGGTATTCCTGTTTTTTGTGACACGACCTCCATCAAATTAGAGGTGGAAGCCACGTCAATTTTATTGTCTGGATGCAAATCGTTCTTGATTCTAAGCAACGACATTGTGCGGTCAATCAAATCTATGGCAGAATCCGGCAAATGCTTCTCGCTGAAATATCTCTTAGCCAATTTAATGGCATTAAGCGTAAAGTCGTCTGAAATTTTTAGATTATGAAATGTTTCAAAGTCTCTTACAACTGATTGAAGTATCTTATGCGTAGTTTCAACCGATGGCTCTTCTATAATTATGCGTTCGAAATTACCAGTAATCTCCTTGTCGGTTTCAATATACTTGGTAAAACCTTCTATGGAAGAAGTACATATACACAACAATCCTTGCCTAAGCGATGACTTTAATAAATTAACAGTACCATTGAGCGGACTCTGCTTATCCATCAACTTGTCGAATGATTCAATTACAAGAATGGCATTATCTCTATCAGACAAGTCATCCAATATTTTTTTCATCCGGCTTTCTATCTCGCTTCTGTATGATACACCAATAGATAGGGATATCGTATCCAATTCATACACTTGTGCATTATTCAGATAACTGGGGACCTTCTCTTTGGCTATGGCTTGTACGAATGCATTGATCAATGCAGTCTTGCCTACACCCGATTCCCCGGTAATTAAGATGTTAGATTTTGTTTTACGACCAAGGATACCATAAATTTCACCCAACTCATTTTCAAATCCAACGGATTCGGGCAATTTACCCTCTGCTTGTTGCGAATTTTTTAAAATGCAATAAGTCTCTAAGTTTTTACTTCCGTGGCCTTTGACCATTTTGGAAGTCCGTTCTATAGTCGAAGTTTCAATATCGTTTTTGGAATTTCTTAATGCATCTATTATATCATCTTTCTGTAGTGTAAGAGTTTTTAGTTGCTCAAAAGTAAAACCTACGCCAGGTGTAACAACAGCTATAAGCAAGCTGATAGGATCAATAGATTCTTTCTTCGCAGATGCTCGTTGGCTGTCGGCTTCATTAAGAACTGCTTTTGTCAATGCAGAAAAACCTTTCGCAAGCGAAGGTTCCGAATCCTTCTTTAACATTTTTATACGCATATCAGCCCATTCTAAAATATAATAGTAGTCGGCCTTCAGTGTCTTTTCTATGAATCCAACCAACCCGACATCTTTATGGAGAAGGGCTTTGAGAATGTGTGCAGGCTCAATGGCTGCATTCATATTCTCTTTTGCATAAGCCTCTGCTATCCGGAAAACCTCGGTTGCGCTTTCGTTAAAGTTATCTGTCATAATTCCAAGTGATATTAAATTAGGTAGTTTAAACTTACAATATGCACTACAGTTTATTAGAGTAATATAATACCCTTTCTTTCCCTTTAAAAATAACTTTGGTATTCAATATAGGATACACAGATATGTATCCTATATTGAACAAATTCATTTTATTACTCCAATAAGATAATTTCTTTTTGAACTGTAGTAGATTTCCGAACAGGAGCAATAGTTACGGTTGTCTTCTTATTCTTCTCGCGAGGCTTAGGCTTGACAAATACCATTTCAAACGGATACTCGATCGACGGACATCCTACTTCTGTAATTTTAACCGAGAAGTTTATTCTTTCTTGATCTATGCCGAATATTTGAAATGAATAATGATTCTCCGTTATCTTGTTTAATATAGGCTGTTCTGAGAAATTAGAAGCCACCACCTCGATATTTTTAAAATAATTGCTCTCGTCATTCCTTGCCACATCGGTTTTAATCAAATCAAACTCGACAGTGATTGTATCGTTGATGGAAGATACAGTAAAATTAGTATTGGAAAGTTCTACCTCATAATATTTTACATACCATTCCGAGATTGTAACTTTATGTGGTATAGATAACAGTCCGTCATATTTAAGCGAATAAAAATAGTCGTGGGCTGTCAGGGTATCCGTGAGATTTTTAGGTATCGACAACCGACAATTATATCTCAACGTGTTGCCTTCAACATTCTCGCTTTCGGTACGGGAATCTATCTGTATTTCACAATCATCTGAATGACTGATGATTGTCGCTGATGCGCACTTGATATATGGAGGCATTAAAACAGCCAGTTTTGCGTCATAAAATTGATGATTGAAGCCTATATTCTCATTATTGTTTAACTTAAACAGCAAGTTGCTTTCTTCATCAACTGTTATGACACCACATTTACCATCAACTTTCACTATAGCCAATTTGCCTTCCATATGAAGGACGTCATCAAACTGTGGAGGCAAAAGAGTTTTTCCACCCAAAGCCAAACCTTTCCGATTCTTGTCGGTTATTTCACTAAATACGCTTGTGTATTTTCGTTTTGGTTTCACAGGGAAGTCAACTACTATTGGCTTATTTCCTAATAGCTCCATATATTTTAGACGCATAAACTCATCGAATAAGAACTTGCCGTTTTTTGCAAAGACCATGTAACCTTCTTCATTATTCATACCTTGAATCTCATTTTTTCTTGAGACTACCAATGATTTCTTATTCGTCGTACTGTCCGTCGAAATAGGAGTCAATTCATATGTACTTGAATCTATGACATAGAAACGTTTTTTTATCACAATAATGGCCTTCCCGTCATTAAATGATGACATAAAGTTGATATCGTCCTTATCATAATCTTGTAACCGCAGTGATTGACCATCAGTATCAATGCAATCATAATAGGTTTCTTCAGGCTTTTTCAGATAATCAACGTAAGATTTAACGCAAGCATGGCCATTGAAGAATGGATAAGCCTCCGCAAAAGGACCATATACTTGATATCCATTTTTATCTATAAAATAAAATTGTTGATCCTGCTTTACAAGTAAATAGCCTGATTGAAAACGTGCCGTCTCATACGGAAGTTCATAGTTTCTTTCTTGTAATGATACTGTTCTCCCTTGAAGGTCGGTAATACCGTAAAACTCTCCATCTTTGAAAAGCAAGGCCCTCCCTTCGTTAAAAGAGCTGATGCTGTCATATGCCATCGGCAGCACCTTCTTGCCTTCAGTAGATAAGAACCCAACTTTCCCTCCGGAAACGACTTCCAGCAATCCGCTGTCGGTCATCTTTATTTGGTCATAAGTAGGTTGAACTAACCATTTTGCAATTTGGGCATTTACCGGAGATGCCAAACACAACAACACAATCCCAACAAATAATTTATTAATTGCTTTCATTTTTCTTTTCATTTATTCTCGATATGACTTTGTCTATTTTGTCAACATATTCCGAATCTCCATTCCTAATCGCTTCTATTCTACTCTTATTCAGCAAGTCGATGGCAACATCAATATCACGATTCACGACCTTTCCATTAAGATAATATTGTGCCAACCAAGACATGGCTTGATAATGAGTTGAATCTGAAGCCTGAATAACTTTCTTCAACCAAGTCATGGCTTCTTCATTCTTGGAGTTTTCTTTCAAAAGTCCCAAGGCATCTGTTTTTAGGCCTAAGTTCTTTTTCCGCCGAGACGAAAGGCTGTCATTAGGTGCCCACACATAGGTGTATGCCACTTGGTACATGGCCGGCATATAACCTTGTTCTGCCAAATTCAACATACCTTTAAATCCTTCAGCCGCCTTTTGGCTGTCGGCATCATTTAATTCTTTCAAGTATGTCTGATACAAATCATCTTGCGTAGGAGCAGGAGGCGGAGACGGTATGGCCATATAAATACCTACCGCTACAACAATGACAATAGCCGCAACGATACCTACCAAAATACCCTGTTTTAAACGCCATGGCTCCGGGAATACAAAAGAGTCAATAGCAGCCCGGAATTGAGATGATGTAGCATAACGTTCTGACTGTTTCTTCTCAGTTGCTTTCTTTATTACTGCTTTAATTTGCCGTGATGTTATCATCTTCAGCGGCATTGACTTTTGCAGCTGAGCCTCCATCATGTCGTAGGAAGTTCCGGGAAAAGGCAGATGCCCTGTCAGCAATTGAAAATACAAAATGCCTATGGCATACACATCAGTAGAAAAATTCTGATGCCGTATATCACCCAAAATAAGTTCAGGTGCGGCATACCCGGCCTTGCCCAAAAACTGTCCTGTTGAGGTAAGCCCCTTGTCTGCCGTATTCAGCCTCGACAATTGTTTGGCAACACCGAAATCTATTAATTTTATTTTCCCATCGGTAGTTACCATTATATTACTTGGATCAATATCCCTGTGAATGTACCCGACATCGTGCAAAGCCATTACTCCCGACAGTATCTTTTTTATAATCTCTGTTGCTTCCTGTTGGCGGTCAGAGACATATTTATTATACAGCTCTTCTATTTCAGGATGCACCATACCATGCCGGTCTTCCAACTTTCCATTGATAAGATTTTCCAAGCTTATGCCATTCAAATATTCACTTATGACATGATAGTGGGTAACATCCACTCCAAACATGTCTTTATCGTTTGTTTCGATAAAAGCATGCATATAGACCAAACTGTCGTTACGTATTTGGATGGATGCCTCCCTTCTTGCCCGTTCTATCACAAGTTCCGGCAAGCCCTCAAACATTACTTTGATTGCGACTTGCGACACACCTCCTTTGCTGTCAATTCTTTTACCAAGGAAAACACGCCCCATTCCGCCTTGGCCCAAAACGTCGGCTTCTGTGTCAAACTCATAATAGACACCTTCGTTGCGTTCTTTTTGCCCTTGTAATTTTCTGATAGCCATACTTTTGTTAGATCTATTATGGTTTTATGATGAAATTCACATTAATAATTTTTGCAGAACGTATCATTCTGTAACATTTATGACAACATAACCATCTTGCCCTTGTATATACAAAACGTAATCGCCAACTTCCTTAACCTCAAACGTGACTTTTATATTCCCCAGCGGTGTCGTTTCTCGAACAAAAGGAAGCGGTGACTGTACCAAATCTTGATATGTGATAACAGGACAAGGAACCTCTTTCTTCTTTTTCATGCCGGGTATAGTCACTCTTTCAATATGAGCTTTTATAAGTGTCACAGGTACATCTGCATCATCAAGATTAGCTTGAATACAGACAGTATCGCCTACTCGTTTCTGTGCTGAAACGATATCTCCCAAAACCATATATTGTCCGACAGTTTCCAACTGTACAAAATAGGCGGGTTCTTCGTCCAACAGGATTTCTCCATTTTTAAGAATTTTGTCATATACCGCAACATATTTCTCATTCGGTATTTTTGCATAATAAATTACCTGATTTTGAGGTATTGTACGTTTCTCCCCACCCTCAAATTCAAATACCATTTCTTTACCTAATGTCCTTGAAGATATGAAACCCACCAGCTCGGAATCCTCGCCTTTTACTTGAATTTTATCCAACAACGGAATCTGCGCCCACAAATCCATCTTCTCATTAATCTTTTCAGTTATGATTTGCTTTACATTACTGGATTTGAAGGTAAGAATTTCTCCGTCGTCAGTTTCTATTTTCATATCCTTGCCGGGATACTGCTCGATAATCTGCCCTTCCACCCGGGAATTGTCTGAGAGAACAAGAATTTCTTTAAGACCGGAAAACAAATTTTCAGGACGTTTTTTCTTTACCGTCCTATACATATCACTCCATTTGAATGTGTATCTGTTGGGGGCCAAATCAATGAACTTAATCAAAGACCCTTTTTCCAACAGAAACACTTTTGAATATACTATGTTTCTAAATTCCAAAGTCGTTAATTCTAATTGCCTTTTTCCTTCATTCTCTATATACTTATTATTTTGTTCAGCCCATTCTCGCCATTCTTTCGATAAAGTTTCCAACGGAAACTGTTCTGTTTTTTTATTTTGAAGAGAATCACTATTCACCACAATAGTTGCTTTCGTGGTTTGAAAAGTTATATGCTTTCCCGGTTTCTGCTCTGCAATGTACCCTTCTATGACAGACCCGCTTTTCATATAAATCTGTTCGACATTCTGTGCAAATGCATTTATACCAGCGGCAAGCGCCATAAATAACAGTATGACAAACAAATATCTATTCCGATTCATAATGCTGTTGTATAAGAATTTCATTGAAAAGATGCATCGTATGTGAACGCATCATTCCATTAAATTCAGTTTATTGCATCAAAAAACATACATTTACTATTGTAATCCCAAGAAATACCCACAGTAGCTTCATTTATCGTAGAGGCATTTATATACTGTTTTACTTTTTCAGTTGTTCCATTTTCCCAAGATGTGTATATTTCAGACATAATTTCTGCGATATCATTAAATTGCTTTTCTGTAGTAATAGCCCACACTAGCATAATTCTATTTGATTCTTCCATTGTGGCATCTGTGTACCGTGCAGTGATCGCACTTATTAATCCTTCTCCCAAATAACTGCTCGTGGTTTCTGTTGTGGTCCAAGGCTCTTTACCAAGATAAGTTTCTATTGTGCTTCTACTCATTCCTACATATCTATCATATCTTTCATTTAATGCATTTCTTATTACACGCTTATTGTATTCGTCTATATAATTCTCACACCTTTCAAACATATCTACATCGGGATCGTAATTGTCCACATACAAATAGCATTGATCCAATATCAAATCCATGACATATTGTTTCCCTGATTCAATATTCGGTTTATTATCTGTCATGGCTGAAATCTGAAAATCTTCACCATTTTCAAAAAGAAATTTACCTGCACCTGGAACACAATTCAATTCCCAGTAGAAATCCCTATTCTCTTGAGGCAACAAGGCTCTGAATCCTAATGATTGAGTAGCTCCTTTTCTTTCATATTGAGCTTTGGGAGAATGCAACATTATGGGATACCTCACGGCCTGATCTCCATAATCATATATGGGATTTATATTCCCATTGAATTTTACAACTTGCTTAAGGTCCTGTGCATAAATTGTCAAATTATCAATATATGGAGCATAGAAACTGAAACCATCACTACCTGTTCCCGAGAAATCATCATCCCAGATAATAATTTGCAATAAACTTGTAGCAGGCATAATATCTATCGCAATATTTTCGGCTTTGTCTCCTATTTTAAATTCTTTCGTAGTTATACCAAGTGTTTCAAATGGTGAATTACATATAGTTGAACTCTCTGTAATCTCTAAATCAATTAGATTATTTTCACCTGAAATATTCCAAAATTTATACTCCTCTCCATTATATTTCCCGGAAAACTCAGCTATCGCCACAATAGAATAACTCCCTGGCAATAAATCCAAATCAGTATTCAATATACCTCCCATTTCAGGATACTGTTCTTCTACTTTCTTAATAAGAAGCCCATTGGTATCGTAGATATAAGCATGAATATTTAAATTCCAATCACCATTAGCACCATTCATATTAAATTCATCGCCAAGAACTGTTATGTAATTATCAAAAATATGACTTGCCGTAATTGATAAATTACTTTTATATGCTATTTCTATATCCTCACGGTCTGTGCATGAAACAAGAATTGTCATCAACACAAGAACACCTAATAATATCTTTTTCATAATACCTTTCGTTTATAGTATCGTTATTGAATATTTTAGAACAACCAACCTGCCGAGATTTGAATATTACTATTGTTCACCCACTTCAAGTTTTCACCGAGATCTGTAAAATTCATTGAATACCTTGCCCCGACCATAAGACCGAAATCAAACTCATATGCAGCACCTATGCCGACCCCGAAATTGAAGCCCTTGCAATCGCCGACTTCCACTGTTGCATCATCCAAATCAACCGTTTCGGGTGAAGACGAGATTAAATATGAAAACTCGGGGCCTATCTCAACACTCAGGGCCGACAACGGATATACCTTAAGCATCACAGGGATTTTAATGTAGCTCAACTTAATATTGCCGCCTTTACTTTTTACCACATTGCTTGAAAAAAGTAACTCGGGTTGCAAGCCCCATAATCCTGTTCCGGGTAAGCTGCTTACGGTCCTTTGTCCCCAATGAAAATTAACCAATGCTCCAATGTGGAACCCTGTTCCCATGGAAAAAGCCGGATCAAACATCATGTCGTTACTCATATTGGAAAAGTTGACACCCACCTTTACACCATATTTTATGGCTAAGGCCGAACGTTGCCCCGCCTGTATTGCTTCTGTCTTCTGCACTCCATAACCTCTGTCAATTTTTACCTGGGCAACAGCATTGCACAATGACAGAAGTAACCCTATGGCTAAAATAAAAGCTTTCTTCATTGATTTCTGATTTTGAATAGTTTTATATTATTATTATTTTCTTTTCTTTTTTCTTTTCTTCCTTGCGTTTAGGCTTTGTTATCGTCTTACTAACTGTTTTATTTATTATCGGGCATCCCTCTTCCTCAACTGTCACAGTATAAGTGAAGGTTACAGATTCGCCTTCCGGGACATTGACAGGGATTGATATAATTTCCTTTTCGCCGTCCATATATGTGGTTCCCTGCCCGGTAACATCAATCCTTACCAACCTGTTGGGAACACCCATGATGGATTGCACGGTAATTTCAAGTTTATTTTGTTCCGCACTGCCACTTGAAATAGTTATATCATATCCGGGTTCATGCTTCGTTGCAAGTTTTACTGTACGGTGCATCCATTCCAACCCATCATAAGTGATGGCTATATCTATATTATTGGAAATTACATTACCAAACTGCGTATCGGGCCGGAAATAAGGAAGATGTATTCTCCATTCATCATTTTCCTGCTGCTTTAATGGTGCATACCGCAAATACCCATCTTCGTTTATATAACATTTCAATTGCAGCGGATTTACATCTTTGATATCGACAGCCAATTCTATATATTGCTCAGGTTCAATCTCATCCAAATTTGCAGTAAGGACATTTGGCAAAGGATTGTGATTAAACACAAACACTTGCGTTGGTTCAAGCACTTCGATTCCGGCAGATGGATTCAATCTTAATACACCGACACTCTTGTCTTTAGCACTTACAATGGCATATTTCTTTTCATAAGTCTCTACTTTGTCAAATGAATGTTCAAGAATAGGTTTGCCCATATAAGTGATTTGAACACCATTTTTGGTGTCTTGCTTGCTCAGCAGTTCGGCACTTTCTGTAATGAAAGTCTGTTTATCTACAATCTGATATGGCAACTTGAATGAGTAATTCGCACCTGATATTCGCCACTGGCTGTCGATGAAATAATGATGTCCGTTTTGGCTGACTAAATAGGTGAAATCATCTGATAAGTCCACAAACATCTTCTTTTCCAAAGTCTTTGTCGCTTTCAGCTTGTTTACATCCAATTTCATCACCCTTAACAAATCTCCGCCTCGGCTTGATGCTGTCACAGCCAACAATTGGCCGTCAACCAAGGAACTTAAAAATCTATACTTGGTGTCGGAAATGATTGCAGAACCGCCGGATTTATTTATTAAACCATAATATCCACCATCGGCATATTGAACTGTTGCAATCCCGTCTTGGAACGGTGCGGCAAAATAAAAGCGAGGCCTGATCGAAACATTTCCCATAGCATTTATGTAACCACACAATCCATTCTTTTCTTTGTAGCCTAGCAATCCTTCTTTGTAATATGGATAAGACGTAGTAAAAAGCTCATCGTTGTCAAATGATTTGATCATTATGCCATTTGAATCCAATATTCCCATTATCCTACGCCCGGACATATCCAAAATCAATGCCCTATTTTCAACAAATTGTGTAATACTATCATACTTGATACTTAGCACCTCTTTTCCTTGCGCAGAAATAATGCCACACCTCCCTATGGCATCCTTGACCTTGAATAAATCAAAGCCCATATATTGTATGTCGGAGTATTTTCCAGGTCGGCATAACCATTCCATACTCTGCGCCATAGAATGTGAAATACAGAATGATATCAAAAAGAAAAATATAATCCTTTTCATCTTCAATATTATTCTTTTGACAAACTGTTGTTCATCAAATCAACAACACAGGATGCCTTTATGGCATAATTGAATCCTTGACTCTTTGAAACTCCCGAACTAAGGATTCCTATAAGTTGCCCTTTCGCATTAAATATGGGAGAACCGCTTGCCCCACCATACGAGGCTGCATCGAAGCCAAACGAATATTTTGTACTTTCCTGTGTAATACTTCCCCCATGACCCAACAATTGAATACCCTTCGGCGATTTCAAGTCTTGCAAGCCTAATCCGAATGGGAAGCCTATAGTATAAATGTGCGAACCAACAGTTATTACCGAATCTTCCACAATAGCCTGGTTAAGATCTACAATACTGCTATTATCGGGTAATCTCATAGTTTCCAATTGCAATATGGCTACATCTTTTTCAATATTATCATGGACAACTAATTCCCGACATTGTTTTATATTTTCTTCGCTGAAATATACTCCGTTGGGAATAACGCCAATGTAATCCAAAACCCCTTCAACCTTAATTTGCGCCGTAAAGGCATTCAATGCCGGATTCTCTGAAGCTACACTTGCCATATACATTTTATACCGGTCGGATATCAAGGAGAGTTCTTTATCAAAAAGCCATGGCTTGACTATATG
Source organism: uncultured Bacteroidales bacterium (assembly GCA_949289215.1). GTDB lineage: Bacteria > Bacteroidota > Bacteroidia > Bacteroidales > Muribaculaceae > Avimuribaculum. Next base: position 21,520 of record CASENC010000035.1, on the reverse strand, counting down.
CAGATTCGTTACGATTTTGCCGTCATCAGAAACAAAGAATCCTGTCCCGGTGTACATTTTCATATTACTGCGTTGCCCGTTCACGGCTTTTAATTTGCCTTCTTTTGAAATAATAACTTCAGTAGGTACGTCCAGCAATTTTTCTATATCTAAATTTCCTGCTGAAACTTTATAGTAATATAATCCAATCACCAAAACTGTTGAATTTTTATATTTGGCATATATTTCATTATCAGTCATAATTTTATTGCTCCTGTCACAATCTCTAAGAAAATATATGCCTACACCCACTCCACTGACAGCAAGCACTATGAGAAGTATAGTCAAAAACTTTCTATAATTTATTGGAGGATTTTCTCCATAAGGGTTAGGCACAGGAACACCTGCGCATAATATTTTGTCACCCTTCTTAAGCTTAATATCCACATTGGAAGGTATCGCTTTCCCATTTACAGTCGTGCCATTCTTACTATGGTCTTGTATGTACCATTTTTTATCGCTCCTTTTTGTTAAAGTTGCGTGAAAGCGACTGACATTGTCCCCCTGTAACTGGTATTTGTTTCTAAAGTTTGTGCCTATACCACGCATTTCCTTTATTTTCGAAAAATCAAGCATTGGCATGGATGGAACATTTTGCCAATCCAATAATTGGTCTGCAAAGCGAATAACATCACCACGTTTAACCGGTATGTCTTTATTCGGTTGCAATCTTTGGTCGTTCAAATATGTTCCATTTCGGCTTCCTTTATCTGTCAGCAATATTTCACCATTATCAAGCAATAACAGTTCTGCATGATAGCCACTTACAAATGGACTACTAAATCTTATATGGCAATTATTATTACTCCCTATTACAAGTAATTTCATAGTCGATTAATTTATCTGTTAATAGATAGGATTGTATATTTCTTCCTTAGGTTTCTCCGGCTTAACCTCAACACGTTCTTCTTTTGGCTGAACTTTCTTGGTTTTTGTCACCACTGCTTTTCCCTTTTCGGAATTAACAGGCACAGTATCTCTTATTACTACAGTATCAGGTTTTATTACTACAGGTGGTGGTGTTTGTGGTTGTTCAATCGGCACATTCGAATCACTTTTATTTAACCCGAAAAAGAAATAAACAATTCCACCCAATAGCGCAACCAATAAAACTGCCGCAACTAATATTATATTTTTATTTCTCTGCTTGGGTACCAGCGACCAATCTAATTCATATACATGAGCCAATGATACAACATCCTTACGAGAGACCGGAATCTCCACATTAGAGGACATTTTCATCCCATTTATATATGTCCCATTACGGCTTTGGTCGGTCAAATAAATCTTGCCATCTGATTCGACCCTGATAGTCGCGTGCAACCTGCTGATAACATCGGTAGTATCAGGTATAACTATATCACAGCCACCATCTCTGCCAATCGTATAAATTCTTTTCATGGCATGACATATTGATTTGTACGCATGAACAAGAAAACATTCAAGGCGACACTTATTATCAGGAGTATTACTAAAATTGTGATAACAATTTTTGCTTTTCTGCTCATTTTTTCTTTCAATATCGAGTTACTGTTTACTTCTAAAATTGCAGCAGTTAGATTATCATATTCCTTTCCGCTGTTTCGTCCGATACTCTCTACAATATTTGCAGTAGAATCAAGAATTTTATCTAAGGATTTCTTCTCGGAAAGATGCCGGATAAATTCCTTTTCAGGCATTGCTCCCCAAAAGCCATCTGTACACAAAACAAACCTGTCACCTTTCCGATACGGCCGTTCTACCACCTCTACCGCTATATCAGTAGTAATTCCTAACGCCTTCATTATGATGTTGGATTGGTCGGAAAGCCTTGCTTGTTCTTCTGAAATAACTTTTTCTTTAACCATTTCAAATACCATGGAATGGTCAAAGGTCCTGAAAATCTTCTCCCCGTTACGTATTTGGTAAATCCTGCTGTCTCCCAAATATGCAGTAAGTGCCGAATGCGGTGTTAGCAAAAGTGCAGTGACTGTTGTTCCCATCCCTTGCAAATTGGGGTTATCTCGACTTTCTTCCAGTATAGCCATATTAGCATTTCTAATAGCCTTTATCAAAGTCATCGAAGGATTGGCCTGTATATCAGCCGAATCAACGGTCTCAAGTATCGTCTGAACCGCAATTTGTGATGCTACACTGCCTCCTTGCATCCCACCCATTCCGTCACATACAACTATCAGATAACCTAATTTTGTTTCTCTTATACCTGCAGAATCTTGATTTTCCTTTCGCCCACCAATTCGGGAATCAATATAGCCTACTATTTTCCCTTTTATTTCTATAGGTTTGGCCATAGGCATGACGGTTGTCGTGTTTTCGTCTGCAACTGTTTTTCCTTTTGTTTCTATAGGTTTGGCCATAATTATATTAAAAATGAGATTACTAATAGAATAAGCAACACAAGCACACAGACAATGACAATTTTATTGCTTGCGATAAAATTCAATATTGGATTGTTTTTTTTGTTAATGGCATCAGTTATGGCTAACTTTAATTCCGAAGCAGATTTATAACGTTTCGCCTGTGATTTCTCTGTGGCTTTCAATATGACGCGATATAAACTTTTGGGTATTCTTTTATCATATGGCAATTTCATTGTCATTTGCCTCGATAAGATTTCCGCTTCAATATCAGTCTTAAACGGATTGTTACCTGTTATGAGTTCATATAAAGTAACACCCACCGCATAAACATCGGTCTGCGCATTGATTTCAGTATTTTGGTTGTCACGCAAAATTTGTTCCGGTGCCGCATACTGAGGCGTTCCGATAAAGCCAAATGAAGAATATTTGTTACCTCCATTCAATCTTGCAATACCCAAATCCATTAATTTTATAACCGAGCCATTTTCAATCATGATATTGGAAGGCTTAACATCCCGGTGCACTACACCTCGCAAATGCAAGTATTGCAACGCGTCCAACACATGACAAATTTCAGCAGCAATTTTTTCTGTCCTTTCTACTGTCGATAAACAGCCCAACTGCTCTTTAACATGTGCTTCAAGGGTTATACCTGCAACATACTCACTTAAGATGAAAATAGGGCCATAATTGGGAGCATATTCGCACAAGCCTATCATTTGGACCAAATTAGGATGGGAAAAAGACAAAGAGGCTTCTTGACGAGCCCGCTCCCTAATCATTTTATTATTGGCATATATGTCCTTAACCCTTTTTACGGCAATACGCTTATTGGAATTGCATGAAAATCCTAAATACACTGTCCCCATTGCGCCATTTCCTAACGGCACACTATTGGGATCATAATAATACCACTGTCCTGAGACTTGTAGGTATATCCTTGGGTCTCCTTCTTTTTGGAAAACCTGTTGTTCTCTATTGCTCACTCGATTTTAATGCTTCGTCTAAAACTCCGATATTATTCTCTAAAACCTCCCTGAGCTCATTGTTGTCATACCCATGTGAGGCATCTTCATTCACATTCAATAACATCTTTGCTTCCTCAAAATACTTTAAGGCGTTTGTCTCATCATTTAATAAATAATAAGCTGCGCCTAATATATAATAAACATCTGGAGTTATTATGGATTTATCATTGATGCTCGACAGATATTTCACAGTATTCCTCAACTCAATGGAATCTCTGACATTATCCTTTCCTAACAGAGCTCTCCGATGAGATACCATTTTGTTTCTACCATTTGCAAAGTATGTTATTCCAATTTCAATCTTAGCTTTATCATCACCCTCATCTGCTAATTGTTTCATTCTATCAAATCCGAATTTTACAGAATCAGGGACATTGGAATCCAACATATTTAATGCTTGTTCAAATTTGACGGGACATACAGTGGATTCGTCATTCTTCCAAGGTTCCCACATTGCTGCGCCTATAGATAGGAACAGAATAATCAGGACAAATCCAAAATATGGTTTATATTTATCCCAAATATTGGGTTTGTATTTTTCTGCAGCATCAATTGCCACCCGAAATTCAGCGATTGAACCATACCTGTTACCCTGATTTTTTTCAGTCGCTTTTCTTACTACTTTTGCAAGAGCCTTATTATCAATGTTGTTTACAGGAACTTTTTGTTTAAGCTGGCACTGCAGCACCTCGTATTGACTGCCTTCAAAAGGCAATCGCCCTACGAGTAATCTGTAAAACAATATTCCCAAAGCATATATATCTGTAGTATAGTTCTGATTCCTGACATCACCCAAGACAAGTTCCGGTGAAGCATATTCGGCTTTGCCTATAAATTTCCCGGCAGTAGTCATTAATTTATCTTTAGACCCTAATGCTTTGATATTTTTAGCGATACCGAAATCGATTAATTTGATACAACCATCACTTGTAACCATGATATTGCTTGGATCTATATCACGATGTATATACCCCTTATCATGCAACGCCAATACGCCTGATAAAATATTCTTTATAATATAGATCGACGTACCTTCTTTATCTTTCTGGTAATTGTTGTATAATTCTCTTGCAAACTTATCTTCGCCTTTTTCAATTCGATTAAAATTTCCGGCCAACAAATCAGACAACTCAATACCATGAAGGTATTCACTGATCACATAATGATGGCACACATATTCTCCCCATCTGTTAGTTTCAAATACACTAATCAAGCCAAGCATTTCGACCAAATTGTCGTGCCGCATTTGTATCGAGGCTTCTCGCTCCGCTCTTGCGTAAACATCTTCGGGCAAATCGTCATGCAAAACTTTAATCGCTACTTCTTTACGGACACCCGTTTGTTCATTGATACAAAATCCACAATACACTACCCCCATACCCCCTTCACCAAGAGGTTCAGAAGCATCATCATATTCATAATAGATGCCTTTATTCGTTTCTAACTGTCCTTGCAGCCTTTTGAGGGACATATAATTACATGAATATTGTTCTACCTGATTTTGTCGAAGAATTATTTTCTACTTCATCCATGCCCACTGTTCCTCCTTGCCGGTTTGTACTGTCTTGACCGTATCCTTGCGTGAATTGGTTGCTACTTGATGCTGCATATGGATTCCTCGAATTTGATGTTCTGTTGAATCCTTTGGGATCCCCTTGAGTTGAAATAAAATCACGGCGCACATTCAATCCTATCTGCTTTGCATCTATTAAAATGAAATATAAATCGTAATGTTCACCTATAGTTATTATATCACAATTAAAACATTCTCTTCGATCAAAGCCAAGGCTTTCTCCATTTATCATAGTACCACACGTTGATCCAGAGTCATTAATCCAAGCAATAACTTTTTCGGGATTCTTCATCTGTTGTACAACAAGCACAGCATGCTGCTCCGAAACAGTAGCTTCTGCCAAACTTACATCACAATCTTTGGATCGTCCTATAGTATTAGAACCTATATGCAATGGCCAATATTCCCCTGAACCTGATTTTGAAATTGAATATAAAAATCCAACAACAGGCTTCTTATGAGGGATATTTTCATTATTTGGTGTCGTTCCCGGCATATTTGGAACAAACGTTCCGTCTTGCACATTAACATTCTGTTTGCCAAAATTTTGGCTGCCGGTATATGCATCTTCCATACCTGGAATAATGGTCTTATTGCTGCTCATAGATTTTACTATATTATATCATTATTCTAATTCATTCAAAACTCGTAAAACAATTTATGTAATCTTTTCCAAAAACGCACTTGGGATATATGCTGTTGCAACCAGACAAATACCACGTATTTCCACAACAACTCGTTGCTGCCCGGCTATACGGGCAACTCGACCCTCTACGTCAACGAAGTCTCCATCAACTATGCGCACCTTGTCTCCGCTTTTGTAATGGCAATGCTCCGGTTCTACAAGTCTGATATGCTCATTTTCGACACTCGTGAGTTTAATAAAATTCATCATCTCTTTATACGGAACAACTATCGGTGGGTGCTTCCCGTCATAGTCGTTTACCTCTCGAGTTTTATCCCGATAAAAGCGGAAATGCGCCAATTCCTTGTTTTCTCTAAACGTGTTCTCTATAACATCTCGTGTGGAATAGACGAAAACCATATTAGGAAGTAGTGGTTCCCATTGTCGCTTTTTCTTTGTGCCGATTTGTTTTAATGTGAGTTGCTTGGGCAGATATACGTAAATCATTTTTGCTTTCAATATATCAAGACCCTTTTCCACCCGATTATAAGTAGCTCGTAAAACATACCATTGGCAACTTCCCTCCGGGGCATAGCTCGAGGACACCCCGTCATTTACAACTTCTGTATAAGAAGGTTTCTGAATTTCGGGGGATGATGCCAGATTTAACTCCACCATCTGAAATATTCAACCCGCCTTGCCGGGAATTCACATTAGACAATGTGTTCACTCGAATATTTATCTCTATTCGTGACCGTTACCCGTTTCTTCATAGGAAACGGATGACAGTTACAAAGATACGCAAAAATCCATAATAAAAGCGTGTTAGAGCATAAAAAATTTCAGTACAAGGGCTAAAAAGTATCTATTTGTTGTTGGAATACAGATAGACAACAATCATAAAAAAACGTATTTTATGCTTATTACGTAAAATATCCGTTTCCTATGAAGAAACGGATGTTTTTGTTTAGCGGAATTTATGTCATCACTTATTACAAACCACTGATAATTAATTCATTTGCATTATCTATTACCGATGCATCGATAGATGCAAGATAGATCTGCGTAGTTGAAATTGAATCATGACCAAGAGCATCAGAGATGACATTAATAGATATATTTTTGTTCTTGGCAATTGTAGCCCATGCGTGCCTGCTGACATAAGTTGTGAGCGGTATTTGCAATTTCACCATCCGTGCAATGGCTTTCAATGCATTATTAATACGCCGTAATGCTGACTCATATTGTGTTCGCTTATCCCTGCCTGAATCGGTTATTATAGGTAATAGATAAGGCGATTCCTTATCAGAATAGCGATCAATCAACTCACTAATTTGATTGATTACCTTAATATGCAGCAATTGCCCCGTCTTGTGCCTGCGATATGACAATACACCATTTTGAATGTCTGTCTTTTTCAAAAAAGCGGCATCTATAAATGACATTCCCCGACAATAAAAAAGGAAAAGAAATATATCACGCGCAAATTCAAGGTTCGACCATGATGAAAGTTCAAGATTCTTTATATGTTTGACATCCGATATGGATATTGCTCGTTTCACCGTTTTCTCCATACCCGTGAATACATTACGAAATGGCTTTCGGTCTTTTATAATATTTTCTTCCACAGCACAGTTATAAACTGCCCTCAATATCCGCATATAAAAGGAAATAGAATTGAGCGCAAGCCCCTGTTTTTTCAAGTATGATTGGTAATCTTCTATCAAAACATGATTGATTGTTTCCAACATCACATCTTCCCCATTATTAAAACGCCTGAAACTACCTAAAGCTGCACGATAATTGTTAGTAGTTCCGGTATGGTTAAATTTCAAGAGCCTCAAAATTACACTTTCCATATAATGGAATAAACTGTTTTCTTTTGTCACACGCCGATACTCACCAACGATTTCATCCGACGAGTATTCTTCCTGCCTGTTTTCAAAGTACGATATAACCTTGCTTAAACGTTCTAAGTCCCGATGCAATTTCAAGTTAATTAATTGGATAGTTTTACTACGCATAACACTACTTGGCATTAAAGCAATCACAGAATGTTTTTCAGACCATTCATTGGGGTAAATTTTATACTCGGTGGTTATCTGCCTCACAACACGACAATGAGTGACCTGATAAACAATACTTCCCGGACGACCATCTACCGTTGACGGGCGGAATTTAACTTTTATTGTTGTTGTCATACACTAATATTATGGTTCTTATTCGGCTTTTCATCTCAACTTCCTATATATAAAAACACAATCATATAACTTACATTCAATTTCAACAATGCGCACCCACACAAGTGCGCATAACAATAATGTGATGCGTTGAAATACGAGAAAAGACAAAATTCATTCATGGAAGCAAAGCCGTCCTATTTTTGCGATTTTACCTATTTCAATACACATTTATTTATATAATGATATATTGGTGTCCGCTAAAAAACAATACGGCAAGAAATCCATGTCTGTAATTCCTATAAACAGGCGTTACGGAAACTCTTTCTGAAAACCAAGCCCCGTCAGTCAAAAAGTAATGGTTCCTGAGGCTGTTCCATTGCATCTTTGAGTATTTTAATCGGTCTTTTTCGGGGCATTCAAAGGATTTCAGACTTGGAAAGCAAACTTATCAGTTGTCAGGATATCGGCTGTCCGAAAAAATGTGTACCTTTGCCCATCGTTATTAACGTTTTGTGGTAGAAACAAAGGTAACGAAAAGGGCTGATTTCCTCGCTTGGAAGTCAGCCCTTATTTATTTGATGACTAAAAAGTTTTACCGGACACCAATAATTAAAATCACTTTATGCCCCATTGGAATGAATGAACCTTATCCCCTACCGGCACATCAACTTTTATAATGCCTTCATCGCTCCAATCACGCTCGATGTAACCTATGACACTTTGCCCGTCTTGTTCTTTGTAAGTGCTGAAATTATTTCTTCCCAGCTGCTGAACAATTCTTCCATTCGCCAACTGTGCGGTTATGCCATCAGTATTAATAGTCACCGGGCTGCCACCTTCTGGTTTGATTGACAATTTTAATTGATAATTACTGTCATCATCGCTCGACGTGCACAATGCCGCCCCTATCTCATAATCACCGGCATCCCTGTAAGCCCACAATATCCCATCTTTCCACTCTTCCGTAACCACACCATCATAATCCACAACCGATATTTGGTTGGTAGTTTTATATACCGGAAGCTGCTCGGCCTTTTTCCCGATATACCATTGAAAACTATATACGTTATTTTCCACGGGTATCTCAACAAGCATAACGCCACGCCCTTCGGCCTCAATATTCATATATCCTGAAATCCCTTGATCAGGATGAATTGTATTCTTCTTCAGATATCCTATTTGTTTTATTTCTTTCTCATATTCCATAACTTTTCCCATCGTATTTAATTGATTTGCAGCAACCATACTTGCCAATGATGCAACACTTGGATTATATGTTGTATATGCATATCCATTTACGTAAGTAGTAGAATATCCTGCACTTCCTGCACTAAGTCCGGCAGCAATTCCGTATAAAATCATATCTCGCCTTTGCTTCTTTGTCAACTTTCGTTGATATTCATCATTTGTATATACTTCTAACTTTTTGAAATTTGTACCATATGCAAGTTTTGCAGACACATCGGCAGGATCAAAAATTATAGGCTCGTCCGTAGCGTTCATTATAAATAATGATATTTGATAATACTGTCCGTAATCATCTTTTTCAAGATAGACTGTCATTCCAACTGTATTATTTTCATCACTTTTATAAGCCCAAAGTTTTCCATCAATCCATTCGGTATATACATCACTGTTATATTCCAACAGAGAGATCTCCATTTGAGATTTACAAGATCCCATTAACAAAACAAATAAGATTACACACAATACCTTTTTAATATAACCTTTCATAACCCCTATTGCTATCATAATATTTAACTTATTATAAATCATCTAATGTATTAAATTGGTTCCTATGATTATTTTCCGCATCAATATACATCAACAGAACAGAAGATGCCCCAGGAACATACATAATTTTTAAACTAATAGAACCATTCGGAAGACTAAATACTGTTTCATAATTACATTTATTTAATTGCAGATAATACATTCTCTCTGTATCACTTGTTGGTTGTTGCATAGACTCAAATGTTTCTACATGTTGACTCGGTACTCCATATTTTTGAGACAGCATATTTTTCAGATAAAAATAACATGATGATAAAGTATTCCATGTTGTACCAATAATAGATGCGGCAACCATATATACATAATCATCACGTCCTGAAGAATAAATATATATTGAACAATCCGAATATCCGGCGAAATTTCCTTCCATTAAAAAAGCAGTTTCTAAATCAGTTCCTCTTTTTAATCCTTTACTCTCTAATTTTTCAACAAAAGTTTCAAGAGGACCATCAATAGGGATGCCCATAAATTCCAAATGTTCCATTTTATCATACACCTCCTCTAAAACTGCATTATCCATTAATAAGATAGCAACGGAGCAACTAAAATCAGCATTGCCATTTATATACACCGTTATATAATTATTTTGTGTGGAATACATAGTTTGATAATGACACCTTCCGAATTTGGTTTCCCAGAATTTATCATCATCGGTCTGCGGCTGCTTATCCGATGTGAACGACTCATCAACACTGGATTGCATATATTTCAAGCTGAATTTATTTTTTAATTCAGTATATGTATTAAACAATTCTTGCCAATTATTACATTCAGGCAATACAATAAATGCTACATTTGGTTTAGAGAAGTCAATCGAACACTCTCCATAAGGTTCTATGCTACCATACATATAATCACCATCCTGTTCAAACCCTGCCGCTTTCAAATTTTGAGCAAAATCGCTTGTAATAACATTAAAAGCGATCTCATCAAACTCTACAGTTTGGGCAACAGACAATGCTGACACACAAACAAACAATATCGCAAACAATACTTTCATAATAATTATTTCCTTATTCATTTAAATCGATTTCTCCATCTCCAAGTTTCTCCATAAAATTCTTAAAAATCGTATAATCTTCCTCCTCAACATCATACGCTGCTATAATTTGCGTACACTCTTTATCAAACATACATACGATCCCACCAAAAACGGTATATCCTGCATTCGTTTCCGCCCTATAACTATGTGCAGCTTTGTAACCTATAAATTCAGGTTCTATTTCAATCCATTCTCTTATATCCGATTTTATTTCCTTGATTTCTATTTCAATCTCAGACTTTCTAGCAGTACTTTCAGCATATTCTTTCTTTGCTTTATTATATAACTTATGAGAATCATACCAATAATCTTCCCACATTTCCATTGAAGATTCTGCTGATTCAATCTCAAATTCGCATGATCTCAAATCAGAATACGCTTCATCAAGCTTCTTACTTGATTTAACAATAAATTCCCTGAATTCAGGATCATCGTATGGAGCAAACGCACTATCCACACGTGTCTGTACGGGATCATAGCTATCCGGAATGTACAGATTATTTTTTACAAAATCTCCAATCATTGCCTCTACTTTTTTCTCAGGAGACTTGCTACAGCATACCAAAAAAGCAGACAACGCAATTAAAATCATGGCATACACCGGTTTCTTCATTGTTTTCATGTCCTTAATAATTTTTGCCGCCGGTTCCTCACAGCACTGTTTACATATATATACACACGCGAAGCGTGGAACTGCAATGCCACTATGTCTTGCTTTGGAGGTCCTGAGAAAACCCTGATACATAAGATATAGTAATAGCAGCCCACGCAATATGCGCGGGAACCACTATGCTTACTCTCATGTATCATAAGAAATTTCTCAGGTTTCCAAATACGAGATCGGCATAACGCTTCGCCTTGTTTCAAAAAGTATGTTTGGCACGGTCGCTACCTTGCCATTTACAAAAATACAAAAATTTTACATATCGATGCACAAAATCCGCCGATTAATTCGTCGGCCCGGCACAATACCCGACACAATTCAATATCTCGTGAAAAATTAGGCAGGATATTGGTACCGTGTGTGGCGAATATGTTGTAAATTTGCACGATATTTGGTTGCGTGTGCCATGGTGCCGGCAACCATATCTTGAATTTTGGCAAATAACAATTATTATATATAAATATGTATAGGACAAAAACTTGTGGAGAGCTTCGCCTTGCAAACGCCGGCGAAGTGGTGACCTTGGCAGGCTGGGTACAACGCAGCCGCAAGCTCGGAGGCATGACCTTCGTTGACTTGCGCGACCGCTACGGCATCACCCAGATAGTGTTCAACAACGAAATCAATGCCGAATTGTGCGATCGCGCCAACCACCTTGGCCGCGAATTCGTGATACAAGTGCGCGGCACGGTGTCGGAACGCCAAAGCAAGAATGCCAATATCCCGACCGGAGAAATAGAAATCATCGCCAACGAGCTTAATATATTGAACCGCAGCGAAGTACCGCCTTTCACCATCGAAGACAACTCCGACGGGGGCGACGACCTGCGTATGCAGTTCCGCTACCTCGACTTACGCCGCAACGCAGTGCGCCGCAACCTTGAGTTGCGCCACCGCATGGGTTTCGAGTTGCGCAAATATCTCAACGACCACGGGTTCCTTGAAGTGGAAACGCCGATACTCGTAAAATCCACTCCCGAGGGCGCACGCGACTTCGTGGTGCCATCGCGCATGAATCCGGGGCAATTCTATGCCCTGCCGCAGTCGCCGCAACTTTACAAGCAGCTGCTCATGGTGGCAGGTTTCGACCGTTATTTCCAAATTGCCAAGTGCTTCCGTGACGAAGACTTGCGCGCCGACCGTCAACCCGAATTCACGCAAATCGACTGCGAGATGTCGTTTGTAGAGCAGGAAGACGTGTTGCAAATGTTTGAAGGCCTTGTAAAACACATATTCAAATATGTGCGCGACATCGATTTCACCGAGCCGTTCCCGCGCATGACGTGGGCCGATGCCATGCGGCTGTATGGCAGCGACAAGCCCGACATTCGTTTCGGAATGACATTCGTGGAACTGAAAGACCTCACCGAGGGGCACAACTTCAGTGTATTCGACTCGGCCGAATATGTCGGTGCAATATGCGCACCGGGCTGTGCCGGATACACCCGCAAGCAGCTTGACGAACTCACCGACTTTGTAAAGCGTCCGCAAATCGGCGCAAAAGGTCTCGTATGGGTAAAACTGGAAGCCGACGGCTCGATAAAGAGCAGCGTGGGCAAATTCTACAGCGAAGACGACCTGAAGGCATGGACCGGGCGTTGCGAAGCAAAGCCGGGCGACCTGCTGTTGATACTCGCAGGCAAGACCATGCCCACACGCAAGGCTCTCAACGAATTGCGCCTTGAGATGGGCAATCGCCTGGGATTGCGCGACAAAAACACGTTTGCCCCGTTGTGGGTTATCGACTTCCCCATGTTTGAATGGGACGAAGAAACCCAACGCTACTATGCAATGCACCACCCCTTCACCAAGCCGAAAGACGAAGATATCCCGTTGCTCGACAGCGATACCGGCAACGTGCGAGCCAATGCCTACGACATGGTTGTCAACGGCGTTGAACTGGGCGGCGGCAGCATCCGTATCCACGATCCCAAGTTGCAAGACAAGATGTTTGCCCTGCTTGGGTTCACCGAAGAACGCGCACAAGCCCAATTCGGGTTCCTCATGGAGGCATTCAAGTATGGCGCACCGCCGCACGCCGGGCTGGCATTCGGCTTCGACCGCTTCGTGTCGATGCTTGCCGGGCTCGACAGCATCCGCGACACAATCGCGTTCCCCAAGAACAACTCGGGTCGCGACATGATGAACGATGCACCAAGCGCACTCGACCAAGAGCAGCTCGACGAGCTTTACATCAAAGTCGATACCGAACGCATCGAGAAAAACAAAAAATGAAAATAAGCGAAATAACGGGGGCTATTGAAAAATACGCCCCCTTATGGTTACAAGAAGAGTGGGACAATGCCGGCTTGCAGGTTGGCGACACCGACCGTGAAGCAACCGGAGCCGTGCTGTGCGTCGATGCCACCGAGGCCGTCGTTGACGAGGCCATCGGCCGCGGAGCCAACCTTGTGATTTCGCACCACCCGCTGCTCTTCCGCGGGCTGAAGCGCATCACAGGCCGCACTGCCACCGAGCGCATCGTGGCCAAAGCCTTGAAGCACGACATTGCAATATACTCGGCACACACCAATATGGACAGCGCACCGGGCGGCGTGTCATGGGCAACAGGCCGCCGCGCGGGGCTTACGGCAATGCGCACACTTGTGCCACAGCAAGGCAAGCTGATAAAATTGGCGGTTTTCGTTCCCTCGGCTTACAGCAATGCCGTGAGCGAAGCGTTGTGGAACGCAGGAGCAGGCCGCATGGGCAATTACGACCGTTGCGGCTACATGACCGACGGACGGGGTACTTACCGCCCACTCCCCGGAGCCGACCCGGCCATAGGCACCGTAGGACAAAGCCACACCGAAGCCGAAACGCGCATCGAGGTGGTGTTCCCCACGGCAATATCCGGCCGGGTGGTGCAAGCCATGCTCAAGGCACACCCCTATGAAGAACCGGCATTCGACCTCATTCCACTTGCCAACGACATCACATCGGCAGGATTAGGCGTTATAGGAAGCCTAAAAACGCCCATGCCGGCAAATGAATACATTGCATGGGTGAAACAAGCCCTCGGCATAGGGGCTATCCCCTATGCAGGCGACGCACGGCGCATGGTGCACCGCGTGGCATTGTGCGGCGGTGCCGGTGCCGAATTCATAGGCAACGCCATTGCAGCAGGAGCCGACCTGTATATGTGCGGCGACCTCAAATACCACGACTTCACCACCCATGCCGACAGCATAGTGCTGGCCGACATAGGGCATTATGAGAGCGAACAATGCACAAAAGAAATTTTTTATGACATAATTCAGAAAAATTTCCCTAACTTTGCAACCTATTATGCTGAAGAGGATAAAAATCCAATAAGTTATGGCTAACGATAAGACTAAACAAGAAAAAGAATTGACCGTCGAAGAGCGTCTCAAGACCCTCTACCAGTTGCAGACCATATTGTCGGAGGTTGACCGCATAAAGACCATCCGCGGCGAGCTGCCCCTCGAAGTGCAAGACCTTGAAGACGAGGTCGCCGGATTGCAGACACGCATACAAAACTACAAAAACGACATCGAAAAGCTCGATGACGACGTGAAAAAGCAAAAACGCGACATCGACGAGGCAAAAGCCCGCATCGACAAATATACCGAACAGCAAAACAACGTGCGCAACAACCGCGAATTCGACTTCCTTACCAAGGAAATCGAATATGAACACCTCAACATAGAACTCGCCGAAAAGCGCATCAATGAATTTACAAAACAAATAGAACAGCGCAACGCCGATGTGGCTACGGCCGAAGACAACCTTGCCGACCGTAATCATATACTCGAAGAAAAGAAAGGCGAGCTGAACGAAATTGTTTCGGAAACAAAACAAGACGAAGAAAAGCTGCGCGAACAGGCCAAGAAACTTGAAGGCAAAATCGAGCCGCGCTTGTTAACGGCATTCAAGCGCATTCGCAAGAACGCACGTAACGGATTGGGCATCGTATATATCCAGCGCGATGCTTGCGGTGGATGCTTCAACCGCATCCCGCCACAACGCCAAATGGAAATAAAGATGCACAAAAAGGTAATCGTGTGTGAATATTGCGGCCGCATCCTCATCGACCCGGAACTTGCCGGCGTGAAAGAAGGCGAAGAAACAGCTGCAAAATAACCAAGCTGCCGACACACCCATAAACACAAAACGGGCAGTGGGGGAAACGACGGGCAACACCGCGTCGATCCCCCACTGCCCGTTTTCATTCACTGCCTGCAGCCTTGGTTGGTGCCGCCCATACATCATAACAATTCCTGACTACAGCACCATCCACACCATCTCTCATTCCATTTAAATATAAATCAATATCTAAAACGTTAAATATTGCTAAAAATGGGGGGGGTGATTGTATTACTGAATTTTTATTTATTTATATTTGACAAGATTTTGCAAAATCAATTTATTTTGGTTAAATAGTAAACACCTAAAAACATGAAGCTAAAACAAAAACCATGGAAGTATAATCACGGAACTACATGGTCAAAATCTATTTTGCGGACAATCTTGCCCTCCATGTTCTTGATTGCATCGGGGCAATGTTTCTACGCATCTGCCACAACTTCAGGCAGCAGCATCACAGCTGCACAATCCCAGAAAGTGAGTGTAAATGGTACGGTAACCGGCAAAAACGGTGAACCACTAATCGGTGTGAGCGTCGTTGAAGACGGGACTTCCAACGGCGTTGTTACAGACATTAACGGTTATTTCGCTTTGAAAGTAAAGCCCGGAGCAACCTTGCGGCTGTCATACATAGGCTATGAAACCCAAGAAATCAAAACCAACGGGCAAAAGAGTTTCGACATCTCCATGACCGAGGACACCGAAGTCCTTGACGAAGTGGTGGTTGTAGGTTACGGCTCGGTGCGCAAGGCCGACCTCGCCGGATCGGTTGCCGTGCTCGACAACAAGTCGTTCCGCGACCAACCCATCACACAAGTGAGCGACGCTCTGCAAGGCCGCGTTGCCGGTGTCAACGTCGTTAGCGACGGGCTGCCCGGCGGTTCGGTGAAAATCCGTATCCGCGGTACCAACTCAATCAACAAGAGCAACGACCCGCTATATGTGGTTGACGGAATGGTACGTGAATCGGGCCTTGAAGGCATCAACCCCGAGGACATACAAAGTATGCAAATCCTTAAAGACGCATCATCGACGGCCATCTACGGTTCACGCGGTGCAAACGGTGTTGTCATCATCACCACCAAGGGCGGTGTGGCAGGTCAAACCAACATCACATTCGACGCACAAGTGGGCATATCGCAAGCCTACAACCTGCCCGAAATGATGGATGCAAAAACCTATGCCGAAGCCCTCGTAAAATATAACGGCATCAACCGCTCGGACGTTGCCGATTACCTGGACGGAACAAATCCGGGCATCGACTGGGTTGACCAAATGTTCCGCACCGGTATCACCCAAAACTACAAACTCGTGTTCTCGAAAGGCTCGGAGGACATGCAAATGTACATCTCGGGCAACTACATGAAACATGAAGGCGTAATCGAGGAGAGCCAATATGAGCGATTTGCAGCAAAGGCCAACCTTCGCGCCAAGATGACCGATTGGCTCGACGTGAACCTCGACGTGAACGCATCGCGAGGCATAGGCAAGGGACTTGGCGGCATGACCATGGGTACCAGCAACCCGCTGTGGATAGCCTTCAACTCATCGCCGGCCATGAATATGTATGATGCCAACGGCAACTTCGCCACCGACCCATACAGCACAATCGAAAAGAATGCTTACGGTATCATATCGGCTTGCGACAACGAACGCCGCCGCGACGTGCTTAACGGCCACATCGACCTGCGATTCAACATCGCCCCGGGGCTTACTTTCACCACCAGCAACGGTATCGACTATTATAATTACACATGGTACAACTTCTCGCCCGAAACCGTATATGGTGCAGGACAAAACAGCATGAGCAACGACAATATGCAACGTGTATTGTTGCAATCGTCAAACAATATCACATACACCCACACTTGGAACGACAAACACCACCTGACGGCAACAGGCGTATGGGAAGCAACCAAGAGCACATCTCGCTCGATGGGGCTCACCGGCGACAACCTGCAAGCCGAGGCCGTGGGCTACTGGGACGTTAAGAATGCCGCCACTCGCGACGCTTCAAACAGCTACTCGGAATGGGCATTGCTTTCGGGTGTGGCCCGCGTGATTTACAACTTCGACGATCGCTATTTGCTCACCGGTACGTTCCGTGCCGACGGTTCGAGCCGTTTCTCCAACGAAAAATGGGGTTACTTCCCGTCGATAGCAGCCGCATGGACCATCTCGAATGAAAGTTTCATGGAAAATGCCCGCCGCGTGATGAACAACTTAAAGTTGCGCGTAAGCTACGGTATAATCGGCAACCAGGATATCGACCCGTACTCAACACTCGGACTCATGGCACAAACCACCACTTACTTCGGTTCAAGCAGCGGTGTGACAGGCTACTGGGCCAACACTCTTGCCACTCCCGATGTAAAGTGGGAAAAGACCAAGCAATTTGACGTGGGTATCGACTTCGGGTTCCTCGACAACCGCATAGGCCTTACCATCGACTACTTCAACAAGCGCACCACCGATGCATTGCTTTATACGCAACTCGCCGACTACCTTGGCGGCACATCTTACCTGATTAACGCCGGTGAAGTGGCCAACTCGGGTATCGACATCGCCATCTCGGCCAACATCATCGACAACAAGGACTGGACGTGGACAACATCAATCAACGGCAGCTACCTTAAGAACGAAGTAAAGAAACTTACCGCACAACAGCCCATTATATATGGCGGTTCGTTCCAGTCGGTAATCACCGATTGCTCCATAATCAAGGAAGGCGAACCTATAGGCACACTCTACGGATATGAATGGGCAGGCATCGATGCCGAAGGTTTCGACACCTACCGTGCCGCCGATGGCTCGATAACCCGCACCCCGACCGCCGACGACCGCGTGGTGCTCGGCAAGGCTTCACCCGACTTCACCTTCGGCTGGAACAACATGGTACGCTACAAGAACTGGACGCTCAATGCATTCTTCAACGCCTCGTTCGGTGCACAACGCCTCAACGCACTGCGTTTTGCAATGAATTCCAAGATAGGTAACTCGCGTATGTTCACCGCAGCAGGCTACATAGACGAAATTGGCAAGACAATGCCCGACCCGAATGTTACCAACAACCAATACATAGGTAACTCGTCGAAATGGGTTGAAGATGCCAACTACTTCCGTTGCGAAAACATCACTCTTGCCTACGAATTGCCCAAGCGCGTGGCCAAGATTGCCGACTTCCGCTTCAGCTTCAGCATCCAGAACCTCTTTACCATTACAGGCTACAAGGGTATCGACCCTGCCGGCTTCTCTTTCTCTGACAGCTATGGCGACCGCGCCGCAGGTATCGACACCGGTACGCACCCTGTTCCGAGAACTTATACATTCGGCGTACGCATGAATTTCTAAACATCACACACACAGACAAAATTCATTATGAAAAACAAAATATTACTGGGTTGCCTTGTGGCAGCAGCACTTCTGCCGGCAACCTCATGCAACGATTTCCTTACCGAGGACCCCAAGGGGAAATTGGTACCCGATGAATTTTATTCAAACCAAAAGGAACTTGACATGGGCGTATATTCACTATATGCCATGATACAAGCATTCCAGTGCAACTCTAACCCGATGATTGTGCAATGCCAGGGTGACGACGTGACTTCCACCACAGGTTCAAACAAGGGTGCATACCTGTCGGCCGATGCATTTGAAGTGCCGTCAGATACCAAGGGGCTTGATGACAACTGGCGCCGCTTGTACACAATCATAGAGGCAGCCAACATGATTATCGACAACGCTCCGGGCGCAGCCACCACGCAAGAAGAAATAAATATAGCCATGGGACAGGCCTATTACTGGCGTGCTTTCTCTTACTTCAGCCTGGTGCGCATCTTCGGACCGCTCCCAATCAACCTGCACAATATCCCCGACAACAACCAAACCACGTTGACATCGGTTGAAGGCGTATATGGCCAAATCGTGTCGGACCTCACTGCAGCCGAGAATTGCAACCTTCCGGCAAAATACACAGGTGACAACCGCTCGATAGATGGGCAAAACGTGTATGTCTCGCAACAAACCGTAAAAGCCACACTGGCAGCCGTGTATATGGCCATGGCAGGCTATCCGCTTAACAAGACCGAATATTACGGGATGGCAGCCGACAAGGCCAAGGAAGTGGTTGACGGCGTGAACAACGGCACCTATGACCAATCGCTGCTCCCCGACTGGAACAATGTTTACTCTTATGGCATGAACCACCACAACGAAACATTGCTCGGCATCGACTACAACGCAACACTTGGCGGTTGGACCGATGGCGACTCGCAACTTTCGTCTTGCCACCAGTTTGTAAGCATTGATGGCGGTTGGGGTGACTTCCTGCCCGAACGCCGATTCTGGAAAAATTATCCCGACGGGCCGCGTAAAGATGCAATATTTGCAAAACAAATCCTGCTAACCGACCATGTTAATACAGTTGACTGGTGGGCAACTCGCGATGGGCAACCATATAATGGTACCAACGGTGTAATCACCGAATATCGCCCGATGTATGTTGCATTTACCGTTAACGCCGATGCAGGCGGCAGCCCGATTGCAGAACCGTATGACTACACCAAGCCGCACTGGACTGGTATGTGCATCAACAAACGTCACCAAATTATACGTTATTCAGAGGTTCTTTGCTGGTTTGCCGAAGCTGCAGGACGCTCGGGCAAATATGAAAGCGATGCCCGCACAGCCCTCAAGCAAGTGCGCCAACGTGCTTATGCCGACATAACAAAAGTCAACGAAGTTGACGGCCTCAGTGGAGATGCCCTTGCCGAAGCTGCATATATGGAACACGGCTACGAAGTTGCCGGAAACGTATTCGCTCTTGTAACCCGCCGTGCCGACCAGTTCCGCATGAACCGCTTGGAAGAAGCTTATAACTATCGTGCTGGAGCACAAGACGAAATTCTTGTTCCTGCCGGAACACTCACCACCAGTGTCGATGAAAACGGAAACAAGTTCACCTACACGCTGACCGAGGATCTGAAATTATCGGAAGAAATGCCTATTACCGCAGGTTGGAACGGAGAATCTTCGATGTATCAAATTTATCCGCCAAAGGAATCTGAAAAGAACCCCAACTTGCGCCGGTAAACAACTGCCGCATATAATAAGCATAAACACATAAAAGCAATGATGGCTGCAACTTTTTCAACAAGTTGCAGCCATCATTTGTTTTATTTTCCAGGCAAATATCTGTTATTCGGGCATAAACTTCAACGAATTGCGCTCGGCCGACTCGATGCGGCGGTTGCGCCAGCAATTGCGGCACAGTGCCACATACTTGTCATTACCGCCTATCTCCACCTGGTCGCCATCGGTGAGAATATTCCCATCCTTGTCGATGCGTGCATTGACAATGGTCTTGCGCCCGCACGAGCAAGTGCTCTTTATCTCATCGATGCTGTCGGCAATTTCAAACAGCCGCTTCGACCCTTCAAACAGGTGTGTTTGGAAATCGGTGCGCAACCCGTAGCATATCACGTTGCTGCCATAATCGTCAACCACACGCGCAAGCTGGTCAACCTGTGCCGTGGTGAGGAACTGTGCCTCATCGATGAGTATCCAGTCTTTCACTACCAGCGCATCTTCAAACAATCCCTTGGCCAACTCGTAAAGGTCGGTATCGGGGTAAATCCACAGGCACTTGCGCTCGATGCCTATGCGCGAACGTATCACATTATCGCTTTCACGGCTGTCGATAATAGGTTTCATGCACAAATATTCCATGCCACGCTCTTCAAAATTATAAGCCTGCGTAAGCAACAGGGCCGTCTTTGCCGACCCCATCGTACCATAACGGAAGTATAATTTGCCTATACGGTTCATAATTACTCATTAAAAACACTCGCTGCGGCAGCGGCACACCTCATATTTTCTTAAAAAAACGCAAGCGGCAACCTACCATCGCAACGGTTTACAAAGTTAGTGCAAGGCGAGTGCAGAACAAAACAAATTTATTTGTTTTTATTGGTGTCCGCTAAAACTTTTTATTGAACTATGCAATAAGGAATTTAGCTCTAAAAGTGCTTAAATAGCCGATATAATAGCTGAAAATTTACGTATTTGCAATAAAACTTACGTTATTGCTTATGCTTATTGTTTCTA
>CASENC010000034.1 GCA_949289215.1 uncultured Bacteroidales bacterium | reverse complement strand
CATAATCGGTAAACTCGAAATTCTCCGTAATTACTTCCGGAAATACTGTTCGTAATACTTGCCATTGTTTCATGCCACAAAGATACGTCTTTTACAAGATACGAGCATGAACCCCAACCAGGTTTTCGGACTGACCCAAAACAATGCCACACTGCAAGCCAGTGCCGTCACGCCACCAGTTGACATCGATAATGCCGCGACTGCAACGGTACAATCGGCATTACTTGAATTTGAGAATAAGATGAACTTGATAGCAAAAGATGTGATGGTGATGCGCAACAGCACCCATTCCATCTTAAAAAACATGGAAACGCAACTCATCGACCGTTCAAGCAAGGAAAGCCGCGCATCGCTCATCATAGCCATAGGAGCCCTTGCGGCTCTCGTGATTGTGTTACTGAAACTCTACGGCGCAATCTGACGGCGGCTTCACAGCCACCCGGCCTGCTTGTACCATGCAACAGCCTCGGCCACACCTTTTTCAAGGTCGTAACGAGGAGAAAAATTGAAATCGCGCACGGCATCAGTTGTGTCACACGACCAGTTGCGCTGTTTCATTATTTTATATTTGTCGCTGTTAAGAGTGCTCGGCTTCAACGTCAGTTTGCCTATAAACCCGGCAACAGCCGACACCGCATAAAGCACCCACAACGGGCAACACACCGACAACACCCACCGCTTGCGCAAAGCTCCGGCCACAATATGGCGGAACTCCTTTTGCGTGTAACTTCGTGGTTCAGCTATCAAGTAGGTCTTGCGGCGAGTAGCATTGCTCTCAAGCGCATCAAAAATGGCACAAGCAAGGTCTTTCACATAAATAAATGTCAACAATTGCTTTTTAAACCCCACGCTGAAATCAAAACCGGCCTTTATGCAGCGCATCATCATGTAATAATCACGTTCATGAGGCCCATATACACCTGTAGCCCTGAAAATTATATAAGGAAAGCCTTGTAACGTCTGCACATAAGTCTCTGCCTTCAGTTTCGACACTCCATAACGGGTATCGGGCAATGGTATCATTTTGGCATTAAACGGCTTATAACCTTTCTCGTCGCCGGGTCCCATCACGCTTAGGCTGCTCATCATCAAGAATGCGTCGGGCACGGCATCGGCATTGCGCAAGGCATCGACGAGGGTGCGCATATATTCATAATTCACCCTGTTAAAGTCAAGAAAGTTCACACACTTGGTGGCTCCGAGGTTATGCACCACATAATCCCAACGTCCGCCCATCAGGTTCACAGTTTCTTTTATTTGACCGCACAAGGCATCGCCGTCGGAATAATCAAGTTCGATAAACCTGATGCGCTCATCTTGCAGGAATTGCCGCGAAGTGGTGGCACGCACCGCCGCCCAGGTTTCGTATCCGCGCCGCAAGGCTTCGGCGACAATAAAGCCGCCTATAAACCCTCCGGCCCCCGTCACAAGTACACGTTTTGCCATATCATGAAATTATTTCTGCAAAATTAAAAACAGTTTCTTAAATTTGCCACACCTTAAAACACAATTGGAATGGATATAGAACAAGCACGGCTGTTTGCACTGTCGCTGCCAAGTGCCACCGAAGATATGCCATTCGGCGACGACTGGGTGGTGTTCAGAATTGGCGGCAAGGTATTCATGCACTTGCAACTCGATGCCCCCGAACCGCGTATAGCCATCAAACTGCCTCCCGAAATGGGAATGGAATTACGCGAGCGGTATGACGCAGTGCGTCCGGCATATCACATGAACAAACGTCACTGGAACGACATCTATTTGGAGCACAACGAGCTCACCGACAGGCAAATAGAAACATTGATAACCATCTCATACGACACCGTGCGACAGAAGTTGCCACAACGTGTCAAAGCCGGGTTGCAATCATGTCAAAAAAGCTCGTAATTGCTTGAAAATGCAAAAACTTGGGTACTTTTTGTGCAAAAACACAAAAATTTGGTATCTTTGTGCGCTTTTATTGGGCATATACCCTGCCCGGCAATCTGTGCCGGACATGATTATCGAAAGAAAATAACAAAAAACATAACATTAAATGGCAGCTTTAGAGAAGATTAGAAGCAAAGCAATCCTGTTGACGGTTGTTATCGGCGTGGCTCTTTTGGCCTTCATTTTGACCGACTTCCTCAACTCGGGCAGAACATTCTTTGGTGACGGGAACACCGTGGCCAAGGTGGGAAACACTAAAATCGACGCAATGCAATTCCAGCATCGCTATGAACAAGCAAGTCAGGAAATGCAGGCTCGCGGACAAAATTCAATCGACGGTGCCGTGCTGCAAAGCCAGGTAATGTCGCAAATGATTCAGGAAATCCTGCTCAACGACGAACTTGACGCACTCGACATCGACGTAACCGACGAAGAACTCTCCGATGCAATGGTGGGCAAAAACGTGCGCCCGCAAGTATTGCAATTCGTGCAGCAAGCAGGTATGCAATCGCCGGCCGAACTCCACGACATGATTTTCAACCCGACAAAATACGGCATGACCGATGCCGATGTCGCACAAATGAAAAATCTGTGGATAGATCTCGAAGACGACATGGTTCAAACCTTGAAATACGAGAAACTGCAAGCCCTAATCATGGGTACAATCCAAGCCAACGACCTCGACAAGAAGGAAATGGCTTCGGAAAACGCAACCACCAATACCATAGCGTATGCAAGGGTTAACTACTCGACTTTGAAAAACGATGATTATCCTGTGAGCGACAGCGAAATAGCTCAAAAATACAACGAACAAAAAGAATTGTACAAGCTGCCCGAGGAAATGCGCACGGCTCACATCATTGCCGTAAATATCTCGCCCTCGACTGCCGACCTCAATCAGGCTCAAGAAAACATCAACGAGGTTTACACCAAGTTGGTATCGACTCCGGGCATTGATGAAATTCGTAACAATGGCGACCTTGTAATAAACGAAAACAAAGTACGCCTCACCGATGTCCGCCAAAACGATGTTCGCGACTTCATCTCGCGTGCAGCAATCGGTGATGTAACCTCACCCAAATTCCAGTCAAACACCTACACCATCACCAAGTTACTTGGCAAGGAAATGGGCCTTGACTCGGTAAACGTGAGCATGATGAGCATTGCCGGTGCATCAAATTTGCAAGACTCGGTGCTCAACCTGCTTAACGCAGGCACTGCATATGCCGAAATCCAAAAGATACAAGGCACTCAAGGCATGGAAAACATATGGCAATCACTCGTGGGAGCACCCGACTCCACAATTGCCAAGTTCAAGGCCGCAGGCAAAGGCTACTTCACGCTTAACCGCTCGGCACAAGGAGCAATATTCGTGAAAGTAAACGAATTGAAGCCGCAAAAGCAACTTTATGATATAGCCCAAATCTCTTATACGGTATATCCCAGCACAAAGACCACCGAAGACTTGCGCGACAGCTTGCAGGCATTCATCACCGCAAACCCTACTACCGAGTTGTTCGTTCAGAATGCGGCAAAAGCCGGTTACAATGCCCTCCCCACTCGCGTAACTTCTTCAACCCCGCAAGTTAACGGCATTGAGAACTCTCGCGAGGTAGTAAAATGGCTCTTTGAAGTGGAACCGGGTGCAGTATCGGCAATATTCGATAAGCAAAACAACGACAAAATGATTGTCGCCGCACTCGACAAGGTGTATGAAAAAGGATATATGCCCGCTTCGGCTCCCGAAGTCAACATGGAACTGACAGCCGAGGTCCGCAATGCCAAGA
Organism: uncultured Bacteroidales bacterium; assembly: GCA_949289215.1. GTDB lineage: Bacteria > Bacteroidota > Bacteroidia > Bacteroidales > Muribaculaceae > Avimuribaculum. The sequence continues at coordinate 29,719 of CASENC010000034.1, read as the reverse complement.
AAGGCGATGCTCTAATTGCCCAATACCAAGGCAAGGCAAGCGACATTGCCGGATATGCCAAATTGATGGATGTTACGGTTGACACCACACAAGTAACTTTCGGGCAAAATTACATCGGCAAAATCGGTGCAGGCGAATCGGAATTAACGGCAAGCGTTGCCACCGCACAACCCGGTACCGTGGTAGGTCCCATCAAGGCTAACACATCGGTGATTGTATATCAAATTGTGAACCAAGAGCAATCAAAGCGCGAACTTACCGACATGGAAACATCGCAACAGTTTGCACGCACTCGTGGTAACCAAATGGTAATGAACCAAGCTCTCAACATCTTGCGCAACGCAACCGATGTTGAAAATATGATGATCAGGTTCTTCTGATCCCATATGCAATAACGATACGACAACAAGGGCAGCGCATCATGTGGCACTGCCCTTGTTGCATTTCTCGGCAAAAATTCCTATTTTTGAGCAATTTATTACATGACATGAAATCAATAAACGAAACACAAGACGAAATCATCGACGAGTTCTCGGGGCTATCGGAATGGATGGACCGTTACAGCTACATCATCGACCTGGGCAACGCACTGCCGCCACTCGATGAAAAATTCAAGACTCCCGAATATCTCATCGAAGGCTGCCAAAGCCGCGTGTGGATAACAGCCGACGAGGACAATGATGGACGCATCAACTTCAAAGCCGACAGCGACGCAATCATCGTAAAAGGCATAATATCACTGCTCATATCGGTGCTTTCGGGGCACACCGCACAAGAGATACTCGACAGTGACCTGTACTTCATCAAGGAAGTGGGGTTGCAAGAGCACTTGTCGCCCACCCGCAGCAACGGGCTGGTGGCAATGGTAAAGCAAATGCGCCTGTATGCAATGGCATTCAAAGCCAAAGACGACGAAAACAAAAACTAATCAATATCAATAACGCATAAATCACACTTAAAACTATGTTGTTCAACCAACCCAAAGGATTAATTCCCGCCGCCCTTTCAAATATGGGCGAACGCTTTGGCTATTACATCATGAACGCCGTCCTTACGCTGTTCCTGTGCTCTAAATTCGGCCTGAGCGAAGAGATGGGAGGACTTATTTACTCGTTTTTCTATGCCGGCATATATGTGCTGAGCCTCGTAGGCGGACTGATAGCCGACCGCACTCAAAATTACAAAGGCACCATCATCAACGGCCTTATAGTGATGTCGCTCGGATACGTCATTCTTTCAATTCCTATTTTATCGACCGAACAAAACATTTCATGGCTGTTGCCGCTCACTTGTTTTGCATTGTTCCTTATTGCATTCGGCAACGGATTGTTCAAAGGCAACCTGCAAGCCATTGTGGGCCAGATATACGACAACTACGAAGCCGAAGAAGCCAAGAAAGGCCCCGAGGCACTGGCAGCAGCGCAAAAGAAACGCGACTCGGGTTTCCAGATTTTTTACGTATTCATCAATATAGGCGGGCTTGTGGCTCCGTTTGTGGCACCATTGCTGCGCAGCTGGTGGCTCAACGCACACAACTTCCTTTATAACGCCGACCTCCCGGCTTTGTGCCATGAATACCTTAACGGTGCTGCCACCATGAAAGCCACAGACATGGCCAACCTCACCGACCTTGTCACAAAAGTTACCGGTGTCACTGTCACCGATATGTCGGCATTCTGCACGCAATACCTCGATGTGTTCAACACCGGCATACACTACTCGTTCATAGCTTCGGTTGTGGCTATGCTCATATCGCTTGTGATATTCATCGCCACGAAAAAAATATTCCCCACCCCGGGCAAGAAAACCGAGAGCGCAGTTGCCGAATACACTGCCGAAGAAAAATTGCAGATGGCCAAGGAAATCAAGCAACGTATGTACGCACTGTTTGCCGTGCTCGGCATCGTAATCTTCTTTTGGTTCTCGTTCCATCAAAATGGAGTTTCCCTCTCATATTTTGCCCGCGACTTTGTTGACACGTCGCTCATTCCGCCCGAAATATGGCAGGCCGTAAACCCGTTCTTCGTGATAGTGCTCACTCCGCTTATCATGTTGTTGTTCGGCGCACTGTCGCGCCGCGGCAAGGAAATTTCCACTCCGCGCAAAATCGCATATGGTATGGCCATAGCCGGTATCGCATACCTGTTCCTTTCACTTTACACAGCCTACATGGGTTATCCGTCGGCCAACGATTTTACAAGCCTTGCCGAAGGCGACAAAGTTAAGGCCGGTTGGTGGGTATTGATTGTAATGTATTTCTTCCTCACCGTTGCCGAATTGTTCATCTCGCCGCTCGGACTGTCGTTTGTGTCGAAAGTTGCGCCCAAGAATATGCTCGGCCTTTGCCAAGGCTTGTGGCTCGGAGCGACAGCCGTCGGCAACCTGTTGCTTTGGATAGGCCCGTTGATGTACAACGCATGGCCCATATGGCAATGCTGGGCCGTATTCTTTGCCGTGTGCATCATCTCTATGGGCGTGATGCTGGGCATGGTGAAGTGGCTTGAACGCATCGTAGCCGGGAAATAATATATTTAATCTATAATCATTTGCAGGGGCAAAAGTCTGCCGTTCGGGGAATTTTGCCTCTGCATATTGTTATATAAACACACAACAGTCTTATAATATCCTTAATTGTTTAAATTCAATAAACAATTCCATAGGAAACGGATTTAAATTTGTTTTTGCAATTCACCTCTGCCCACTAAGAATGGCAACAACGGGAGAAAGTTGTATAGTTGTATAACTTTTCATATATTTGCACCATGAGAAAGATAATCGCATTCAAGAATTATTTCAGCGATTTCATAAAGAAATTATCAACAGACGAAATAAACAAAATTCGCCGTGCGCTGGACTTATTCAAAGTCGAAGATAAAATGCCAAGACACTTCATAAAGTTCATACGTGATGGCATTTATGAATTTCGTGTAAACCATGGACATAACGAATTTCGTATCTTTTTCATATATGATGGAGATATTGTCGTTGTTCTGTTTAATGCATTTAAGAAGAAAACGCAGAAAACGCCTAATAATGAAATAAAAAAAGCCTTAAAGTTAAAGGAGGAATATTATGCAACTAAAAGAAATCAGTAAAGACATCTACGATGTGGATGCATGGTTGGATGAAGGACTTGGTGCAGAAGGCACTATAGAACGCGAAAAGAACCGTGAAAAGGCATGGGAAGAATATAATGCCCAAATATTGTTGGAAGCGCGCAAAAACGCGCACCTTACACAAGCAGAACTCGCAAAACGTATCGGTGCTGACAAGGGGTACATCTCAAGAATAGAGCGAGGATTAACTGTACCGACAGTAGCCACCCTTTACAAAATAGCTGCTGCAATGGGACTTACTGTGGAATTACGTCCAATCTAAGCGAATTACAGCCACTTCTTTGGACGCACATCAATGACATGCCTCTTCAATAAACTAAAACAGGTGATTATACAGCTATCATTGAAGGAAAGTGAGATAAAATAAATCCGAAATTTTAATATTTTAGAGTACTTTTTCCTAAACTTATGACAACTACAGCAAATAACGGCCGCATACAAGCCGTAGACGCTCTGCGCGGATTTGCCGTGATGGGCATAATACTGCTACACAACATCGAGCATTTCAACTTCTACTCGTTCCCCGAAACCACCGGAGCATTACAAGCCCTCGACGGTACCATATGGGACTTTCTGTTCTTCTCGTTCTCGGGCAAGGCTTACGCCATTTTCGCACTGCTTTTCGGTTTCACATTCTACTTGCAAAGCCGCAGCAGCAACCGTCGTGGCGAGGACTTCAAGAACCGCTATATGTGGCGGCTTGTGCTGTTGCTGCTTTTCGGCTTCATCAATGCATCATTCTTCCCGGGCGAGATACTCGTGCTTTATGCAATACTTGGCTTCGTGCTCGTGCCGGTAAGGCACATAAGCGACCGTGCCCTGTTTATCACTCTCGCGATATTAATGTTGCAACCTCTCGAATGGGCAAAAGTGGCATATGCCGCCGTCAACCCGGCAGCTAATCCCGAACAGATGATTTTTTCTCTCGCCGATGTATATCCGCAACTCGAAGGCAACAATTTTTGGGAAATGGTGAAAGTGAATTTTGTCACCGGCCAACTTGCAAGCCTCAACTGGGCCTGGTGCTACGGACGTGTGTTCCAAACGTGCGCACTTTTCATGCTCGGGTTGCTGCTGGGTCGCAAAGGACTGTTCTCTTCGGCCGACGATGCATCGCTTGCCCGTTCGCGCCGTTTTTGGACGCGCACGGTGTGCATCTCGCTGCCTGTGGCCGTAACAATGTACTATGCCAAGCAATTTGTGTTCTCGCAAATAGAAAATCCATTCATGCTCGCATCGGTCGAGACTACGCTCAATTCATGGTACAACCTGGCTTTCATGCTTGCCATGACAGGTACATTCCTGCTGCTGTTCTGGAGCTTTAACGGCAAAATATTGAATATTCTTGCACCTTACGGGCGCATGAGCCTCACCGACTATATCACACAGTCGATAATCGGCAGTTTCCTTTATTATGGCTACGGGCTGGCTTTGCACACCGTGTGCAGCCACACGGGCAGTTTCCTTGTAGGCATAGCCATGCTTGTGGTTCAAATGGTGTTCGCGCACTGGTGGTTCCGCCACTACCGCCGCGGCCCGCTCGAAACCATATGGCACCGTCTTACATGGATAGGCACAAATCGCTAACCTCCAACGGATGAAAACACGTACCTAATCATACCATGAGGCTGCACCGGAACGAAAACATAAGAGCGGTGCAGCCTCAATATTTTATTGTAATTTTTTTCAAAACGGTGCAACCTTCAGATGCACACAATGCATCTAATACTCAAAAAGCAATCACCTATTAGACTGAATAAACAAGAAAACATAGATATGAGACACCTTATTTTGACTGTAATCGCTGCAATAGCAACCGGAGTGTGCCTGGCCGACACACCTGTGCAATTTGCCAACTCGGGCAACAGGCTGACCATCAAATCAGACAACAAAACCATCAACATCGCCGTTGACAGCACCGCATCGGGCAGTGCCATGGCAACAATAGTTGTAAACAGCGATACCTTGATGAAAGCCGATGTAAACAGTATTGCCGACAGGCTTAACGACACTCTCGTCGCTTCGTCGTTGTTCCATCAGTCGGATAACGAAGGCATGGAATCTGATAAATACGATATGCGGGAGCTCGAACTACGGCACAGAAACCAGGCCGAGTCGCGTGGGCAAATGACGGCAATCATCATAGTCGCCATTGTGTTCGGCACCATCTTGCTGATAATTGTCGCTTGTCTGATGATATATTACATGAACCGTCGCAACAGGCTGAAAGTAGTGGAAAAAGCTATCGAAAACAACTACCAACTTCCCGACAGCTTTTATACCGGGAAACAAAACAAACCTCACTACACCGCCGATGACAACATGACTGCTGCCGACTTGTCGCAACAATCCAAAGTGCAACAAGTGCTTTCATGCGTGAGCGATCGCGAAATGAAACAAGCCGTAAACCTCACCATCGTGGGTTTCGGACTGGTGCTGTTTTTCTCTCTAATGGGCCTTGACGTGCTTGCTGCATTAATGATAATTCCACTGCTGATAGGAATTTCAAAGATACTGGTTCCTTATCTCACTCGCCGTCGCATACCCACTCCACCGCAACACCCCTCCCCCAACCAGGAACCACCTGTATTCAACCATAACGAAAATCAACAACCGGACAAAGCCGAGTGACCGAAATGCTGACACGGGTTGAAGAAATAAAGCTGTTGGCACAATGCGCCCTCGCCGACAACAGGGTTGCATTCGGGCGGTTGGTGGAAGCATATCGCACCGACATCACCCGCTTTTTCCTCAACCTCACACTTGGCGACCATGCGCTAAGCGACGATCTTGCACAAGAAACATTTATCAAGGCTTACTTGAACATTCGCGGCTTTAAAGGATTGTCGAAATTCCGCACGTGGCTCTACCGCATAGCCTACAACGAATATTACATCTGGCTGAGGAAAAAGCACGAAGAGCGGCTCGACGACGACAACCGCGAAATTTGCGATATTCCCACAACACATCTCGACAATGAAGCCGGCATCGACGTGCGGGCCGCAATGCAATCACTCACCGACAGGCAACGTGCCGTTGTCGCGCTGTTCTATATCGACGACCTGCCCATAAACAAAATAGCCCAAATCACAGGTATGCCCGTCGGAACAGTCAAATCACACCTGAGCCGGGCAAAGGCAAAACTGGCACAAATATTAAAAACCGACGAAACATTATGAAACGTGATAAAATCGACAAGAACATAAGCCTCCTGTTAAAGGAGCAAATGCCACAAGCGGCTGCCGATGACAACGAATGGTTTACACGCAAGGTGCTCAACAGGTTGCCACCCAAGCCCGAACGTAATTATGCCTGGATTAATGTAGCCGTTTATGTCATAAGCCTTGCCATATGCCTCGCCGGATGGGTGATATTCATCTTCTCGTTGACTCCGGGCATACTGCTTGTCAAGGATTTATTAAGCGGCATTGCCTTGTTTGCAGTCACTGTGGTATTACTGTGGCATGCACTGGGGCATCTGCTCCGCATGGCCGAAACCTGACGGTATCAGAGAATGCAATTCCAAGCCGGCACCCGTCCGGGGATGAACAAATGAAACCGACTCGGCATGAAGGTACATACGCCCTTCTGGCTGCCGAGAGCGCCCGTACAACCTGTCACCGACAATGGGTATTCCAAGGCCGCGGCAATGTGCGGAATGTACTCGTAACTGATGCGTGCGCCCGGTAAACGGATAAAAATATACAAGGGTGGTACCATTCCTGCAATTTCGCTTTATAACTTCATAGCGTGTCGTTGCCGGGTTGCCTTGCACATCATCCACTATCTGCATGGGGCGGTTGCCGTAATCGGGGCGAAGAGGCAAACTTATTGTTCCGCTGTCGGCCTTCACCATTCCGTCAAGCAAGGCCACATAACGCTTTTTCACCTCACGCCCGGCAAATGCCGCCTGCAACAACCCATGAGTCACCCTGTCGCGGGCAAACAACACGATGCCCGAAGTATCCATGTCCAACCTGTGTACTGCCATAAGGTTTCCAAAGCCGGGAAAACGCTTTTTCAACAATTCGAGCAACGATTCCCCGCAATTACGCCCCGGCACGGTGGGTATCCCGGCAGGCTTGTCAACTGCCACAATCCACTCATCTTCATAAATGATTTTCAAATCACTGCCTTTAATGCCGGTGCTTGCATAAGGCGGGTCGATTTCAATATCAAGGCCCTGTAACATAAACGAAAGTATGGGCAGGCACTTGCCACGGCAAGCCGTGTAAAATTCCCCGTCGTGCCTCACAAGTCCGTCTTGCGATTTGCCATACCAAAATTCGGCTATTGCCAGTGGCTTCATTCCATGCCTGTAGGCATATTGCAAAAGCCTCGGGGCCGCACATTCCCCGGCTCCTGCCGGCGGAATGCCTTGTGGGGTTCCTGCAAATATATCAAGCAGATTTCGGCTTTCGCCGCGGGCATTAAGCATAACGAATTGCGAGAAAATCCATCGCTGCAATGCCTCCGAACGCCGCTTCCTTTCAACTTTCAATTCCATGATGCGTTTCTCGATTTCCACCAACGGAAATTTCGCCACGGCAATACGCTCATTCCAGGCTTTGCGCAATCTTCTCAGCTCGGCCTTTTGGAACTGGCTCTCTTTTATAAGGGCATCGATGTCGGCATAGCCTTCCGCCCTTGCCGTTTCGCGGCGTATTTTCGATTGCGCCATCAGTTGCCTGTAAGCCTCGATTTCCGTTTCCCCCATGGCTTCGGTTTCACCGGCTGCGCTACGGGCTTCGGCAAGCTCCTTGCCATGCTCAATCTCGGTTATGGCACGGTTTATCGCGGTTATTTCACTTTCTTCGCGCTTAAAATACCCCGAGGCATCAAGCAGGTTGAAAACCGGTGGCACAAAATAATCAAGCCCGGCAGCTTGCGGTAGCTCTATCGACCCGGAATATGCCGCAAGGAAACCACAGGCGCCTTCAACGGTTTCAACCACAAGCACCCCAAGCATTTTCCCTTGCCCAAGCACCCGGGCAAGCCCTGAATGTGATGCAACGTATCGCCTCACCTGCCCTGCCGCTTCCACGGCAAGCCTGTGAGGACGATAATTAAATGGCGAATTAAGCCGCACGGGCAACTCAATGCCCGAAATATCATTGTCAAACAAGTGAAATTCTTCCATAAGTATCGGCAAAAGTAACTATTTTTGCTATCAGAATGAAAAATATTGTATAACCCGAATATCAAGCCCAATCATGAAAACAGATTTCATATGTGTTGCCGCATCACATGAAGATTTTGAAATAATGGCTGCCATCGAGGCCGGCATCGACGATTTTGACCAACTTGTGGTGCGTCTTATCGGCTACAGTTATTCCGACAGCAAAATCATAACGGTTGCCACCGTTGACAAAGAAGACACTGCCACACTTGCCCGAAGTCTTGACTCCGATATCGCCGATTTGCCCAACATATTATACGAAGAATACGAAGACATATTCCTATTCCTGCCGTCTGAAGTCGGTGCCATATTCCAAGACATACTTGAAAAAATCCTCGACCACGGCGTGAAATACCGCCTAAAGGAATAATCTCCCTCTCCATAAAATGCGCGATACCGTGCAAAAGTTGATAAAAAATCACATTTTCGCACGGTATCGCGCATTTCAGGCCCGTATAAGCGCATACAACGGCGTTTATGAAGAATATAACAGCCCCGGGTGGTGGTATCACAGAAATTTTGTAACTTCGTGGAGTGGAAAGCAACAATGCAAACATACAGATGCAGGATTGGAATGAACGGACATATCTGCTGCTTGGCAGAGAGGCAGCAGACACCCTTGCCACAACCCACGTAATGATTGTGGGAGTGGGTGGCGTGGGTGCATACGCCGCCGAAATGATTGCCAGGGCGGGAGTAGGCCGAATAACAATCGTTGACGGCGATGTAGTGAGCCCAAGCAATATCAACCGCCAACTACCTGCACTGCACTCCACCATAGGGCTCGACAAAGTGGCAGTAATGCAGCAACGCATTGCCGACATCAATCCCGAAGCCAAGGTGGAGGCTTTGAAAATGTTCATCACTCCCGACTCGGTGAACCGGTTGCTCGTAGCCAAACCAGATTTCGTTATTGACGCAATCGACTCGATTTCCCCCAAGGTGGCACTTATAGAACATTGCCTGAGGGAGGGTATAAACATAATCTCATCGATGGGCGCAGGAGGCCGCCTCGACCCAACAGCAGTGCGATATGCCGACATTTCGCAAACACACAACGACGGGCTGGCGCGAGTGGTGCGCACACGATTGCGCAAAGACGGTTTCCACAAAGGGCTTACAGTGGTGTGGAGCGAAGAACCTGCCACCGAGGCATCGCTCATTTTCACCGATGGCGAATTGCCGTGCAAGCGGTCGAGTTACGGAACAGTGAGCTACCTGCCTTGCATATTCGGCTGTATGCTCGCCGCCCATGCAATCAATAAATTGAAAAAAAATGATCGAAGCAAAAAACATAAATAAATATTACGGGCAGCTGCACGTGCTGAACGATGTGTCGATAAGCATCGGGCGGCAAGAAATAGTGTCAATCGTGGGGCGTAGCGGCGCGGGGAAAACCACGTTGCTGCAAATACTGGGCACACTCGACGCTCCCGACAGCGGAACAGTGGAATATGACGGCCGAAACGTGCTGAAACTGGGAGAACGCGACCTTGCACGGTTCCGCAACCGCAACATAGGCTTCGTGTTCCAATTCCACCAACTGCTCCCCGAATTTACAGCCATCGAAAATGTAATGATACCGGCACTCATAGGCGGCGACAAGCAAAGCGATGCGCACCGCCGCGCAATGGAACTGCTCGACTATATGGGACTTGCCGACCGCACCGGCCACAAGCCGGCCCAATTGTCGGGCGGCGAACGGCAACGTGTGGCCGTGGCACGTGCCCTGATAAACCACCCGGCCGTGGTATTCGCCGATGAACCATCGGGCAGCCTCGACAGCGAAAACAAGGCCGAACTTCACCGGCTGTTTTTCCGCCTGCGCGATGAAATGAAGCAGACATTTGTCATAGTCACACACGACGAAACACTCACCCGTGGTGCCGACCGCATAATACACATGAGTGACGGAAAAATTATCACCGGCAACGGCAACACCATATGAAAAATGCCATATTGTACATATTGCCCATCATAGCCATGCTCGCCGCATCGTGCAACGATGACGAATACTACCGATATGGCGATTTCCGTTACGACATGGTAACCTATATGGGGCATGACGAAACCCTTGGCGGCGATGCCTACATCAATTACCCGGCAGGCGACAACAGTGCAGTCACACTCATCGACCCACAATCGGCGGCAAGCACTTCTTCGGCAGGACTCGAAACAGGCAGCAGATTGCTGCTGAACTATATAATCGACAGCCGCAACAGCGACGGCTCGCTCAATGTCACGGCTCGCAGTTACACCAAGGCCATTACCGACTCGTTGCGATACATCCCCAACCTGTCATCGATGGCAATGGACTCGATAAGCCTCAACAGCATTTGGCGCACAGGCCGCTACATCAACCTGTACTGCCGTGTCAAATACACATACGCCGCACGCCAAATAGCTCTCGTGACCGACTACTCCACCCTGCACAATGACACCGTGCATTGCTACCTTATGCACAATATGCTGGGCGTACAAGCCTACTTTTGGCGACGTTGCTATATGTCGTTCGACATAAATTCGGTATGGAATTTGCAATCTTGTAAAACAGTGCGCATACATCTCAACGATGTCACTTACCCCGACCGCAAATATTATGATTTCACAAAAACAAATTAATATATATAACACACTATGTCACAAGAAAAGAAAGAAATAAAAATCGAGATTTCACCCGAAGTGGCACAAGGCAAGTATGCCAACCTCGCAGTGATAAGCCACGGCCCGGCCGAATTTTTCTTCGACATGATATGCCTCACGCCCAACACACCGCAAGCCAAGGTGCAGAGCCGCATAATCATGACACCCGAAAATGCCAAGCAGCTGTTGTTTGCCTTGCAAGACAACATCAACAAATATGAAAAGACATTCGGCACAATCACCCCCAAGGTTCCCGGTAACCAGGGTGGCAACGTGCCTCCATTCATCGGCCCCAACGGGCAGGCTTAATAACGATAAAAACGAAAATGGAACATCCGCTATATATTTATAATACCCTCACGCGCCGCAAGGAACAATTCATTCCGCTGCACGAGCCGTTTGTGGGAATGTATGTGTGCGGGCCCACGGTGTATGGCGATGCACACCTGGGTCACGCCCGCCCGGCAATAACTTTCGACATCCTGTTCCGCTACTTGCGCCACCTTGGCTACAAAGTGCGCTATGTGCGCAACATCACCGATGTAGGCCACCTTGAACACGATGCCGATGAAGGCGAAGACAAAGTGGCAAAAAAGGCACGCCTTGAAAAGCTCGAACCAATGGAAGTGGTACAATACTATGTGAACCGTTACCACAAGGCAATGGAACGCCTTAACGTGCTGCCGCCAAGCATCGAACCGTTTGCTTCGGGTCACATCATCGAGCAAATAGAATACATCAAGGAGATACTTGACCACGGATATGCTTATGAAAGCAACGGGTCGGTTTATTTCGATGTGCCAAAGTATAACCGCGATTTCCATTACGGGAAACTCTCGGGCCGCAACATCGACGAATTGCTTAGCGAAACCCGCCGTCTCGACGGACAGCAGGAGAAGCATAATCCGGCCGACTTTGCACTGTGGAAAAAGGCAGCCCCCGAGCACATAATGCACTGGCCGTCGCCCTGGAGCGAAGGGTTCCCGGGCTGGCACCTGGAATGTTCTACAATGGGGCAAAAATACCTGGGCGAAACATTCGACATTCACGGTGGCGGCATGGACCTCATATTCCCCCACCATGAGTGCGAGATTGCACAGTCGGTGGCTCATTCGGGGCATGATGCCGTGCGCTACTGGATGCACAACAACATGATCACCATCAACGGGCAAAAGATGGGCAAGTCGCTGGGCAACTTCATCACGCTCGATGAATTCTTCAACGGCAGCCACAAGATGCTCTCGCAAGCATATTCACCGATGACGATACGTTTCTTCATCTTGCAAGCCCACTACGGCGGTACCGTCGATTTCTCAAATGATGCATTGCAAGCCGCACAAAAGGCTTATGAACGAATGCTCGACGGCTGGAAACGGCTCAACGAACTGAAACCGGCAGAAACCTCGACTGTAAACGTCAACGACCTCGACCGCAAATGCCACGAGGCAATGAACGACGACCTCAACACACCCATAGTGATTGCCCACCTGTTTGATGCCTGCCGTGCCATCAACCAAGTGAACGACGGCAAAGCAACAATCTCGGCTCAAGACCTGGAACAACTGAAAAAGACTTTCGGCACATTCCTCTTCGACATACTGGGCATATATGACGAACGCGAAAGCGGCTCGGTCAACCTAAAGCCCTACGAAGAAGCCGTGGATTTAATCCTCGAAATACGCAAAGATGCCAAAAGCCGCAAAGACTGGGCTACAAGCGACCTCATCCGCGACCGACTGGCTCAAATAGGCTTCGATGTGAAAGACACCAAAGACGGTTTCGAGTGGAAAGTGAAATAGCCTATATGTCACCCCTATAATAAGCAACCCGGCCAAAAACAGCCGGGTTGCTTTGTTTTCAGCCAAAATTATAACATATTTCATCGACCGGCCAATTACAATTCTTCACTTGCATTTGCGGCGGCGGTGTAGTATCTTTGCAAATAGTCTTTTCATATTGCAACCCGATGGAACAATATATAGTATCGGCCAGGAAATACAGGCCTTCAACTTTCAAATCGGTGGTGGGGCAACAGTCGTTGACACACACGCTCAAGTCGGCTATCGACTCGGGGCACCTTGCCCATGCCTACCTATTTTGCGGGCCGCGAGGAGTGGGAAAAACTTCGTGCGCCCGTATATTCGCAAAGACCATCAACTGCCTGCACCCCACGGCCGACGGGGAGGCTTGCAACGAATGTGAGTCGTGCGTGGCATTCAACGAGCAGCGGTCGCTCAACATCGTGGAACTCGACGCGGCATCCAACAACTCGGTCGATGACATCCGCAATCTCATCGAGCAAGTACGCATACCGCCGCAAATAGGCCGCTACCGTGTGTTCATCATCGACGAGGTGCATATGCTGTCAACGGCGGCATTCAACGCTTTCCTCAAAACGCTCGAAGAACCACCGTCCCATGCCATTTTCATTCTTGCCACCACCGAGAAGCACAAGATATTGCCCACAATACTGTCACGATGCCAAATCTACGACTTCTCACGCATCACCATACCCGATATAGTTGACCAACTGAAATATATAGCAGGCAACGAGGGAATCACGGCCGAACCCGCCGCACTGAACGTGATTGCACAAAAAGCCGACGGAGCCATGCGTGACGCATTGTCGATATTCGACCAGGTGGCGGCATCTTCGGGCGGAAACATCACTTATGCCTCGACTATCGAGAACCTCAACGTGCTTGACCACGACTATTACTTCCGCCTGATGGAAGCATTCCGCACGTGCAACGTCACCGAAGCCCTGCTTATCTACAAGGAGATACTTGACAAGGGTTTCGATTCGCTGTTCTTCATCAACGGCCTTGCAAAGCACATCCGCGACATGATGGTGGCAGCTACTCCGCAAACGCACAAGCTGCTTGACATGGGCGAAGAGGTGGCTGCCCGATTTATAAGCGAGTCGGTGAAATTCCACCCCAAATTTTACTATCTGGCGATGGACTTGTGCAACAGTTGCGACCTGAACTACCGCACGGCTTCCAACAAGCAATTCCTTGTGGAACTGACACTCATAAAAATATGCCGGCTGCTTGAACGCCCGTCCACTCCTCCCACCGGAGGCGGGAACAACACGGGTGGCACCGGAGGCTCTCCACAACAGGCCGGCAGGCCGCAAGCCTCAACCCCGCCGGTTCAGAACCAACGAACAAATACAAATACCTCAGCATCAACCACAGCCGCCAAACCCACAATGGCGGCTGCGGTGCAAAGTAACACCACTGCCGAACCGAAAGTAGCTTACACTCCCGCGCCGCAACACCACGGCACGGCAAAACCTATAACCATGCCGGGCAATATGCCTCGCATAATGATAAACAACACTCAAGCCGGACAACAAACCGCAACAGGGGCAAAACAACCCGACACCGCGACATCGGTACAACGCCGCTTGTCGCCTTTCACTCCCGAACAGATGCTTGCGGCATGGAACAATTACATTGAAAAGCACCCGAGTGAAAAAGTGATTGTAAACACCATGCGCACAGCCTTGCCCACACGGGTTGACGACACACTATATGAAATATACGTTGAAAACGTCGGCCAAGTGGAATTCATAAAGGCCCGGCAAACCGAAATAGTTGAATTTTTACGCCGGCAACTTGGCAACGACATGGTGGCAATCGATGTGAAAGTAAAAGAATCAGGCCCCGAACCAAAATTCTGGTCGCCACGCGAAATAGTCGAGGATATGGTACAACGCAACCCCGAAGTGCGCAACATGATTCAGGAACTCGGACTAAGCCTTGCCTAAGCGGCACAAAGCACAAAAACAGGCTGCATCGAAATTAAAATTCGCAGCACACGTGATGTAACGCAGCCTTGAATTTTTATTTCGGCACAGCCTGATAAAAAGCTATTATTAATTACCGAGTTATACCTGCTATGCGGCGTATTTTGGCCGGAATTTCGATATTATTGTTGACATTGCCAAAAAGTTCGCTGCCTACACCCACGGCAAACACGGGAACAAAATCACCGGTGTGGCTTGTTGTGGTCCAACCTATGCCGGTAATATGGTCGAGCGTGGAGAAAACAGTCGATACAAATTCGTTGTAAGTAGTGTAGAGTGTTTCAGTATCATCACTTTCATGCTCCACAAATGTTTTTTCAAATTTGTCACGAATTTCCTCATCTTGGTCTTCACTGACGGCGACAGGGCCATACAAGCCCAAATTGGCTTTCAAGTAAGCCTTCATATCGTTCCATTTCACAACTTTGCCCGAGTCGATAAGCCCTTTACAATAAAGTTCAAACATTTCAATCGACACACGTTGGTAATCCATGTTTTTCAAATTAATATCTTTAGGGCCGTCTTTAACACCCATTTGCATACCGCCGGTATTATGGTCGGCCGTGATTACTATGAGGGTTTCATCGGGGTGTTGCAAATAGAAGTCGTATGCAATCTTTATTGCCTCGTTGAAGTTCATTATTTCCTTAACCACGGCACCGCCATCATTGGCATGGGCAGCCCAGTCGATATTACCGCCTTCTATCATCATGAAAAACTTGTCGGGCGACACTTTCATCAAGTGGTCAAGGCAGGCTTGGGTGATGTATGGCAAGTGCAAGTTACCGGTAATGCTGTCGATAGTGTAACCGAAGTGTTCTATTCTCGGGTCGTTGTTGAGCAATACTATTTTGTCGTTATTCTTGTTTTTCTCAAATTCTTCACGGCCGAATGCGACAGTGTAGCCATGCACACGAAGCGAGTCGAGAAGGCCGGTTTCACGCCCGTTGCCATCTTTCAACCCACGCAATTTCGAGCCTACAAACATATCGTAACCACTGCGAGCCATATCCAGACCAATCTCGTAATACATGCTGCGTGACGGCACATGTGCATAGAATGCACCGGGAGTTGCATCATCGGGTGGAACCGAAGTGCCTATGGCTATACCATAACCACGCTTCTGCAACTCTGTGGCAATGCTGTAAACAGGAGTTTCGTCGGGGGTTACACCAAGCATACCGTTATTGGTCTTGTAACCTGTGGAAAGAGCAGTTCCGGCAGCGGCCGAATCGGTCACTTTTCGGTTGGCCGAGTAAGTCATTGCCAGTGACGAAACAGGGAATTGCATCATGGGCAACAACTCATCATTGCCAAGCACCGTGCGGTTGTAGGTTTGTGCCGTCATCACGTGTCCCATGCCCATTCCGTCTCCTATGAAAAAGAAAATATACTTTGGGGCCTGTTGTGCCATTGCCCCAAGTGCCACAGAAAGGCATACGGTAAAAGAAAGAAATTTAGAGAACATAAAATTGTTTTTATTTATTAGATATCATCATTCTTTATTCATTTCAAGCATCTGCGCAATCAATGCACGGTCGTTACTCAAGCGCGGCACCTTGCGCTGCCCGCCGAGCTTTCCGGTTGACGCAAGCCAATGGTCAAACAGCCCCTCCCGTGCAACCGTTATTTCAGGGCCGTCAAGGAAAATATCCTTGGTTCGCTTTGCCTCATAATCGCTGTTAAGTTCTTTCAAGTGAACGTCAAGCCTATTGGCAAACAGTTTCATGTCGCCCGGCAATGTTGCAAATTCCACAAGCCACTGGTGGTGCCCATGCCTGCCTTCGGCGGCATACACCGGAGCGGCAGTGTAGTCTTTAACCTCGGCACCTGTGTCACGGCAAGCACGCTTCATTGCCTCGTCGGCATTATGCACCATGAGTTCTTCTCCGAAGGCATTGATGTAATGGCGGGTGCGTCCGGCAATTTTTATTTTTACCGGAGAGGTCTGTTCCACCCTCACCGTGTCGCCTATTTTATAACGCCACAATCCGTTGTTTGCCGTGATTACGAGGGCATAAGTCTTGCCCTTTTCCACTTCCCACAAAGGCAATACGCGAGGATTGTCGCTATCGGCATCTTCAACCGGTATGAATTCATAAAACACGCCCACATCAAGCAGCAACATCATGGCATTGCTTTCCCACGACGTTTGCACGGCAAAAAATCCTTCCGAGGCATTGTAGGTTTCAAGATAGTGCATACGCACCGGGTCGCACAACCGGGCATAACGGTCGCGGTAAGGTTCAAAACTTATGCCACCGTGGAAAAACACTTCAAGGTGCGGCCATACTTCGTGAATACAATCGGCACCCTTGCGGTGCAATACCTCCTCAAGCACCGTCAAAAACCACGACGGCACTCCCGATATATTGGTAATGTCTTCGTTAATGCTGCTTTCCACAAGTGCAGGCAACTTCTTTTCCCAATCTTCCATCAGGGCGATGCGTTTTTTAGGCACTCGCACAAGATTGGCAAGCGGATTGATGTTTTCTATCAGATTGGCCGACAAGTCTCCCACTTTCACTCCCGGTTTCAATTTCAATTCATTGGCGAAACTGCCACCAAGGATAAAACTTTTACCTGCAAATATGCGGCTGTCGGGATTTAGATTAAGATAATGAGCCACCACGTCAAATCCGCCTTGATAGTGGCACAACCGTAACGAATCATCGGTGATGGGAATATACTTGCTCTTGCCATTGCTTGTTCCCGACGACTGTGCAAATCGTGTGGTGACCCCTCGCCACAATACATTCTTCTCCCCTGCCACCATACGCATTATTGCAGGTTGCAGGTCTTCATAGCTGTGAAGCGGAACACGTTCCTTGAACTCGGTGTAAGTGAGGCTGTCGATAAATTTATATTTCTGACCAATTTCGGTGAAGCTTGCTTGTCCGATAAGCGAATAGAGTTGTTCACGTTGTACCACGTCCCCGTAATCGATAAATCGTAACGAGCGGCGCAATCGGTTTTCAAACAGCGGCCTTACAAGCGGCGTAAAATCAAGCATCGTCCTTCCTTGAAAAATCTTTAATATTACAATCGGGAATTATGCCAAAACACGGTTTCAACTTTCCCTTTTCCCTACAAAATTACATTTTTTGCCCCACAACAATTATAACAAAACAATAATATTTTTGAATTAACCTTAGTGAAATATCCGAAAAATATTCATATATTTGCAAATGTGAAATTGTATCAATTAGCGATAATAACTCACATATATCCTTAAATCTAAAGTATAACTAACAATTCTCATTAGTTGGGCAAGGTAAAGCAGCGATTGCTTCACCTTGTTTTTTTATTCAGCTCTGTTCAAAACGGTGATGCCACCATATCGCGAGTGATTTGCGACAGGCTTGCCGCGCCACACATCTCCATGGTGTCTTGCAGTTCATCGGCAATTTTGCGAATGTAGCATTTTACACCATCTTCGGCTCCGCCAAATGCTGCAACTACCATCGGGCGACATATAAGCACACCGTCGGCTCCAAGAGCCAAAGCCTTGAACACGTCAACACCCGAACGGATTCCACCATCCACAAGTACCTTGCAACACCCACCGACGGCTGTCGTGATTTCTTCAAGCACCTCGGCAGTCGCCTCACACTGGTCGAGCACACGTCCACCATGATTCGACACAACAATGGCTGCAGCCCCGGCCTCGATGGCTTTCTCAGCTCCACGCACCGTCATTATACCTTTCACAACAAACGGGCGGCCTGCAGCCATGATTATTTCACGCAATTCTTCCACATTTTTGCTCCCTGCCGGCGGATTGCTGTTGCGCAAGAAAGGCAACCCGGCGGCATCCACGTCCATGGCTATTGCGATGGCTCCGCAATCGGTGGCATACTTCATTTTCTTCTTTACCGTCTCGCTATCCCACGGCTTTATGGTGGGTATGCCCATACCGCCATTGCGCCCTATCGACTCGCAAGCCATCGGCACCACTTCATCAAGCACCCCATCGCCCGTGAAAGCTGCTATCCCGGCTTCGGCACAAGCGCGCACCATGATGTCGTTATACCTGCGGTCGTCATACTTCTCGCCAAAGTGAATATTGACGGCCCCCACAGGAGCGGCAAAAAACGGATACATGAAACGATGTCCGAACATTTCCACACTCATATCAACTGCTTGCTTGGAACAAATAGTGTCCATTTTCACACGCACTTTGCGCCAAGCGTCATAGTTGCGCATGGCTGTATCGCCTATGCCTTTTGCCCCGGGGCCCGGTATCATGTTGCGGCACGCACGCCCGTTACATTCATCACAAGCCTTGCATAATTTTCCGCCGAGAGCCGTGCGAGCTTCTTTTATTATTTCGTTATAAGTCATGATTATAATATTTATAAGAAAAGATGTGCACAATGCCACACAGTTTTGCGCGGCATCATGCACATCACAAGTTATAGCCCTGTTATTTTATTTTGCTATCACCAGGTAGTAATTCTTTTTTCCGCGCTGTACAAGGATGTATTTGCCATTAAGCAACATCGTCTTGTCGATAATAGCATTGGCATCGGCAATCTTTTCTTTGTTGACCGATACGCCGCCACCTTGTGTGAGCTTGCGCATTTCGCCTTTTGACGGGAATACGGCCGCATGGGTTGTGAACAGTTCCACGGCAGGCACTCCGGCCTCGATTACACTCATGGGTACTTCAAAAGTGGGAACACCCTCGAATACCGACAACAGAGTGTCTTCATCGATACGGTGCAGAATGTCGTTGGCCTTGTTGGAGAACAATATCTGCGATGCCTCCACGGCTGCTTCATAATCTTGTTGCGAATGTACCATGATTGTGATTTCGCGAGCAAGACGCTTTTGCAACGGGCGCAAACCTGGGTCTTTTTCCTGTTCTGCTTCAAGAGACTCAATCTCTTCTTTTGACAAGTCGGTGAAGATTTTTATGTATTTCGACGCATCGGCATCACTCACATTAAGCCAGAACTGGTAGAACTTGTAGGGTGAAGTGCGTTTTGGGTCAAGCCACACATTGCCCGATTCGGTTTTACCGAATTTTCCACCGTCGGCCTTGGTTATAAGCGGGCAAGTAAGCGCATATGCTTCACCGCCGTTCATGCGGCGTATAAGCTCGGTACCGGTGGTCATGTTTCCCCATTGATCCGAGCCTCCCATTTGCAACTTGCACCCCATGGTCTCATACAGGTGCAAAAAGTCGTATCCTTGCAAGAGTTGGTAAGAAAACTCGGTGAATGACATACCATGTTGTGTGTCGCTGCCAAGACGCTTTTTCACCGAATCTTTTGCCATCATATAGTTGACGGTGATGTGTTTGCCTATGTCGCGAATGAAATTGAGGAAGCCATAGTCTTTCATCCAGTCATAGTTGTTGACAAGGATGGCATGGTTGGGCGCATCGCTGTCAAAGTCGAGGAACTTGGCAAGTTGCCGTTTGATACATTCCTGGTTGTGGCGCAACGTCGGCTCATCGATGAGTACGCGCTCCTGCGATTTCATCGAAGGGTCACCAATCATGCCCGTCGCACCACCCACAAGAGCAATGGGGCGATGCCCCGAACGTTGCAAGTGCTTGAGCATCATCACTCCTACCAAGTGACCAATGTGCAACGAATCGGCTGTGGGATCTATGCCCAAGTAAGCCGTAGTCATTTCCTTGTTAAGTTGTTCTTCGGTGCCCGGCATCATGTTATTGATCATGCCACGCCATTTCAATTCTTCAATAAAATTCATCGAATTAATTTTAAAACGTTTTGCAAGTGCAAACTTACACAAAAATAACGTATTATTATGTATTTATGAGCCACAATTACACCATTGCCACGCAATCTAACCCCCTGCCCAACTTTTTCTTCAACCTTTCGATTATGGTTGGTTTCCAACTGTGGGCGCAATAATGAATTGCGTATGATTGCGGCGTTACTTCAGACTTGTTGCCTGCAAAGATTTCAGAACGAAACATCTTCATATTGCCTTCAAGGTCTTGGTCACAATCGGTATATTTAAACCCGTAACGTTCGGCAACACGGGCATAAATGTATGGCGTCAACACATCGGTCGCCAAGCTTCCGTCGGCTTTTCTAAAACGTTTATCGGCATACCAGTCAAGTATTTCTTTCAGAAACGGGCAACCGGCCTTAGCACCCATCACGGCTGCCTGAACCTGTATTCCCGAAATGAAAGCATCCACTTTGCGGTTACCGCTTTCATCGACCAGGTCCATAATCCCGTTGCGTTCTATCTGCTTGGGGTGATATTCAAGGCTTGAAATAAAATCGAATTTCCTGAAATCGTCAAAAGGCTTTAGCACAAGCACATCCGAATCCATATAAAACCCACCTTCGGCATATAGTGCATAAATCCTTATATAATCGGCAGCAAAAGCCCACTTACGCGCCTTTATGGCTTCTTGCACATACACCAGAGCCGAGGCCGCATCGAAGTTCTCCATGCTCCAACGCTTTATTTCATAATCGGGCATTATTTTACGCCACGAGTTCATGCAACGACGTATATTACGAGGGAACGGATCATTGCTGAGCCAGCAATAATGAATGATTTTGGGTATCATTTATAGTGCTGATATATTAAACGGGGTTATCTCAAAATAAATTTTCGGATGAATATAGTGATTGCACGGTGTGACAGTGAAACAATCAAACGACCGCATACCATCGATTACAAGCTGTTGCTCTGAGATATCATTTATTTCAAGAGCAGCACGCATAAACATATATTCGTCTTGCACACAAATGACACAAAATGCCGACAGCGTGGAAATGCCGTCACCGGTTGAAGCTATGGCCTTGAGCAGACGTGAGAACCGCCATGCCGCTACTTTCCATATATCATGTTGCTGCGGCACTATTCGCAATAGCACATCAAGCGCATCAAGGTTGAAAGGATTTCGGCAAGCCACATCCCAAGCCAGTCGCAGTGCATTTTCCAAATCGCCGGTTTTCATCATGGCATCGAGAGCCATACGATTAAAATCAAGGTCGGAACACCCATCACCCATATAAGCCTGCGCAACATATGCCCGGGCTATATCTTCGGGCGAGAGTGTATCGTCAAGTTCCTCAAAACGCTTGCACAAAACCGACACTTCATCGGGTTTCTCGTGTACCCATTTTTCTATTTCATAGCAATCGAGTGCCATAAGCAAACTGCACTTATTGGAATTTCCACGTTATGTAACCAATGGCCTCACCCACAGTTCCAATCGGCACCTTAAATCGAGACTGCCGCGATGCTTGTTCACAACTTCGGCGCACGTCCATGTCGCTTGCAGCAGTTCCGCTGCCACTGTCATAATTGGCGGCAATCACTTGTCCGCGAGAATTTACACGAACCCTTATCACAATTGTTCCTTCGACAGGACTACTGGGATTGCCCCAATGCTCAAGTGTGTAACCTGCCGACAATCCCGATACACCCGGAGATCCAGAACGAACACCTGTGGAACTGTTGCCATCGGGTTGGCCTTCGTTACCCTTTCCTTTCCCGTTTGAGTTATTAAAAGCTCCTTGCACAAGTCGGTTTGTGCGTCTTTCGGTTTCCTGGCGGCGACGTATGCGTTCTTGTTCGGCAAGTTCTTCTTGAGTGGGGCCTGCTTGTTCCGATTCACATGCCGCCTGCATGGGAGATTGCTTGTCGGTTGACAACGCAGGTGTTGCCGACTGCCCTGCCGTGCCGGCATCATCAATATTGTCGCCGGTATTCGCCTGCTCCGCATCGGTGGCCGATGTGGCAGCCTCGTCATCTTGCTGTTGCAAAGCATTTCCAAGCATCACATATTCACCACCGAAAAACGTAATGTCTTGCCGTGTGGCATCGTCCTCAATAGGGATATCGGTGTAATGCAAATAAGACAATACAAGAATAAGCAACACTGCAATGTGAAACACCACAGTTGCCGCCAATGCCAATTTTTTATTCTTGTCGGGGTCGTTCATTACGGTTTTGTGCTATTATATGTTTTTTGTCTTGCCCGGAGTGGCATAATTGGGGGAAGCCGGAGTGGTTGCAAGCACAATCTTCAGATTATTGCGCGCTCCTTTATCCAAGATTTCCACGATTTTACCATAAGGAACCGATGCGTCGGCATACAAGGCAATAAATTGCTCGGGATTGTTTTGCTGCGCCAACCGCAAGAATGTCAACAGTTGGTCTTCGGGCAAAGCTTTAGGTTCTTCATCACCAAAAGCGCCATACATCACCATATCCTTATCTATATATATGCGTGTGCCGGGTTTCAATGCCGTCTGTTGGCTCGACTGTGGCAAGTCCACCTCAAGAGCCGACGGGTAAACAAAGGTCGATGTTACCATGAAGAATATGAGCAACAGGAATATGACATCGGTCATTGATGCCATACTGAACATCGACATCATGTCGTGTTGCCGTTTGAGTGCCATAGTTGCGTTCTCCTATTTATTATTTTGCTGCCGGCTCATTGAGCAGGTCCATAAATTCCATAGTTTTTGCTTCAAGCTGGTTCATCACCTTGTTAAGACGTGAAACAAGGAAATTGTAAGCAAACAAGGCTATAATACCCACAATAAGTCCGGCAACCGTCGTAACCAATGCTTCATATATACCGCTTGCAAGCACTGCAATATTGGCATTATTACCGGCACTTGCCAATGCAAAGAATGCCCGCACCATACCCGTCACAGTTCCCAGGAACCCAAGCATGGGAGCACCCGCAGCCGTAGTGGCAAGCCAGTTAAAGCCTTTGCCCAGAGCCGTTATTTCCATATTTCCGGTATTTTCGATAGCCACAAGCACATCATTCATGGGCCGGCCGATGCGTGAAATACCCTTCATTATAAGGCGCGAATATGGCGTGTCGGTCTTCTTGCACAAGTTCATGGCACTTTCTATTTCGCCGTCGTGGATATAATCCTTTATGCGTTTCATGAACGTCTTGTCTTCCTTGGCTGCTGTCTTTATTGCAAGGAAACGCTCGATAAGTATATATATGCTTATAACCGACAGTATTGCAAGTGGTATCATTATGATGCCGCCTTTCAGCGTGAGTTCCCACACCGACATTTCTTGTGTGGCGACAGTCTCTGCTGCCTGTTGCATGGTACCGAGCGTGTCAGCAGGCAGCAAGTCGGCACTTACAGACTGGAAGGCTGCCATGATAAAATTAAGTATAGCCATAATAACAGAATTTCAATGTGGATTATTTTAAACAATTTTTATACGCGGCGATAGTTTTCTCAAGCCCCAAATACAACGCATCGCAAATCAGGCAATGCCCTATCGACACCTCGTTAAGATGCGGAACATTCTCATAAAAGTACCTCAAATTGACAAGGCTCAAGTCATGGCCTGCGTTCACTCCCAACCCGACCTTGTGGGCGGCTTCGGAAGCAGCCACAAACGGAGCCACGGCGGCAGCCGGATTTTTGGGATAAGCCGCAGCATAAGGCTCGGTATATAATTCTATGCGGTCGGCGCCCGTTTTGGCTGCAAGCTTTATATTCTCGATATCGGTGCCGACAAATATGCTTGTGCGGATACCGGCTTCTTTCAGACGGTCAACTACCGAAGTAAGGAAGTCAAGGTGATTGGCCACATCCCATCCGGCAGTGGAAGTGAGAGCATCGGGAGCATCCGGGACAAGCGTTGCCTGTTCCGGCTTGACTTTCAGCAACAAGTCGATTAGATCTTCCGACGGGTAACCTTCAATATTAAATTCGGTGCGGACAATTGGCCGTAACGCATAAACATCACTGCGGCGAATGTGCCGCTCGTCGGGCCGCGGATGAACGGTTATGCCATCGGCTCCAAACCGTTCGCAATCCACTGCAACTTTTTCAACATCTGGGATATTCCCGCCACGGGCATTGCGCAGGGTGGCAACTTTGTTAATATTAACACTTAAATTTGTCATTCCTTATCTCCTATAAAAATGCACCTTTAAAATAATTACGGTTACAATAAAAATATCGTATATTTGTAAATGCATTAATTTTGCTGCAAAGATAGTGCAAGGCAAGCGCAGAACAAAACAAACTTGTTTGTTTTTTATGCCAAGCCAATGCCTGTCTTGCATCAATGCCTATCCAACGAATGTATCGACTATGAGAATATTGCTCTTCGGGAATGAATATCAGCAACACTATGCCAATGAGTTGCGCCACCTGATAATGGTTTTGCGCCGCAATGGTGCCGAAATAGAGGTGGAACGCAGTTTCTACCAATATCTTAGATATGTGCTTGACATAACGATAGATAAAACCGAAAGCAGGCAGGCGTGCAAAATGGATGGCGACGTGGCATTGAGCATAGGAGGCGACGGCACATTCCTGCGCACAGCACGGGTTGTGGCCCAAAAAGGAATTCCAATCCTGGGCATAAACACCGGCCACCTTGGCTACCTTGCCGCAGCCAACGTGACCGATGTGGAAAGGATGGCCGATGAGCTATTTGGAAGGAGATTCAAGGTCGGATACAGAACCATGCTTGAAATTAGCAATAATTGCGGCATCGAAATTGACAATATGCTAGCCTTGAATGAAGTCTCGATATTACGGCAAGACAATTGCTCGATGTTGGCAATGCACACATGGGTAAATGGCATAAACCTCACCACATACCGAGGCGACGGGTTGGTGATTTCGACACCGACCGGTTCCACAGCCTACAATCTGAGTGTCGGCGGGCCTCTCATAGAGCCTACTGCTAATGTAATGGTTTTATCACCTATTTCACCCCATTCGCTCACTATGCGCCCGCTTGTGCTACGTGACGACTCGGTCATCGAGGTTGAAACCGGCTCTCGCGCACAGCAATATCTTGTGAGCCTCGACGGCGAGGCATATTCATTCCCTTCAGGATCGGCCATTACAATACACAAATCCGATATTTACACAAGAGTGGTGGAGCCATTCGACCACAATTATGC
This sequence comes from uncultured Bacteroidales bacterium, assembly GCA_949289215.1. Classification (GTDB taxonomy): domain Bacteria; phylum Bacteroidota; class Bacteroidia; order Bacteroidales; family Muribaculaceae; genus Avimuribaculum. The sequence continues at coordinate 4,055 of CASENC010000034.1, read as the reverse complement.
CGATACGTTGCGCCAAAAACTTATGTGGGGACAATAACAGTAACGACGATGGGACAATATCGATTCATCGACAAGGAATTTGGCAACATCATTATCTCCACGCGCCGCGGCATGAAAAGCATCAGGTCACGTGTGCATAACGGCATAGTAGAATTACACGTACCTGCAGGAATAAACTACTCCGAGCTTTGTAAAGTCATCAACGAGAACCGTGCAAAATTAAGGCAGATAATTGCAAAAAACGAGAAAACAAAATTGCGTTACCGCAACGGACAGGAAATAGAATGCCTCGATGGTTATAAAATTACCATAGGATTGCAACAGCGATTCCCTCGCAAGGCTGTATTTGGCAACGACGGAGAAAAAGAACTTAGCGTTAAGGTACACTCCGGCATGGACTTCAATGATGAAAACGTTACTGTATTAATATCCCGATGCCTGAAACTGCTCGCAAAACGTATGGCACAACAAACCGTAATAGAATTAGCCCAGATGACAAGTATTGAAATAGGAATCAAACCAACAAAATTTGTAATCGGCAACGGGCTGCACAAACTTGGGCATTGTACGCCAACCGGAGAAATACAACTCTCAAGCAATTTGGTGTTCCTTCCCACACATCTCGCAAAATTCGTAATATTGCATGAATTGGCGCACCTTACTCATTTCAACCACAGCTCGCAATTCCATGCATTGCTTAACCAATACTGCAACGGCAATGAAAAAGGGCTTGATGCCGAATTGAAACATTTCTGTTGGCCGATTTAATTTGCCAATCAAACTTTTTTATTGTATTTTTGTATCAAAACGAATTGAGTTATGAGATACTTAGATCCGAAAGCCGACTTGACTTTTAAAAAGGTATTTGGCAAACATCCCGATTTGGTGAAAAGTTTGCTCAATGCCTTGTTACCGTTTGAAAAACCCGAAGATTTTATTGACGAACTTGATTATATGCCGGCAGAATTAATGCCGGTGACACCATTTCGCAAATATAGCATAGTTGACGTGCGTTGCCGGGACAAACGCGGCCGCCAATTTATCGTGGAAATGCAAATGATGTGGACTAAGGTTTTTGTCCAACGCGTCGTGTTCAATACTGCAAAAGCTTATACATACCAATTGGGGAAAGGTGACGATTACGGAGAAACCGAAGAAGTATATTCACTCAACTTGATTAACGACATCTTTGAACCAGGCATCGAAGACTATTATCACTATTACCGGTTGCAAAACGTGAAATATAGCGACCATTTTTTCAAGGACCTTAATATTATATTTGTTGAATTGCCTAAATTCAAACCCACCACATTCAGTGAACGACGAATGCAAGTCTTGTGGCTTCGTTTCCTAACTGAAATAGGTAATAACCAAAAGGAAGTGCCTGAAGAAATGCTTGACAATCCTGAAATAAACAAAGCCCTTGGTGAGGTAGAAGAATCGGCATTTGATGATGCACAACTGTTGGGATATGACCGGTTTTGGGATTCAGTAAGTACTGAACGAAGTTTCTACAGCGATGCCGAACGCACAGGCTTGGCTAAAGGCATGGCCGAGGGGCTGGAGAAAGGGAAAGAAAAAGGATTGGCTGAAGGTCGGGCTGAAGGACGCGCCGAAGAGAAAACAAGCATAGCCAAGAACTTGAAATCTTTAGGAATACCCATAGAATCAATTTGCAAAGCAACCGGCTTATCGGCCGAGGAAATAAACAAGCTATAGCCACTCAAATTGTATTATCTTCATCAGCCGAAGATTTTACAGGGGAATTACCTTGCACGGTAAGTCTCACCGTGTTGCGGCCATATTTCACATTCAGGCGATCGGTCACTTCCATAAGCCTACGCTTTTCCGAGGTATTTATATTGTCAAACAAATCGAGCTGCCACCCTTCATCTTCAACAAGCCCCCCGAGGACGATGCCCATACGCTTGTATTTATATCCCGCAACAAACAACTTGTCGAGCAAAGCAAGAGACACCCGCACTATTTCCTGGGTATTAGACGTAGCTGTAGATAATTTCACCGTCTCGGCATTGGAATATTGCGGCAAGTCGGTGCGATGGGGATTGGTACAAATAAATACCGTAACCGTACGGCACAAGCAATTTTCACGGCGCAAATTCACTGCCGCATCGGCTGCATAATTACTCAGCAACTCATGCAAACGCTTCAATTCCGTCTCCATGAACGTAAATGTGCGGCTGTGCATAATAGATTGCTGATGCTCCGGAGCCGACAAGTCGATTGACGGAATGCCATGCAATTCACGCCATGTGCGCACTCCGGCAGTGGTCATTAGCGAATCGACAAGCGATTCCCCAAGACTGGCAAAATCATACGCCGTGGCAACGCCCAAATGCTTCAGTCGCGGAACACTGCGCCGGCCTATACCCCACACATCTTCTATGGCAATCTTTTTCAAGGCCTTTTCCCGCACTTCAGGTGTAATTATGCAAATGCCGCCATATGCCTCGTAACGCTTCGCAAACCAGGTGGCCGTTTTCGCCAACGTGTAAGTGACCGAACATCCGCAACTCACAGGAATTCCGCAACTTTCTGTTATGACGTCAACCACCTGTTTCATACATTGGCGCACACACTCCGGGTCGTCATCAGGTATCAGTCCGAAAAATTCATCCACACTGTATTGCAAAAAATCAAGTACGATTTCTTGCGCCTCGACAACCTGCATAATGCGCCTCGATACATTCCGATACTTATACAAGTCGGCGGCAAACACAGCCACGTCATTGGCTTCAAGTATTTGTTTTACTTTAAAAATAGGATCTCCACGATGTAAACCCAGTTTTTTTGCCTCCCGTGTGAGGGCAAGTATTATTCCGCCACCCGCTTCATTATTATTGGCAACGACCACCGGACGGCCGACAAATTCCGGATGTTCGGCAACCTCAACCGATGCATAAAAAGAATTACAATCAAGATGTACTATCATGGTATATGTTTAATAGTTTATACGATATATCCCTACAAGCCTAAATACTTGAAATGATTTCTGAAACTTCATATGTATTCATAATACAAATGTAACATATCGGCACCTGAATTCAAAATAAAAACACAAATGTATCAATCTTAATTCGCCTCCAGGGAAACAAGACCAATCGCCACAAGACAACAAGCGGGAATGTAAAATGAATTTTACACAGCACTCGCAAACAACCGTAAAATCATAATTCTCAAGCAAATAAACACCCACACACTATCCATGCACTATTATTCAGACAAAAAAACATCAAAAACATTGCAAAAAATTTGCACAATCCAACATTTCCCCATAACTTTGCACTCGCAAATAAGCAACAACGGTGCCATAGCTCAGTTGGTAGAGCAAAGGACTGAAAATCCTTGTGTCCCCGGTTCGATTCCTGGTGGCACCACAACAAGAAATGCTAAGTAGTTAAACAATAACTATTTGGCATTTTTCTTTTATAGCTACCACGCCAATTTGCCACCACATTGCTACAGTTTAGGGATCAGCGGATTTTCCCGGTTGGTGGAACGAGGATTTCAGGAATATAGCTTTGCTAGCCTGAACATGAAGAAGCTTATGTCACCCACGCCCCTGAAGTGTGTGCGGAGAGCCTTGATTTTGGCGTTGAACGATTCTGCCGAGGCATTGGTCAACCTGCCATCGAAGTAGTTGACGATGGTATCGTTATGGTTCTCGAAGGTTTCGATTACTTTGCCAAAGCCATTGTACCCGAATGCTTCCACGCTGTTATACCACCTGGCCAGGTTAAGCCTTGCCACTGCCGGGACGGAGTCCTTGTTGAAAATGTCCACAAGTTCGAGGTAGAGGTTGTATGCCCTCTCCAGCGCAGGGAACATGCGGAACAATATGCCGGCCCTTTCCTGTTGCTGTGGGTTCCATTTGGACTTGTGTGTCAGGAGGATATGCTTGCTGCGCGCCATAATCTGTGGCTTGGTTTCGCCGTTTGGCATCCGTTCCGGTTCCCATTCCCCGACGAGGTCTTTATCCTGCCTTGTCCGCGCGGCCTTGCGTTTGGCACGGTGTTCCCTGATGGCTTCGTTTT
>CASENC010000033.1 GCA_949289215.1 uncultured Bacteroidales bacterium | reverse complement strand
CCTCGGCAGAATCGTTCAACGCTAAAATCAAGGCTCTCCGCACACACTTCAGGGGCGTGGGTGACATAAGCTTCTTCATGTTCAGGCTTGCAAAGCTATATTCCTGAAATCCCCGTTCCACCAACCGGGAAAATCCGCTGACCCGTTTTTTTCTACAGCCAATGAAATCAAATATTCCCATATCAAAATCTTAGTCCTTCAGTTCCACAAGGACTTTTATTAACTGCGAAGCGTGGAACTGCATGCTCCACATCTTAAGTTGACGGTCCTGAGAAAACCTTGTGTACAGATGTAGTAATAGCAGCCCACGCTATAGCGTGAGAACCACTATGCTATCTTTGTACACGTTTGAAAGTTTCTCAGGTTTTCAACTTACAAGATAAGCATAACGCTTCTTCTTTTTTTCTCGTATGTCTTGGCAAGAGTTGCCTCAAGCCAAATACAAAGGTAATAAATTTCTGATATAAACTGCGTTTCTTGTGTAAAAATCAGCAATTTAATTTCTAATTTTATTTTTGTTTGCTAAAAAAACAGTAAGGTATAAAATCCATATCCGCAATGCCATAATAAAAAGAGAGAGCCGCCCCGAGATTTTCCGGGAGCGGCTCGTAACAAACCTACATATCTATATTATCAAAGGATGATTTTGTATGAATTGTTGTTGGCGGTAACTATGTAAAAGCCATGCTGTTCCATTGGTATTATGTTGTCGGTGGAAGTTTTCAGCATTGTGCCTTCGGCGGTATAAATTTTTACTTCAGTGTTTTTTTTTGCGCCGTTTACCAAAATGTTCATCCCGCTTGTAGTTACGCTCACATTGTTGCTTTGTAATTCTTCAGTGATACTTGAGGGCTGTTCGTCAAGGTCGATGTACCGTTTAAAAAATTTCATGTAAGTTTCTTTCCAATTATCAGCAGCCGAATGGCCTTTGAAAGGATTGATGGAATACTCCTTGTCGGCTTCATCAACATTTTCAAGCAAATTGTATGGAGCAATGTTTACGTGTGGAGGGTCGGTGGTGTCTTGCAAGCTGAAGTTGGTGGTTACCGGGCAAGTGATACGTTCGGCAAAATTCATTACATCGAAGTAAGAAAGGAACCAATACATCTCCTCGTCGGTAATGCCCAATTCTTCCTGGCATTGTTTGAACACATTGGCAGGCCATCCCACAATTTTCATGTCATCGACAAAGTCGGCGTGTCCTGTAATCGATGGGGCTGCGGCTCTTATGCGGCCCTCTCCGAGTGCGGCTGCGGCGTAGGTAAACGAGCCACCCTGGCTGCCACCTGCGGCAAATATATTCTTGGCACTCACTTTTTCACGCGAAACAAGGAAGTCGATGGCTCGTACACAGTCGATGTATGCGCCACGGTAATAGTGCGATGCTGTGTCGCCAAATTCATATGCGTAATAGTCGGTTTTGCCTGTTTCAGGGTCTTTTCCATACACATTGTCGGCTTCATAAGGTTGTCGGTTGCACAACATCTGTCCGCGAGTAGAGAGTATGAGTTCGCACCATTCGGGATTGTCGTCGCCGCCCATGCACCATGGAGTGCTTGTTCCGCCATCGGTTCCTTGGAAATTGATTATAGCCGGATATTTGCCATCTTTTTTCGGTTCGGCATAATATGCACGTATGGTCACAGGTTCGCCTCCACGCACGTCGGGAACCGATTTCATCGATATTTCCCACACGTCACGGTTCTCGGTGCACTTATCTTCCATTTTTTTCACAAAGGTATATTGCGGGTCGATACCTTTAAGTTCGGCAAGTGCGTTGTCCCAGAAAGTCCAGAAATCGTCTTCGGCTGTCGATTCCGATACTATGCCCGTCGGGTCATAGCCTATCACATACGAGCATATGTCGGTGAGGTTGGCGTTGGCCGTCATTCGGTAGAAGCCCGGCGTAAGTTCCATTTCCATTGCCACGGTTTGCTTTTCACCGGGTTTCAGGGTCACTTCCTTGCTGTAATCCTTGAAGTAAACATAAGCATCGGTCATCAGGCTTAGGCGCACAGTGGTAGTCACATCTTGTGCTTCGAGGCTTGTGAGGCTCACGTGCAGTACCGGTGTTTCGCCCGGTTCCCATGCACGGATGTCGTCGCGGTCATATTCAAGCACAATGTTGTACATCTTGGCCGGGTTGATAATATCGACCGACGTAAGGGTGAAACCGATTCCGCTAATCACGGCTCCGCTTTCTTGCAACTTGGCAAGGATTTCCTCGGTTATGTCAAATTCAAAATAAGTTCCGCTCAGAGGCGATACATTGTCGATTTTTTGCCAATTGCCGTCGTTAAGTTGCCCTTGTGCGCTTTTTTGCAGATTGGTGAAATTCATGCGCAGCTTGAAGCCGACTTCGGCCTCGGCAAATTTGCTCTTGTCGATTCTTACGCTGTTGTTGTTTGGGGCCGACCAGCTTATCACTTCATTGCCGGTCCAAATGGTGTTGACGGCATCACCCTTTTCTTCGTCACCACCTGTTTCCACTTTCTTGAACAAGTCGATGCTCGTCATTGTGAAACCACAGCCTTTCACCACCATGCCGCGTTCCTTGATTTCGGCAAGCATGTTCTCGGTGATGGTAAACCTGGCTTCGGTGGGTGCGGTGTTGCCAAGCAGGAATGCTTCGGTATCGACAAGCTGTTTCCAATCACGATCGTTGAGCATCACTTGCGGCCATTGGCAAGTTTCGGATATGGCACTTACCGATACAATAATTTCATTGCCAACCTCGGCATTCGTGAAACTTGATGCTTCGAGTATTTCGTATCCCTGCCAGTCATCGGTACACACAGTCTCGCCTTTCCACAAATTTAATGTGACATCAACTGTGGGTTGAACTTTCTTGGCAAGGTCGATGCCCGACAGAGTGAACCCGATACCACGCACCTTAAGTCCTGAGGCTTGAATAGTGTCGAGCATGGTCTCGGTGATGGTGAAGCGCACCGATGTCGGTGCAGTGAGATTTTTTAATTGGGCAGGTGACACACCTTCAAATTGCGGCCAACCCGAAGTGTTACTGTTGAGCATCACTTGCGGCCAATTCACATCGGCCGAGATGGCACTTACCGATACCACTATGTCGTCACCGGCAGCGGCATTGGAGAATACTGCCGCATCGAGTGTGACATTGGCTTTCCAGTCATTGCCGAATACAACTTCTTCGTTCCATAAGTTAACAAGGACTTCTCCACTTGTTTCTTGCGCCCTTATGGCAAGAAACGAGCAGGCTAATAACAGAAATGTAAAGATTTTTTGTTTCATATATTTGTTGTTTAGGTTTATGCACCGTTTTTGATGTTGCAAAACTACCAATGCATTGTTTTCCAGAGGTTCCCGGTTGTGTTTTTCATGGGTAAAAATGTGTAAATGCAACATTCGGAGACATATTTTATTCAAATACTGAGTTGGTTGAGGCGTGATAAAGCAATTTTTTGTAATTTTAAAGCCAAAAAAAATCTTCCTGATGGTAAAAATAAGGCTTGTCGTTTTCATATTGCTATTGCTGTCGGCGGCATGTAATGCGGCATTTGGATACAGGTTCTTTGTGCCTGATGCGTCGGACGACGTGTCGAGCCGTTACGTCAATGCAATGCTCCGCGACGAGATGGGCTTTATGTGGATATCAACCGACGATGGGCTCAGGCGGTTTGACGGTTACAAGACGGTGAAATATGCCATTGCCGACACGGCCGGACGAGCCGACCGTGTAATCAGGTTAGAGAAAGACGGGGCCGGGCAGATGTGGATTACCACATATAATGGCATTTATGCCTATGACCGGGACGGTGACTGCATAACGACGGAAAGGGCCGGGTATGCGTTGTCTGAAATTGGCATACGGAATGTAAATGCAGATTTTGTCGATATTGACAGTGAGGGAGATTTATGGTGCCGGGCAGGCGACACACTTTATTACTATTCGTTTAAGGAGAAACGGTTGCAATCAATCGTAACCCATGCTCGCCCACTGTGTGCCGATTGTCGCGAAGGACGCGGGGTAGTGCTGTTTGATGATGGGAACTTGATGGAGCTTAATTGGCACACACGCAAGTTCAACACCCTGATGCGGCAGGAGCAATTACCGTTTTCGGAATTTTGCCTGTATATCGACACTTCGTTGCGCTTATGGGTGTTCGACCGCATGGCACTGGGTGGCGTTTGTTTCCCTTTAACCGGCGGCAAGCCACGCAACATTGATTGTGGCAGCCTTGTGAAAGCCATAGCCGAGGACGATGAAGGAAATGTGTGGCTTGGAACTAACGACAATGGTATTCGCATAATAGGAAGAAATGGTGATGTTGAGGAAATAGTTGCCGACCGCGAGATTGCGTCGGGACTGGAGAGTAACCATATCAACGCCTTGTATAACGATGGGTATGGGCTGATGTGGGTAGGGACATCGAAGAACGGGCTTGCATATACCATGCTCGATGAGTCGAGCGTGAAGGTGTATGGCACCGCCACGCATGAAGATATATGCTGTTTTCAAGAAGATAATGCCGGACGATTATGGATAGGGTATGACGGGAAAGGTATTGCCGTGTATGACAGTGCCGGGGTGGCAGTACACTCGTTCGATACTCGGAATGGTGGCCTGCCTTCTGACCTTGTAGTGGGAGTACGCAAGGAGCCTGACAGCGGACGGCTGTGGTTTGGTACTTACGGCGGCGGTGTGTTTTCGATAGATACCGAAAGTGGAGATATCTCTCGACTTGACCATGAAGTGCTGGCATATACACGCCATATGGCAATTGACGGCAAAGGCCGTTTATGGGCAGGCACATTTTCGGCCGGGTTGCACTGTTGCGACCTTGTCGATGGCACAGTGGTATCGATGACACAGGCCAACTCGTGTCTTCAGACCGATTGCATAACGGGATTGTGCCATGACGATGAAAGCGGCCTGTTATATGTGGCCACGAGTACGGGACTGTATGTGGTTGATACCGACAGCATGACCATGAAATGTGCCGCCGACAGTTCCGAGGTGTTGTCACATTTGCTCGTCACCTGCCTTTTGCTCGACAGGCGTGGATTGCTGTGGGTGGGCAGCAATTCGGGAATGGCTGTTTATGACAAATTGTTTAATATGTATTGCAAATTGACCGAGGCCGACGGCATCTCGAATAACAATATACTTGGCTTGACAGAAGACCGAAACGGGAATGTGTGGGCAAGCACAGGCAAGGGAATTTCAAGTATAATGATTGACAGTATTGCACCTGGCGAATATTCATTCAATGCGTTCCCTTATTATGCTGAAGACGGGCTTGGTGATATTTCGTTCAATAAATATTCGATATATTGCACACACCGCGGTGACATATTTGCCGGAGGAACCGGCAAATATGTGAAAATAAATCCCAATCGTGTGGGTGTTTCAAAATTCGGGAAAGTGATATTTACCGGTTTGCAAGTCGATTATCGCGAAGTGTCGGCAGCCGACGGCTCGCAAATTATCGACAAGCCGGTGCCGGTGTGTGAAAAAATAACGGTGGAACATGATGCAGATGTAGTGCTTGAAGTGTCGGCAATGAATTACAGACATAGCCACCGATTGAAATATGTGTACAGGATTGACAGTGCAGGCAAGTGGACCGAGGCTGCCGGTAACAAAATTCACCTCAAAGCCATGGATTCAGGGCAGCACCGGCTTGAAGTGAAAGTGGCAGGTGGCGGCATCACGTCGGTGTTGGCTATAAATGTCAAGAATCCGTTATGGCTTTCAGGTCAGGCAGTGGCTATATATTTGCTTATAGTACTGGTGGCGGCGTGTGTGGCATATATGTGGCGGAAAAAACGCAAATCGGTAGTTCTCGGCGTACCACCTGCCGGCCTGTCGCAAGAAGCGGCCCATGATTCGGTAAACGATGCAACCAGGCAATTTATCGACAAGGCGACTGCCATTGTGGTTGCCAACATCGACAATGCCGAATTCTCTGTTGAGGATTTTGGCTCTCAAATGGGGATGAGTCGGAGCAATCTTTATAAGAAAATGATGCAGTCGGCAGGCAAATCGCCAATTGACTTTATAAGAGACATACGCATCAGGCGAGGCAAGGAGCTGCTTGCCGACGGCAGCCTTTCCATATCGCAGATAGCCTACAGTATAGGCCTGTCGCCAAAGCAATTTTCCAAATTGTTCAAGGAGGCGTATGGCTGCCTGCCGTCGCAATACCGCAAGCCGCGCAACGCGTGAGCGGGAGATGTTTGCAATGTGTGTATTGCGGATATGTGTATAAATCGCAATATTTTGATAATATAGGCTGCGTCTCGGTACTGCGAAAAAAAAAACAGCGAGCTGTTTTCTTTGCAGTGCACTCGACTTTCGCTATATTTGCGATTACATAAATCTAATATAGAATCGCCATGTCGAGATTGTTGATGATTGTAGTGTCGTTGATGGCAACATTTGTTGCCATGGGGCGTAATGTGGCTTCGTATAAAACATTTTTTAATATCAATCTCGATGCAAGTGCAGGTGTGGAGTATTATTCGTTGTGCCAAGACAGTACCGGAATGATGTGGTTTGGTACGAATATCGGATTATGCAGCTATGATGGTTACCGCGTTCATCGCATGGATTGCGTGAATAATATCCCAATAAATTGCATTGTGGCAAGCGACAGTTTGTTATATGCCGGTACTGATGCCGGAGTGCTTTTCTATGATCCCGGCAAGGATGAATATGCCATGCCTGATAGCATTGTTTTCCCGTCCAATGTGCGTTCGCTGGTGTTTGACAATGGGCATTTGTGGATAGGGTCGCTTGGCGGACTGTTTTGTTATGATATTGAGGCGCGACGATTGAACGAAATGTCGGACGGGTTGCCGCACAAAGCTGTATATGCTATAGGTCTCACACACCGCGGAGATTTGTATGCGGGAACTTATGCCGGGTTATGCCGTTATGACCGCGTGAGCAAAAAATGGGTGGCCGTGCCGATTGATGATAATATGCAAATGGCGGGCAGTATGGCCGTCAACGCACTTGCCGACGATGCCCGCAGGCGTTGTTTGTGGATAGGAACGAAAGATGCATTATACAGGTATAGTTATGATGATTACACTATATCGGTCGATAGGCGTTATGTCGGTCGATCGATTAAATCGTTGGCGATAGGGCAAAACGGGGATTTGATTGTGGGAACCGACAATGGCCTGCTTGTTTGTAACGAACGGCGTATGGAGAGTTACAGGCACGATTCGCGCATGGCATCTTCGTTGTCGGGTAATGTGGTGCGCAGCGTAATGGCCGACCGTGACGGGAATTTGTGGGTCGGAACCGAGTCGGGATTGTCGGAGTGGGTAAACGAGGGTGATTTTACCTGCATACCGCTTTACCGGTTATCGGGCGGCAATGGCGGCAGCAACAGGTTTTACGCAATCTTCCGTGACTCGCGCGGGTACTTGTGGCTTGGTGGAACGCATGGGTTGATTCGGCGCTCTCCCGGTGGGCAGATGAAATGGTATAAGGCAGGCGACAGGAATTGCCCGTTGGAACACAATCGTGTGCGCTGCATATATGAAGACAGTCATTACGAGTTGTGGATAGCCACCGATGCCGGCATCAGCCGGTATGATTACATAAGTGAACGGTTTGTGAATTATACACTCACCGACTGCTCTCATGCGAATAGTGCCGATAGTGCATGTGGCATAGTGGAAGATCGCAGCGGAATGATGTGGGTGGGGACATGCCTTGACGGATTGTCGGGCATTTCGCGCAGTTCGCTTGTGGCTTCGCCGGATGGATGCGCAGAGGCCGAGGTTGTATATAACAGTTCCAACGGATTTCCGAGCGATAAGGTAACCGGACTTGACGTGTCGCGCGATGGAAGCAAATGGGTATCGTTTTGCAGGTCGGGAGCGATTGCACGCATTGAGGGGAGTGGAAGTAATGCAGATGTGAAGGTGCTTGACATAAGCGATTCGAGTTTGCAATATATCGTTGCCGATGAGAAGCGTGGCGGATTGTGGTGCGGTCACCATAACGGTATAGCCTATATGTCGGCGGCCGACACTGTAAGCCGCCGATATGAGTTCCCATCGGTACCTGATGTAGATGTGTATGCAATGGAAATGGTACGTGGCAACCTGTGGATTTCAACTTCGCACGGTGTGTGGGTGCTTGAACCGGGAAACGGGCAGATGCATCATTTGCGGTTGCCGGATAGAATTTATACGAGTATTTATAACGACCGTGCATCGCATAAGGTGTTGTTAGGTGGTTACGAAGAGGTGGTTGTCGTCAACCCGTCGATACTGTCACGTAAAGAGAAAAAGCACGAAATAACCATAACCGGCATAAACGTCAACGGTCGCAAGTATAAAGGCAAGGCGGCGGATAGCCTTGACGGCATAAAACTGGCTCATGGCCAAGAAAGTATTGTGGTGGAATTTTCCGATTTCGATTATAATGCCTATAGCCGTAAGGGCTTTGAATTCAGGATAGGACGTGGTAACGGTGAGTGGACAATATTATCTTCCGGTGGCAACAGCATAGAGCTTGCCGGTATGGTTCCGGGCAGCTATGTGCTTGAAATTCGTTTGCTTGACGGTATCGGAGTGTCGGCGGTAAAGACACTGAAAATAGATGTAGCCCCGGCGTGGTACGCATCGTGGTGGGCGATAACGGTATATGTGCTGCTGGGTGTGATGTTTGTATTGTGGGTGCTTAGTTTCTTGTGCCGGAAGATGGGATTGTGCATCTGCCGGATACGCTAATTTTGTAGAGTGCAATTCTATTTGTTTGCTTTTTTTCGGTTTTTTATAATGGCATCTTTATTTTCCAGTGCCCACTCGATTAATGCATTTATGTGTGGAAGTAAAGAGCGTGTTCGGGATGTAAGCGCATATTCGACCCTTGGGGGAACTTCGGGATATACTGTCCGGGTGATATAGCCGTCGTTTTCCAAAGTTCGCAAGGTTACAGTAAGCATTTTTTGTGATATGTCGGGAATTTCACGTTGCAGTTCCTTAAATCGTGTGTTTTCTTTACCTGCCTTGTTTAAGGTGTATATTACCAGTAGCGACCATTTATCACAAATCCTTGCTAAAATATTCCGTATCGGGCAATCGGGATAAACAGCATCTTCTATTATTGCTCTGTTCATAATATATTGTGTTTCAATTTGCTTTACAAAGGTAAGTAAATAAACTTTAAGCTGCAAAGGAAAATTTTTTAAAATATTTTTTGTCTGTAATCGCTTTACATTCAACAATGGTTACCTTCTTGTAAGTATCTGACGTTATGGTGCCTACTTGTTGGATTGAAATAATATTGCCACACTTTGCAGTGTAAAAGGAACTAAGGAACTTTTAGTAATTAATGTGGTTATAAAACAATGAGAACGGTATTATTTATTTTATTCAATCTTTTAATTATTACAACTATGGCACAGACTAAAGGACGTTTCGAGATGTATGACATGGGCAATTACAAACTTCACGTTTATTACACAAACGATGTGCTTGGTGATGCAAGCTACATAATTGAGGGTGAAGATGCTCTTGTGACTATGGAACAACCGTTGTTTAAAGACAATGTGGCTGAATTTGACGCATATCTTTCCCAATTAGGGAAAAACGTGGAGAAGCGCATTACCGATTATCATGTGGGGGGAACCGGAAAGCATGATGTGATAATGGCTGAAGGAATGCCTGAATTTACCGAAGGTGATGTGTATGGCGGAATGATGAAAGGCTTTGCCGGGGCTTTTGGTGATGCAATGACTGAAATGCCCACCGGGAATGTCTCGGTAGTGGCTTTTGGTTCGACGCACACTTGGGCAGGTGTGACTTTTGAGTTCCGTCACGGGGCGGCTTCAGATTTCCCTGGTGCAAGCATCTTGATAGGAAATAAAGTATATTATACACATTGGACTCCGGTGAAGGCACATATAAGTCACTTGCAAATATCATCTCCGGCTGCTATCGAGGCCGAAATCGATGAGGCTGAAAAATCGTTGGCTTCAGGTGCGGAACTGTTTATAGGCGGACATGGTGGTGCCGTGAAACGAGATGCAGTGGAATTTAAAATTGCTTACTTGAAGAAAATGAAAGATTTGTTTGCGGCAAATTTGACTGCACAGGCTTTTGTGGATGCCATGAGGAAAGTTTATCCCGGTTTGCCCGGAGATGCGGGATTGGAAGATTTAGCCAAGGCGTTGTATAAATAAAGCATATTGATGCTGTGCCTGAATGGCAGTAACCACGATTGAATGTCTTGACAGACGGATATGTGAAAGGCGGCTTCGTTTGCGTGGCCGCCTTTCAATCCCATGCATATTACTGTTTTGTGAATTTGTCACATTTTCCCAACAAGAAATACCGTGTGCGTTTTGGTTTCGTCGGGAATAATGAATTTCGGCAAGTATAATTCGGGGATAATTTTGTAAATTTGCGGTGGTTATGTTTTAACTATAAAGGTTTATGAGCGATACCAAGGAACAATTTGAACACGTCATAGAGATTTGCAGAAATTTGTTTGTGAAAAAATTGCATGATTACGGTGCATCGTGGCGCATAATGAGGCCCGAGTCGATAACCGACCAGATTTTCATTAAGGCCAAGCGGATACGCAACCTTGAAATCAAGAAGGTATCACAAGTGGGTGAAGGGATTTATCCCGAATTTGTGGGAATAGTCAATTATGGTATAATCGGGCTTATACAGCTCGACCGCGGCTATGCAAGCACCGTGGATATAAGCAATGATGTAGCAGTGGAACTGTATGACCGTTTCATGACCCGGACCAAGGAGTTGATGTATGCAAAAAATGCCGATTATGACGAGGCGTGGCGCGATATGCGCATAAATTCTTATACCGACTTGATTTTGACAAAGATTCAGCGAACAAAGCAAATTGAGGACAATCATGGCGAAACAATGGTGTCGGAAGGTATCGATGCCAATTACATGGATATGGTGAATTACTCGTTGTTTGCATTGATAAAGCTCGAATATGGCGACGAAAGAAAAGACCGTGACATGGCGGAATAAGCTGTATGGCGGACTCTGGGGGCCGGCCATAGTGTGGATGTT
This sequence comes from uncultured Bacteroidales bacterium, assembly GCA_949289215.1. Classification (GTDB taxonomy): domain Bacteria; phylum Bacteroidota; class Bacteroidia; order Bacteroidales; family Muribaculaceae; genus Avimuribaculum. Next base: position 20,411 of record CASENC010000033.1, on the reverse strand, counting down.
GCGCCTTGTAGTGGGGGCAGTGTTTGTGTTTTCGGGATTTACCAAGGGCATCGACCCGTGGGGCAGCATTTATAAATTCGATGAATACCTGCGAGCATTCGGCTTTTACGATTACAGGGGATTGCTTACGTTTATGGCTTTTTCGGTGTCGGCTGTCGAGTTTGTATTGGGTGTTTTTTTGTTGTTTGGCATTTATCGCCGTTTTACACCGTGGGCTATGACTGCCATGATGGCGGTGATGCTGCCATTGACGTGTTACATTGCCGTTACCGATAATGTTGCAGATTGCGGTTGCTTCGGTGATGCCGTGACGTTGAGCAACTGGGGTACATTTTGGAAAAACGTCGCGCTCACTGTTGGGCTCGTGTATCTCATCATGTTCAACGGCAGGGTGAAAAATATATATGGTTTTGCCGTGCAGTGGATTGTGGCAATGCTATCGTTTGCTTATATTTTACTGGTTGCGTGGTTGGGGTATTCGTTCCAACCGCTTGTGGATTTTCGCCCGTTTCCTGTGGGAACCGTTATTTCGGGGGAAGATGTTGAGGCTGCCGCTGAATATGCGTTTATATATGAAAAAAACGGGGTGAAACAGGAATTCTCTCTCGACAGCCTGCCCGATGACACATGGACGTTTGTTGACCGAAAACCGTTATCCACGCTGGAATCAAGCGCGGATGTGGCCGGTATGGCCTTGCACAGGCCGATTGCCGTTTTTGATACAGCATATGTGGCAGCCGACGATGTGATACTTGACCGCGGCGAGCAATTATTGTTGCTATTCCCGTCGCTTAACGATGTGGTTATACCGTTTACCTACCGTATCAATGAAATTTGTGACTTTTGCCGCAGGCATGATATAGATGTGGTGGGATTGACGTCGGACGGCAAGGCGGAAATCGATGAATGGAACGACTTGTCGATGGCCGATTATCCGATGTATGTGATGGACGACAGCGAACTTAAAATGCTTGCGCGTGGAAATCCGGCTGCCGTGATGCTGCGCGATGGCACAGTGGCGTGGAAGCGAACCATGCAGTCGATAAACGTTGATTATATAGACGAAGCCGAAAATATCGATGAAGTGGCAGGTGACATCGAGCCGCTTCATGTGCTATATTTCATAACATTGCTTTACCTGTCGGCCATGTTGCTGGTGCTTATTGTCAACCGCACCCACATTGTCGTTAAATTTAGCTTGCGCCGAGTAAGGAAAAATCGGAAAAAAACGGTAAATTTGCAGCCGGAAATCAATAATAAAGAAAAGAAGCAACAATCATAAATACACTTTCTAAACTAAATAATTATGAGGAAGAACATTGTAGCCGGAAACTGGAAGATGAATACCACTGTTCCGGAAGGCGTAAAGCTCGCTACCGAAGTTAATGAGGCGTTGAAGGGATTCACTCCTAACTGTGATGTAATCATCGGTGTACCGTTCACCCACTTGACAGCTGTTGCAGCCGTTATCGACAGCAACAAGCTTGGTTTGAGCGCAGAAAACTGTGCCGACAAGGTTAAGGGTGCTTATACCGGCGAAGTGTCGGCAGCGATGGTTGCCTCGACAGGTGCACAATATGTTATCCTTGGCCACTCAGAACGTCGTGCCTACTACCACGAAACAGTTGAAATCCTTGCCGAAAAAGTGAAATTGGCACTTGAAAACGGCTTGAAGGTTATCTTCTGCATTGGTGAAGTGCTCGAAGAACGTGAAGCCAACAAGCAAAACGAAGTTGTAGAAGCTCAATTGGCATCGGTATTCGGTCTGTCGGCCGAAGATTTCGGCAAGATTATTCTTGCATACGAACCGGTATGGGCTATCGGTACAGGCAAAACAGCTACTGCCGACCAAGCAGAGGAAATCCATGCATTTATCCGTGGCCTTATCGAAAAGAAATATGGCAAGCAAGTTGCAGAAGACACCACTATCCTTTACGGTGGTAGCTGCAAGCCGAGCAATGCCAAGGAACTCTTTGCAAAGCCCGATGTTGACGGCGGCCTTATTGGCGGTGCTGCTCTCGAAGCAGAGTCGTTCATGGGTATCGTGAAGGCATTTTGAACTTAGATTGATTTAAAGCAAAAGGGGAGGTGCCGCCGCACCGTTGTTTGCGGCACATCCCCCTCATTTTTTATCCATAACAATACAATAATCATTTTATGCTGAAACGTCTGTTTTTTCTGTTTGCAGCCATTGCAGTGCTATCGTTGACGGCAAGTGCGCAGTCGGCTGCGGCCGGTACCATAGCCGATTACCTGCAACGTGTAACCGGGGGGCGGGTGACGGTGCATCAACCATCGGCATTGAACCAACGGCTGAACCCTGCTAACGGAGACTCGACCAATGTGGCAACGCTTGAACACGCGCTTGGAGGGAAAAATGTGGTGGGATATCGCATACAAGTGTTTTCCGACCGCAACCAGCGCACGGCCAAGGGGGAAGCATTGACGAAAGAGCGCAGCATAAAAGAAGCTTTTCCCGAGATGGGAACATACATCACATATGACGCACCATCGTGGCGACTGCGTGTGGGTGACTTCCGTACACGCGACGAGGCTGTAATAAGGCTTGGCGAGCTGCGAGAGGCATTTCCCGGTTATGCAGGGGAAATGATTATAGTCGTGGATGTAATTAATATTTTACCGTAATGATATTGAACAAATATGACGAAAAGACTGTCGCTGAGATAGCCGCTTGTTACCGTCGCATACTTGAATTGGTGGGAGAGGATCCAAGCCGCGAGGGCTTGATTAAAACCCCTATGAGGGCAGCAAAAGCCATAATGGACATCACGCGCGGGTATAGGGAAGATCCTGAAAGTATAGTGCGTTCGGCAATATTTGAATATTCAGGTTCGCAAGTGGTGACAGTGAAAGATATAGAATTTTATTCGGTGTGTGAACACCACATTCTGCCGTTTTTCGGGCGAGTTTCGATAGGGTATATTCCTGACGAGCATATTGTGGGCTTGAGTAAGTTGGCACGTGTTGTCGATGTCTATGCCCACCGGTTACAAGTGCAGGAACGCCTTACGGGCGAAATCTGTTCGTTACTTACCCGTACCCTTTCAAGCAAAGGTGTGATAGTGGTGTGCGAAGCCGGCCACTTGTGCATGAAGATGCGCGGAGTGGAAAAACAAGACAGCACCACAGTGACAATGGACTACAGTGGGGCTTTTGCCGATGTTGCACTTCGCCGTGAGTTCCTTGATTCGCTGAAGTAAAATCAGCGAGTGGCGGTTACGAAGCGTGGCAGGCTGCGATAGTCGTTTATTGCCTGCACGTTGGTAAAGCCGTAGCCGGTTAGTAGTTTGCAGGTTTCTTGTGGAAACCTGCTGTTGATTTCAAAGTATAATTTCCCTCTCGGAGATAAGGCTCCGGTTGCATATTGCGCAATGGTGCGGTAAAACAGTAACGGGTCGTTGTCGGGAACAAAGAGTGCCGGGTGCGGCTCATAGTCGAGGACATTGTTGTCCATTTCGGCACGTTCGCTGTCGGTTATGTATGGCGGATTGCTTACTATTATGTCGTAGCAAGGAGTTTCAGGTATAGGCAAAGTTAATATGTCGGCTTGGCGAAAAATCACTCGGGCTTTCAGCTTCTTGGCATTTTCTTTTGCTATGGCCAGCGCATCCGGGCTTATGTCGATGGCCGAGACTTTGGCAAACCGTAGCGCAATTGCAAGTGAAATGGCAATGCATCCCGACCCTGTGCCAATGTCAAGCACCCGCAAGTCGGCAGCTGTATTTTCATCGGCAATCATGTCGATAAGTTCCTCGGTTTCAGGTCGTGGTATTAAGGTTGCCGGGGTGACGCGGAAGTGGTGTCCGTGGAAATATGCGTCGCCAAGTATGTATTGGATAGGTTCATGTTGCAGTAACCTGTCGGAAATCACCGTGAATTTTTCGGCAATGAACGGCGGCATTTCATCGCCGGCGTGCAAAATGGCATCTACACGGTTGTAGTTAAGCAAGTTGTCGAGAACGGCCATTTCCATGCCGTTTATTTCACCTGTAGGATAGTGAGAGGCGAGCTTTTGCCTGAAGTTACGCAATATTTCAGTCAGTGTCATGTTTTTTTACTATGTTTGTAACTGCAAATTTACGATTTTTCCCATTGATGAAAACTTTTAGAAGCATCATATTGATTATATGTCTTGTTGCCGGTTGCGGCTTGCAGACGCAAGCCACGGAGCGAGCCGACAGTGTGAACTGTTTTGACCGGGCAACTTCAACACCGGTGTTCAGAATTGTTCATGCAGGAGTGCCCGTAATTATTGGAGGCTTGGCTGCTTATGGGGCAAACGGAAACCTTAAAGATGCTGCCGCGGCAGGCAACTATGCCAAGCGATATGATACGCAATATGAAGATTACTTGCAATACGCACCCGGCGTGGCACTGCTTGCCTTGAAAATCGGCGGCATGGAAAGCCGCAGTTCGTGGTCACGCATGATAGTGAGCGATGCGTTTTCGGCAGCATTGACAATCGGTGTCGCCGAAGGGTTGAAACGCTCGGTGGGTGAAGTGCGCCCCGATGGTGAAGATAACCGTTCGTTCCCCTCGGGGCATACGGCAATTTCATATATGCTTGCCACAATGTTGCATAAGGAATACGGATGCCGCAGCCTGTGGATAAGCCTTGGCGGGTATGCTGTGGCTACAGCAACGGCGGCGAGTCGCATGGTGCATAACAGGCATTGGGCGAGCGATATTGTGGTGGGGGCCGGCATCGGTGTGCTAATGACCGAAGTCGGGTATTATCTTGCCGACCTTATATTTAAGGAACGTGGATTGAGTGATTGGGTTTATACCGACCCGCTCGACCGCTGGCGGCGGCCATCGTTCCTTTCCACCGACTTGGCCATGAGTTTTCCGCTTACGCAGTATAGTTTGCCCGGTGGCTTGGTGAAACCGACTGTAGGTGTAAATGCCGGGCTGCAAGGTGCATATTTTTTTAACCCGTATGTGGGTGCCGGTGGCAGTGCCGCAATGGCTGTATTGCCTATCGAATATAATGGAGTGCTGTCGCAAGAACCGATGAATGTGGTGCGGTTTATGGCCGGGGCATATTTCTCTTATCCTGTGTTTTCACAATTGCGTCTGGGCGCAAAAGCCACAGCCGGTTATATGTATTATGGCGGTTGCCAACTGTCGGATGCCAAGATAGGCGGACGGTCCACGGCCGGAATGGAAGTGGGGGTATCGGCATCGTTGCTCACTGCCGAGACATTCGGTTTCCGCCTGTTTTGCGATTACGGCCTTGGCGGCTCATACGTTGCAGGGCAGGACGGTGCCGCACGGTATGTCGCTGTAGGCGGCTCGGCCTCCATTTATTTCTAACCGTAATTTTTATTGTAATTTGTGAAAATTATGGGGGAGTGGTGCGGCAGATTGGAATATTTGAGCTAAATTAGCGACATAAATATTTGAGATGGCATCGGAAGACAGATTTAGCGACGAGGATTTTGTGGCGCGGCTGCATAATGCAGACACGTGCCGCGCGGCATTTACCGAAGTCATGAACCATTTCAGCCGTCCGTTGTACTGGCAGATAAGGCGCATGGTTATCGACCATGATGCCACCAACGACCTATTGCAAAACACCTTCATGAAGGCATGGGACAACATTGATAACTTTCGTGGTGACGCCAAGCTTTCGACATGGCTTTACAAGATTGCCGTCAACGAGACACTTACTTATATTGCCCGTGAGAAAGCCCGCAACCAGGTGCCTATCGACGGCGATGACGCATTCCTGGTGAATAATCTTGAAGCCGACCGTTATTTTGATGGCAACGAGTTGCAGCTGAAGTTGCAACGAGCCATAAACCGATTGCCCGAGAAGCAGCGCATGGTGTTCAATATGCGCTACTTCGATGACATGAAGTATGAGCAAATGAGTGAGATACTTGGAACATCGGTGGGAGCGTTGAAGTCGTCGTACCACCATGCATTGAAAAAAATCGAACAATTTTTTTCCGACGTCGATTAAACCTTTGCCATTTTTAACAGTCAAATTAACGCAATGAAAAAAGAAAAAACGGACATATTATCGAAAATCGGCAAAGATGCCGGGTTTAGCGTACCCGATGGATATTTCGACACTTTTGCCGAAAAACTTGCCAAGGAGCTGCCTGAGCCGGTTCTTACGCCTATCACACCGGTTACCAAGTGGCAACGTGTGAGGCCGTTTGTTTATATGGCTGCCATGTTTGTCGGCATTTGGTTGATGATGAAAATCTTTAATGGGTGGGGACGACAGGAATCAGGAGTTTATAATCCCGAGATATTGGCCGGTTTTGAAAATGATGCCAATATCGAGTATTTGTTGATGCGTGGTGACATATCGGAATATGATATTCTCACTTACGAAGACGGCGATACGGCAAAGGCCGACATAGACGAAGCGGCAGGTACCGCTTTTCGCGAAACAGTAAACGACACGATTATTGATTAGAAGTAGCACACACGAAAAAAAAGATTATGTACCGCAGCATTTTTTCTTTGATTATTGCATTTGTTATTTTTCCGTTTGCCTCATCTTTTGCGCAAGAAGAGGTTGATTCGGTGAAAACCGCCGACAGCCGCCGCAAGTGGCTGAACGATGTGAAAGATTACAAGTATCAGATGCTTGAACGTGAGGCTCAAATGACTGAAAAACAGGCCGAGGAATTTTTCCCGTTGTATCAGGAAATGGAAAACCGGGTGTTTATGGTCAATCTTGAGGCTCGCCGTATGGAAATGCGTGTGTCGGATGATTTCGACACGGCCACCGATGACGATTTCAAGCAGGCAGCGCAGGCATTGTCGGATGTGAAGGTGCGGGAGGCCGAGATAGAGAAAGAGTATTATCCTCAGTTTGCACGAATTCTCAGCGACAAACAGATGTTTCTGTTAAAACGCGCCGAGACGCACTTCGCCACCGATATGCTCAGGCATTATAATCGCAGTAAGGAACTTAATGCACAATAGAATATACAGCTTCAAACATACATATACACTTAACTAACTTTTTTCTACCATCCACTCTCCTCAATCTGATTACATCTCCCGGCACCGTCCAAGCATGGCTGTGCATGGGAGTGTATCGTTTTTATAGGTTACCTGTTTTTTAGTTTTTTTTTACCTGAAGAATTTTAACTTAAAAATAGGTGCCGTCTCTAAAAGGTATATTTGTTCAACCTCAATATGTGATGAATTATGAGAATTTTATTGATTAACCTGATTGCGACACTCATGTTTGCCGTCGCGGCATCGCCCGGTGCTGCGGCTGCCGATGATGTGCCGGATTTTAATTATCCGCAGACTGTTATGAAAAATGCAGATAAATCGCTTGGCAAGGCCTTGAAAAAAGGTAATCATGCCGATGTGGTGAAATATCTTATACAGAGCACTATAGCCGAGGCCCAAATTTCGAGTGGCAACATTCCCGGAATTTTGGCGAAAATCGACAGCGTGGCAGCACTTGAGACCGACTCGGCTGCTATTGCCATTATGTACTATTTGAAAGCCGTGGTGTATGAATCGTATTATTCAAATAATTCGTACACCATTTCTCAACGTAAGCCGATTGACAACCGCGCGGCTGATATAAGTGAATGGACTAAGACCGACTTCCTTGAGGCTGTAACCGAGTGCCTTACAAAATCGCTTAATGGAAAGGATGCTTTGTGGGCTACTCCTGTCGGCCGGTACATCGAGTCCGATGACTTGTCGGTTGCCGTTTATCCCACTATGCTTGATGTGGTGGTGTATCGTGGTATAAATGTGCTTAATCGTATAACAGGATATCGGTGGGGAAATGATGCACTACTTGAAAATGAAGCAACAGAATGTGCCGATAAATTCAAGTATGATGCAATGGCCGAACTTGTGGCACGGCATAAAGGAGATGTTGCCCCATATATCAATGCGATGCTTGAATGTGTGAAAGCCGACAACCCCGAAGATGCGGGCAACGTGGCAAAGTCACTGTATGACGAGTACAGCGATAATGAATTTTGCTACTTGGCACTTGAAGAATATTTGGCAGCGATTGACGATGATAAGCTGAAATACAGTCTGCTGAATGATTATGTGGCCCGTTTTGCCACTTCTCCGTTTGCCGCCGATGCGCGCAATGGTGTATCCAGGTTATCGCAAAAGAGAGTCAACCTCACTTATAGCAGTGCGTTTACTTCGGCCGACTCGATTTCGGTAAAAGTGGAAGCAAGCAATGTGAATGATTGCCGAGTGCTTGTTTACAGAATTCCCGACGGAATGGCAGTAAATAACAAACTTGTCAACAATCGCTCGAAATTACAACTTGTTGCCGAGACAACTGTTAACGTGCCGGGTGAGGTGCCGTTTGCCGACACGGTTGACGTGAGGTTCAAGCCGCTGGCTTACGGACGTTATATAGTTTTGCCCGATTACGAAGATGTACTCACCGAGAGAGCAATTTTCCCGCAAGAATTTCGTGTGACCGATATTTCGCTTTTCCATGTGAAGAGTAGCGGCGGTGTGAAAGTTTTTGCCGTAAATTCGGTTACCGGGGAACCGCTGAAGGGTGTGTATATCAACAAGGCCGACAAGCACGATATGCCACAGGCGGAACGCATTGCCGCCCACCGCACCAATGCCGACGGCTATTGCCTGATAAAGGAAGGTGACAGTCGCTTGCGTGAGCGTGTGGCTGCCATGCGAGACGACGACCGCTATGGCATGGGAATGTATGTGAGCGAGTTCAATTTGTATGAGGCCGAGCCTGAAAATATCGATGTATTCACCGATCTTGGAGTGTACCGTCCCGGCGACACGGTGCGTTATTCGGCCATCTGCTACCACATCGACCGCAACAGCAAGCAAGTGATGGACGGGCTGCCTGTGGAGGTAACATTATATGACCACAATTATGAGGAAGTGGCGACCGACTCGCTTGTTACCGATGAATATGGCCGCATTGCCGGTGAATTCGTCATTCCCACCGACCGCCTCAATGGCCGATTCTGCCTTGAAGTGAACAGCAATGGCGCAAGCGGAGTAAAATATTTTCCGGTAAGCGAGTATAAGGCACCCACGTTCTTTGTGGAATTTGATGGTGATGATAATAGCTTTGCTCGTGATGCAGATGTCACGCTTGCTGGCCGGGCCGAGTATTTTACCGGTGTGCCGGTTGCCAATGCGCAAGTGACACTCAGCTTGGGTTACCAGTCATGGAGCTGGTGGTATCGTTTTATAGGTGGCAATTCTACGTTTATCAAAGAATATAAAGTGGCAACCGATGGTGATGGCCGTTTTACGTTGACTATTCCGCGCGACGTGCTTAACGACGACAGTTTGCCTCGCCGGGTACAATTCAATCTTGAAGCGTCGGTAACCGATGATGCAGGTGAAACACAATCGTCGGCAAAACTATTTTGGCTTGGAAATACTCGCGTAATAGAATTAACGGGCGGAAACTATACCTTTGAGGTAAGTGACGGTGTGGTGGAATTGCCGATAGATGTGCGCAGTTCCAACCCGGCCGACACATTGTTGACGTGCAATTATGCGCTTACCGGAAAAGAGAAGGCAAAGGGAACTTTCCCGTCATCACGGCCTTGCATTGATTTTGCTTCGTTGCCGTCGGGTGAATACGACCTGAGAGTTACGATTTCCGGAGATACCGTAACCGAGCCGCTTGAAACCGAAATTGTGATTTTCCGAGACACAGATACAGTGCCGCCGGTTGACTCGCCGTTGTGGATACCCGATTGCCGCCTTTCGGTAAGTGATAAAAATGTTGCTTCGTTATTGCTTGGAAACTCCGAGGACGATACACACATTTATTATATTGCTGCATCGAAGAAAGGCGTGGTGAAGGAGTCTTGGCTCGAATATGGCAAGGGGCTGCACCTATTTACAATAGATGTGCCGCAGGCCGAAGACGAATATATCGATCTTACATTTATTACCGTCCGCGATAAAGTCGCATCTACATGGAACCACCGCTTTGAGTCGAAGATGCACCGCGATACATTGCGTATTATGCCGGTGGCTTTCCGCGACAACCTTGTGCCCGGCAGTTCCGAAACATGGACTTTCAAGCTCGTCAACCAAGAGGGGCAGTTGCGCCGTGGTGCAATGCTATGCGATATGTATGACAAGGCTCTCGATATGGTAGCATCTCACTCATGGAATTTCGATCCGCAAGGCAGTTATAGTTATGGAATGCTTTATGGTGTGGGTACCGATTATGTGTATTCAACTAATCTTTATACTTATTTGAATTGTAAATTGGATAAGGTGCATACCATTGAATTGCCGGAACTTGATTTTTACGGGCGCAATTATGCCGGAAGGAGTTATTTGAGAGTGAGAGGTGGCTCCATGAGGATAATGTCGAAGGCTGCACCGCAAATGGCGTATGGTACAGTGAACGGTATCATGGCAGCCGATGAGATGGTTTCGGTGGAAGAAGCAAGCACGGCTGATTCAGGTGATATGTTACAGGAAGTGGTCATAACTGATGCCGGCGGAACCATGCAATCACAACTCGACAATGTGCAACTGCGCACTGCCGATGTTCGGAACGCTTTGTGGAAGCCTAACCTTGTAACCGATGCCGATGGTACTGTGTCGGTAATATTCAATGCTCCGCAGTTCAACACCACGTGGCTGTTCAAGGCCATTGCCTACACGCAAGACTTGCACACGGCATCGGTGGTGCGCGAGGTGGTTACCCGCAAACCGGTGATGGTGCGAGCTTCGTTGCCGCGGTTTGTGCGCAATGGCGACCGCGCTACGTTGTCGTCGATGCTCATGAATGCCACCGATTCAGTCCAAAATTGTACGGCACTGGTTGAACTTTTCAATATCGAAACTGGTGAAACCATACTTTCGCAATCATTCTCGGAAACGCTTGAAGGCAATGGTTCTGTTTCTCTTGACATTGAATGGCTGGTGCCTGCCGATGTGTCGGTTATAGGTTATCGTGTAAAGGCCGCCACTGCCGAGTTTGGCGACGGGGAACAACACTTGCTCACTGTGTTGCCGTCGGTATCGCCCGTAGTGGAGTCCGAATCGTTTTATTTGAATGATGATGAGACATTTGGCTTGGCTATCGACGACGAGGAGCAACTCGATGGCCGCGTGGTGCTTGAATTTTGCAATAATCCTATATGGTATTGCGTAACAGCACTGCCGTCGATAATGCAAGATGATTATCTCACTGCCACGGCACTTTCACATTCGCTCTATGCAATAGGTGTTGCACAAGGTGTGGCGGTTTCAAATCCCGGTATTAAGAGTGCCGTTGATAGATGGCTTGCCAATGAAAGTGACTCGACGCTCGTATCCAACCTTGCCAAGAATGAAGATTTGAAGATAGGTACATTGCTCGCTTCGCCGTGGATTAATGAGGCTGACCGCCAGACGTTGCGTATGCAACAGATTGGTTTGCTTTTTGATTCAACAGCCGTGGCAACCGAAACGGCCAAAATTGTTGACAAGTTGCGCGATTTGCAAATGGGTGACGGTGGTTGGACGTGGCTTCGCTACAGCGGTTGCAAATCGTCGCAATATGTGACTTTGCAAGTATTGCAGCTCATAGGTGAATTGCAGCACATGGGGTACATGGAAGATAATATCGATGTTAATGCCATGGTGAAGAAAGCCGTTGCATATCTCGACCGCCAGGCCGTGGAAGACTATGACCGATTGAGCAACAAGGACGATTTGTCGGCATTTTATGGCTATGCTTATGTCCGTTCATTATTCCCCGGCGAGGAATTTGCCGGAACTGCGAAAAAGGTGTTCAAGGCGGTACTCGGCTGCATGAAGTCGCAATGGAATGCTGCCACCGGACTTGGCGACAAGGCTTGGTGCGCAATGGCATTATACCGCAATGAAGAGAAGAAGGTTGCCCGCAGCATAATGGAGTCGTTGCGTCAGTACAGCATAAATGGCAATAATGGCATCTATTGGGATAATTTCAAGAACGGCAGCGACCGCGGTGCCGGACGTGTGGCAGTGACTTCAACGCTGTTGCAGGCTTTCGGTGAAATATGTGCCGATGATGTAGATTATATCGATGGAATACGCCAATGGATGTTGCTGCAAAAGCAATCGACCGACTGGGGCAATAGCAGTCTTGCAGCCGATGCCGTGTATTCGATACTTTCAACGGGAACCGAATGGCTTGGCCGTCAACCCGAGCCGGCGATATTGCTCAATGGAAAACCGTTGGATTATGAACCGGGTGACATAAATTTGGGTTACTTCCGCAAGCAGATTTTTGCCGATGGAGACCGCCTGAATTTGTCAATCGACCGTCGTGGCGCCGAAACTCCGGCATGGGGAGCCGTATATTTCCAATACAGCGCGAAGATGGACGGAATAAAAGCCGTTAAGACCGATGATATTTCGGTAGAGAAGCAAATATGCAAACTTGATGGCGGAAAACTCGACCGCAAGGCGACACTTGCCGTGGGCGACAAAGTGCTTGTTAGGCTTGTGATAAAAAATTCGCGAGACTTGCAATTTGTGACGCTCAACGACGAGCGCGCGGCCTGTTGCGAACCTGCCGACCAACTTTCCGGTTACCGCTTTGCCGACGGGGTGGGGTATTACCTTGAAACGAAAGACAGTGCAACGCGCCTATTCTTTGATTTCCTGCCTAAGGGCACACACGTTATCACATATGAAGTGTCGATCACGTCGCCGGGCAGCTATAATGTGGGCATAGCCACAATTCAAAGTCAGTATGCTCCGCAAATTACGGCTCACTCGGCCGGCAGTATTCTTGAAGTAAAATAAAAGCAGGGCGGTAACACTTGCCGCCCTGTCGTAAATTCATTATCAGTCCAATCGACCGTATCAGGGGCCGGTTGGACTGATTGTTTGTGGCTGTATTATATTTCTTCGCCTAAGTCGTCGTATTTTTGGAACAGAAAATCGTTGTATGGGAAACGCTGTGTGTGTATAATCTTTGCTTTCTCGTAAAGCAGTCGTTTCAGTTCTTCGATATTGGTGCGGTTCTTGGCCGAGATGAACACACAGTCGGCACCGGCACGGGCCATCCACGATTCTTTCAACTCTTCGAGCGGAATGTTGCGGCGAGTGCGTGGAGTGAGGTCGTCGGCATCTTTCGGCACGTAACTGAAAGCGTCGATTTTGTTGAACACAAGTATCATTTCCTTATTGGCGGCATCGCACACCTCTTGCAAGGTTTTGTTCACCACATCTATTTGTTCTTCGAATTGCGGGTGCGATATGTCAACCACATGTACCAGTATGTCGGCATCACGCACCTCGTCAAGTGTGGTTTTGAATGATTCCACAAGGTGGGTCGGCAGTTTGCGTATGAAACCCACTGTGTCGCTAAGCAGGAACGGCAAGTTGTCGATAATCACCTTGCGGCACGTGGTGTCGAGCGTGGCAAACAGTTTGTTCTCGGCAAACACGTCGCTCTTGCTTAGCAAGTTCATCAGTGTGGATTTGCCCACATTGGTATATCCCACCAAAGCGATGCGCGTGAGTTTGCCACGGTTTTTGCGCTGTATCGTTTTCTGCTTGTCGAGTGAGCGCAAACGTTCTTTCAGCAACGAGATTTTGTCGAGGATAATACGTCGGTCGGTTTCGATTTGCGTCTCACCCGGGCCGCGCATACCTATACCGCCTCGTTGACGTTCGAGGTGCGTCCACATTCGAGTCAGTCGCGGCAGCAGGTATTGGTATTGGGCCAGTTCCACCTGCATTTTTGCATTGGCCGTCTTGGCACGTTTGGCAAATATGTCGAGAATAAGGCTTGTGCGGTCGAGTATCTTTACTTTCAGTTCTTTCTCGATGTTTGCCACTTGTTTGGGTGTGAGGTCATCGTCGAAAATCACGAGTCCTATTTCGTTTTCTTCGACATATTGGCGAATTTCTTCAAGTTTCCCCTTGCCTACAAATGAAGTACTGTTAGGTGCATCCATTCGTTGCAGGAATTTCTTTACCGTCACAGCACCGGCAGTATCGGCGAGGAAATCCAGTTCATCAAGGTACTCGTTGGCTTTCGCCTCCGATTGCGTGGGAGTGATTATCCCCACCAATACAGCTTTTTCGTTTTGGCTGTCGGTTATAACGTGGTCTTCAATCATATTCTTTTTTCAGATAAAATAAGCGAGTTGCATCTTCGAGCAGAGTGTTGTCGAAGCCGCAACTCGCGCAATATTTTTGTAACAATAAATTATTATTTCTTTTCGACTTTGGTGTAACGCTTGTTTAATCCTTCAACCACTTCGCGGGTTACATCGTATTTTGCGTCCATATACACGCCCGAAGCCTTATAGATTATCATGTCGTAACCCTTTTGCTTGGCATAGGCGTTGATGAAGTTTTCCACCGAGTCGTTAAGTTGTATGTTGTATTGTTGCATTTCGTTTTGTGCGTCGCGTTGCAACTTGGCCATGTAGTTTTGTGCATCTATTTGCATCTGTTGCAATTTGGCCTGGTCGGCATTGAAGCTCTCTTGCGTCAGGTAGCCGTTGTTTTGGTATTTGTTTTGTATTTCGTTGCCGAAACGGGTGATTTCGGCTCCGCGTTTCTGCTGTTCGCTGTCGAGCTGGTTTGAACGGCGCAACATCGCCTCGTTGATTTCCCTGGCGAGAACGTAGTTTGCCATCAGGGAATCCCCGTCGATGTACCTTACTACCATTTGCCCGTTGGTCGAAGTGTCGGCAGGAGAAGCGGTGGTTGCGGCAGAGCCGCCATTGCCGTTAGAACATGAAGCTGCCAACATGAGAGCGGCTGCAACAAAAACAAATTTTGCTAAATGCCTATAAAGTTTCATTTCAGTATATTTAATTTTTGATTTATTCCTCTGAAGCACAAGTGATGCCTTTTTTGCGCAGTGCAGCATTATCGTGGATGTGAATGTTGGGGAATTTCCCTCCTTTTACAAAGAACACTCTGATGCCCAACAGCAACACGCTGATGCCCACCAATGCTATTATTACTAAAGCTACTTTCACCTGTTATCGCAATTTTGAGTGCAAATATACAGCAAGTCGAGCGCAATACAAAACAAATTCATTTGTTTTTATTGCCAAGGCGCAGCGTGTATTATTAAAATATCAGCAAGTCGAGCGCAATACAAAACAAATTCATTTGTTTTATTGCCCGTTGGTTCCGCCTGTTTTGAAAGGTGGATGTTTTTTTGTGGTTTAGTCAAATTATTTTTGTAACTTAGTGTGCTGAAAACGTGATTTTTTAACATTGTTTCAATTTTGAACTTGTTTTATAATAAATAATATGAATATAACTGAATTAAAACCGGCTCTCATCTGGAACATCTTCGACCAGATTACCAAGGTGCCTCGCCCTTCAAAGAAAGAGGGCAAGATACATGAATTTCTTGTGAATTTCGCCAAAGAACACGGGATTGCTTACAAGACCGATGCGGTGGGCAATGTGGCAATGTTCAAACCGGCAACTCCGGGTTACGAGAATGCCAAGCGTGTGGTGCTGCAAGGCCACATGGACATGGTGTGCGAAAAGAACAATGATGTGCAACATGATTTTGAGAAAGATCCTATCGAGACATACATCGACGGTGAGTGGGTTCGCGCACGTGGTACCACGCTTGGTGCCGACAACGGAATAGGTATGGCTGCATCGCTTGCCGTGCTGGTGAGCGACGACCTTGTGCATGGCCCCATCGAGGCCCTTTTCACCGTTGACGAGGAAACCGGGCTGACAGGTGCCAACAATTTGGGAGAAGGGATGATTGAAGGTGACATTTTGCTTAATCTTGACTCGGAAGAGGACGGTGAAATTTGCATAGGTTGTGCAGGCGGTATAGATACCACTGTCACTTTCCATTACAAGCAATCGCTTGCCCCCGAACGGTTCCAGTATTTCAAAATTAACATCACAGGCCTGCAAGGCGGTCATTCGGGAACCGACATTAACACGGGCCGTGCCTGCGCCAATAAGTTGCTTGCCCGTTTCTTGTGGGATTTGTCGCAAGATTATGAAATATCGCTTTCGTCGATCAACGGCGGCAACTTGCGCAATGCAATCGCTCGCGAGGCTCATGCTGTGGTGGGCATACATTGCGACCACAAGGAAGAACTCAGCATAAGGTTGAACCGTTATATTGCCGACATCGAGAACGAATATAAGCATATCGAGAAGGACATGGTTATTACCATTGAAAGCACCGATGTGCCCGAGCATTGCATAGATGCCGAAACTGCAACGGCATTGATACGTGCGCTTTATTGCGCACCTCACGGGGTGATTTCGATGAGCCACGATATTCCGGGGCTTGTGGAGACATCCACCAATCTTGCTTCGGTGAAAATGATGCCCGGCAACGAAATCCTTATCACAACTTCGCAACGCAGCCCGGTGGAGAGCCGCAAATATGATATCGCCCACCAAGTGGAAGCTGTGTTCCAGTTGGCCGGTGCTACTGTGACTCACGGTGACGGGTATCCGGGTTGGGCTCCCGATATGGACTCGAAGATACTGCAAGTGGCTACGTCGGCTTATGAGACGTTGTTCAATGCCACACCACGTGCCACAGCCATTCATGCAGGTCTTGAGTGTGGGTTGTTCCTTATTAATTATCCGCACCTCGACATGATTTCGTTCGGTCCGACGTTGCGTGATGTGCATTCACCCAAGGAAGCCATGCACATTCCCGCAGTTCAAAAGTTCTGGACTTATCTGACCAAGATACTTGAAATGGTGGCAAAGGGTGAATAAAGCAATTTAATGGATAATGGGGCGGGCATTGAACGGCTTTGCCCCATTTGTGTTTTTTATTGAAAGCTATTTCCATGAATGAAACCGAAGTTGTGTGTCATTTCCCTACTTATTGCAGCCGCGGTACTTGTTGTGGTTGGTATATGCACCACGTCGCCCAGGGTAGGAGCAGGTAATAACTGCGAGCCGCTTGACACCATGTGGTATTATCCCACGGTGCTTGCTAAAGCTGAGGCAGATGAATCCATATACGACAGTCTTGCCGTAATGTTGGGTATAGAGGTTGCCGCTATGAAGGCGGTGAGCAGCATCGAGTCGGGGCGGTCGCATATGGCATTTATTTCGCCCGGGTCGCCGGTCGTAAATCTTGAAGTTCCCATGTTTAAAGACCGATTGCTTGAAGCCGGATATAACGTTGATTCTCTTGCACGGACAGTGCCCGACGCGTTCCACAGACCAAGCCGCAGCCGTTATGCCGATCCGCTGTCGGCTCAGCGGGCTATGTATCGTGCAGCATCGGCCATTAATGACAGCCTTGCCATGTTGTGTACTTATTGGGGTATGTACCAAATACGCGGCAGCAACTGGGAATTGTGTGGTGCAGTGTCGGTATATGATTTCGTGGAGAAGATGAGTGCTTCGGAAAATATGCAGCACCGTTTGTTTGCCGATTATATTAAAAATACAGGTTTGTATAAGTATTTGCAAGCTCATGATTGGACTGCATTTGCCCGTGCTTATAACGGGGAAGGATATGCCCGTAACGGATACCATAAAAAATTGGCCGAGGCATATGCACGTTATAGCAGGCAATCTTCGGCAGCGGCAGGCCGGTAATACGTTGTTTTGTTTTATCAAGGTGTGCCTGCCTGACATAAAAAACAAATAAATTTGTTATGCTCAAGCCTTGTCTTTATCTTTGCATAAAGATTGCATGGGGGCTGTTTGCCCCGTGAATATAAATATCGATTATGAAATATATCTTAAGAATTTACCAATGGGTGATAGCTTGCCCCATATTGTTGGTCCTGACCATAATAACTGCGTTGATAACCATGCTTTTAAGCCTGCTTGGAATGGGCAGATGGGCCGGTTACTATCCGCCTAAGCTGTGGGCGAAATGTTGGTGCCTGCTTATGTTTGTGAGGGTTGAGGTGCATGGACGGAAGAACATCGACAAGCGCACTTCGTATGTGTTTGTGGCCAATCATCAAGGGGCGTATGATATATTTTCGATATATGGTTACCTGAATCACAATTTCAGGTGGATGATGAAGAAAAGCCTTGAAAAAGTGCCGTTTGTGGGAATTGCTTGCAAAAGCAGCGGCCATATAATGGTTGACCGTTCATCGCCTCAAGCCATTAAAAACACTATGGACGAAGCCAAGGAAAAGCTGAAAGGCGGAATGTCGCTTGTGGTGTTCCCCGAAGGGTCTCGTTCGTGGGATGGAAGTATGCAATCATTCAAGCGTGGCGCGTTCAAGTTGGCTCTTGATTTCAACCTTCCGGTAGTACCAATTACAATCGATGGCTCGTTTAAGGTTTTGCCGCGTACCACCTATAACATTACTCCCGGAAAAATCATCTTGACAATTCATGAACCGATAATGCCGTCGGCCGAAGGGCATGACCTCGACAAGGTGCTGAAAGAAAGTCACGAGAAGATACAATCGGCACTGCCACAGGCAAGCAAATGAAATTTATGCACGGCATGGTTTTGTGATGTGCAATTATAGGAGCAACAAGGTTGCACGCGGGAAAATATATTTATAAAGAAACAGTTGACATGATAGGAAGTATTGTGGGGGATATAGTGGGAAGTATATATGAATTTGATAATATAAAGACGAAAGACTTCCCACTGTTCCAGCCCCAAATGAGCTATACCGACGACAGCATTCTCACGCTTGCCACAGCCGAATGGTTGTTGCAAGGGGGAGGAAACGTTGCCGATTATTACTTGAAATATGCCGATGAGAACCCTTTTCCCATGGGAAGTTACGGCTCGATGTTTGTGCAATGGGTGCATCTTGCACGACGAGGAATTGTGCGCCCGTATAACAGTTGCGGCAATGGCAGTGCAATGAGGGTAGGACCTGTCGGTTGGGCTTTTTCGACCAAAGCCGATACTTTGGAAAATGCTCGTAAATCGGCCGAATGTACACACAATCATCCCGAAGGGATAAAAGGTGCCGAAGCCACGGCATTGTGCATTTTTATGGCTCGGACCGGAGTTGCGAAAGAAAGGATAAGAGAAATCATAAGCAATGAATTTGGTTACGACCTGGCGATGACCGTCGATGAAATTCGTCCGCGATATTCGTGGCAAGGCCTCGATGGCATGGGAAATGGCGGCATTTGCCAGGACAGTGTGCCACAGGCTATCATATGTGCAATAGATGCGATTGATTTTGAAGATGCAATTCGCAATGCGATATCCATAGGCGGAGATTCCGATACCATAGGCTGCATTACAGGCAGCATAGCCGAAGCTTTATATGGTGTGCCTCGATGCATATATGACAAGGCAATGACGTATTTGCCTGAGCATTTCGGACGTTTGATACAAGATTTCGAGAATAGATATGGAAATAAATTGGCGGATTAAAATTTTTTCTTTGTAAAATTGTTGCCGTTTCGGAAAAAAGCAGTACCTTTGCAACGTCAAAAACGAATTGTCCAGTGGTGTAATGGTAGCACTTCGGATTCTGGTTCCGCCTGTGAGGGTTCGAGTCCTTCCTGGACAACAAAAAGTAGGGGAACAACAATGTTCCCTTTTTTATTAACAACAAATTTAAACAAATTATTAAATGGCTACAAAAATTAGATTACAGCGTCATGGCCGCAAGGGTTATGCGTTTTATCCAATTGTAATCGCCGATAGCAGGGCACCACGTGATGGTAAATTTATTGAAAGGATTGGTTCTTATAACCCTAATACTAATCCTGCTACAATAAGTTTAAATTTTGAAAGGGCATTGTATTGGGTTAACGTGGGTGCAATCCCCACCGATACCGTGCGCAACATCTTGTCTCGTGAAGGCGTAATGTTGATGAAACACCTCCAAGGCGGTGTTAAGAAAGGTGCTTTCACCGAAGAAGAAGCACAACGTCGCTTTGAGGCTTGGAAGACCGAGAAAGACGCAAAGTTGAATGCAGTAAAAGCAAAGTTGAACGAAGACAGCCGCAACGCCGAAAAGGCTCGCTTGGAAGCTGAAACAGCCAAGAAGAACGAAAAGGCTGAAATCGTGGCCAAGAAGAAGGCTGAACTTGCTGCCAAGGCCGCTGAAGAAGCTGCCGCCAAGGCTGCCGAGGAACAACCTGCTGCCGAGGCTGCTGAAGCAACCGAGGCTCCTGCCGCAGAATAATTGCTGCGCAATACAACGCAAAATACACACAAAGGGGAGAAAATGGCAATGCATGATTGCTTTTTCTCTCCTTTGTGTTTTTTATTGCAATGCGGCGCTTAATCGGATCAGCGGATTTTCCCGGTTGGTGGAGTAGGGGATTTCAGGAATATAGCTTGGCAAGCCTGAACATGAAGAAGCCTATGTCGCCCACGCCCCTGAAGTGTGTGCGGAGAGCCTTGATTTTGGCGTTGAACGATTCCGCCGAGGCATTGGTCAACCTGCCATCGAAGTAGTTGACGATGGTATCGTTATGGTTCTCAAAGGTCTCGATGACCTTGCCAAAGCCAT
>CASENC010000032.1 GCA_949289215.1 uncultured Bacteroidales bacterium | reverse complement strand
GTCCGAGAAAATGTGTACCTTTGCTCATCGTTATTATAGTTTTGTGGTAGAAACAAAGGTAACGAAAAGGGCAGACTTCCAAGCGAGGAAGCCTGCCCTAATTTTTATTGGACATAAAAAGTTTTACCGGACACCAATAATTTCCAATCACCCTAAACATATAATAACTCTGTTACAAGAAAAAAACGATGCCACGCTATCTTTTATTCTGCATAATTATCTACTTCCAGCTTATTATGTCTGAATGTAAGTCCTATGGCATTGTCGTGGCCATTGGTTTTATCGTGGCAAAATTTAGGGTATTGTCGTATATAGTCACCTTCCACAAAAAACAGTTCGCTGCAACGTCCACGGTTTTCCTCTAGCAGTTTTTCGGCCTCGGCCTTGGCATTGCCCGGCGATAGCCGCAACAAGTTGCCGTGGAGCAACTTGCTGAAATAATCAAATGTTACATCCGATGTCCCGATATACACCATAACCGTCTTTGCAGTTAATCAATACCGCATCAGCACATTCCTTATGCGCGTTTTCAATTCCAAGGGATTAAACGGCTTGACGATATAATCCACAGCCCCTTCCTCAAGCAACTTTATGCGATCGGATGTGCTGTCTTCCGACGACAATATTATCACCGGGACATCCTTGTAGAACTCATTGCCTTTCAAATAAGCAAGGAATTCTCGCCCCGACATATCCGGCATACGCAGGTCGGTAACAATAAGGTCGGGCAAATCATTGTTGGCCAACCATTTTATGGTCTGTATCGGGCTTGAATGATATACACAATTATACTCTTTCAGATACATCGACACCACTTTGGCTATAACTGCAGCATCGTCAACAATAAGTATTTGCTTCTTTCTTTCCATTTAAATGATACAAAAAATGACTTCTAACAAACAGAGCTTCTAACTTGAGCAAACTGCATAATTTGCTTCCAATGAGTAAATTTAATAAGAATAAATTTTACGGCACAATGCCACCCGATTATTTTAACACTATTTTACACAATAAAAACCATCCCCCACTTCGCCACACTGCCGTCGTAATGCAAAAGGGGTCCTTGAAATCGGTCAGGGAGAAACCAGGCTAAAAAGCCTCGTTGATGTTAAACATGAAACTATACTGGCCGGGCTTGCCGAAACCCACATCAAGGCGCACATTCACCCTTTTCTTGAACTCCCAGCGATACCCAAGCCCGTAATTGGGCAAGATATGCTTGAACGAATGTCGGTCGTGGAACACATTGCCCGCACCTACCCACACCACGGCTCCTATGCGATGCCATATATGTTGGCGAAGTTCCACTTGCACAGCCATATAGTGACGGTCGCGGTAACGCCCCTCGTAATATCCGCGCATGGCCACGTTGCCGCCCAATTTCGACATCATTGCCCATGACGGGTCGCCAAAATTAAACTTGCCTCGCAAGTCGCCGGCTATAAGTCCGCCCTTCCACACCTGCTTGTAAACACTGGTTATGAACTCGGTGGTAGTAAAAGCATAATCGTTCCACAACCATCCCGGGCGGAACATTTGATTTACGCACACATACACCCCACGGCTTGCATTGTTGATAAGGTCGCGGGAATCGTATTGCACAGTCACGCCAATCCCGTAATTGCGCGTCACAAGGTCCATGTTTTCAAAAAGGTGCATATCGGCGGCATTCACACCTCCGCCGCGTATGTAATCCCACGACAACAATGCTCCGGCATACAGGTTCTTTGCCACCCTTACCATGAATTCACCCTTTATCTCGGCCTGCCAGCGATCCATCTTTATGCGGTTGTCGTCGTTGTCGCCACGCTCGAAACCTATGCCCCAATAATACGACGGCATGGAATAGAAATTCATGGTATAATTGACCCTGAACCTATCTTCGGGAAAAATATTATTTCCGCGCAAGCCCACCATATAAAACCCGGTGGTTGACACGCTGCCAAACAGCGATACGTTAGAGGGCTGCAACGACCTGTCACACCCTTTTATGCGATATAACCCCGACCCGACTACGCCTATCCCGACACCAAGAGCCGAATTATAAAACGGCCCGCCGATGAAACTTACATCAAATTTTTTGTCGGTGTGCTCCTTGTTGGCATTACCGAAATAATCTATGAATTTTTGAAAAAAATTACGTTTTTTTCCCGTAACCGTATCCATTTCGGTTTCATGCACTGCAATATCCACACTTTCCACTTCCGACGACATTGTTGCCACAACACTGTCGGCACTTGTCCATGCCCCCTCGGCCATGACCGACAAGGCGACCAAGCATATTGTCAAATATGAAACCAATAATCTTCTCACGATTCCTTGAATAAAAAAGTAAGGTACAAATATACCCAAATTTCAACCACACACCTTTATTATACCGACAAAAATACCTAACACTCGGCATTTCAAACCAGTCGGGCTCACAAAAAAGGCAATCCGACAAAAAAACCGAAAAAATATCCGCAAAAATTTGCATATGACAAAAAACCATACTACCTTTGCACTCGCAATCGGGAAACGCGGCGAGAGAGTTGCAAAGTCGAAGATTGTGGAAATTGAAATTTTGGTGCGGTAGTTCAGCCTGGTTAGAATACATGCCTGTCACGCATGGGGTCGCGGGTTCGAGTCCCGTCCGCACCGCAATAAACATTGAAAATCAATGTTTTACAAAACAAACATCCGACTTTACACCCAAGACTGTAAAGTCGGGTGTTTTTGTTATTCTCCTACTTTTTTATAGTACATCAAGCAAATCGGACGGGGTATGGAATACATAATCTGCATCGATATCATTTTGTGTATCATTACCATTTGTTGTTGAATTTCCCCATAATGCAATACCAAAATCTACATTTGCGCCATTCGCGCATAAACTATCGTAAGCGGTATCGCCGACATAAAGTGCTTCCTTTGCGCTAATCCCAGATAAGGACAGGTAAGTTATCAAAGGTGCAGGATTGGGTTTTGGGAAAGGGGCATCTTCCACACATATTATTCTGTCAAAATAATGTGTCGCGTCAAAGACTGATGCAAAATCTTCATTATACTCATTTCGATTCTTGGAAGTGACAATGCCCAATGAATATCCGTCGGCTTTTAACGAAGCCAATAAAGCAGGAATACCTTTGAAAAGTCTTATACTTGATTTATATCTCAACAAATACTCATTCCATTTACGATTTGCAGTCCTTGCATCGGATATACCCAATCTGTGTAGTGTAACTTCGCCCGGTATGCCCAAAGCAAATTTCAATTCTTCCATAGGTATATCTTTCTGCAGTATCTCTGCAACAGTATCTTTCAGACTTTGCAGAATGGCAGATTCGGTATCGAGCAAGGTGCCGTCAATGTCAAATATGATATGTCTGTATTTATTCATGGCTTCCGTTATCAATCTGCTTTATTACCCTACAAGGATTTCCTACCGCCACACAGTTTTCAGGAATTGAACGGGTCACCACACTGCCCGCACCTATTACACTGTTCCGTCCGATAGTAACTCCCGGCAAAATAATCACACCACCTCCAATCCATACGCCATCTTCTATCTTCACAGGCAAGGCATAAGTACGGCAAATCTCTTGTCCTTCAGACCAGTCTTGCACCATGCGTTCATTTACTCTGGTGGAATGGGTGGCCGTATATATCTGTACGTTGGAAGCAATAAGCACATTGCTGCCAATATCAATGCGGTTGTTGTCTACGAAAGTGCAGTTCATATTAATAATCACTTTGTCGCCTATGAAAATATGCTTCCCATATTCACAATGGAAATCAATGTCCACATGCACTCCTTTACCCATACTACCGAGCATGTCATGTAACAAGGCTTGCCTACGTTCTGTGTCAGCATAGTCCGTGGCATTGAACTGCGCCAATAGCCGCCTTGTGCGTAAAGTCATTTCTGCTATTTTAGGGTCTTTGCCTCCGATGAAAGGCTCACCCGCCATACATTTCTCATATTCCGTTTTCATTCTATCAGACTTTTCTCTTAATCAAATTTTATTTGCCAATCTTCATCCCGGTAAGCTGAGAAGCACATTTCTATTTGTTCCTTGTTATTCTTTTCTTCAGCTAATACGGGAAGTTCATCCAACCCGAAATAGCGACTCTCCACCGTTTCCATATTAGGTTGAAAATTTCCTCCTAAAACTTTACAGAGAACAAAAACCTTGCATACATTATATGCATACGGAGGCTGGTTGTGTTTGTTCCTGTCTTGCAGGGCGATGATACGCACGGCTTCCACGTCCAATCCGGCTTCCTCCCGTACTTCCTTGACCGTATTTGATTTTATAGTTTGCATGACATCCACCCATCCGCCAGGCATAGACCATGTGCCATTCTTTTCCTTTACTAACAGGATTTTATTGTCAGCAAAGATGGCTGCACGTGTGTCCAATTTTGGAGTTTGGAAGCCTGTTTCGTTACAGAACAAGCCCTGCACCTGTTCCAAAGGTAGACCGCTTTGTAAGCTCATCATTTCTGCGGCTATTGCTCTGATACGTTCAAACCGTTCCTTGTCAAAATCGTCTTTTGTATAAGCTAATCCGACTTGAGCCAAGAACTGAAGTTCTTTAGCCCATTTCAACCATTTCAGGTTACATTTATTATTATCCATTATGACAATGTGTTTAATCTCTTGCAAAAATATATTTTTCGCCATATTCAACCTAAACAATCGAATGAAAATTCCAATCTTAAGGTAAAACCTACTTGGAAACACTTTCTTTATAATCTAAACCCTCCTCTTTTTTTCGGTTCATCAGGCATTTTCTGGAAACCATGCCATAACTTGCCAAACTGTTCTTTGAACCATTCGCCAATCGGTTGCCTGTTTATGGTCAGCACCAGTTTGCCGTCATCGGTCGGATTCTTTTCTACCTTGAAAATATAATTCTTGATGTCAAACTTCCGCCTATATTCTTCGGAATAAATCCTGCCATTGCACCTGATAGCCTTTATGCAGACGTTTGAGCACATCATGGATTTGTGCAAGAGTTTGCCGAATTTATCGGCAGCATGGCTGTTGACGTTACTGCTCAAGCTCGGCAAGGATTTTTTTCAGCTCTTCGTCGGTGGTTTGAAGTTTTGATTTGCAGAATTTAAGCAACTTGAGCGAACGTGTGGTGAGTGCCGAAAGGTTGTCGATACTGCACGAGTCGCTTTGCATTTCACGCACTATTTTTTCAAGTTCGCTTATTGCTCCGGTATATGTCATTTTTTCTTCGCTGTTTTCCATTATTCCTTAGTTTTATTGATTTCTGTTACTTTTGATATAAATGAACCGGTGGCAAGCCGGGTAGTCACCACATCCGAATCCTTTAATTCGGCTACGTTGCTCACGGCATGGCCGTTAACCGTGGTAATCGAATATCCTCGACGCAAAGTGTTTTGCGGTGAAAGAATTTCTATTTTGTCGCCAATGGCTTTTAATTTCAATTTTTCACGAGCCATCGCCTGCGTTTGCGCCTGCACAATCGCTGCGGCAAAAGCATTCAACCGCTCATCGGCAGCGGCAATGCGTCCGCCGGTGGCAGTGGGTATCATTTGCAACAAGTGAGAAAGCCGCATACGGTTGCTTTCGATGCGTGACGACACCATGAACGGTATATTGCCGGTGTAATAACTCAATTGCTGTGCCGCGCCATTCAGATACTGCCTCACAGTGTCGCAAATAGTAGTGGTAAGCCGGTCGAGCCGTGAAAGAGCCTCAACTCCACGTGTTATAAGCCATTCGGCAGCAGCAGTCGGTGTCTTTACGCGAATGGCCGCCACATAATCGAGCACCGTCACATCGCGCTCGTGACCTATGCCCACAATCACGGGCAATGGGAATTGAGCCACATTGGCGGCAAGATTGTATTCGTCAAATGAATTAAGATCGCTCGTTGAGCCACCGCCGCGTATAATCACCACGCAATCAAACAAGTCGATATGCGCGGCTATGCGATCAAGGGCGGCAATTATGCTCGGCGATGTGCTTGCGCCCTGCATCGTGGCCTGGAACAGGCAGGTATAAAACTGCAACCCATAAGAATTGTTATGCAGCTGGTTGATAAAATCGCCATAACCGGCAGCTCCGACAGCCGACACCACGGCAATGCGCTGAACAACGGCAGGCACCGGCAAGCAACGGTTCATTTCCAGCACACCCTCTTGCTGCAACCGTGCCAATATCTCACGCCTCAGCCGTTCCATGTCACCCATGGTATATGAGGGGTCGATGTCGGTAATTACCACCGACAGCCCGTATTGCTCGTGATAGTTCACGCTTGCTTCCACCATCACTTTCAAGCCGCTTTTAAGGTCTTGCCCTGTTACGGCAAGGAACTTGCTGCGCAAATATTGCACACGGCCAGCCCAAATGATGCCGCGCACCTTAGCCACAGTGGCTCCGGCGGCATTTTTCTCCACAAGTTCAAGGTAGCAATGCCCGCCACGTATCGCCACGTCGCTAAGGTCGGCGATAATCCAGCAATTTTGTACCGACCGGTCGTTTAACAACCGTTTAATGCGGTTGTTAAACTCGTGCAACGTAATTCCTTTTGTACCGGTCGAAATATTATTATCCTGTTGTATCATAATAATCATTCTTAACGTGGAGGGCGACCGGGACGATGTTCCTGGTGCGGCCGGTCGTCGTGGTGGTCTCCGGGCTTGTCATGCCCCGGGCGTGGGGCATCGTGCCTGTGTGGCGGCGGTGGAGGTTCATGCCTTGGTGGCGGAGGAGGCGTGCGATGCACATCTTGCATCGGCAGGCAAGAGCAACACATCGCAACCATTATGGCGGCCGTTGCCAATATCGAAGTTATACGTTTCATGTCACAAATAATTTAAAACCATTTACTCTTGGTTTTATGATGTAAAAATACTGAAAAAGTTTAATACAGCTTTTCTAAAAGCTGTAATATTCCGGTTTTTACGTATTACTTCAAACGGCTATTCCGCGTTGCTCTCGCATTTCTTTACAAATACAAGGGTTAGTATCGCGCCAAGCAACACCACCGGCATGGCAATCAATGCCGTGTATTCATAACCAAGGCCATGACGCAACGGTATGCCGCCCACTGCCGCACCTATGGCATTGCCCAGGTTGAATGCCATCTGGATACACGCCGCTCCAAGCAATTCTCCGCCTTTTGAAAAATGTATGATGGAAACTTGCAAAGGGCTTGATACCGCAAACAGCCCAAACGTGCAGACACACATAAGCAACACCGACAACCATGATATCGAATGGGAGAAAAACAGGCCCAACAAAGCAAGTGTGATGACTATTTGCATGGCAAACGCCACCCTGCCGGGGGTATAGCGGTCGGAAAGGCGTCCGCTCACAAGGTTACCCACAACCATGCCGAAACCGGCAAGCACCATCAAGAAGGGTACCACATCGGCACTGAAACCGCAGCTTGAGGTGAGATATGGATTGACATAGGAATACCAGCAGAAAACAGCACCATTGCCAAGCATGGTGGAGAATATGATAAGCCACGGTGCCGGACGGCGCAAAAAGTGGAATTGACTCTTATAGTTGCTGCGTGGCAAACCTTCCACTTGCGGCACCCACTTATAAATGTAGTAAAACACTCCCGCACTGATAACGGCCACAAGTATAAATGTGACGCGCCACGACATGAGCGTACATATCGATGTGCCGAGCGGCACGCCAAACAGATTGGCAATCGTCATTCCTGCAACCATTATCGACACTGCCTGCGACCCTTTCCCCTCATCGGCAAGTTTTTCGGCCACGATGGAAGCTACTCCGAAATAAGCTCCGTGAGGTAACCCCGACACAAATCTGCCCACAAGCAGCATGGCATAGCTGACCGATAATGATGCAAACAAATTACCAATCAGCATGACAATCACCAGTCCAAGCAGAATATTTTTCAATGGAAAACGACGAACAAACGTCAATCCTGGAGCCCCGCAAAACACGCCAAGCGCATAAGCCGAGATAAAATGCCCCGCCGCAGGGATATCAACGCCCAAATCACGGGCTACATATGGCAAAATCGCCATCATGACAAACTCGGCAATCCCAAGCCCGAGTGTGCCGAAACCTAAAGCAACCAAACTTTTTTTCATAAACCTAAATTCAATCAGGAGTGCAAAATTAGTAAAGCAACGCAATTGCACAAAACAGTTCCTCACGCTTCAACAAAAAAATGTTGACTTGATTCACATCAAGCCAACACCTACACATATGTTATCCAATTACATCTACAAACTTAAAATGAAGAGCCACTTCTTCATATATGCTTTCATTATCAATGACAAGTTACCGCGGCTTTTTTACCAAGTATTTTACAGAAAATAATGATTTTTTTTGCCTTGACACGCCATGACACACATATTTTGCCTAAATTTGTCGGCAAATAGGCTGCATATGGTCTGAAATTTTAGCGGAAATATTAGTAAAAATCTACCCTAAACTTGTCATTTTTATGAACGCTATAAAGTGGAGCGACATAGTGGCTGGTCGTGAAGCGGCTTACAACGCGCTTTATGACCGCTATGCCGACTTGCTTTATGGCTACGGAATGAAAATAGTAACCGACGAGGCGGTGGTAATGGATGCCATACAGACGTTGTTCATGAATATTTTCGAGAAACGAAAGTCACTGTCGGCCCCGAATTCCATAGCCGCTTACCTATGCCGCTCTCTGAAAAATCTGCTTATCAACGAAATGCAAAGTGCGACAACCCGATATACTTGCAAAATGGATGATACGGTAGATTATGACTTCGACTTGCAACCCGATGCCGAAAACGTAATTGTCGCAGGCGAAATCGAAAAAGAGAAAATTCTTGTCTTCAAGGAAGAATTGGGCAAATTGAGCCGCCAACAGAGGGAGATACTATATTTGCGATATTATAAAGGACTTGAAATAGATGAAATAGCCGAAATATTATCGGTGAGCAAGCGGACGGTATATAACACATCAAACAACGCACTCACCCGCTTGCGAGAAAACAAGGTTCTTGCCAAGTACTTCAGCGAAGCAATCATAGTGTTGCTGTTGAGCATGGAAAAGTTTTACAATATATAAAGCGCATGCATGGACGTTGAAAATATCGACATAAGCCGTTTTCCCTTGAAGCACGAGGTGTTTACAAGGAAGAGGGAGCTGGGCGAGGAACTTGCCCGGCAAAGGGCCGCCATGCGCCATGCCGAAGCCGCCGCTCGGCAACGCCGCCGCTCGATTGCGGCATGGGCGTGCTCGATTGCGGCAGCAGCTGCAACGATATTTGCTGCCATATTCATGCTTAAAACAGTTAACATATACACCGGCGACACCGGCAGGCAAGTGGCATTGCCCTGCGGCTCCACAATCGACCTTGAAGCCTACAGCCACATAAGCTACAAGCCGCACTTGTGGAATATAACAGGGCGCAATGTCGCACTCGACGGCACTGCATATTTCGCAGTGAAAAAAGGCAACTCGTTTACCGTTGAAACCGAATGTGGCAATGTTTCGGTACTCGGCACGAAATTCAAGGTTTCGGAACACAACGACAACATGAGCGTGGAATGTTTCGAGGGCCGTATAGAAGTGGAACCGGCCGATGCCGAAACAGGCAAAGTGCAAATTTCAGCCGGTGAGGCAGTAAGGGTAGAAAAAGGGAAAATCAAAAAATCGACAATAACAGAGGAACCCGCCCCCGACGACACTGCCGACAAAGCGATTCCGGAAGTAATAAATTATAAAAACGAACCTTTGCTCAACGTTGTGGCAGAAATGGAACTATACTTCGGCGTGGAAGTGACCGGTAAGGATATTTGCGACAACGTGACTTATTCGGGCGTATTCTATCCCGGCAACCGCGACTTGACATTAGAAGTGGTGTTTCTGTCGTGCGGCATCGAATATGCCGTTGAAAACAATGTGGTAACGTTGCAAAAGCAATAAGGGAACAACTCCTCTTTTTTATAAAATTTATTCAATTACATCACAGAATAGTTACGTGAAAAATCTTAAACCAGCCATCGGCATAAAACGTGTTATCATCGCAGCCATATCGTTGATAATGTCATACACGGCTGCTTCGGCGGCAATCTCGTTGTCGGCTGCAGTGGAACAGATATCGCACAAATATGGCGTGACAATTTCCTTCAGCCCGACGCTTACCGACGGTGTGAAGATTGATTACGTGCCACAAGGCTTGCCGTCGGCCGATTCATGCCTGTCGGTTCTGCTTCTTGACACCGATTTTTGCCATAAAAAGATAAATGCCTCGACATATTGCTTGTGGAGAAGCGACAAAAAGGCGGCCTTGCGCCTGC
Source organism: uncultured Bacteroidales bacterium (assembly GCA_949289215.1). Taxonomy (GTDB): domain Bacteria; phylum Bacteroidota; class Bacteroidia; order Bacteroidales; family Muribaculaceae; genus Avimuribaculum. Next base: position 20,604 of record CASENC010000032.1, on the reverse strand, counting down.
TCATGCAAAAACGCCGGGCCGAGGAACTGGAACAAGCGACACGACGCAAAATCGAGGAATATCGCCTTCAACGCCGCAAAGCCGAAATTCTTGCCGCACCTTATGGGTCAATGGTTACGCCAACGCCGGTTCCCCCTGAAACGCCACAGGTATCTGTATCTTTGCCGCCTGCTGCCGCACCCATCGCCCCTCGATTTTCGCTGAAAACAAATGCACTGCTATGGGCAACCACTTCACCCAATTTAGCCTTTGAAGCCGCCATCGGGAAATGCTTCTCGGTGGAACTGCCTGTAAGTTTCAACCTGTGGTCGCCGGGCGGCTCTCGCCTGCACCACATAAGTTTGTTCCCGACATTCAAATATTGGCTTGGCGGCAGTGCCTTCGACGAAGGATATATAGGCGCATACGCCGGATATGCCAATTACAGCATAGGCAACATAGGCCTGCTTGGCGGCAATCTCGAAAAATTTTATTACGATGGCAACTTATACTCGGCCGGCTTAGTGTGCGGGTACCGTTTCGCCCTAAGCAACCACTTCGCACTTGAAGCCGAAATAGGCATGGGCTATGTATATACAAAATACACGCAGGCACCGGCATCGGGCCTCACACCGGGCAAGAATCATGAAAAGCACAAATGGAGCCTTACCCGCCTTGCCTTGAACGCCTGCTACACATTCTGATTGAAAATCATAAAAACAATACGGCAAAAAAGACCGACAGTATGTGTGCTGTCACGTTTTTTGCCGTATTGTTTCGTCGCACTATGTGTGCTTATTCGGTAAGGAACAGGAATGTGGCAGAACTTTCCTTGCCCAAATAATAAGCACATGCCTTTATCACAGCCGCATTGCCTATTGGCACCGGAGCAGTCCACCGCGGAGACTTGCGCGTGGGAACAGTGCCATCAAGCGTGTAATGCACAGCCATCCCCGGGTAACGCGTATTGACGTATAACATACCGTTCTCCACTTTCAAACCCGGCTGCCCTATACGGAAGTTCACACCCTTGTCAAAAAGCCGCGGCATCTCACGAGTGCCGACTTTCAAGTTGTACTGCACACGGGCGGCATAGAACGGTGAAAGGTCTTTATATCGGCCGGCCCATTTCGGACGGACATTCCAACCACGCTCGGCAAGTCCGAACAGCTTGGGGAACACGAAAGCCTGCACCATGCCGAAGTCTCGCACTGTCTCGGCAAACACCTGCCCTTGCACACCTACGATATTTTCGGGACGTTCAAGATGCGGACGGCCGTCAGCGGCATGGACCAGGTCGATTGGCCTACCGTTATAATCGGTAAACCGGGTGCGGTAAATATCGAAAGGCTGTGCCTGCCACGACGTGAACTCATCGTTGGCACCACCCCACGACAACCCGTCTTCATCTTGATGGCGCGAATACACCATGTCGAAATAAAAATTATTTACGCCGCTCAATATCACAGGATAACCGGTATTGGCAAGCGTGTAAGTCACCACATTGCTGCTACCCACGGTGCTCCATGCGTTTATTCCGCCAAAGCGCGGTGCTACCCTGGCATTATATTCCTCGCTGTGGTGTAATGCCACTTCCTGCCACCCTGCAGCCTTTATGCCCTTGCCTGCAAGATATGCAGTTAGACGGTCGATAAAATATTCCCGCGCCTCGTTTATCGAATTGTACCCCTGCCGACTCATCATTTCATGCACTGCAGGCGACCCTTCCCATGCCCCTTCGGGTACCTCATCGCCGCCAATGTGAAGCATATCAAGGCGCAGGCCGGCATCCCGGTACATCGCCGCAAGTTCGTCAACCACTTTTTCAAGGAATCTGTAAGTTCCTTCATTCCCTATGCACAATATGTTGTCGTGGAAACCTTGTGCCGAGGTATATACCGATGTATCGCGGTCATCCCACAGCAAGTAACGTTCGGCCTCGGCAATATCTGAACCTGCATATTTTGCATAGCGGTGCTTCATCGACACTATGGCAGCACGCGAGTGCCCCGGTGTCTCGATTTCGGGAATTACTTTCACGCCGCGCGATGCAGCATATTTCAAAAAATCTACAAATTGTTCACGAGTATAATACCCGTTTGCCGTGCCGGTGGTATCATCGGGATTTCCAGTGCCGCGGTATGTCTGTATCATGAAATCGGCCTCATCAAGCGTAAGGCCCTTGCGCGCACCCACCTGTGTCAATTCGGGCAATCCCGGTATTTCAAGCCTCCAAGCCTCATCGTCGCAGAAATGGAACTGGAAACGGTTGATTTTATATGAAGCAAGCAAGTCAATCATTAGTTTCAAGTCATCGCAACGGGTAAAGTTGCGGGCTATGTCAATCATCACGCCACGATAACCAAGGTCGGGATAATCGGTGATTTTCACACACGGCAGTTCCTTGTCGGTCATGGCCCATTTTGTCTCAATTACGGCGACAAGGGTTTTAACACCGTTAAGCAACCCGTCGGCCGAGGCCCCGGCAATGTCGATTGAGCCGTCGCCGGCCACAGTCAATTCGTAATATTCGCTTGACTTATCACTGCCGCCTGGTATTAGCGACAAGTTTACTTTCACGTTGCCGTCGCCCTCTTTTATGCCTGCCGCACTTAACTTTTCACTCAGGTAGTCGGCGGCAATGTCAGTTCCCGCAGCGGCATTTATCGTCACCGCATCGGTAAGCGGCAGCGACCCGCCGGTGAGAGTTATCGATTTGGGCGTGGGAAAAATGTCATAAACCGAGCCATTGAATTTTGCACCGTCGGGATTAACCGACTCATTGAACCGGTAAACATACAAGCCGCCCGGATAATCGGCAAACTGCCCGGGAATGCTCCATTGCGACGGGCGTTCAAGCGGCTGCATGGCAATATGCACAGGCATGGGGCAATCAAGGTGGCCGTCAAAGGCAAAATGTCCGCCATCGGGGGCAAAAGCCCGCGAGGTGAACGAGCCATGCATCATCATGTCAATAACCATCGAGTCGCCCGGCGCAAGCGGCACATAATCGGCCGTAGGGCGCAGCACATAGTAATTGGGAACAATCTCCTTGACGGCAGCCGGGCTGCCGTCGGGCACTTTCACTTCATTTGGGAAAATATTATAATACAGCCCCCAGTTTCCATGAAGGACGCTGTCGGCCGTGTTCTTTATCACAAATTGCGAGCTATACTGCCGCGGTGAAGCGAAATTCTCGCCCATTATCCACTTCACGGCAATCGGAGCCGGTGTGGCAGCCTGGATAACCGGCAGTGCTGCTCCGGCGGCGGCAGCCAGTACTGCCATCAATGATTTTTTCATGAGTTATTTTTTGTTGTTCAAATCAGTGTTTTTGCATAATTCATCAAGCAAGCCCTCGCAAGCATCTTCAAGCAGGTCGAGCACAAGCTCAAACCCCTCGGCACCGTCGTAATACGGGTCAGGAACACAGTCGTTGTGTGGGTGGAAACGCAGGAAACTTGCCATCTCCACCACCTTGTTCCAGTCAACAGGGTCTTTCATGCACTGAAAGCCTTGCACATTGCTGCGATCCATTGCCACTATCAGGTCGAAAGTCTCCAAATCTTTCCCGGTTATCTGGCGGCTCAGGTGGGTAAGGTTATAACCGCGCCTTTGTGCGTGCACACGCATTCTATGGTCGGGCAGGCTGCCGCTATGCCCGCCATACAGCCCTGCAGAATCAACCATGAAGCGGTCTTGCAGTCCTCGCTCGGCAATCAGCCGTTCCATTACCCCCTGGGCCGCCGGAGAACGGCAAATATTTCCCAGGCACACAAAAAGTATTTTATATTTCGAGTTGTCGTTGTCCATATTTCGGCTGTTTTGTTCAAAAGTACAAAATATATCGCAAGCAGGCAATTTTTTTTGATTTTGTTGTAATTTTGTGTCACATTCAATCTTTATGATTATGGAAAATTTTCATGATTTGCTGGTAAAAAGGCATAGCATAAGGCGATATACCACCGAAGAGATTTCTCCCGACGATGTGCAACTGATACTGGAAGCTGCATTGATGGCTCCGTCGTCAAAACGGTCGCAGCCATGGCAATTTGTAACCGTGGAAGACCGCAAGAAACTCGAATTGCTCAGCTACTGCAAGGAGCAAGGAGCCGCACCCATAGGCAAGTGCAGCCTTGCCATTGTGGTGTGCGCCGACCCTGCCGTGAGCGATGTGTGGATAGAAGATGCTTCAATTGCTGCCACATATATGCAGTTGCAGGCCGAAGACTTGGGATTGGGCAGCTGCTGGATACAGATACGCAACCGATACTCGGGCGACGGAGAGCCTGCCGAAGATTACGTGCGTGCGCTTCTCGACATACCGCCATACATTCCGGTGCTGTGCATCGTCACACTCGGACACAAGGACGAAGAGCGCAAGCCGTTCAATCCCGAAAAAATGCTTTGGGAGCGTGTGCACATAGGTAAATGGAGGCCGCAGGAATGAAGATTGTGATGATAGGTGCCGGCAATGTGGCCACCAACCTCGTCAGGGCACTAAGTGCTGCCGGGATGGAGATTGCACAGGTGTATAGCCACACTCAAGAGCACGCCTGCCTGCTTGCCGCCACGGTGGGTGCCGATGCCACCGACGACCTCGCCGCAATCGCTCCCGGTGCCGACGTGTATATCATATCGGTCAAAGATGATGCGATAGCCGACGTGGTAGCTGCCATCCCCGACAACGGTGCAATATGGGTACACACGTCGGGAAGCACTCCGATGACTGTTTTCGAGGGGAAACGACAGCGATACGGGGTGTTTTATCCCATGCAATCGTTTTCAAAGCAAATCCCGACCGATTTCACCGAAGTGCCATTTTTCATCGAGGCCGTAACCGGTGGTGTAGAGACTCAAATCACGGAGCTTGCCGGGAAACTATCGCAACGGGTGTTCCGAGCCGACAGCGAGCAACGGCGGCGGTTGCACGTCGCAGCGGTGTTTGCATGCAACTTTGCCAACCACCTGTGGACGCTCGCCGACGATGTGTTGCACGATGCCGGACTGCCATTTGATGTGATGCTGCCGCTGATAAGCACCACGGTCGATAAACTGAAACGGCTGTCGCCCTACGAGTCGCAGACCGGGCCGGCCATGCGCCACGACCTGAAGGTGATGCAGTCGCACATCGCAATGCTCGATGAAGATAAGGCCGAGATTTACAAAATATTGTCAGACAGCATAATGAAACGACATGAGCAGAATTGATTACGACCTGACCAAGATTCGGGCATTTGCCTGCGACGTTGACGGCGTACTGTCGCCGTCGGTGATACCAATGCACATCAGCGGAGAACCGTTGCGCATGGTAAACATCAAGGACGGCTATGCCATACAGCTTGCCGTGAAGCGCGGTTTCAGGTTTGCCATAATCTCGGGCGGCCGCAGCGAGGGGGTGCGTGTGCGCTTTGCCGGACTTGGAGTGCAAGACATATACCTCGGAGCCTCGCTCAAGGTACCGGTACTTAACGAATGGATGCAGAAGCACAACTTGCGCCCCGAAGAGGTGGCCTACCTTGGCGACGACATTCCCGACATCGAGGCGATGCAGTGCGTCGGCCTGCCGGTAGCTCCGGCCGATGCCGCGCCCGAGGTGAAAGAGGTTGCCCGATACATCTCTCCATGCATGGGCGGCTATGGTTGTGGCCGCGACGTGGTGGAACAGGTGCTCAAAGCACAAGGCTTGTGGATGAGCGACCACCATGCCTTCGGCTGGTAATTTACGTAACCGATGTGTGAGGCGAAGCCGAACCGTCGGAACATGAAACCACCATATTAGTAACTGCCTCAAAGAGGTCGAATATATTGAATTGTAATATATTCGACCTCTTTCCTGACTTCGCCGGCGTGTCTGCTTGAACGAACATACAAGTCAAGAAAAGGTCTCCTTACCAATTATAACTGTAGAGACGCGATTTATCGCGTCTGATGTGCGGCTGTTATAATAAGTTGATTTCCATGGGATGCGATTTTCAGACGCGATAAATCGCGTCTCTACAGTTATGGTTAGGTAACATTTTACTTATACGGGGGAACACGCCGGCGAAGTCTGGAATATGCCGAAAGCGGCTCGCTCTCACACCGAGAACGAGCCGCTTTATGTGTGTTATATGCTTTTGCGGATATCAGTCCGCAAGAGTTAACCGTTTATTGTATATTATTTTACAATGACCTTTTGTACATTGCCGTCAACTTTCACGATGTAAGCACCTGCCTGGCAGTTAACTTCGTTCAAGTTGCCCTTTGCAATAAGCGCACCGCCCATATTGTAAACCTCAACGTCGGCAGCCTCGCCAATGATAGCGATACGTCCGTCAAGCCCGATAGCCTTAACAGCTTCACCGGCAACAGCATCCTCAACACCCGAAGGAGGTGTGGTAGTCTTCTTACCGCTTATGGTAATGTCTAATACCTCCCACGTCGGAGCTGCCGATGTCGTGCTATTGTAGCTGAATCCAAGGTACATTTTTTTACCAACGTAATTTGCTAAATCAACAGGTTCGATTGTAAACTCATCCCAGTTTTTGCCTTCGGCACGTCCGTTAGCTTTTATTTGCTCCCAAGTTGCTTTTGTAACATCGCCTGCATAATCAGTTGAAACCATTATCTTGCAATAGTCTTCAACATCATTTCCACTTAAGAAATTGATTATTTCGGTAAGTTTGAGCGTAGCCTGTTCTGCACCGGTCAGGTCGATTTCAGGTGATACCATCCAACTCTCTCCGGCAAGATTTACTTTATTTACATAGGCCGATGCTTTTAATTGTCCGAAACTTTCGTCCCAAGTCCAAACAGATGTCAAGCCCTCACTCAGTTCAACATTTTGCATAGTGTAGTCACCATCGGTCTCTTCAAAATCCTCATTGTAGAAAAGATCCTCAATTGTATAAGTTGCTTCTGATACCTTGCTTGCAACATCGTCAATCATTGCAATTGCCTTGATAGTCGTGGTTTCTGCAACATTGATTGGAGCAGTGTATTCTGTGGAAGAAGCATCGGGCTCGTCTCCGTTAATAGTATAATAAATTGTTGCACCTTCGCTTGCAGTCAAAGTTACATTTTGTGCCTCATAGTATGTGCCACCTACAGGCGAGAATGTCGGAGCCGAAACTACGACTGCTCCACTTGCTGATTCGTAATTGAGTTCAATAGATGCAATTCCCACTTGATTGCTTTGGCTGCTGAACGTGATTTTCACAGCTTTAGTTCCATCGGCCAACTCATTATTAGTGAGAACAAAATTGTCGCTTGTTGTACCTGTTTCGCTAAAAACAGAACCATCACCGCTATACTGCAATGTGGCGGTCTGTTTCTTTGTTCCCCATTGTTTCAATGTCACATTCACACCTGTTATGTCGTAGCTGTCCATATCATTAAGAACAACAGTGACATCATTGCCTTTGGTTACAGGACAATCCGATATCACCTGACCCTCTGATTGCCTATTGGCCTTTTCAAAGGTGACAGTAGCAATATCAAACTTTACACTATGCTCTTCATAATTAGATTTCCATTGGTCGGCACCATCAAACCCCCAACCTACAAAATTGAAAGTGGCAGTCTCTGCAAATGCCATTGTTGACATTGCAAACAGCATCAAGAAAGAAAGTAATAATTTTTTCATAATCACGTGTTTTTAGTTAATAATCAATTTTGGCGTATAGAAGCCTCTTTTGACTACAAAGATAACATTTTTGCCGACATATCAATATTACAAAGCGGTAAAAATATTAGCCTATATGTAACCGTTAAGCTAAATATTATTAACCGCACATTTCACGAGGAACAATAGCGGCACTAAAGCCTATGTACCAGATATATACAACTGTAGAGACGCGATTAATCGCGTCTCTACACCATGATTATCTTAATGATAGAATTATTGCTGCTTCAGTGCGGCTATGCCTGCTTCGAGAGTGGCAATCTTGGCAGTGGCATCGGCAAGTTTCTTGCGTTCACCTGCAACCACGGCTTCGGGTGCGTTGTTGACAAATTTCTCGTTGCCCAACTTCTTCTCGATTGACATCTTGAACCCTTGCATATACTTCAGGTCGGCTTCGAGCTTCTTCAACTCTTCTTCCACATTGATGCTGTTACCCAGCGGCACTGCATATTCAGTGGTACCAACGAGGAACGTTGCCGCAGTGGCATCTTTTACCTGCGTTTCTTCGATGGCCTGCACATTGGCGAGCTTGCATATCACGTCGCCAAACGGATTGGTGAAGCTGCCCATGACTTGCAAGTCGAGCGCAGTCTTGTTGGGGATATTGCGTTGCAGCCTTATGGTGCGCACTCCGGCAATTATTTCCTTAGCCTCGTCCATCGCCTTTATGCAAGCAGCATCCACATCTCCTGCTTCGGGCAGACGGGCATACATGATGCTTTCGCCGTCGGCACGGGTGGCAAGGTGTTGCCACAATTCTTCGGTAATGAACGGCATGAACGGATGCAACAGGCGCAGCAGCATATCAAAGTAATGCAGCGTGGCATCGTAAGTGGCACGGTCGATGGGTTGCCCGTAAGCAGGCTTCACCATTTCAAGGTACCACGACGAGAATTCGTCCCAGAAAAGTTTGTAAACCGCCATCAATGCCTCCGACAAGCGGAACTTGCCAAACAGGTCGGCAAGCTCGGCTACAGTTTCGGAAAGCACATTGCCAAACCACTGCACGGCCAATCGGGCAGCTGACGGTTGCTCGATATCGTCGGCAACCTGCCATCCCTTTACGAGACGGAAGGCATTCCATATCTTATTGTTGAAATTACGGCCTTGCTCGCACAGCGCATCGTCATACAGAATGTCGTTCCCTGCCGGGGCTGCAAGCATCAAGCCCATGCGCACACCGTCGGCACCGTATTTCTCGATAAGACCGATGGGGTCGGGCGAGTTGCCGAGCTGTTTCGACATCTTGCGACCCAACTTGTCGCGCACAATACCTGTAAAATACACATTTTTGAATGGGCGGTCGCCGCAATATTCATATCCGGCCATAATCATGCGGGCAACCCAGAAGAAAATGATGTCGGGACCTGTAACAAGGTCGGTGGTAGGATAATAATACTTAATCTCTTTATTTCCGGGGTCAAGAATACCGTCGAAAAGCGAAATCGGCCACAACCACGACGAGAACCATGTGTCAAGGCAATCCTCATCTTGCTGCAATGTGAAATCTACACCGGCAAGCACGGGGAACTTCTCTATGGCAATGCGACGGGCATCTTCCTCGCTCTCGGCAACTATGCATTGGCGACCTATGCCGGCCGACTCGGGTGCCTGCACGTAATAAGCCGGAATGCGGTGCCCCCACCACAACTGGCGTGAGATGCACCAGTCCTTGATGTTGGTCATCCAGTAGCGATAAGTATTCTTGAACTTGGCAGGGTAAAATTTCACATCGTCTTTTTCCACTGCTTCAAGTGCGGGCTTGGCAAGGTGTTCCATTTTCAAGAACCACTGCATCGACAACTTAGGCTCTATCACGGCATTGGTGCGCTCGCTGTGGCCAACCTTGTTGGTGTAATCCTCCACCTTTTCAAGCAGTCCGGCGGCTTCAAGGTCTTTCACAATCTGCTCACGCACGGCAAAGCGGTCCATGCCCACATACATACCGGCAGCCTCGCTGAGTGTGCCGTCGTCATTGAATATGTCAATGCTTGGCAAGTTATGTTTTTCACCAAGCATATAGTCGTTGACATCGTGTGCCGGAGTGACTTTCAAGCATCCCGTACCAAATTCTATGTCAACGTAATCATCTTCGATTACCGGTATTTCACGCCCCACGAGCGGCACAATCACGCGCTTGCCGCGCAACCATTGGTTCTTGGGATCGTTGGGGTTGATGCACATGGCGGTATCGCCCATTATAGTTTCCGGGCGCGTAGTGGCCACAACAGCGTAGTCACCCGAGCCATCTGCTGTTTTGTATCTCAAATAATACAATTTACCATGCTCTTCCTTGTAGATAACCTCTTCATCGCTCAGGGCTGTCAGGGCCTTGGGGTCCCAGTTCACCATTCTCACACCACGGTAAATAAGACCCTTGTTATACAAGTCAACAAACACTTTTATTACACTGCGGCTGCGCTTTTCGTCCATAGTGAAACCGGTGCGGTCCCAGTCGCACGAAGCACCAAGCCGTTTCAACTGCTCAAGTATGATGCCGCCATGCTTGCGCGTCCATTCCCACGCGTGTTCCAGGAATTGGTCGCGAGTGAGGTCGGTTTTCTTTATGCCTTCTTGTGCGAGCTTGTTTACCACCTTGGCTTCGGTGGCAATCGAAGCATGGTCGGTACCCGGCACCCACAAGGCATTTTTGCCTTCCATGCGGGCACGGCGCACCAGTATGTCTTGGATTGTATTGTTAAGCATGTGCCCCATGTGCAGGATACCTGTCACATTTGGCGGCGGAATAACTATGGTGTAGGGTTCACGCCCGTCGGGTTCGGAATGGAACAATTTGTGTTCCATCCAGTATTTATACCACTTTCCTTCTACTTCCGAAGGATCGTATTTGGTAGCCAATTCTTTCATATAACTGCGTTTTTTCTATTCAGGTTGCAAAATTAGCAATTAATTCCCAAAAATAATAGCTTACAAGTTGATACATAAAAAAAGCTGTTTCCCTCAACCGAGAGGAAAGCAGCTCCAAACTTTTCTTTTACTTGTTGTGCGCGAAGCAACTACTTACTTTACAGAGTCAGCAGCTACAGTGTCAGCGGCTACAGTGTCGGCAGCTACAGTGTCAGCAGCTACAACTTCAGTAGCAGTAGTGTCAGCGGCAGCAGCTTCGTTATTAGTAGCAGCACCACCGCAAGAGAACAACGATACGCTAAATACAACAGCAAATAATAAAACTAACTTTTTCATTTTCTTTAATTTTTAATAATAAAACAATTTTTTATGCTTCAAAAACGATGCAAAGTTACTACTTAAATTTTATTTGCAAATATTTTTTTTGAAAAAATCGCCCCTTCAGCAAGAAAAAATATGTTTTATAACCTATTTATTCGGCATACATAAACACAATATACTGATTAATAATACATTACATAACGCACTATATATGACGGACATCAAGCGTCATTTTCCCCCGGTAAATGACATATTGTCGCCCATGTCATGAAAAATTGGCCACTGTCGCCCCTACATATATTATTATATGTGTCGATATTGGGATAAAAGAAGTAATTTTGCAGCACATTATATATATACACAATGACCGACAAGTCGATTTCAGGCCTTTTCACAGTGCAGTTCCACACGCTTGGCTGCAAACTTAATTTCTCGGAAAGTGCGACCATGGAACGGTTGCTTGCCGACCGTGGCATACGCCGTGCCGAACCGGGCGAAGACCCCGACATATGTGTGGTGAACACTTGCAGCGTTACCGAGCTTGCCGACAAGAAGTGCCGCCAAGCAATACGCAAATTTGCCAAAAGCTATCCCGGCGCTTTAATTATTGTAACCGGATGTTACGCACAGCTCAAAAGCGACGAGGTGGCAGCTATCGAAGGGGTGAATATAGTGATGGGGAGCGACAAGAAGAATCGTATTGCCGAACTTATTGAAAAATGGCAACACGACCGCTCTCGCCAAACGGTTGACGTGCACGGCTTCCGCGAACTTACCGACTTTTGCCCATCTTGCTCGCGTGGCGACCGCACCCGTTACTTTCTGAAGGTACAAGACGGGTGCGACTACTTCTGCACCTACTGCACCATCCCGTTTGCCCGCGGACGAAGCCGCAGCGGCACTATTGCTTCGCTTGTGGAACAAGCCCGCAATGCGGCAGCCGAAGGCGGAAAAGAGATTGTACTCACAGGAGTGAACATAGGCGACTTCGGCAAAAACACCGGCGAGCGTTTCATCGACCTTGTGAAAGCCCTTGATGATGTGGATGGCATAGAACGATATCGAATTTCTTCAATCGAACCCGACTTGCTCGACGATGAAGTAATCGACTTCGTGGCTTCATCTCGCCGCTTCATGCCTCATTTCCACATTCCGTTGCAAAGTGGCAGCGATGAAGTGCTGCGGCTCATGCACAGGCATTACGACACGGCACTTTATGCGCGGAAAATCGAGAAAATACGCTCGGTAATGCCCGATGCATTTATCGGTGTTGACGTAATGGTAGGCACAAGGGGCGAAACAGCGGAACTATTCGAGCAGTCACACAACTTCATCACTTCGCTCGACGTGTCGCGGTTGCACGTATTTCCTTATTCCGAACGCCCCGGCACGGTGGCGCTGCGCATCGGACATGTGGTTGACAAGCACGAAAAAGACGCACGCGTGGAGATGATGTTGCAATTGTCGGATGAAAAATTGCGTCGTTTCACTTCTCGTTTCATAGGCACCTGCCGACCTGTATTACTGGAACACCCGGCACATGGCAGCGATGTGATGCACGGCTTCACCGACAATTATCTGCGTGTAGAAGTGCCGAGGAACGATAAATCGGCCAATTGCATAACCGTCGTCAACCTTGAAAGCATAAGCGACGACGTTGAAACAGTAATAGGAAAAGTAATCGCTATATGAACAAGCAGGGTTACAATAAAATATTATATTTCCCTCTCGATGTGCTGCTGCACTTGATGGCCTTGCTGCCGCTGGGGGTGCTTTATGTGATTTCCGATTTCATATATTGGCTCGTGTACCATGTGGCTCGATACCGCCGCAATGTGGTCAGGCGTAATCTTGTGCAGTCGTTCCCCGGGAAAAGTGAGGATGAAATTGCCCGCATCGAGAGCGATTTCTACCATTTTTTTGCCGATTATTTTGTTGAAACCATCAAATTGCTGCACATAAGCGACCGCCAGATGCGCCGCCGCATAGTGTTCCATGATGTGGAAATTATCGACCGTTACTTCGATGAAGGTCGTTCCATGCTCATTTATGCAGCCCATTACGGCAACTGGGAATGGCTGCAATCGGTAACACTGTGGTCGCGGCACGGTGCCGATGGCAATGTGGTGTTCGGCAATGTTTACCGTCCGCTGAAGAACAAATGGTTCGATACATTTTTCTTGAAAATCCGCAACCGTTTCCACACCGTCTGCCACCCCAAAAACAGCGTGTTCCGCGACTTGTTGCGGTTGCGGCGTGATGGCAAACTGTCGATAACCGGCTTCATGAGCGACCAGCATCCGCCGGTCAATGAAAGCGACCATGTGATACGCTTCCTCAACCATGACACAGCTATAATAACAGGTAGCGAGCTGTTGGCACGGAAACTCGATTACGTGGTGCTGTATTTCGAGCTGAAACGCCGCCACCGCGGATATTACGACTGCCACATAAGGCTGATTACCGATGATGTGAAATCGTGGCCCGAATACTCGATAAGCGACGAATATGCCCGCCGCCTTGAAGCGCAAATCAATGAAAACCCGGCCCTGTGGCTATGGACACACAACCGGTGGAAACACAAGGTAAAACCCGTTGCAAATAATGGAAACGACAAATGAAACTCAAAGCCGCAAACTTGCGGCTGTGATAATAATGAACTGGAACGGCGCAAAGTTGCTCAAACAGTTCCTGCCCTCGGTGTGCCGCCACACCAACGGCGACATTGCCGATGTGATAGTTGCCGACAACGGCAGCACCGACGACTCGCTCAAATTGCTTGCCGAGCATTTTCCCGAAGTAAAAGTTTTGTCATTCAAGGAAAACTATGGCTATGCAGGCGGTTACAACGAAGCTATAGGCCGCTTGCGGCAATACCGGTTTTCGGTTCTGCTAAACAGCGACGTCGAGGTAACCCCCGGCTGGATTGAACCTGTAATTGAATATATGCAGCAGCACGACGATGTGATGGCCTGCCAACCGAAAATATTGTCTTACACCGACCGCCGCAAATTTGAATATGCCGGAGCGGCAGGCGGATTTCTCGACTGCCACGGATTTCCATATTGCCGCGGACGCATATTCGACTGTATCGAAGATGACCACGGACAATACGACGGCACAACGGCCGATGTGTTTTGGGCGTCGGGGGCGGCACTTTTTGTGCGCACCGAGTGCTATCTCGGCCTGGGCGGACTTGACCGCCGTTTCTTCGCACACATGGAGGAGATTGACCTTTGCTGGCGTATGCATCTTGCCGGAGGCCGCATAACAGTGGTTCCGCAAAGCACAGTCTATCACCTTGGCGGTGGCAGCCTGCCTGCAAGCAACCCGCGCAAGACATATCTCAACTTCCGCAACAACCTGCTACTTATGCACAAGAATATGCCCGCCGGTGAAGGACGCCGAATGTTATTTGTGCGCCGCCTTTACGATACGCTGGCATTCTTCATGTTTGTCGCCAAACTACAGTGGGGGAATGCCAACGCCGTACTGAAAGCCCACAACGACTTCCGCAAAATGAAGAAACAATACAATTCATTCCCCGACAAAAACCTGCTGGGCACTTTCCCCGGCACCGACTGCAACATCATCATAGATTACTACCTGCGCCACCGCCGCCGGTATTAACCTTATTAACAACCAATGGAATGACCGATACCGACAACATTATCGCAAAGAATTATAACAGTATATCACAGAGTGCCCAGAATGAAATAACACGCTTGTCGCGGCTGGCGGCCATGGTGTCGTGGACACGGTTGGCAATTGTTGTGATTGCCTGCGTAGGCACATGGTGGCTGTGGGGCGACACCGGGGCTGTAACAGCATTAATAGCCATATGCGTGGTGCTGTTCCTCGTGCTTGTGAAATTGCACAACCATCTGTTTTCGGCACTTGAAATGCAACGAGCCTTGAAACAAGTGGCGGCCGACAACCTGCGTCGAATTGACCTTGACCTTGACGGGCTTGATGGCGGAGACGAATATATCGACACGCACCACCCTTACAGCTACGACCTCGACCTATTTGGGCCGCAATCGCTTTTTTCTTTGATAAATACTACAGCAACCCATAGTGGACGTGAACGACTTGCCCGCAACCTTCAAAATCCCGAAAATGTCATACCCGACATCGAGCTGCGGCAAGAGGCTGTTGCCAGCCTTGCCGCCATGCCTCACTTTATGATTCGAATGCAAGCACTTGGCATCGTGGCTCGCAATGCAGGCAAGGAAACGGGCACAAGTGGTGGTGCAGCATCATTGCAACCGGTGCGCCTGAAATGGTGGCAACGGGTTGCCATGTACCTGTTCCCATCAGCCATCTTGGTGCTTATAATTCTGGCTCTGGCCGGTTTTGACGTAGCAATATACATCGAAACGGTTGCCGTTGCATCGATACTTACAGCAGCTGCCGGGTCGAAAACAGTGGGCCGCCTGCATACCGATGTGGAACGGGTAGTCAACCGTATATCCATATACCATGACCTGCTTAATGAAATAGAACAAACTGAATTTAAATCGCCACTGCTGCAACAATTGCAACGCAGGCTCGGCACAGGCGATGAAAAATCATCGGATATAACACGCAAACTTTCACGATTGCTGTCAAATCTCGACCAACGTTACAATTGGCTCAGTTACATATTACTCAACACTTTGTTCCAATGGGATTACCGCCAAATGCAGAATGTCGCCAAATGGGCCGAACGTTATGCCGGGAAACTCGATGAATGGGACGATGTGCTCGGGAACATCGACGAATTGTGTGCGCTTGCCACATTCTCATTCCACAATCCCGGCTACATATTTCCTATAATCGACCACGAAGGCAAGGTTATAATCGAAGCCAAGCAACTCGGACATCCGTTGATAGCCCATGACCGATGTGTTTGCAATGACGTAAGCACCTTGTCGGCAGGCAATTTCATGGTTGTAACCGGAGCCAACATGGCAGGCAAAAGCACCTACCTGCGCACTGTGGGCGTGAACTACTTGTTGGCACTCGTTGGTGCACCGGTGTTTGCCACCAAGATAATCATAAGCCCGGCAGCACTGTTCACAGGCTTGCGTACCACCGACTCGCTGAGCGATGGTGAATCGTATTTCTTTGCCGAGTTGCGACGATTGCAAACGATTGTAACACGCGCCACAGCCGGGGAAAGAATGCTTATAATCCTTGATGAGATACTGAAAGGAACAAATTCGGCCGACAAGCAGAAGGGTTCGCTTGCACTTGTGGGCAAACTTGTGGGCATGAACATTGCCGGCATCATTGCCACCCACGACCTTGTGCTCGGCACACTTGCCGACCGTTTCCCCGGCCGTGTGTTTAACCGCTGCTTTGAAGCCGAAATCGATGGCAACAACCTTCACTTTGATTACACGTTGCACCCCGGCATTGCCAGGAACCTTAATGCCTACTTCCTTATGCAACACATGGGCATAGTGTAACCCCATATTCGACGCTATTCTTTTCTACTTTGCGAATATTTCGGCATATATACGCTTGGTGGCACCTATGTGCTGCTTGATATAAGTTCCTGCAGCGGCACCGCTTGTTGCAAGGAATTCGGCATCGGAAATTAAGCGGTCGGCAAGACGGTCGAAATCATCATGCCCGGTTATCGAGAAGCCACCGCCACACTCTATCAAGTCATGTGCTTCCTTGAACTTTGAATGATTGGGGCCGAAAATCACCGGAATACCATATACCGCAGCTTCGTTCAGGTTGTGTATGCCTGCACCGAATCCTCCGCCAATGTATGCTGCACGGGCATAACGGTAACATGACGACAGAATGCCGAAACAATTTATAATCAGGCAGTCGGCATCGGCAACCTTGGCTTCGGTCGCCTCGGTGTATAAAACTGTGGGGCGCGTAATTCGTTCCTTCATGGCTTGCAACCGTTCGTCATCAAACTCATGCGGCGCAATTATCAATTTCATGCCCGGGTGCGCATTAAAGTATGGTATGACAATGTCCTCATCGGGTTGCCACGAACTGCCTATTATCAAGGTAAACGGCGACGACGAAGCAAAACGTTCGACTACCGGGAACTGCTTGCATGTGGCAAGTATGTCGCTCACACGGTCGAAACGTGTATCGCCGGCAACAGTCACGTCGCTCACTCCTATCGATGACAACAATTGCCGTGAAGCCTCATCTTGAACATAAATGCGCGTAAAGCAGTCGAGCATTCGGCGGAACATACCACCCCACGGGCGGAAGAATATTTGCCCCCGGCGGAAGATAGATGAAATTATATAAGTGGGAATGCTCCGATGGCTGAGTTGCTGCAAATAATTGCCCCAAAATTCATATTTCACAAAAATTGCCACATCGGGCGATACTGTGTCAATAAACCGTTTGGCATTGGCAGGCGTGTCGAAAGGCAGATAACATACCACATCGGCATCCTTGTAATTTTTGCGCACTTCATATCCCGACGGAGAAAAAAACGATAAAACGACATACCAGTCGGGATTGTTTCGCTTTATCATTTCAATAAGCGGACGCCCCTGCTCAAATTCTCCGAGCGATGCTGCGTGTATCCATATGGTTTTCTTCCTGCCTGCGGCCGGAATTGCTTTTGACAACAAGGCGAAAGTGCGGGATTGCCCTTCCACCATTTTCCGTATTTTTTCGTTACGCAATGCAGCAAGCCTTGCTCCACACTTGAGTAAATTAATGCCAAGGTTATACAATACATTCATATCGTCAAGTAAATATAATGTGCATTGTCAATCACACATATCGTTTAATAATATTTGCTAAGATATTGACTGTGAGACACTTTGTTCCGCCGGTCGTTCCACAGTCGGTCATCGATATACAGGCGCAGGGCAATCTTCTGCCAAAATGCAAACGCATCGGGTGTATAGTGGAAATCAAGCGATGCATACAAATTCAAGAATTGATTGCGAAAGATGTAAGCCCTCACATTGGTGCGGCTATATACTTTGGCCTGGAAATTCGGGTCACCCATATTTAACAATGAGCCATATTTGGGATAAAGCGGATATAAGTTTTTCCCCACATACAGGTGCTCCTCTATGCCAAGGAAACGCCATTCGGCGATGGCATCGAGCATCAATCCGTATGGACGTTGCCACACACCTGTGCCGCGGTCTCGTTCAAGTTGCAGCATAAGCCCTGCCGTTACAGTAAGGCTGTCTAACCGCGGGGTGAAGCGTGCAAGGTCAAGGCCTACATAAGGATTGACCGAGATATCATCGTTCACATTTTGGTCGGGGGTAGGATTAAGCGACTTGGCAAGGTGGTTCACTTGCAATCTGCCGCCAAGCATCAGCGGGCCTGTGGCATACCAACGGCCATTGAAATACACACTAAATGCTTCACGTTGCTCCTCGGTCTGCAAGCTGCGCCAGTCAAGGGCAAGTTCCATGAATCCGCGTCGGTGCACATATTGTATGAGAGCACCGCGGATATTTGGTTCGGTATATCGCAGCGAATCGCTCATCAATACCGTCGGCAATTGTTCTATAAGTTGCGTGCGCGGCAGCATGCCCAGGCTGATGCGCCATGTGGGCGACAGATATCGGTAATATACCGTCGGCGACAGCTTGTATCCTTTCCACCCGTTGCCTATTGGCTGATACCACGACACGCCGCCCATCAGCAAGTGCCGTCCGCCCATCAGCGATACACCCACCTCGGGCGACAGTCGCGTGAATGTGATAGTTTGGTCGGGCGAATAGTAGTCGTCGCCTTCACGGTTTTCAAAAACCGACCCGGCATCCACGCTCCAACGCAATTGCTGCTGTGCAAAAACAGGAATAGCGGCAGCCATGCAAGCCACCGCTATCAATATGCAAACACGTTTAAGCATCGGCAAGACGAATGTTTTCAATGCCCCGGCTCACACGCGCAATAGTTTCGTCGCGGCCAATGAACTCGGTTATATCAAACATGTGCGGGCCTTTGCACTCGCCTACTACAGTCAGGCGGAAGGCATTCATCACGTTGCCAAGGTGGTAACCTTTCTCGGCAATCCACGCAAGCACCACTTCCTCACAAGGCTTCGACGAGAAGTCGGGAACCTGCTTGAGCACTTCTATGAGTTCGCGCATGATTTGCGGCATCTCGGGTTTCCATCGTTTTTTGATATCCTTCTCGGCATATTCGGTCGGTGCCACAAAGAAGAATCGGGCATTTGCCCACAATTCGCCAAGCAGCGACACGCGGTTTTTAACCAAACCGACTACCTTGGCAATATATTCGTCACTGAACGAACTTACATCCACGCCGTTTTTCTCAAGAACAGGCTTGAACAATTCTGCAAGTTCTGCATCAGGTTTTGCCATTATATATTCGTGATTGAACCACTTGCCTTTCTCGAAGTCGAATTTGGCACCGCTCTTGGAACAATGCGCAAACGAGAAATCACGCACCAGTTCGTCCATCGACATTATTTCACGGTCATCACCCGGATTCCAACCAAGCAGCGCAAGGAAATTAATTACGGCCTCGGGCAGGTATCCGGCTTCGCGGTATCCCGAAGATATTTCGCCCGATTTCGGGTCGTGCCATTCGAGCGGGAACACCGGGAACCCCAGGCGGTCGCCGTCGCGCTTACTGAGTTTTCCCTTGCCGTCGGGTTTGAGCAACAGCGGCAGGTGAACAAATTGCGGCATGGTATCGCGCCAGCCGAATGCCTCGTAAAGCAATACGTGCAACGGAGCCGACGGCAGCCACTCTTCGCCACGTATCACGTGCGTGATTTTCATCAAGTGGTCGTCAACAATGTTTGCGAGATGGTAAGTGGGCAGGTCGTCGGCACTCTTGTAAAGCACCTTGTCATCAAGAATTGACGAATTAATAACAACCTTGCCGCGAATAAGGTCGTCAACTTCAATGTCCTGCCCCGGCTCCACCTTGAAACGCACCACATAAGTGGCACCTTCGGCCAAGAGGCGGTCGGTTTCCTCCTGCGAAAGAGAAAGAGAATTGCGCATACCGCCGCGAGTTGATGCGTCATATTGGAAATTCGGCATTTCTTTACGCTTTGCCTCAAGTTCTTCGGGAGTGTCAAATGCCACATACGCACGCCCGTTGTCGCACAACTCCTTTACATAATGGCGGTAAATATCTCGGCGCTCCGACTGTTTGTAAGGTCCGTATTCGCCACCGTCGCGCACCCCCTCGTCTATTTTGATGCCCAACCACGCCAAAGCCTCGTTAATGTAATCTTCGGCACCAGGTACAAAGCGGTTGGAGTCGGTATCTTCGATGCGCAATATCATTTCGCCGCCGTTCTGACGGGCAAACAGGTAATTATATAGTGCCGTGCGCACACCGCCTATATGCAACGGGCCGGTGGGAGACGGAGCAAAACGAACTCTTACTTTATTTTCCATAATCGCTAAAAGATTAAAAACAACGTGCAAAGGTATAAAAATAACCTCGATATACCATTCAAAAAGGCTGCATATTAGGGTAAATCGAACAAAATTGGTTGCACAACACAAAAAAGTTTGCAAAAAATTTGGCAGTTCCGACAAAAGGCAGTACCTTTGCATCGCTTTTAAGGAGATTCGCTAGCTCAGCTGGTAGAGCACATCCCTTTTAAGGATGGGGTCTTGGGTTCGAGCCCCAAGCGGATCACGAAAAGAAAAGCCAAAAGGCGACAACAAAAAGACAAGTCCTACAAAATCAATATTTTGTGGGACTTTTTTTATTGTCCTTTGGCGACCTTGACCGCCAAAAAGAGGGCATTGACGGACAAAAATTAGTACCCAATTCGTACC
>CASENC010000031.1 GCA_949289215.1 uncultured Bacteroidales bacterium | reverse complement strand
GCAAGGGAACACCCTCCGGAACCGTCACTTTTTGACTGACGGGGGGCTTGGTTTTCAAAAAAAGTATCCGCAACGCCTGTTTATGGGCATTGCGGACATGAATTTTTTGCCTTATTGTTTTTTAGCGGACACCAATAATTTCGTATATCCTTCTGCCGGAGCATATATCCGGGCATTGTTTTTTATGAGTGTCTCTTCATGACCGGTTCACATCGTGTGCTGCTGTAACGCCACTCTTCCTATTTGCTGTTGCAAAAATAGGCATGAGGCCGTGTGCTGCCAAGAAATTGAGACGTGCAGATATACTGTTTTGTCAAAAAGATATACTATTTTGTCAAGATGAACGGATATGATGTTATGATACAGGCTATTATGTGCGGCTTTTCAATGCCTTGCGAAATTCCGACGGTGTCATGCCGAAGCGTTTTCGGAACAGCCGGTTGAAAGTGGGAACATTGGGAAGCCCACACGATTCGGCTATGGCGTTGATAGTGTATTCAGGGTGCAACTCAAGTTGGGTGGCTGCATAATCGAGGCGCTTACGGTTCACGTAGTCCGATGTATTGGAGAACTCGTATTGTTGCATTATTTTGGCAAGCCTGTTTTTGTCGGTATGGGCTATGTGCATAAGGTCGTCGCGAGTCAGGTCGGGGTTTAGAAACAGTTTTTCTTCATTTATTTTCCTGTCGAGCAGTTCAAAGATTCGGCAGTTTTCAGTCTCAAAATCCGACAGTCTGCCGTTGGCATTGTTTGGGCCGGAAGTTTGGGCCACTTGATGTTTTATGGTGCCGAGTTCGGTTTTATAGTGGAGTAATTCTTGGATATTTTCAACCAATGCCGAGTTTTTCTTTTTTATAAGTCGGGTATATCGCATTTGCCGCCACATAAGCACAAGCAGCAGTATCAAGGCCGCCGCAGTTCCCACGAGCCATGCGTTTCGCACCTTTATGCTATTGGCACGTTCCACCAGTTCGGCTTCTTTTTTGTGAGTTTCGTATGCCGTGGCCAGTTCTTGTGCCGAGCTGGCCTGTTCGCGAGTTTTAAGGCTGTCGGTTACGTTTGCGAGCCTTAGGAAATATTCTGCCGAGTTTTGGTATTTTCCGGTGCGGTAATATACAAGACCCAAAGAACGCAGCAACGAGCGCATATGGTAACTTATGGTGTCGCCCCGGCTGCGTAATTGCTGTTCATGGCCGGCATAAACATCTATGGCTTCGTTCATGTGCCCGGTTCCCACAAGGTATGGCCCTATGATGTAGTCGTCGGCAGTATATTCGGGAGCTACTGTTTTCCATTTGCGGTAGGCCTCTTCGGCTTCTTTCGGCCGGTTGAGCTTGTGCAATATTATTGCTTGCTGGGCATATAGCGTCTTAAGTTCTTTTTTTGTAAGGTCGGCAATTTCCGGCTCGGCGTTGGTTGATGCCGTTGCCACCCTTTCAAGTGCGGCGAGTGTGTTCAACGCGTCTTCATAGCGTTCGTCGCGTTGTTGCATAATCAGCAGGGTATTGTAATTATACCTCAAGTTGTCGTATTTGTAGGCATAATCGCTTTGTTCCATCAACTTTATTGCCTCGTATATCAATTCGTAACCCAGGTCTTTGTCTTCCTGGTAATAAGTCAGTTTGCCCATATTGAACAGGGCAATCGATTCCATGGGTTTGTTACCGTGTTCGCGCGCCTCGTCGAGCAGTAGTTTGACGTATTGTGTGGTTGCGTTGTCATCATGTATGCCATCGCTGCACGTAATCATTCGGTGCAGCAGGCTCATGTGGGTATCGGGGTCGTTTTTTACCGAGTCGTTGTCGAGAGCCGAGAGGTAAAAGCCGGCTGCTTCGTCGAAATAATGGTTGTTGACAAGTAGGTCGCCTTCCAGAATGTCGAGTTCGTGCTTGGGCTGCATCTGCCGCCGGCGCATTTCATCGATTATTTGTCCGGCTAATTCAGGGTCGGTGAAAGTGAGTTCATACACCTTGTCCTCCGAGAGCAGGCTGTCGGGCAGCGAGGCAGTATCGCCGGCTGCGTATGATGTGAGTAAAGAACATATTATCAGGCTGATTGCTGTTATAAGGCGGTGCATAACTTCATTATGGATTACTTAATTGTTCTACGTTATAGGTTAAGGTATTATGTACTTTCCAATGTGCAAAAGTACTGATTTATTTAATATGGGTAGTTGCTTGGAATTGTGAATATTGTATAAAAGATGGAATTGCAATGAATCGTGAAATATCGCAGGTTTGTATTCACCTGAGATTTAATTAAGCAGTAATTAAACCGCCCCCGGTGCCGCAGGATAGAAAATTTAACGGTATTTCGAGGGTTGCGTATATTGCCGGTGTGGCGTTTTTTTAGTAACTTGCGCTTGTGTTTTATCGACACATGGTATTCACTTATATTGTTATATTTACATGAAAACAAACCTAAAAACTGTGTTGGCTGTTATGCTTATGCTGCTGTGTGGCTTTGGAGCGTCGGCCAAGAAATCAGAGAAAAACAGTGATGTTCGCATCGATCCTCCATTTTGGTGGGCCGGTATGAAGAACACGAGTGTGCAACTGCTTGTCAATGCGCCCCAGATACGTGATGCCGAGCCGTCGGTGAGCTATCCTGGTGTGACTATCGACAGCGTGGTGCGTTTGGACAGTCCTAATTATCAAATCATCTATTTGAATGTGGCCAGGTCGGCCACTGCCGGGAAAATGGATATCTTCTTCAAAACCGGCAAAAAAAGCAAGACTGTGAAATATGAATTGAAACAGCGTGATGGTGTGTTGCCCACGCCGTTCACTTCGGCCGATGTGCTTTACCTGATAATGCCCGACCGCTTTGCCGACGGCGACACCGCCAATAATGTCGTGGCCGACATGAAGTTCCCGGTACCGGTTAATCGTAACAATCCGAGCGGACGGCACGGCGGTGACCTTAAGGGTATCGAGAACCACCTGGGGTATATCGACTCGCTCGGCATGACTGCCATTTGGCTTAATCCGGTGCTTGAGAATGATATGCCCGGCGGCTCGTACCACGGATATGCGACCACCGACTATTACCGAGTGGATCCGCGCCTGGGCTCAAACGAGGAATATGCCACACTCATTGCCAAGGCTCACGAGCGTGGATTGAAAGTGGTGATGGACATGATTTTCAACCACAGCGGCAGTGAACACCCGTGGATGCACGATATGCCGTCGCGTGACTGGTTTAACCACCCCGACGGGGACTTGATGACTAATTTCCGCCTGTCAACGATTAACGACCCTTATGTGAGTGATTATGATTATGAGCGCACGGTGAAAGGGTGGTTTGTTCCGTCGATGCCCGACCTTAACCAAAGCAATCCGCACGTGATGAAGTATTTGATACAAAACTCGGTGTGGTGGATTGAATACAGTAAAATTGACGGTATCCGTATGGATACTTATCCTTATGCCGACATGATGCCTATGGCTCAATGGATTAAGGATGTGCAACTTGAATATCCCGGTTACAACATAGTGGGAGAGTGCTGGTATGGAGACGTGGCAGGTACGGCTTTTTGGCAGGCAAGCAACCGACTGAACGGAAAAGGGAATCCCGAATTGCCGACGGTGATGGATTTCCCGACGATGCTCACAGCCAATAGCGCATTCAATGGCGATACGCAGCAGTATGGGAAAGGGTTGAATGAAATATACAACCGCCTTTCGCTCGATTACCTGTATGCCGACCCGCATAAGGTGCTCACGTTCCTCGACAATCACGACACCGACCGTTTCTTGCTTGAAATGCCTGCCGACCTGGGTGCGTGGAAGCAAGGTGTGGCTTTCTTGCTCACCACTCGTGGCATACCGCAAATTTACTACGGTACCGAGTTGCTTATGCACGGCAACAAGAAGCGTTCCGACGGCGACATCCGTCTCGACGTGCCTGGCGGTTTTCCCGGTGACAGCCGTAATGAATTCACGGCTGCCGGTCGCAGCGAGATGCAAAACGAGGCATTTGAATTCATAAGCCGCCTGGCCGGGTGGCGTCGTGGCAATGATGTGATTGCCCGCGGTGCATTGAAGCACTTTATGCCCGAAAACGGAATGTATGTCTATGAACGCAGTCTTGACGGCAAGTGTGTGATAGTGATTATGAATGGAACCGATCGCACTCTCGACGTTGATATGTCGATATATCGCGAAATCATGCAACCGGGCGAGGCATTCCAAGATGTAATGACAGGCGAAGAAGTTACCATACTGCCCAATATGCAGTTTGCTCCACGTGCCTTGTATATCCTTGAATGATATTAGCATACAAAGATTTGTATGTCAAAAACAACAAACGGTTTCGGAAAATTTTCCGAAACCGTTTGTTATTTTTGTGCCGGGGAGTTTGGTGCAATCAATTGCACACACATCGGCAGGGATTATTCCTTCACGTTGGGTTCTTCGAGGCCGAGGCCTTTTTTGCGGTCAACCACTTTGAGCACCAGGCCTAATACCAAGGCGGCCACGCCCAGGCAGGCAAGCATCACAAGCGGGGCGGTGTAGTCGTATGACACGGCAGCCTCCTCGGCAGTGATGACACCGTTGGCAAGGTCGGTGACGAGTTGCGGGTTGGTTTGGTCAAGTACTTTGCCTATCAGTAATGGGAAGAGCCACAGGCCGATGTTTTGTATCCAAAAGATGAGCGCATAAGCACTGCCGATGATTTTTGCATCGACGAGCTTGGGCACGCTGGGCCATAACGATGCCGGAACAAGCGAGAAGCTGGCCCCGAGCACGAGTATCGTGATGTATGCCACAATCACGCCGCCAACGGCATTGTCGCTGAATGTGGGAAGAATGAACGCAAATGTGAGGTGGCAGAAGATGAGCAGCAAAGAGCCGAGTACCAGCATCGATGCAGCCTTACCTTTGTGATCGACGTAATTGCCCAGTATAGGGGTTATGCCCACGGCAAGCAGTGGGAACACGGCAAACACCGTTTCGGCGCTTTGGCGCATATATCCCATGTAGCAGAATACCACGAGAGCAACCACGGCAAGTGCGAGCATACCGTATCGCATACCGGCTTTCTTGGTGAAATTGCTGGCGAACGAGGCTGCCGCAACCACCAGCATTATGCAATATTGTATGACTGTAACGGTGTTGGTTGCCCAAAACGAGTCGGCGGGAACTTCTTCAAACACGAGGTTGCATTGCAGCATATTCACGGCATATTTCTGGAACGGGAAAATGGCCGAATAGTAAAGCACGCACAGCAGTGCCACAAGCCAAAAACCGCCGCTCTTCAGGATTGAACCGATGTCGCTTATCTTGAACGGGTCGTCTTTTTCTTCGGCTTCACCCGTCTGTGCGTCGAGTTTCTTGTCCATGAAGAAATATACTATGAACATTATCAACGCAATCATGAGCAGCACCACGCCGAAGGCTACCGAGCGCGACACGTCGATGTCGCCGCCCAACCTTGCAAACATGGGCGAGAATATCATGCAGGTGGCCACGCCCAACCTGGCGAGAGCCATCTCCGACCCCATGGCGAGAGCCATTTCGCGGCCTTTGAACCACTTGACAATGCCTCGCGACACGGTGATGCCTGCCATTTCCACGCCGCAGCCGAATATCATGAACCCTATGGCCGAGAACTTGGCCGAGGCCGGCATACCCTCGTAAAATGGCGATATACCCAGTTCGTCAAAGCCCGGTATGTAATTAAGGTTGTCGGTAAACCATTGTTCAAGGGCGGTGCCTTGGAACATTTCGGTAACGGCATACCAGTTGATGGTGGCACCCACCAGCATCACGGCACCCGAAAGCACGGCTGTAAAGCGCACGCCCATCTTGTCGAGAATGATACCCGCAAAAATCAGGAAGAATACAAACACATTGAGGAATGTTTCCGACCCCTGCATGGTGCCGAATGCCGTCGAGTCCCATCCACGGGTCGATTGCATCAAGTCCTTGATGGGCGAAAGGATGTCCATAAAGATGTAGGAACAAAACATTGCGAAAGCGAGGAACAGCAGCACTGTCCACCGCATCGCCGCCGAGTCTCTCAGCGTTGGTTGATTGATAGTAGTTGATGTCATTTTTGCTATATTGTTTTACATAATTCTTTCAGTTTTCCCATTCAAGTTGCAAAAGTAACCATTTCTAATTCAAATATGATACAATCTGCCTTTAAAATTGCGGGATAGTTTCAATGGCGCGGTCGGGAACGGGGTGTTTGGGCGATTTCCGTATATGCGTGGCGGTGTCGATGCGGGCCGAGTCGATTGCTGCGCGGAAACGTGCCATTTCCACGGCTTGCCGTTCCACCTCTTCGGGCAACGGGCGTGTGTGGGATAGTGACATACGCACAGCGACGGCTGTGACAATTAGAGCCGCAAGCACTATGGCCGCTATGCGTTGCGGCCGTGACATCTTGAACCATTCGCCTATTGCCATCTATTAGAACAGTGAGGTTATGTAAAACAGGAATATGGCGGCGATTAGTATCGGGCATACCCATTTTATGAGGAATGTAGCGATGGGGGCAAGGCGGGAATGGAACGAACCGTAGTTGGTCAATTCATTTAAGATGAATTTTTTGCGCAGTATCCAACCGACGTAAACGCATATGCAGAATGCGCTCACGGGGAGCAGCACGTTGGTGGTGAATGTGTCAAGGAAGTCGAATACCGGCATCCCGGCAATCTTGAGCCAAGGCATTGCACCGAGCGAGAGCGAACACACTGCCGATGTGGCAAACACCGGCAACAGCACCACAAGGCAGGCAGTGAGGCGTGAAGTGTGGAAGCGGTCGTGAATGAATGCTATTGATACCTCGGCAATAGAGATGGTGGAGGTGACGGCTGCCAGGAACAGCAGTGCGAAGAACAGTACCGCCCAGAAGCGAGGCATATCCATATAATTGAACACTTCGGGCAGGGTGACGAATACCAAAGTTGTGCCCGAGAGACTGTCGGGATTGATAACCACGTTGAAACTCATCACCGCCGGGAATATTATCAGCCCCATCATGAATGCGACGAGGAAATTAAGCCCGGTGACGGTGAACGATGTGCCTATAAGTTTTATGTCGCGAGGATAATATGATGCGTAGGTGACAAGTATCCCCATGCCCAGGCTCATTGAAAAGAATGCCTGTCCCAGTGCGGCCATTACTACGTCGATGTTGATTTTACCGAAGTCGGGTTTAAGGAAAAATTCAAGTCCTTTTCCGGTCTCGGGCAAAGTCATCGCAACGCCGACAAATATGAGCAGTATAACAAACAGCATCGGCATCATTATGTTAGACATCTTCTCAATGCCTTTCTGCACCCCTTTGAGCAAAATCACCAGGTTGATTATTATGACGATGTAGGTCCATAGCAGCGGATTCCAGCCGGTGCTTATCATTTCCGACATTTTTTGCTGGTACAGCAAGCCGTCGGCAGCCGTGCCGGTGGTGCCTTCAAACAGAGCACCGGTGACTGAACTGTAGATATATTCAAGTGTCCACCCGGCTACAACCATGTAATACGACAAGATTATGTATGAAGCCACAATGCCCACAACCCCCACTATCCACCACCGGCTCTTAGGGGTAAGATGCTTGAACACTCCCACCGAGTCGGACCGTCCGGCACGCCCGAGCGAAGTTTCGGCAAGCATCACAGGGATGCCGAGTATGAGTATGCTCACAATATAGATAATAAGGAATGCGGCACCCCCGTTGGCTTGGGCAAGGCTTGGGAAACGCCACACATTGCCCAGCCCCACGGCCGACCCCACGGTAGCTGCGATTACGCCTATTTTTGACCCGAATGTCGAGTGATTATTGTTGCTTGCCATGATTGCTACAGTGAAATGTTTGTTATCACTTTTGGTATTTGCTTTTGCAAATGTAATTATTTTCGCGTGATTAATTATTAATTTTGCAAGATGAAATTTTATGGGCTTATATTATGATTAAAATATTGCTTAAAGTGCCTGCCGGCGTTTTTTCGGCGTTTTTCACGCTTGTAGTTTTGTATTTGTGCCTTGTGCCGCAGCCGGTGAAAAGTGCCGGATTGCTTGATTTCCCGGGAGCCGATAAAGTGGTGCACTTTCTAATGTTTTTTGCCATTGCCGCTTCTTATCTTTTCGATTTTGGGAAGACGGCCATGCCGCCGGGCAGGCTTGGCAGAGGCAAGGCAATTGCAGTCACGGCTGTGGCAATCGCGCTTGGGGGTGCGATTGAAGTTGCTCAAGAATTGATGGGGTTGGGGCGCAGCATGGATATTTTTGACTTTTTGGCCGATGCCGCAGGTGCCGTTTGTGCAATGGCATTGATGCAAATGTGGCTGTTAAACAAGTTGCACCGTTGATTTCGGTAGGGGGAGATATACAAAAGTATGCTAATTAATATTTAATGTGCGTAAATCGGGCAATCGGCATTGGGTGAAATGCGTAAATTTGTAAGAGTTTTTGGGAATTTCAGAAAAAAATTAATCTGCACGTTTAACTTTCTGCATTCGGGTTACTCTAACAAAAGATTTATATTGCTTTTTGTTCCCCAAAAAAGTGTTTTTTGGTTTTCGTAAAATTTTAGGTTTATAAAATGAAACATAAAACAGTGGCGGTTGTGGCAACCGCAATGTTATCCGTTATATCTTCGGCATCGGCGGCTGTGATAACCGGCAAGGTTATCGATTCATCGACCGATGAGCCGATGGAATTTGTGAATGTGACTGTGAGTGACAAAAGCAGCGGAAAGGAGCTGCCGGTAGGAACCATGTCGGACATAAACGGGGCGTTTAAATTAAATAATCTGCCTCAAGGCCGGTATAATGTAAAATTGTCATATGTCGGTTATAAGGCCGAGTCGGTAGATGCCGAGATACATTCTGCCAATCAGTCGCTTAACTTGAATGTGGTGGGATTGAGCGAAAATACCCATGTCCTCGATGAAATAGAGGTGGTGGGCATGAAGTCGCAAATGCGTTTTGAACTTGACAAAAAAGTGTTTAACGTCGATCAAAACATTGCTGCGGCAGGTGCTTCGGCAAGTGAAATACTTGAAACCATACCGTCGGTCGAGGTTGATGACGACGGAGAAGTCTCGTTGCGCGGTAATTCGTCGGTCACTATATGGATAAACGGGCGGCCTTCGGGCCTCACAGCCGACAACCGCGGGCAGATACTTGAGCAATTGCCCGCCGAGACTATCGAAAAAATAGAGGTAATCACCAATCCGTCGGCAAAATACAGCCCCGAAGGCACATCGGGTATCATAAATATAGTGTTGAAGCAAAACCGCCAGCCGGGATATTTCGGCGGTGCACAAGTCGGTGCCAACACTCAAGGCGGTTACAATGCCGGTGGGAACATAAATTTCAACATCGGGAAATGGGATGCGTATGCCAATGTCGGGTTGCGCAGTTGGCACAGCGAGGGTTTCAATAACTCGTATCGCACTTATGACGACGGCACTTATCTTAACTCGCTTGCCGACAGCGAGCGGCGTAACACGTCGGTATTTTTCCGTGCCGGGGCCACTTATCATCTCACCGAGGCCGATGCGTTGTCGCTCGGCGGTTTCGGAATGGTTGGAGGTGGCTGGAACAACAGCCGCACCAACTATGAAAGCACAGTTCCCGGCAATTTCACTTCGGGATTTAGCAACAGCAGCAGTGACAATAACGGTCGTGGCGGAAATGTGTCGCTCGACTATACCCATGAATTCAGCGATACGCATAACTTGATGGCATCGGTGTCATTTAATATGTGGCGTATGCCCAATACCACCACCTATCAGCGGCAATATGAATATGTCGATTCGCTCGACACTTATTGGCAGTCGCAAGAAACAGGCATAAAGGTAAACAATTGGGAATTTCAGGTTGATTATACCAACCAAATAAGCGATATGTTTAAAATCGAAACAGGGTATAAGGGTACGTTGAGCCATGAAGACAGTCCTATGACTACTTGGACGGGATTGACCGAGACCGATATGCCCATAGATGAAGATTTGTATAACCGCTTTATATACGACCAGAACATACAGGCATTGTATGCCACGTTCGGAGGGAAAATTAGTGATTTCAGTTTCTCGGCCGGTTTGCGCGGTGAATATTGGCACAATGAAGTGAAGTCGCTTGCATATGGCGAAACCAAAGATGCCAAGCAGCCGTATGTCACCAATAAGTTTGCTTTGTTCCCGAGTTTGTTCCTTTCGTATTCGTTGCCTAAGGAAAACGAAATTCAGGTGAATTACACGCGGCGCATACGTCGTCCGTGGGGAGGGCAGTTGAACTCGTTTGTCAACATCAGTGACCCCACCAATATATCGTATGGTAACCCGGAATTGCAACCGCAATATTCCAACGCATTTGAATTGAACTATATAAAGAGCTGGACTAATCATGTGATTTCGGTATCGGGTTATTATCGTACCACCGATGATGTGATACAACGCATAAGTTTCATGCGCGACGGGGTGATGAACAGTACCAACGAAAATGTTTCGCAGTCACTTGAAACAGGTGCCGAGTTTGTCGTTAAAAATAATTTGTTCAAGCGTCTTGATCTGACAACTACTGTCAACTTGTTTTATAACAAACTCGACGGATTCAGTTTCTTGCCCGAGGGGCTTACTGCTCCGGTGACCGGTGACGATGAAAGTGATTTTACCTGGAATTTCAATATCATGGCTTCGGTGAGGTTGCCTTGGGACTTGAATTTGCAGTTGAATGGCGGATATTATTCACGTCAAATACTGGCGCAAGGGTCGCGTGAACCTCGATATCGCTTTGACGGAGGCCTCAAGAAGTCGCTTGACAACTGGTCGTTTTCGGTGAATGTGCGAGATTTGCTCGATTCGCGTAAATGGAACCAAATGACTTATGGCTCGGATTTTGTACAAGAGTCGGAACGCCGTGGTGGCGGCCGCCGTGTGCAATTTACCGTGTCATACAGTTTCGGCAATGCCAAGGCCCGTAAGCCCGATATGCGCAAACAAGGTGGCGGCGGTGACATGGGCGGCGGATATGGCGGCGACATGGATTATTGATTTTTCTCTCGCAGATGGTATCATAAAGAGCCTGTTTGACAAAATTAAACAGGCTCTTGCTGCGTTTTCTAATTCTTTTGCAGTAACTTCGCAACAATAAAAAATATAACGCAGGAAATGTTAAAAATACCCGATAAGATAATATGCGAGGCCGGAACCCTGGAAAACAACAGCGGATTGTTTCGGCAATACGGTCGTAAGGCATTGGTGGTGACGGGGCCGCACGTGGGCAAGTCGGAGATAATGAAGCGGCTTGAACTCGCGCTTGGCCGTGATGTGGTTGAATATGAAGTGTTTGACCGAATATGCGGAGAACCTACCGATGTGATGATTGATGCAGGTGTCGCCGCTTATCGCAATGCGGGGTGTGATTTTTGTATAGGATTGGGTGGAGGAAGTCCCCTCGATTCGGCCAAGGCTATTGCCGCCATGATAGGTAATCCCGGTAAAATTGCCGATTACATGGGTAAAGAGATAAACCGGCCCGTGCCGCCTGTGGTGGCCATACCCACCACGGCAGGAACCGGTTCTGAAGCCACCAGGTTTACCATTATTACCGATACTGAGCACGGGATAAAAATGTTGCTTAAAGGTGATGTGCTGTTGCCACGGCTTGCGATAGTAGATTATACGCTCGGCATGAATGCACCCGGAAGTGTAACTGCTGCCACGGGGCTTGATGCCCTCACTCATGCCGTGGAGTCGTATATCTCGGTAAAGGCCATGCCCGAAACCGATGCTCTTGCCGAGGCTGCGGTGTGCCGTATAATGCGGTATCTGCCTGTCGCATACCGCAATGGCCGCGATGAGGAAGCACGCCGTGAAATGGCTCGCGCCGCACTCGATGCCGGGATTTGCATCAACAATTCAAGCGTCACCGTGGTGCATGGCATGAGCCGCCCCATAGGTGCACTGTTCCATGTGCCTCACGGGTTGTCGAATGCGATGTTGTTGCCAACGTGCATGACCGACTTGTTGCCCTGTGCCACAGCTCGTTTCGCTCGCCTTGCCCGGCTTACGGGCGTGGCCGATGGCGGCTGCGGCGACGATGATGCAGCACGTGCATTTGTGGCATCGATTGCCGATGTTTGTCGTGTGTGCGAAGTGCCGTCATTGGAACAATATGGCATAAAAGAGGAAGAATTCGTCTCGTTAATCGACAAGATGGCAGCCGATGCGATTGCGAGCGGCAGTCCCGGCAATGCACCCAAGGCATATTGCGCGGATGATTGTAAACGGTTGTATTTGAAGGCTTATAAGCAGCATTGATTGATGATGAAGTTGAAGCGATACAGAAATATGTTGCCGACTGCGGTTGTTTGCGTTGTTGCGGCATTGCTGTTGTCGCTTGTTTCGTGCAATACCACCAAGCACGTGCCGCAAGGCAGGTATTTGCTCGATAATGTGGACATAAACATTATCGACAAAAAGAACCATCATGTGAGCAAGACCGATTTGCAAAGTTACATACGCCAGCAGCCAAACCATGAGGTGCTTGGCGGATTGAAGTTGCAGCTGTGGTTTTACAATTTGTCGGGGCATGACAGTACCAAGTGGGCAAACCGCTGGATACAGCGTGTGGGCGCACCGCCTGTGATATATGACCAGGAACTTACCGACGCATCGGTCAACCAGTTGCAGACGGCTCTTGTTAACATGGGTTACATGAATTCGACTGTGGAATGTGATACCACAATGAATTTAAAGAAGCGCCGTATAAATGTGAATTACAATGTCACGCTTGGCGAGCCGCACTATATCGACAGCATAGTATATAATATCCCCAATGATACATTGCGCAGGTTGATACTTGCCGATTCGGCAAGTTTCGTGTTGAAGCGCGGCGACCTGTTTGACCGCACCCAGCTCGACCTTGAACGCCAGGGCATAACCAACCGCCTGCGAGAACAGGGATATTATGCTTTCAATAAGGAATACATAACATTTACCGCCGATACCGCCGAAGGCCGGAAAGATGTGATACTCACGCTTAATACCATGCCGCCTTATCCTAATAGCGAGATGGACTATTATAATCGCCACGAGCCGTTTTTTGTGCGCAGTGTCACCTATGTCACCAATTACGATCCGCTTGTGATGCATGGCAGGGATGCGTATGCGGCACCCGACACGGTGAACTATCGTGGAATATCCATCATGTATGATGAACATTACATACGTCCGTCGGTGATAGAGGAATGTAATTTCATAACTCCCGGAGAACTTTACAATTCGTCCGACATTGACCGCACATATCGTGCGCTTGGCAGGCTCGGTTTGCTGAAATTCATCAATGTGGAAGTGGTTCCGGTGGGGCGCATCGACGGCAAGGTGTGGGTCGATGCTTATTTCTTGTTGACAAAAGGCAAGTCACAGACGGTATCACTCTCGCTCGAAGGTACCAACTCCGAGGGTGACTTGGGGTTTGGTGTGGGAGCATCTTACACCCATCGCAATATAGCCAAAGGGGCTGAAGTGCTTGATACCAAGTTCAGGGCTTCATATGAGAGCTTGTCGGGTGACCTTTCGGGGCTTATCAACGACAATTATTCGGAATATTCGGGCGAAGTGGGCATAACATTCCCAAAATTCAAGTTCCCGTTCTTGAAGAAGAAATTCAAGCAACGTGTGCTTGCCACCACCGAGTTCCTTACCACGTTCAATTACCAGGAACGCCCCGAATATACTCGCGTCATAGCCGGTGCGGGGTGGAAATACCACTGGTCGAACACCCGTCACAACACCCGTACCCGTCACACGTTCAACCTTATCGACGTGAGCTATGTATATCTGCCAAACAGCCAAGTGGGTTTCCTTGATGATATTACCAATCCGCTGTTGCGTTATTCTTATGAAGACCACTTTATAATGCGGCTTGGGTATTCTTATTATCATTCTAACAAGCGGCAGGCTTCTCCGTTGACTTCGGGGTTCCAGCGTAATGTATATACGATACGTGCAGCGGTCGAGACTGCCGGCAACCTGCTTTACGGGATATCCAAGGCTGTAAAGCAAAAACGTGACGGTGATGCCTATGAAGTGTTTGGCATACGTTATTCGCAATATGCCAAGGTGGATGCCGATTTCTCTTACACACATTCAATGTCAACGCGGCACTCTGTGTCGTTCCACGTGGGTGCCGGGGCTGCCGTGCCTTATGGCAATGCCACGGTGTTGCCGTTCGAGAAGCGGTTTTATGCCGGTGGTGCCAACTCGGTGAGAGGGTGGGGTGTGCGCACGCTCGGTCCCGGCAGTTTTGATGCCGCCAATTCGATGAACAGTTTCATCTACCAGTGCGGCGACATTCGTCTTGACCTTAATGTGGAATATCGTGCCAAATTGTTTTGGGTACTTGAACTGGGCGCATTTGTCGATGCCGGAAACATATGGACCATACGCGACTATGAAAGCCAGCCCGGCGGTGTGTTTAAGTTCAATGAGTTCTATAAGCAGATAGCACTCGCTTACGGGCTTGGGCTGAGGCTCGATTTCACATATTTCTTGTTGCGTTTTGACCTTGGCATGAAAGCCCATAATCCGGCACGCAATCAAGAGCGGTGGCCTCTTATCCACCCCGACTGGTCGCGCGATGCCACATTCCACTTCTCGGTGGGTTATCCATTTTGATATTATTAACACATACACACATATATGCTATCTCATCATGAAACGATTAGTAATATTCGACCTTGACGGTACGTTGCTCAACACGATTGAGGACCTTGGCCGTGCGGCCAATCATGCGCTTGAAGTGAACGGCTTCCCCACTCACAGCGTGGCTTCTTACCCGTTTTTCGTGGGTAACGGTGTGCGTAAACTCATTGAGCGTGTTTTGCCCGAGGATATAAACAAGGAACTTGTCATCGACAAGATGCTTGCCGACTTTAAGGCATATTACAATGACCATAATACCGATTACACTGTGCCATATCCCGGCATAACCGATATGCTCGACTGGTTGCAGGAAGAAGGTGTGAAGATTGCTGTTGCTTCCAATAAGTATGACCTTGCTACGCAAAAGTTGATACGCCATTATTTCCCGGAAATAAATTTTGTGGCTGTCGAAGGGCAGAAAGAGGGAATACCGGTGAAGCCCGACCCGTCGGTTGTGTTTTCGATACTTGCGCAGGCAAGAGAGCGCAAGAGCGACACGCTGTATGTTGGCGATTCTGGCGTTGACATGGAAACGGCTCGCCGTGCCTGCATCGACTCGGTTGGCGTGACTTGGGGATTTCGCCCCGAGAAAGAACTTGTGGAATATCATGCGGGCTACATAGTGAGTACTCCTATTGAAATAGAAAAAATCGTTGAACAATATATAGAACAATAATATGGAAAAACCGATAACAGATAATCGTATAGTAATGACCCTCGATGCCGGGGGAACCAACCTTGTGTTCAGTGCCGTCAGAAATGAACAATTGATAGTGGAACCCATTACTTTGCCATCGAGTGGCGACAATCTCGACAAGTGCCTGCAAGCTATGGTGCAAGGGTTTGAAACCGTGGCCGGCCGGTTGCCCGAACCGGCGGTTGCCATCAGTTTTGCTTTCCCGGGGCCTGCCGATTACCCGAATGGCGTGATTGGCGGTTTCCTGCCTAATTTTCCGGCTTTCCGTTCGGGAGTGGCTCTCGGTCCGTTCCTTGAGGAGAAATTCGGCATACCGGTGTTTATAAATAACGATGGCGACTTGTTTGCCTATGGCGAGGCGTTTGCCGGACGGCTTCCCGAAATAAATGCGCGGCTTGCCGAGATGGGCAGCCCCAAGCGTTATGGTAACTTGATTGGTTACACGTTCGGTACGGGTTTCGGTGTGGGCATAATTTCGGGCGGACGGTTGCACATCGGCGACAATTCGTGTGTCGAGACTTTCTGCCTACGTAACAGCGTTTATCCCGACATGATTTCCGAGGCGACGGTTTCGGCCGGTGGGATACGCCGCGAATATGCACGGTTGAGTGGTATTGATGATCCGTCGCTTGAAACAAAAGACATTTATGACATAGCCGACGGGATTCGTTCCGGTAACCGTGAGGCGGCATTAAAGGCTTTTGAAATATTCGGTATGGCCGCAGGTGATGCCATAGCTACCGCAGCATCGCTCATCGATGGCATTGTGGTGCTTGGCGGCGGTGTGGCTCGCGGAAACAAATTCTTTATGTCGGCGTTGCTCGGGCAGATGAGAAGCAAGTTGCGGAATTACAACGGCGAGGAACTCAGCCGTGTGCAGCCGCAGGTATATAATCTTGACGATGAAGCCGAATTTGCTTTGTTTGCCCGTGGCGGAGCACAAAAGTTGCAGGTATATGGCAGCGAGCGCATGGTTGATTATGACCCGCAGAAGCGCATAGGCGTGACGGTGTCGCGTATCGGGTCGAGCCGTGCCATACAGCTCGGTGCGGCGGCATATGCACTTAATCGCATTGACGGAAAATGACGCTCCATCTTCAATTTATAAACAACATCGGGCAACTGTTTCCCGGCGAAGAAGCGCGGCGGTTGCTTGATGCAATTACCGGCACCGAGGCTGTGACAAGCATAAGGGTGAATGCGGCAAAGACTGCGTTGCGACCGCTTGGCGACCGTGTACCGTGGTGTGAAACAGGTTATTACTTGTCGGGGCATGAACCGTTTACTTTCGACCCCTTCTTCCATGCCGGACTGTATTATGTGCAAGATGCTTCGTCGATGATTATCGACCACATCGTGCGCACTCTTATCGACAGGCCGGTGCGTTACCTCGACCTGTGTGCGGCACCGGGCGGCAAGACTACGGCTGCATTGTCGGCATTGCCGCAAGGTTCGCTCATGGTGTGTAACGAAGTGGTGCCACAGCGAGCCAACATACTTAAAGAAAACGTCATGAAGTGGGGCAATCCGGCTTGTGTGGTTGCAAGCGACGACAGCAGCCGGTGGGGCAAGCTCACACATTTTTTTGACGTTGTGGCAGCCGATGTGCCTTGCAGTGGCGAAGGTATGTTCCGTAAAGATGCCGAGGCGGTTACACAGTGGTCGCCCGGGCTTGTGGAGCAGTGTGCCGGGCGGCAGCGGCTTATTATCGACAACGTGTGGAATGCATTGGCTCCCGGTGGATTGTTCATATACAGTACTTGTACTTATAATCGCGATGAAGATGAGACGATGGTGGAATATATGGTGTCGCAATATGGAGCCGAACCCGTAAGCCTTGATATGCCCCGGGAATGGAATATTGCCTGCGGTGTGGGCGGTGAGGATTATTGTTATCGTTTTTTGCCGCATCGCACACGGGGCGAAGGTCTGTTTGTGTGCGTGTTGCGCAAACCCGATGATGAGGTTCGTGCATCGCTGTCGGTATCGGATAAACGTCGTAATACCCGTCAGGCAGCGGCGGTGAAAGTTCCCGAGTGTGTTAAACAATGGTTGGCTTGTGCCACAGGATATTCTTTTACCGTGAACGGTGATACCGTATCGGCAGTTCCCGAAGTATCGGCTCGTGACATGGACGTGATTGCCTCGCAAGTGAAAGTGTTGTCACGGGGAGTGGAAATGTGGAATATAAAGGGGAAAGATGTTGTACCGGCGCATTCGCTTGCCCTTTCAACGGCACTTAACCATGATGCGTTCAGGGAAGTGGAGATAGAATATAACGATACCATAGCATATTTGCGCGGCGATGCTGTTTCGTTGGGCGATGTTCCTCGCGGCATGGTGTTGTTGCGGTATCGAGGAGTGCCTATAGGTTTTGCCAAGCAAATAGGCAACCGGGCCAACAACCTTTATCCCCGTGAATGGCGTATTCGCAGCACCCATGCCCCGGCAGTTCCGCCTGAGATATTAAAATGCGTATTATGATTGAATTTGGTGAAATTGGCAAATCAAGGCGCGACGATGTGCTGATTGGTAAATTGTTGTCGGTGTGGAAAGCATCGGTGAGGGCAAGTCATGATTTCCTTACTGATGAAAATATCACCAAGATAGCTCCCGAGGCTCGGCAAGCATTGCAATTTGTCGATATTCTTGTTGTGGTGCAAGAAGATGGTGAACCCATTGGATTTATGGGAGTGCAAGAATGTAAAATCGAGATGCTTTTCCTTGCTCCGGCTTACTTCAGTCATGGAATAGGCCGGCAATTGATAGACTTGGCTTTGGATAAATACAATGCCAGGTATGTCGATGTGAATGAGCAAAATCACGGAGCCGCAAAATTTTACCACCGTATGGGATTTAAGGTGATAAAGCGTAACGAGTTTGACGGGCAAGGGAACCCGTTTCCCATACTTGAAATGGAAATAGATAAATGATGATACTGGAAACCGGCAGACTGGTATTGCGAGAGCTGGAGCATGGTGATTTCCCTGCACTTTGTGCCATATTGCAGGATGGAGAGACCATGCAGGCTTATGAAGGGGTGTTTTCCGATGCCGAAGTCATGGAATGGCTCGAAAAGCAAATGCGCAGGTATCGTGAATATGGCTTTGGATTGTGGGCTGTGGTGCTGAAAGGTACAAGCTCGATGATAGGGCAGTGCGGACTTACCATGCAGCAGTGGAACGGCAGTGAGGTGCTTGAAGTGGGGTACTTGTTCAACCGCGATTATTGGCACCGTGGCTATGCCACCGAGGCGGCACGCGGCTGCATCGACTATGCCTTCCATGTGCTTGATGCCTGTGAAGTGTGTTCGATTATCAGGGATAGCAATATCGCATCACAAAAAGTGGCATTGCGGAACGGAATGAGCAAAGCCGATGGCGTGATGGTGAAACATTACCGCGGCGTGGATATGCCGCATTACCGTTATGTTAAAATCAAAGGAGAATAATAATTGAATATTGTGGTATATTTTACGTAACTTTGTACTATAGAACTTATCAAAACAAAGCGATGAATGTATTGAAATTTTTGATGATGCCGGCAGTGGCATTGTGTTTTGCCGGCAATGCCTTGGCCGATGACGAAGGGGTGGTGGTACCCGACAGTACCGGCTTCAAGTTTACCGATGTGACAGTGGTTAAAACGACTCCGGTTCAAGACCAAAACCAGTCGGGTACGTGCTGGTGCTTCTCGGGCGACACTTTCCTTGAAAGTGAAATCCTGAATGCACAAAACCGTGAAATCGACTTGTCGGAAATGTACACTG
Organism: uncultured Bacteroidales bacterium; assembly: GCA_949289215.1. Lineage (GTDB taxonomy): Bacteria > Bacteroidota > Bacteroidia > Bacteroidales > Muribaculaceae > Avimuribaculum. The sequence goes on along the minus strand of CASENC010000031.1, from coordinate 38,765 downwards.
TGAGAATGTGCTACGAGGAAAAGGCGTTGCGGTTCATAAGAATGTATGGTCAGGACAATTTCTCGGAAGGCGGCGGATTGCTCGACGTACCTTATATCATAGGCAAGTATGGTGCAATGCCCGAAGAAGCTTATCCCGGGCTTAATTATGGTGAAGAGGCTCACGACCATTCCGAATTGATATCGGCATTGACTTCTTATCTGAAAGGCGTAAGCCGAGGCAAGAAATTGTCAAAAGCGTGGTTTGAAGGTTTCAAAGGCATACTTGATGCGTATTTCGGCAAGGTTCCTGAAACATTTACTTATAACGGAAAAACCTATACCCCGAAATCATATGCCGAGTCGCTTAATCTCGACCTCGACAATTATATGGCATTTACTTCGTTCAGCCACCATCCGTTTTACAAGCCGTTTGTACTTGAAGTTCCCGACAACTGGCTATTCGGTCTGTATATGAATGTGCAACTCGACGAGTTGAAGGCCATTATCGACAATTCGCTGAATAACGGCCATGCCGTGTTGTGGGCAGCCGATGTGAGCGAGGAGGGTTTCAACTTCCGTCGCGGATATGCCTTGATGCCGAAAGAAAGAACTGAAGCCGACATGACCGAGAGCGAACGCAAGGAGTGGGAGCAATTCAGCGACCGCAAGCGCAAAGAAGTAAGGAAAGATATTAAAGGCCCGGTTGAGGAAATCGAAGTGACGCAAGAAGTGCGCCAGGAAATGTTTGACCGTCAATTGACCACCGATGACCACGGTATGGTTATCGTGGGCATAGCTACCGACCAGGAGGGCAACCGTTACTATAAAGTGCAAAATTCGTGGAATACCAATCAACTTTATGGTGGTTTCTTCTATGTGTCTGAACCTTATATGCTTGCAAAAACCATGAGCATAATGGTGAATAAAACCACCGTTCCGGCTGCCGTGAAATCAAAAATAGGAATTTAACTCTCACACATATACAAAGACTAAGGGGCTGTCACATACAGCTCCTTAGTCTTTTGTGTTATTCTTTTAAAAAACATCCGTTACTTGTTTGTGGGCATTACGGATTGGGATTTTATGCCTTGCTATTTTTTTGCCGAATACTGATGCGTTGCAATAAATTGTGTGTTATTTGTAGTAAAATGTTTTGATTTGTCGGTTTTATGTGTAAATTTGCGAGTGTATTTTTAAATTTAATAAAAATGAGAAAACTTTTTACTAATGTAGTGTGTGCAGTATCGCTTTTGGCGGTGTCTGTGCCTGTTGGGGCGAATGCCGTGGAGAGTGTGCGGCAAGATGCAGGTGTGGCGTTTAACAATGTGACGAGGAATAAGCGTCCTGCCAGTACGCGCCGCGCAGAAGTAAGCAGTGTGCCTGTGATGCCCGTGATGCGGACTGAGCAATACACAGGGGAGAATGTGAAGGTGACGATAGTGAACAATGCTGACTGGGGCGACGGAACCGGTTACCAGTTGCTGCTTGATGCCGATGCCGAGATTTATGACTTGATAGACTGGGTGGGGGAAGATTTGCAGAGTATTTATGACGGTTGCGAATACAAATTGCCCGAAACGGCATCGCCGACGAGCGATTGGGTACTTCCTTTCGAAACAAAATCGATGGAGATTCCGGCTGGAACCTATGACTTCGTTGTGGCCAATCCTTATCCTGTAGATAACAAGGTATATACTGCAAACGGCCCTGGAGCGTTGGCCGATAACTTTACGTTCATGGCAGGCGCGGAATATGTTTTCACAATAGGCTGGACGGACGACGGAATTTATGATTATTGTGAAATGTCGGTGGTGGCACCTGTAGAGTTGGGTATCGAGGAGCTTGTTTCTCCTACAACAGGCGAGTTGACTTCGACCGAGGAGGTGAGCGTTGTGCTGGCCAACAATGGCACTTCGGCTGTGTCGGGCGTGGAGCTTAGCCTTTCGGTTGACGGCGGAGAGCCAGTTGTCGAAGTGTGTGACGAAGAAATAGCAGCCGGTGCGAAAATCGACTATGTATTCAATGCGAAAGCCGATCTTTCGGCTGTTGGGCGACATACGATTAGTGTGGCAATTGATGTCGAGAATGACGCGAATTCCGCTAACGACAGCATTAATGTCGTGGTGATTAATGCTGTGCCTGTCACTCCGCCGTTTGTATGTGATTTCAATACCGAGAGTTCGTTTATTGAAAACTGGGATGTAATCAACGCCAATGACGATGGTCAGACGTGGTACTTTAATGATTACCGTACGGATAGCGGCGTGGCAGCACTTGAATACAGTCTGTCGTATCTTTCAAGCGATGATTACCTTGTAACACTCCGCCCGGTGGTGTTGCCCGCCGGAAGTGCATACTTCGTGTTTGACTATTCAGGGTTCCAGGACGGCTATGACGAAAGTTTCGAGATATTATATGGCACAATATCCGACGTGGAACAGATGACTCTGTTGAAAGAGTATAATTGCACACAAAAGGCTGTTACGACCGACAGCATCAGCTTTGAAATAGCCGAGCGAGGGAATTATTACTTTGCAATTCATGGTACATCGATACCTGACCAATATGGGCTGTGGATTGACAATGTGAAAATAGGCACAAACGAGGAATTTTCCGGGGTGGGCAGTGTGAGCAGCGTATCGTCGTCGTTGATGTTGTACCCAAATCCTGCATCGGAAATGCTTACCGTAGCGGCAGACCGGGAGATTGTAAGCGTGGCCATATACTCGATTTCGGGAGCGCAAGTTGTCACGGTTGCAGGCAATGGCGGCAGCGAGGTAAGGTGTGATGTGAGTGGCCTTGCCGGTGGGGTTTATTTCGCTCGCGTGAAAACGGCCACAGGCACCGACGTGCTGCGCTTTGTGGTTAAGTAGTGTGTTGCGCATATAATAATATAGAGTGCCGAGATGCGATATATTTCACCTTGGCACTCTTGTTATATATAGACGGCAAAAATCACCCGGGAAAGGATAGGCTTGCCCGGGTGCAAAAATATAAAATTATGAAACAAAGTGCTACGTGCGTATTGATTAGCTGCGGTTGGCGCGTTTGCGCTCGTTTTCGTCGAGGATAATCTTGCGCAGGCGAATGTGGTGCGGTGTCACTTCCACATATTCGTCGGCCTTGATGTATTCGAGGGCCTCTTCAAGGCTGAATACCACAGGCGGCACAATACGTGCCTTGTCGTCGGCTCCCGAAGCGCGCATATTGGTAAGTTTCTTCGATTTGGTTACGTTTACCACAATGTCGTTATCTTTGGCGTTCTCGCCCACTACTTGTCCGGCATACACCTCTTCTTGCGGGAAGATGAAGAAGCGTCCGCGGTCTTGCAGCTTGTCGATTGCGTAAGCATAGGCTGTGCCGCTTTCCATTGCGATAAGCGAGCCGTTGGTGCGGCGTTCAATATCGCCTTTCCACGGCTGGTATTCAAGGAAACGGTGCGACATTATGGCTTCGCCCGCCGATGCTGTCAATACATTGGTACGCAAGCCGATGATGCCGCGCGACGGAATGTTGAATTCCATCTGTATGCGGTCGTTCTGGGTAGTCATGGTCACCATTTCGCCTTTGCGGCGTGTAACCATGTCGATGATTTTGCTTGAATATTCTTCGGGAACATTAATCGAGAGCAATTCCACCGGTTCGCATTTCACGCCGTTAATTTCTTTCACGATTACTTGCGGCTGTCCCACTTGCAACTCGTAGCCTTCGCGGCGCATAGTCTCGATGAGCACGGCCAAGTGCAATACTCCGCGGCCAAATACCGTCCAGGCATCGTCGCTTTCGGTGCGTTGCACGCGCAGGGCCAGGTTGCGGTCGAGTTCCTTGGTAAGGCGTTCGGCAATGTGGCGTGAAGTCACATATTTGCCATCCTTGCCGAAGAACGGGGAATCGTTGATTGTGAAAGTCATCGACATTGTTGGCTCGTCGATGGCGATTCGAGGCAACGGTTCGGGGTTGTTGGCATCGGCAATGGTGTCGCCTATTTCAAAACCGTCCAATCCCACTATCGCGCAAATGTCGCCCGAGAGGACCGATTGCACACGCTTGCGGCCCATGCCTTCAAACACGTGCAATTCCTTTATGCGTTGCTTGCTCACCGAGCCGTCTTTGCGGCATAGGGCAATGTCCATGTTCTCGCGAATTTCGCCACGGTGCACACGGCCAATTGCAATTCGGCCCACATACGACGAAAAGTCGAGCGATGTGATAAGCATCTGTGTATCACCTTCAAGCACTTGCGGTGCAGGGATATATTTGATGATTGCATCAAGCACTGCGTTGATGTTGTCGGTGGGTTTGCGCCAGTCGTCGCTCATCCATCCCTGTTTGGCTGAGCCGTATATGGTGGGGAAGTCAAGTTGGTCTTCGGTGGCATTTAGGTTGCACATAAGGTCGAATACCATCTCCTGCACCTCGTCGGGGCGGCAGTTTGGCTTATCCACCTTATTGATGACCACAATAGGTTTCAAACCTATTTCAAGGGCTTTTTGCAGCACAAAGCGCGTTTGTGGCATGGGGCCCTCGAAAGCATCGACGAGCAACAGGCAACCGTCGGCCATGTTCAGCACACGCTCCACCTCGCCTCCGAAGTCGGAGTGTCCCGGAGTGTCGATGATGTTGATTTTATATCCGTTGTAATTGATTGAAACGTTTTTTGAAAGGATTGTGATACCGCGTTCGCGTTCCAAGTCGTTGTTGTCGAGGATAAGTTCTCCTGAGTTTTGGTTGTCGCGGAAAAGGTTTCCCGCAAGCAACATCTTGTCAACCAACGTAGTTTTGCCGTGGTCAACGTGAGCTATAATAGCGATGTTCCTTATATTTTGCATATACGCTGAATTTCGGGTGCAAAGATAGTGCAAGACGAGCGCAAATGCAAATCATGCTTGCATGAATTTGCTTTTGCCAAGCCGCCGCCTGCTTTATGGAAAGTTAGTGCAAGGCGAGCGCAATGTGTGTCAAATTGCAGATTCATGATGGCGGCAAAGCCGTCCAATCTGCGGTAACCGGCGGCTCGCAAGCCGTCGGCAAGGCTATGCATCAACGAGTTCGACCTCTTAGAGGGGCCGTTCCCTATATGATGATTCCATGCTCCGATGGCGAGGCTTTGCCGCCCAATAAGTTATCTACATAAAACAATTGTATTATTTATGGTAACATTGCAAAAGCGATGAATTTTTTTACGGAATTTTCTTTGTAGATAAAAAAATATGTTGTAATTTTGCACCGCAATTGAGCAAAGCACTCGGGGTGTAGCGCAGTCCGGTTAGCGCACCTGCTTTGGGAGCAGGGGGTCGCGAGTTCGAATCCCGCCACCCCGACAAAGTTTAAAAGCGTTGGTTCTCAATCACATAACGATTAGAACCAACGCTTTTCTTGTTAACACAAGCCGCGATATTTAACATATTTGCGACAATATTTGTTTACTTTTGTTCGTTTTCGTGTTGTTTCGTTTCAAAAAAACCGCAAAAAAACCGCAAGAGATATGGCAAAGCTAAAACCCTACTTAGACACAAGGACACTTCGCCCTGACGGCAAGGCACAAGTGAAAATCGCAGTCAATCATAAAGGCAGCTCGTCTTACATTCCGCTCGGCATATACGTGGAGCCGGGCAGTTGGGACGCATATTCGGGAAAAATCACCAAAGGCGGCAATCGCGCCGTCATGAACGCAACAATAGGCAGGCGCATATCCGAAATGGAAACGGCATTGCTTGAATTGACGCAGCAAGGCCGAATAAAGTTATTTAGTGCGGCAAGGCTGAAAGATTTGCTTATAAAGGCAGTGGACGGTGAAGATGCCCCTCAGCTCGGCATATTCGTGGAACGTTTCCGCAAATTCATAGGCGGCAAGGAAAAGCCGCGGACACGGGAAATATACGAGTACACCCTTTCGCGGCTGTACAAGTACTGCCCGCAGTTAGACACGCTCGCTTTCGAGGACATAACCAAAGACTGGCTGCAAGGCTTTGACAAGTTCCTTGCCCGGACTTCGCCGTCACGCAACGCGCGTAACATACACCTGCGCAATATCCGCGCCGTGTTCAATGACGCGATAGACGATGAAGTGACGCAATTTTACCCGTTCCGCAAGTTGAAGATACGCCCCGAGGCCACGCCGAAGCGGTCGTTGCCGGTGGAACAGCTGCGCACGTTATTCTCGTACCACGTCGAGCCGCACCAACGGCAATACTTGGATATGTTCAAGCTCATATTCTGCCTGATGGGGATTAACATCATAGACTTGTGCAACCTCAAACCGTCAGACTACGCCGGTGGCCGGATAAATTACCGCCGCGCAAAGACCGGGCGGCTGTATGACATCAAGGTAGAGCCGGAAGCGGCGGAAATAATCGCCGCATACCCGGGCAAAGGGTGGCTGTTGGATATTCTCGACCGGTACGCCAATTACAAAGACTATGCACACCGGCTCAATGACAATTTGCGGAAAATCGGCGAGGTGAGGATTGCCGGGCAGGGCGGCAAGAAACTGCATGAGCCGTTGTTTCCACAGATAACGACCTATTGGGCGCGGCACACGTGGGCGACAGTGGCAGCGTCGCTCGACATTCCCAAAGAGACGATTTCCGCGGCGTTGGGGCATGATATAGGCAGCCGTGTGACTTCGATATACATAGACTTCGACCGCCGCAAGGTTGACGAAGCCAACCGCCGTGTGCTTGATTGGGTGTTCTACGGCAAGAGGTGACGCAAAGGTAGATGCCGGGTGCAATGGCATACAAAAAGTTTAGGTTTATACAGGTTGTTGTAAACCTGTGTAAACCTGTGTAAACCTGTGTAAACCTGTGTAAACCTCACCTGTAACAAATATGCAAGTGTATGCAAGTGTATGCAATGATTTGCCGAAATTGATGAATTTGCTGTCGTATAATGCAAGTTATGCAAGTTATGTTGTTGCATTATGCAAGTTATGCAAAGAAAACCGCCCCGGTAAATGGCATGAACCCGGGGCGGAAAACAAAACAAAGAAAAACAGCCTTAGAAACTGTATAAGTTATAGCTTACGCCGATGCCCACGTAGGGGCTTATGCCGCCGCGGCTGTAACCGCAGCCTGCCTGCACACCTATCGCCCAACGCTTGGGCTTTTCCTTTACAACGGTCGTGACGTACTTCGTGGGCGCAAATACAAAGATACTATCAAGTTCCGGATTATATCCGCTTACGTATGCCCGATAGGTGCTATCGCTATACATTTTCTGCGTGATAGGCAACACCACTTCCACACTGTCGGCCACACGCACGGTGTCGCGCACCGTCACCCGTGCAGTGTCGGCCACTTGCAGCCGCACAACCTCATAGCGCACCACCGCGCTGTCTCGCGGCACTGGGTAGTAATATGGAATGCTATCGACCACCGTAACCGTGTCGGCCACCACGGCGGCCTCGTTGCCCATGCGGCCACGGGCAAACCACCCGGCGGCAAAGCCGATAATGGGCAATATTATATAAGCGAGCCGCCTCATAGCCCCCTGATGTAGTCGGTGATGCCTTTCACGTGCAGGTCGGCGAGGGCGGTGAAACCCTCCTCGCCCAGCATATAGTCAACGTCCTGGCTGTTGTCTTGGAACAGGTTCTCGGTGAGGACGGCGGGGCATGCGGTGTCGCGGCACATCGCCAGGTCCTGCGGCCACCATGGGGTGTCGGGCGAATATTTCCGCACCTTTTGGCCGAAGAGTTCCGCCGCCTCGATTAGCTTTTTCGCAAGCCGCTTGCTGTTCTCCGATGCGTTTAGCGAGACGTATGCGCCCCAGCCGCGGGCGTTCGCCCACTGCCGTCCGTTGCCAGCGGCGTTGCAGTGCAGCGAGACGAGCAGCACGTTGAGATGCGAGCGGCACACCTCGTTCACCCGGCGGCAACGCTCGCGCAGCGGCACGTCGGACTCCTCCTCGACTATGCGCCGCGCGTTGATGCCTTGTGCCAACAACCGTGCCTCTATCGCCGCCGCAAGTCGCCGCGTGTATTCCCACTCCATCAGCCGCCCGTCGGGCGACCGCTTGCCGGGCGTTTCCCGGCCGTGCCCGTTGTCGAGCAAAACTGTCACATTCCTTTTATCCATGGTGACCAAGTTTTAATTGTTGATTATCAAAATATTAAGCGCGTAACTGGTATGTAACTGGTACGTAACTGTGACCAAGTCTGTGACCAAGTCTGTGACCAAGTTAAGACTGTCACAGCACCCCCAAGGCGATGCCTATGAGGTCGCACAGCAGGTCTTTCCATGACGGTGTTCCCTTGCCGAGCCACTTATCCCACACAAGCTCCTTGCCTATGCCAACCGCGGCGGTGGCCACGATTGAAACCCACAGCGGCAACATGAGGGATAACAGGCCGCACAAGGCCGCGCTGCACACGATGTGCGCCATGCCGTCAGTGCCGAACCATTGCAATATCTTCGCTATCATGGCTGTTGCGCCTCCTTTTCGCCTTGTTTCTCTTTCTCCTTTCCGGCCTTGTCGAACTCCGCGTTGAGCCGCTCGATTATGGGCTGTATGTGGCTCGGCAACGCCCTCGCGAATTCAAGCCGTATCACGTGGTACACTATCCGCAAGGCCATGTTTCGAGGATACGCTGTTATGAGGTTGCGAAATGCGTTTTGCAGGTAAACGTACATGAACACGTAGGTAAGCGACTTAACCGCCACCACCGCCGCAGCACTGTCGCCACAAGCGGCCATGATGGCATACACCACTTCGATAATAAGCAGGTACAGCAGCAGTTCGATAAGTGCGCCCCGGAACTTGGGAAACGAGAAATTGCGGCAACGGGTTATCACCACGCCGTCAGCTCTCATTCCTGCCCACATATTAAGTCCGAACATAAGTACCAAGGCAACCACAAACCCCTTTGTCGGGGTGAGGTAGCCAAGTAACGGACTTGCGGCGGAAACAACCACTATGCGCAGCTGTTCCCAGTTGAATATCTTATCCATTGCCGGCTTCCGTTACGAGTTCGACATAGATGCCCACAAGCTCGGCAAGTGCCGCATAGACGGGTATGCCCGTACCCCTGTTACACAGGTAGGTCGCGCCGTCTTGTGTGTAATATTTCCCTTGTTCGAGTTCCATGTTGCCGCTGTATGGTATCGGGTCATCGATTGTGCCGGAATGAGTTTCCACCACTTCGGTGTACAGGCTTTCCGTGCCTTGCTGCCCGGGTTGCCATTGCTCTTGCGCGGTGTGTGCTTGCAGCACTTTCCACAGTTTACCGCCGTGCTGCACCTTGTTGCCTTGTGTAAGTTCCTCGCCGATGCAGTCCGCCCATTGTGGGTACATATCCATGACTTGCAACGCCTCGTTGTCGGTCATTTCGAGTTCCTGCATAGATGCCCGGGTGACGGTCATAAGGTTACGCACCGCCGCCGCTTGTATAAACCCGGTACTTGCCGTGATGGTCTCTACCTCTCCCGTCGCCCATTCAGGGTCTGTTTCAAGGAACTGCAACACTGCGTTGTGTCCGTAGGTTGCCAGCACTCCGTCATACGAGCCGTCGCTGTTGCGCTTTGCAACGGGCATTATTTCTTTATCATGCAGCAACACCTTGCTGCCGTCTTTGCTCTTGCGGTTGGTCGGCAGCGGCATTATCCCGTGCGCCGCCGCCCATTCTTGTGTGACTATAACGTAAATCATATTGTGTGTCTCCTTTCTTTTTTATGGTTGTTCCCTTATTCTCCCGTGTTTTGCGCCGCCGTAGGCGTGTAAGCACGCAATGGCCGGCATTTGGCTGTTCCCGTTATTGATTTAGAAGATAACAGACCATTCCCTGCCCATATAATAGTGTAGCGTTCACCACCGGAAACAATTGATGGACTGGAACTCCAAAGATAATATTCATTTATGCGGTTCGTCAGCACCGTACCGCCACATTTGGCGATAAGCTCGTTGATAACATCGAAATTCTCAGTGACTTTATGGTACTCTCCATTCGCCCCAAGGTAACCGCCTTGTCCGCTCGGGAACATATAGTCCTTACATTTCCATACAGCATAATCGTGGCTTGTAAGAACTTGTGCCAACTTTTCCGTGTTCCCTTGGCCGTCAAAGTCCGAGATACTTCGGCGAACGGTTAACGACGTCATGCCATCGGGCAGGGTCGCAAGGTCTCCCGATGCTCCAAATGCGGCGGTTTCCAGTTCGTCGAGCGACATACAAAACGAGCAGTCGCTGTCGGTATAGGTGATACCCTCCACGTCTTCCTTGGCGTAACTGTCCGCGGTTTGGCTGTAAGGTATGTTCGTTCCGTCTTTGAGCAAGATACCGATGTTATCATAGCTCGGTGCAGGCACATCTTCTCCTGTTATGTTTGTTTTCACCCACTCTATTTCTTCCTCCGTGAGGTCACGGTCGAAAAGTAGCAGGGAATACAGCACTATTTGATTGAAACGGCTGTCACCCTCCCATGTCGATGCGATGGTGAGTGTGTCGGTGTCCGTTCCGTCGCCGGCTTCAATGTCCTGCCCACAGAATTGCTTACTTGTCTGCCATACTGTCTGCGCTGTGCCGAGCTGTATTGGTGCTGATTTGCCGAAGTTGTAGCAGGCACTCCTGGATAACGGGGATATAAATGCCCCATTGTCTAATGCCTTGCTTTTCGACGCGACTGTGTAATTTTCAGACGAAGATGGTTTGTTTAAGTTTACCCTTTTGGCTATGATGGTATAACCTTTTCCCTTGGTCAGCAACGGCAATCCCACAGCCTGCGCAAAATCAGTCACGCCGTCAAACACAAGTGCCCCGGGATAATCGGGCAATTGCTCAATCACGATTTTTCCCGGTATGCTATTTTGTAAATTAAATTGAAGGGCATTGAGTATGTCCGCATTAACACCCGGCAGCGTATATATTCCGTCTGTCACTATAGTGCGGCATATATTGGCTCCATACGATACATACGAGAGCAGCGTGAGCTTCGTGGCTTCGTCCAACCCTGTCACCCGAACCCTGATAGACGGCCAACTCAACTTGTCGGGCTTGGCATATAACATTTCCCCCTGTGAATTGATATTGGTTATCGTGATTGTCGTCGGGGTAGTCTCAATGTTGCAACGAGTGCTCTCAATCCAGGGTGAAAAATCGATTTTATACCCACCGATACCGCTTTCCGCTGTCCACGCGAAGTTGTAGCAAGTCGCATCATGTCCGTTGCCGGCGAGGTCTTTAAGGACGGGGTTTGCGGCCATGTTTTCGTTGGTCGCCCCTTGCCGTGCAGGGTCGTACCACAACACGCACGACTGCCTGATTGCCTGCGGCGTTCCCTCTGGCCAATACGTCCTTTCCGTTTTCCGAGTTATGCCCACCATGTGCAGGCTTGCCGTAGGCAATGCCGCCGAGGCGAGCCTCACGGAGGGTATTCTTGCAATATTTCCCATGAAGTCAAGCCCCTCCTACAGCATGTTGGCGGCGGTGACTTCCGTCGCGCTCTCTATCGTCACTTCCATTCCTGCCGGTATGGCTGCGTTAAATATCACGTTTTGCCCGGCATCGTCGAACGACTCGATTTGCACCGCTTCCATGCCGGGCAGGTTGGCCGAGACGCTCACCGCACCGGCCGCGGCGCGTTCGAGCTGCACCACAGCCGCGCCCCATGAGACGTAACGGGCGACATAACCCGAACCCTCTTGATTAAATTCCAGTGTTGTCATTGTAGTGTGCTTGTGTTTTGGTTATGGTTTATAATTCTTTTACCAACTGTATTGTCGCGGTGAATGTCGCATTGGCTTCCTGCCCTGTACCGATATTGGCTATGCAGGCATACACCCGTAGGTTCGAGCCGGTGTAATACAGGAATTGAGCCAAGGTTTGCCCGTCGCTTGACGCATTTGTGAAGAAAGCGTGGTACACGCCTGTATCACCGGTGAATTGCACCATTTGGTTGCGGAACACCGCCAGTATTTCGTCTGCGGACATTCCCGTCGATACCGACAGTTGCACTGAGCCGTTCACGGTGGTCGGCAGCACTGTTCCGGTTATGTCTATCGACAACACGTTGTGCGCCCCGTCGAGCTTCGCCTTGTCGGCTGCGGACATCACGCCCGCCTGCGTGGCAGAGGCGGCTGGTATGGTGGCAAGTATCTGCGTGTCCGCAGAGAAGTCGTTCCCGTCCAAGCCGGGCATCACCACAGATACGCTGTCTGTACTCCGCGAGGCCAAGTCCTCGGGGTTGTAGCTATCCATGTCCGATTTCGGCATACTCACGAATATTGAGTCTTGGGCTTTGCTGTTCCATGTCTCCAACGGCTGCACTTCCGTCGTGGTGGCAAATTTCCCGTCCGCCTCGGTCTTGGTGTAATAGTCCGACGGGTCTATGTCCGAGCCGCCATCGGAACTCTCTATTACGGCCACCGCGCCGATGCACCTGTGGTCTTCTTCAATGTCGTAGTCGAACGAGAAATTAAGGTTGTCGCTCGCCCCGGCGGCTGTTCCGCTGATTACCATTCTCGCCGTGCCGTTTGCCGGTATGGTCACTGACACGCTGTCGCCACCGCCGCGGTAAGCGTAAGTGGCGGGGACTGCCACCGGTATGTTGCTCGCGAGGTAAATCGTGATGTTCCCGTCGCTCAGCCCCGACGCTATCCCGAGCTTGCCCGAGGATATTGTCTTAAGCGGCGAGTTGCTTATGAAGTTATCCCAAAAATACGCACCCAACGCCCCGAAGCCCGCCTTTATCGTCGCGAGCAGCGGCGCGGTCGGGTCTTTGGTCGTATCCCAGTCGGGTGCGCCCGATTGCAGGTAGAACAGTGTCGTCTTTGTCCATGCCCCCGTGGCGTTCGACAATGCCGCCACTTCGTCGGCCAACAGCTTCAGCCCCCCGAAGTGGGTGTAAGTGCCTTGTATAGACGCGAGGTAGAACACTGAAGCGTCGGGGTTGCCGGGGTCGGTCGTGAGGGTCGCCTCTCCCATGAACTGTGCGCCCGTGCCGAGCGTGTTCACCATTTGGAGCAGCACTGTTTGCAGCACCTGCCCCGTTATCTCCTGGTTGCCGTTGGCCTTTATTGCCTGTTGTATGGCACTCGTCAGTGCCTCGTAATTTGCCATTGCAGGTTTGAATTTTGGTTATGGTTGTTATTATGCCGTAAATATAACGATTTCCGCCTTGATACGCCTAACCGGCGTTGGAAAAATCATTGTTGAAGTCGCCGTTGAAGTCGCCGCCGCTTGCCGCAGTGCCGCACGACGGTATTTTCTTCACCACGGTGTCGGTGGTGAACTCCGCCTCGACCGCCGCAAGGTCGCCCTGCACCTGCCAATCGACTTCAAGACCGAACGTGTCGCACGTGTAAACCCTGCCGTGGCCGTCGGTAATCCTCACATGGTCGGCAAGTGCAATAAACCGCATCACGTCGCACAGGTACTCGGGCGCAAGTACCGTGAAACGGTAGGTTTTCCATGACAGTTGCTTTTCGGGGAAAAAGTACCCGTCTCGCTGTTCACCCTCTTCCTCGTACTCGTAGCCGGGCTTGCCTATCTCGGCTATGAAGTGCAGGCGGTTGCGGTAGCCGCCTTGGTACAGCACACAGCCGGCGTCGAAAACGAGGCTCGTGTTATCCCACCATTCCACCGTCAAGTAGGGCGTTATGTCCTTTACCACGGTGAACTGTTCCGAGTAGAACCATTCGCCGCTGTCGCCGGTGCCACCATGCACGATGTTCAATGCCATGTAATGCACCCCCTCAGGCAACTGCGCTGACAGTGCGTTGGTGCCGGGGAAAGACACCACGTCATATCCGCCTTGCGGCGAGGGCAGCACTTGCAGGGTGGCTTCCACCGCCGGGTCGTGTGTGATGTTCGCTTCCGGGTTGTCGGGGTCGTCCAAGCCGTAAACGAGGAGCCGTATGACAATCGAGCCGTGCGGCACGGCGACTTGGAACGGCAGCAGGGTCGCCGCCGGTGCAAACAACGGGTATATGTTGCCGTAAGCGTAGCTCTTGCGGCTGTTCCATTCTTCCTTGGAACTGTACCAAGGCAGTGGCGAGAAGTTGTTATTCTGTGTCATATTTCAAAGTGGTTTTTGCGGTAAGGCTTGAAAGTGAAACGCTCGCCTCTTTCACCTGCCCGTCGCCGACGGGGGTGCGGACGAGCAGCGACGGGTTGTAAGGCAGGCGAGCCGGGTATGTGGCTTGCTGTGTCTTTTTACGCTCGATACTCAATGCCTGTGTTTCCGAGCCGTTTATCTTCAATCGCGGTGCAGGCATGTCGTATCGCCAGTATGCCGTTTGCAGGTGAGCAAAGGACAATAGCCCGTTTTGCAGGTTACAATGTGTGCCGTCCACATATATGTCGATATACGGCAGCTGTGGCAGCTCGTATGCGTACAGGCCGAACACATTTGCCGTGACTGTTCCGGTAGCAAAAAACGCCATGCTTGCCGCGCCCTGCGGTATCTGTATGTCTATCGTCAGCCGCGAGCCGTCGGCGGTGAACGACGGGAATGAGCCGCCGATTAGCCCTGCGCCGCTGTCGAAGAATACCACCGATGCCGTGCCGCCACCTGTTGCTGACACGTCCAATGTGGCAGTCTGCCCTTGGAACAACGTGCGGACGGGCAGCCGCGGTGATGTGAGGCCGTCAGTTCCAGACGTGGTGACATAATCGAGTATGCCGCCCGAAGTGTCAACCGCTTCGCCGGGGACAGCGTAAAACAGTGCATACCCGTCATCGCTGATGTTCTCGGGTGACAGCAGCATATAATCTATGTCGCTGGTGAAGTTGGAGATGTTGATTTCCTCTTTCTTCCCCTTGGAGACATAGGGCGATAGCACTTCGAGCGGCATACCTGAAAACGGCTCGGTGGTATCGTCCATCCAACTGAACACATAACGCTCGGCCATGTCGGGCTTTTCAAACTGATAGGCTCCCATGCCGTATGCCCATGACTTGCCATGTCGTGGCAGTGTGAGCTTGGTGAGGTCGTAGCCGACAGTGCCGGTGCCATCGTAAGTGCCGCCGTTGCGGAAAAACTCCACTTGCTCGATTTTCAGTTTGCCATCTTCCACGTACCAATAGCACTTGAATACGTTTTTGAACATATCGAGTATTGTTTTCAGCGTAATAGGGGTGTTTTGAGCCGCTTGGGTGTATTCGCCGTTGGTGATGTTGGTCTTTTGTGTCATCATCAACTGTTGCAGCCTGCCGCCGTCGGTGCTGTCGCCGTAAAAGAATTGGCTGTACTCCGCTGTGGCTGCGTGGGTTATAGACGGGTCAATCTCTTTTAACAGCGCGGCGATTACGTCTGCCACAAGGTAAGCATCTTTAAGCACATAATCTTTGCGCCCTTGCAACTCAAACACACTGTCAAACACGGGGTTGTACCACAGCGAATAATCGCCCCAAGTGGATTGCGACACGGGCAGGAAGTCCATGCCCGGCACGTAGGGGGGCAGGAAATAACGCCCGTCGTCGTTCATGCCCCATTCGGTAGGCTCGTCAGAAAAGTTGGTTGACAGATACACATTATGCACGTAGTAACCGACAGCATAACGGTAATGTTTATTGTCGGCAACTATATCATCAGTCGGCACGGGGTATGTGTTTGTGCCGTCTATCGCGGTCACGTCGCACAACATACGGGTGTAAATCCCCGTGGAATGGTACGAGAAACGGAATGTCGGGTTGTCGGTAGAATAATCCGCGTCAGGTTGTGCAAAGTCAGTAACCGAACCAAATATAGTTGATGTAATCTGTGTGTCGTCGCTGCGGTATAACGTGAATGTGTACGACCATCGTGCGTTCAGCCCGGAAATATAAACAGCGTCCAACTTGACGTAATATTTACCATTGGCATTATGTGCTTCCGCACTCCAGCTCGTGCCGTAAGGATTGGGAATACCGCCGTAATAAGTGCCACAAGCATCTCCATAACCGCCCGTCACATTGTCGATAGTTATCGTCATGAAAACATTCCGGCAGCTGAAATGGTAGTTTTCCAGTGCTTTAGCATCGGTTGTCGCCGTTGCGTCTTGCTCCCAATTCATGCCACCAAGGAAACATGATACCACGCTGTCACCGGGCACATACACCTGCACCAACGGACGTTTCTGCATCACCAACCGCCGTATGGCTATCGGCAGCTTCACAAGGCGGTATTCGTTTTCCATGCCGTCGAGCAGCTTGCTGTAACTGTCGCGTGTCTCAATCTCCGCTTCAAGTCGGCTGTCGGCATAGTCAAACTCGCAATCGGTCTTGTGAAATTGTCCGTCATACACCCTGCGCCATGTCTTGCCTCCATCTTCAGATGTGTCTATGTCGAGAATAAACGTAGTGTCAAATGCCGCCGAATTGATACGCGCATAGTCGCAAGCGGTGAACGTAAGCGCACCTGACAGCTTCGGTCGGTAGAACTGTTGGCTTGTTTCTTGTTCGTATTGCACCGCAAGGTCGTCCTTATAGACGGGTGAGGCGTAATGTCCTGCACACAGCTCTGCGGTGCCTTGCAAGCCTGTAATCACACAATAGCGGATATAAGCCGTTCCCGTGGGAATAGAGAAATATTCCCCTATGGAAAATATACGGAATGACAATATTCTATCTGTGCTGTCGTATGCGGCTATCCGTGCCGTGCCTGTCTTTTGCACATACAACAGTTCCACCACGGTTGCACCGGCAGGCAGCGTTACTTTACCCGAAGTATATGATGCCGTGTCTTGCGTGAATGAGCCGTCAGGGTTGATTGACATACCCGGCTTTGCGTCCAGCCATGTCTGCCCTGCAAGGTTGCCTGAATATCCTAAGAAAAACCTGTAAATCGGGGTCATATAGTGTCTCCTTTCGTCAATTGTTGTTTATAATCCTGCGGCGGTCGCCTTGGCGGCGTATCGCCCTCACGTCGCCCGAGAGTGCCGACAGGTCGGGGCTTTGCGCCATACCCCTGTGCAGCTCCACGTCCAGTTCCGCCGCGCCCTTGTAGGCGTTGAGGTACTTGTGGGCGAAAGTGCCGTCGTTGAGCGAGTTTATCACGTCGGGAATGACCGAGCGGTAGCGGCGCGAGCTGCGCTTGTTTATCACGGCGAAGAACTCGCCGCCCTCGGCCCGGCGGCGAGTGCCGTCGGGCTTGCGCCCGAGGTCTATGTCGTTGCCCGACTGGTGCGAGCCGCCTTGCAGCAGCTCCACCGTTCCCTCGCCGTAGGTCTCAGTTGCCGCCCCCATGTCGGCTATCGACTGCCTTGCGAGCTGCGCCGCCTTTATCTTCGAGGCTGCGAACGATGCCCACATTATCGCCGTGGCCGGTATGGCGGCAAGCCCGAGCTGCGACCATAGCAAAGAAGTTGCGGTAACGAGGTTGCTTATTTGCTGAACAGCTTGTATCGCCTGCTGCTGACGCTGCGCCTGTTGCTGTTGCAACAGTGCCTGCCGTTGGTTCTTCTTTGCCAATGCAAGCTCCTTTTGCGCCTGCTGCACGTTATTCGCGTATCCGTTGGCCCGTGCCTGCAATTCGGCCTCCAGCACCGACTGCGCCGCGTCCACCTCCTTTTCCGCATTCTCCACGGCACGGTCGGCAAGCTCGGCCTTGTAGTCGGCGAACTGCTGCAACGCCTCCATCGCATAGCCGACCGAAGTGCTTATGCTGTCCTTGAACGCCTGCTCCTTCTCAAGCCCCTTGGCATCGTCTCCGAACGGGTTGCCCAGCACCATGTCGAACAGGTTGCCGAACACGCCCTGCTCCGGGTCCCACCCCTTGCCGAGCGTGGAAAGCTCGCCGTCAATCTTGCCGATGCTCTCCTTTATTTCCTTTACTTGGTAGCCGGTCACGTCGCTGCCGTACTTTTCCGTCAGCTGCAATATCTTTTCCCAGCGTTCCTTTTCCATGCGCAGCCGCATCGCGGTCTTGGCCTTTTCGCTCTTGTACTCCTTGTCGTAGGTCTCCTCGAGGTACTCGTCGAAACGGTCGAGCTCGAACTGGTAGTTGTATGCCGCCGCCTCGCGGTTCGATGCGGCGGTGATTTGCTGCGGGTCTTGCCGTTCGCCTGCGGGCAGTGCCTCGTTGCGAGCCAAGGCAAGGCGGTTGTTGACGCTGAATAGCTTGTTTTGCAGGGTGCGGTATTGGTCGGTTTCCTCGTTCAACCCTTGCATACGCGCCTCTATGCCTTGCTTTTCCAGTTCCAACAGCTGTATTTGGTGTTCCTTTTCGATTTGTAACAGTTCCGCGTCGCGTTGTTTAGTGAGTTCCACGATGCGTTCGGAAATGTATTGTTGCGTTTCCTCTGTGAGGTTTTTCTCGTTTTCAAGGCGATGTTCCAAATTTTCTATTTCGTTGTCGTATTGTAGCCTTGTTTTCATTTGACGCTTCAACCATTCGTCTTCTTGCGAGTCGGCCTGCGCTTCCCACAATGCCCGTTGTGCCTCTAAGGTGTCTTGGTAGGGGTCGTAGGGCTTTCCCGTCTTGCCTTGCCTGCCTGTGCGCCCTTTCCCTGCACCGCCCGTGGCTTCTATAACATCTTCGGTGGTTACCATTTTGGCAAGCTCCTCGTTGGCGGTTTTGAGTATGCCGATTTGCTCGGTGAGTTCCTGCACCTGTTCCGTGTATTTTTCAACATTGGCTTCCGCGTTTATGAATGGCTGCATCGTACTACCATATCCGCCGGTAAAATCGCGTCCGCCCATTGCTAATGCAGTTTGATAAACATTGTACGCCTTATCTAATTCCGCTTGTGCATTGGCAAGTTGCGGTTCAAGCTCCAACAGTTTCTCTTGGTTTTCGGTAATCTTGTTCATTGCGGCTTTGGCACGTGCGGCTCGCAAAAGCTCTTCCGACAATGCGCTGTAAGCGTCCGCCGCCTTGCCTGCAAGTATATCTTCATCTTCCATGTTGCCCAAATAGCTGGGGTAAATCCGTTGCAATTCGTCCACGGCCTTGCGGCGTTCCTCCATAGTCTTTGTAACGTCGGTCGCCGATTTATACAGCAAATCGAGCTGCACCTTTTCGCGCTGCGCGTCCTTTGCCCCCTGCATCATGGCATCGTTCACCATCTTTTGCGCCTCGGCTGTGGTGTCTATAGCCTCTTTCGCCGTGAACAACCCTTTAACCCAGTTGATTATGTCATCGCCGTACTGTGCCAATATGGTAATGCCTATCACCAAAGCCGTCTGCCAACTCGTTATCGACGATAGCACCTGCTTCCACACGGGGGTCGCCTTTTGCCCCTGCGCCACGGCCTGCCTGTATGCCTCTGTTGCCGACTTTATCTCATCGGTGAGCATAGGCAAGTTGTTCGATATTGCCAAAAAGAACATGTCAAAACCCATTGACAGAGACGGCAGCTCTCGCACAACCTGTTGCACCGACACGTTTAGCCCGTTCCATGCCGATGCGTAGTTACCCACGTTGCGGCGGTAAACGCCCATCGCCTGCTCCAGTTTCGACACCTCGGCGTTTATTTTTTGTTGGGTATCCAATAGTTCCTTGCCTGCCGCCGAACTCCTAATTTCATCACTCATGTTGGCGTAAGCATTGCTCAACCGTGCCACTTGTGCCTGCAATTGGCGTATGCTACCCTCTGCCGCTTGCATCTCCTTGGTTTCTTGCGACAATGCCGTGCGGGCCTTATTGCGTAGGTTGGTATGCTCTGCGATTTCAGCATTGAGGCGATTGTATTGTGCCGTCTGTTCCTCGGTGAGCTGTACACCTCTGTTTAAATCCTTTTGGTAGGCAGTCAACTGTGCCTTCAATTGCATAACTATGCGGCCATGCTCCGCCGCCGCACGGCTGTTTTGCTCGCGTGTGCCTAACTCCCGGTTGATGGCTTGTTCCAACTCTTTTACGGTGCGTATCTCTTCCTGTACCGTGGAACTGACTTGCTGCGCTTGTTTCGATTGCTCGTAAAGCCGCTCGGCCTCCTGCGCCATGCGGCGTATGCTATCCTGCCCCTGCTGCGTGGCAGCCGACGCCCTGCCCAACGCCTGCTCCATCTGCCGCGATTGGGCTTGTATGTCCTTTACAAGGTTGTCGTATGTCTGCCCGAGCTTCTCCAATTGCGCGATAAGGTTGTTCACCGCGTCATCAGGTACTATAAGGTCGCTGTAACGTATGCTTCCGTCTGTGCTGTTTGCCATTGTGTGTATTACTTGAATTTCGGTTTGTGATTATCGTTGCTTCATTCCTTTCGCCTGCCTGCGTGCCTTGCGTGCTTCCTCTTTCAGCCGCTCAAATGCACAATAGTACTCCATGACGGTCATGCCCTTGGGGTCTATGTGCAGTTCACGGGACAGCATCAGGCACATTTCTTCAAACTGTTTGTCGTGCCGTATTTCCATGCTTGCCGCACCGCTGAATGTTACAGGGTTGAAGAATAATAACAGCTCCGTGGTGAGCTTTTGCGCCTTGTTTGCCGCTTCTTCTTCGCCCCTTACGGCTTTGAGTATTTCCGCGGTGCGACGTTTCAGCACCGAATGATACTCTTTTGAGGCTGCATCGTCAAACAGTCGGGGAAAATAGAGTTTCAGCTCCGTGTCTATTTTTTTTTTCGCCGCCCCCAATGCGGTGGCGGTTTCCCCGGCTGTGAGCGTGGCAAGCCTTTCGGCGGTGCGCCGTATGCCGTCGTCGGATATGTCGCCGCACGGTTCGCCGCCTATCGACTTCACCAACGCGGCAAATGCCAGGTGCCGCGGCGATAATCCTTGCTGTACTGCGTTGACACATTGCCGTAGGTTTTCAAGCTCTTTCACGGCATTGTCACGGTCTCCCTTGCCGATGTAACCTGCGGCCTTGGCCAAATGTCGGTCAAAGTCGGCCATATCCGAACCTATGCCAGCATCAACCAACAGCATTTTGTTATACTTGTGGAAACGGGCAATCGGCAATTCGTCTATACCGTCGTACATCTCCACTTTCACTCCGTTCATGTCGATTTCTTTCATAATAACCTCCTTGCCAACGGTGTTGTGAAAAACGGTAACAGCAACATACGCCATTCGGCTGCAAGCAAGGCAAGCAACACGGCAATTAGCACTCCGAGCCACCACGATAGGCAAAAGTCACAGTGTGCCATGGCCGAAAAGAAACGGTTGCCATGCACCTGCATACGTTCCACGATGCCCCATTTCTTGCCTAACAGCAACAGGAATGCCGCCAAACAGGCTGCAAGCATCACATAAACGGCAAAAATTAAAATATTCATAAGTAATTAATTTTAAGTGTTTTACATCAGACAGTTTTCCACTGCGTATATTTCTCCATCGACACGCAAACCGCCGTAGGGGTGCATAAGAAATTGATTATCAACTTCATCGAGCGTAAAACCTTGGTAGATGTTTTCGGCAAGTTCGTAGAGACGTGTGACGGTGAGCCGCCCACGGCGTAATGTCAAACCTCTCAATGCGTCGAGTATCTGACGCTTTACCGCCTCGCGGTCGCGTATGCCGCAAGACTGGTATATGCGGCGGTAATTCCACCAAAATATGAGCGAGTAGCGTGCGGACACGCCCACTTGCGAGCGGTCGCCCCAGTCGGCCTGCTGCGGGTCGGCAATCCAAAAGAAACAGAAATTGCCCTCGCTGCTGTCGGGGGTGAGTAGCACGTAATCATTGCCGTTGCCTGTGTATGCCGCAGGCTGATAGACACGGCGGCCTGAATGGTCGTACTTCACTATGCGCTCGGCTCTACCATGTGCCGCGTCAAGCCATGGCAGCACTTCGGGCAAACGTTGCCGCACTTGTTCAATCACTGTATCGAATAATTCGGGCTGTGTGCCGGGCAGCCTCCCTGTTGCGTTATCGTACATTCAATATCTGTTTTAATCGTTCTACAATGTCGGGCAATACTTGCTGCATCAATGCCGACCATCTTTCACCTGACAATCCGAAACTGTCGTTACCGTACTTTGCCACTATTTCCATAGCGTATGGCGTGGCGGCGGTGATAAGTATGCCGTCGGACTCGAAGTAACAGCCAAGCTCGCTGTGAAACTTACCGTTGATATACAGGTTGGGTGCATCTTCCTTACGCTTGGGGTTGTTCCAATTTGGCAGAGTGCTTTTCCATGCCTTGTATGCGTCGGGGTTGCCTCCCCAGTTGCCAAGAACGGTAAAGTAGGGGTCTTCGCTGTAGTACGGGCGCAGGTCGTTGCCGTCGGGCCGCTTCCCCTCTAATAGCTGGTCGGACTGCATGGAAAGTATTTGCTTTTCCTTGGGTGCAAGATGTTCTTTCACCGCGTCGCCGCTGTCAAGGTAAGATTTGCAGTTCCTCGCACGTTGCAGTATGTCGTTAATAAGTTTCATGCCGTGGTGTAACGTACTCCCTTATTGTTGCAAGCAAGACAGGCACGGTCGATGCCTGATGTGTCTATCGATAGTGCCTTGTATGCTTCCCTTAATTCGTATGCAAGTCCCGACGCGCGGCCTTGTGGGTCGCCGTCAATTTCGTAAAGTAGTTCCGGACGCGATGCGTTGGACTGGTTGCGGTTTACCCTCACCGACGGGTTGAGCGCGATGGTGCGCAATGCCGTTGCCGCGACTTGACGTTGCAACACTGTGGCGAATATGCCGCGCTGCGATATGATGAAGTCGGTGAGGTCGCACCCTACGGTCACTTCGCAGTTAAGCCCGTAGTTGGACGTGTTGGTGTAGATGTTCCCTGCAATGTCCCATAATTGGGGATTGTCGGTGAATGTCTGCGGCGCGGTGTACATGAATGGCGTTATCTGCATAAACTTGGTTATCGCCCTCCACGTTTCAAGCGAGCCGACGTTGCACGAACCGCACGGCTCACGGCTCCAGTCTTTCGACACGTTCACGGCTTCCATGCCAAACGGCAGCTCGTCTTGGTTGTAACACAAGTACCATGCGCCCCCTGCATTGTTACCCTCGGAAATATACGGTAGATGGCAATTGTCGAGCGTGAACCATTGATAGCCGCCGCTCTGCAAGGTGTAATCCAACTCGAACGTGCGCACCGGCTCCGGCTGCGAGCTGTGGAACAGGTAGAGTTTCACCGTTCCCGTGCCGCCGTACATCTGCAAGCCTACACGCTCAATCTTGGTTGTCACCCCCATTGCGCGTATTGGCACAATCTCGTAGCCTACTATGCGGTGGCGGTTTTGCTCGGTGGCCTTGATGCGCCCGGCTCCGTCGAAGAACGTGCGGCGTTCGAGCAAGTTGTGCGTCTCACGGTTGAGTTGTTTCATTTGCAGGAATGTTTGCACCACTGCGGATATGCCGCCGTCGGTGAGCCGTGCAAGGTAGTCGGATAACGGGTTGTATGCTTTCCAGTATGTATCGCCGTCGCCGGGTGTTTGTCCCGTGCTGTCTTGCACGGCTATCCATACGCCCTCGCCTGTACGTACCTTGGTGCCGGCTGTGTATGCCGTGGCTGCGTTCCATTCGGGATATTGTGCGCACCACATATCGGGCATGACGGCTTTAATGTTTTCCGCCGTGAGTAGTGGGTGTGCGTCTTGGAAATACAAGCCGCTGTAACTTTCTTCGAGTGACGGGTCTATCGCCTCTGACGGGTCGAGCGGTTGCCGCCAGCCTACCAAACCTTTAAGCCCTTGTTGTATGTCTTTTATCCTTATCATCTGTGTTTCCTGTTTTTAGCAAAAAGGGGCGGGGCAAACGCCCGCCCCCGTGTTATAGGATTGCGCCCTGACGCTTACGACCCTGTCGGGAACGATGCTGCGTTGGTCACGTAAACAGGCATACCGAGCGGCGTGTTGGCTGCCGATGCGGCGATTTGCGCCTTGATAATCGGGTTGGCGACAGTCTCGGGGTCGCTGTTGTAGGCAGTGATGAACGCGGCATCGAGCGAGAAGCTGAAGTATTCCTTGACACCGCAAGTGAGGTCGGCGGTGGCTTCGCCCATGATTGCGGACTGGTCGCCTACTGCGGTGTAGTAGTGCGAGCCTACGGGCAGGTCGATGAACGGCAAGCGCACAACATCCCATTCGTGGAAGTTGGCATATGTGCCGCGCAATGCCTCGCGGTCAACACGGGTAAGCACGGCGACATTGCCGTCAACCACGGCGAAGAACGTGCCGTTTTGGCTTCCCGCGTTGGTGACGTTGTTGGTGTAGTGCAGTACCTTGCCTGCATACTCCATCTGCTTGTTGGCATCGTTGTACACGCCATGCTGAGCGAGCTTGCGAACGAGGCTGTCTATGCCCGCGTTGCCCACGATGTGGATTTGCCCGGGGTAGCAGTTAGCCCTCATCAACGGGTCGATGTCTCCGAGTATCTCGGTGGCCATTTGGTTGGGAACGTTGATAACGTCCGAAGTGAACGTGTAGTTCAAATCGTCTTTCAACACTTGGGTCTTGCCTGCTTCCAAGGCGGTCACGGCTGCCTGGTCGAGCGCGTTGGCCAATGCGCGGCATACCTTTTCCATCTTGCGGGCAAAGTCGTGGTCGTAGCCGATTTCGTTGTTCATGTAGGCCGCAGGCACCATGGTGAAGCCCACCGAATAAGTTCCCCACACGATGGTGTAGAGAGCCGAGGTGTTTTCATTGTCGGCAATGACGCAGGAGCGCGTGTTGCCTACGGTGACGTCGCCGTCATAGTTAATCACCGGCACCTGCACGGTGTTGCCAATGGACTGGAACGCCCTTTGGCGCAAGTTTTCCGAGATTATCGAGTTCGGCGATACGGTCTGTTGGGCAAAGAAGTCCAAAGCCCCGTATTCGCACGGGCGGGCCATGTTCCGGTCGAACCTCGGGTCGGACACCCGCCAATTCTGGAGTCTTGTAGCTATTAAGCTCATGGTTACTTGAATTTAAATTGGTTATTACTGGTTTTTACCCGGGTTTACCCTTGACCCGCGTGTTTTTCTTCAATTCTCTGATTTGCGTTTCCCCATGCGCCGCCTTACCTCTCGGGCAGCTTGGAGATGTTGTTTTCGCGCCATGCCTTTGTCATTTCCTCTTGGAACGCGGCGGAACCTACCACCAAGCCCCTTGCGAGGAGGGCGGCGCGTATGGCCTGTTCGGCCTCGACGCGTGTCTTTGCCGCCGCCACGTCGATTGTGCCGACTTGGGCGTGCTGCTGCGGCTGTGTTCCCGTGCCTGTCTGCTTGCGGCCTTTGTCAAGCACCCCCATTGCGTCAAGCTCTTTTGCGAGCAATTCCGCGGCGGTGTACGGCTCTAAGCGGTTGCCGGGGTTGCGAAGTATCGCGCCGTCTTCACCCTTGAACACAAGCACCTTGCCGCCGTCGCCGCCGTCGATTTCCTCGGGCGACATGGCTTTGAGCTTGTCGGCGGCCTGCTGCATTATTACACGGGTGACTGCCGGGGGCAAGCCCGACTTGAACTTCAACCCGGCTGCGGCCGATTGCAGCGCGTAATCGACACGCGCCGAAAACAGCTCGCCCTTGTGCTTTTGCTCGGCATCGTTGAAGCGGTCGTTAAGCTCGTTGTACTGCTTGGTGATGGCTGCGAGGTCGGCCTTGGCCTGTTTCAACGCCTCGCCGCCGTCGCCGCCCTGCACGGCTTTCGACAGCCGCTCGTTTTCAGCTTTGAGCTTGTCGATTTCGCCTTGCAGGCCCGTTGCCGAGCCTTTCAGTTCCGACAGTACGCGCCGTGCGTAGTCGTAGGTCTTTTCCGTGCCGTTCTTTTGCAAGCCCGACACTTCGAGTATGTCGTTGTCGAGCGCGCCGTATATCTCGCCGGTTTTCTTGGCTATCACGGCGGCTTCGTCATTTTGCGAGAGCGCGGCGATGGCCTGCACCTGCTCGTCTGTGAGCGCGGACAGTGCCGCGTCTGCCTTGATTATTTCACTTGTAAGCATCTATCTAATCCTTTCCCTTTGAATTAAACATCTTTGCCCCTTGCCGCGTCAGTTGAGGGCGATTTTCACCACCGCGGCGGTCGAGGCCTGGCAGTCGGCTATGCCTATTGCGTACTTGGGCGCGGACGGCGTGGAGCTGTCTATGTCGTAGGACACGACACGGGCAGACATGGCGTGGTTGGCCGCCGGTACGAGTTCAAGCACTACGTCGAGGATTGTTCCGGCCTCGATGCAGGCTATCAGCTTGGTCTTAACTTCGCTTGTGAGCGCATTGGCGGCTGTGCCGCATTCGATGCGCAGGTAGTCTTGTTGTGCTGCTTGTGGCATGGTTGTTACTTTTTCGTGTTTGTTGTGGTTTTGCTTTTGTTTTCAGCCGGGATTATACCCGCCGCTTTCAATTCGGCAAGTATCTCGGCTTTCATGGCCTCGCGGTCGGCTTTGGCTTTTTCCTCGGCCTTGGCTGCGGCGGCCTTTCCCTTTTCCGCCAATTCGGCGGCGTGTGCCTTTTCCCATTCGCGGGGGTTGTGGAGCACGTCCACCGTGTACCCTTGTTGCCGCAGGTTGTGCAGCCCGAACGCCTCGAAGAATTTAGGCTCGAACTTGCACAGCTTGGGGCGCGACAGCCTCACGCCCTCTCTGTCAGGGTCGAACTTCTTCACCTCGATACGGCAATGGAACACCCGTTCTTCCCCTTCCGGGCATAGGTAGTTGTCTTTCGTCAACTGTAACAGTGGCAAGTCTTGTGTCTTGCCGTCGGTCGTTTTCGCTAACATATCCGTATAATGTTTGTTTGATAATGTCTAATTTCCTGTCCAACGGCAGCAACGCGCCGAAGTCCAAGATGTTGGTGTTTTCGCGCTCGAAACGCGACACAAGCCCGGCGAAGTCGAGTTTGAGCAACAGGTCGGGCTGCGACATCAGCCCCTTGTCGTACATGTTCAACGCCTCGGAGCGCGTCAAGTGGCGGTAAGGCTCTATTTCCTGCAACAAGGCCATGCGCCTAAGCTGCACGGGGTTCGTGCGGTACTCGGTCTCGATGATGCGCCGCGCCAGTGCGTCAAGCTCGGCTTCCGAAGACCCGCTTTGCTTTGCCTTGGAATAACGCTCACGCAGTTCCGCCGCGTCGTAGATGTAGAAGTCCGTGCCGTAATTGATGATGGCGGCTGTGAACGCACCGCCGTAGCGCAAACGGCACACGGTCTCATCGACGAACTTTTGCGCCGCCTCGAAGCCGAGCTTGACACGGTTCAGCACCGTGGTTTGGCTCTCGAAGTTGGCGCGTATCTGTTGCTCGTTGAGCGCGTCGCGCGTGGTTATCTCCTCGTTGGTGCCTACGACCGCGGTTATTATCGCCGTCCGCAACCGCTCTTCCTCGGAAACGTTGTAGTCGAGGCTGTCGCGGTCAACCGCGAGCATCTGCACCGGGTCGCGCAAATCGGCCTGCCCGTCCTTGTCCGGCACGGGTATCTCGACAAACGAACCGGCACCGATGATGCGCCGCCCTCCACACTTGGGGCAGGGCATGGCAACGCCGGAAGCGTCGTATATCACGGAATTGTCGGCCCCGCGCAAGATGCCCTTGTCGCAGTGTTCCCCGGTGGCCGGGTCGGCGAAGTCGCAATTTCGCTCGTATCCTGAATAAATCGGGTATGAGCCATACAGGTCGAGGTGCTTTTTGCTCGTGTGGTAAAACAAAAACCAGTCGAGCGCGTCAAGCTCTTTCGACAGGGGCGAGGCCTTGACATCGGGGCAGCTGATGTTTAGCGGCTCGTTCCAAAAGAAACGCGCCGGGCAGTAGCCGAGGCCGTGCGGAACTTCTTCAAGCAACGCCCCGGGCTTGCCGCCCTTGTCCTCGAATACCCGGTAACAGCCGCCGTCAATGGCGGCGATGGTGCCGCCGCGCTGACGGAACGCAAGCCACTCCATGTTGCCGCTGTCCGGGTCGGCCTCAAATGCGGTAATGTCGGCAATCGGCAGCCAATAAAAGTACGGACGGGGGTAAGGGTCGCCGGGCTGTTGCTCCCGGGGCAGGTCAACTACAAGCACCGAGTTAATTTCGGCCTTGAAAAATTCCCACCCTTTCTTTGACCAAACCTCAGGCTCACCGAGCGCGGCGGTTCGGTAGTCTTTCCAGTCCGCGGCAAGCTCGCTGTCGGTGAACTGGTAGTCGAACACGGGGTCGCGCCCGTCGAAAATGCGGCTGAGCTTGTCGAAACAAACCGCCGTGACTTCGTTGGTGGCGACAGGATAACGGAACAACGCCTTAAACATCTGCATCTTCTCTTTCGGCAACAGGTTGGCGGCAAACGCCATGAAGTCGGCGGCAGGCTGCGACCAACCCCAATCGCGCTGCGATTGCACCTGCACGTGGAACTTGATGCGGTCTTGGTGGGCGATGGCCTTTGCCCTCGCCGCGCCGCCGATGCCCTCGGTGGCAAGTCTCCTTATGTCATCTGCGATTAATACCATTTTCCTTGTCGAACGTGAATTTGCTTCCCGCAGGCAGCACCCAACCGCCGTTATTGCGCATTCGCAACAGGCGTTCGGCGTGCGCCGCCGTGAACTCCCTCGTTATGCCCAATGTGGGGCATTCAAGCGTTATTTTTGTCGGTTTCCGTGCCATGCGCCGCCCCTCCGCGTTTAATCACCCGATGCCGGTACGAGGTCGTCCAACGGGTTGAACTCGGGTATGACCCTTACAAGGTCGTCAGACCAATCAGGCAGGAACGACCATTGCACGGCGTTACTGTCAAAAGCCTCATAACCGCCCAACGTCTTATCTCCGAAGAATAAGGCCCTGATAGGAATAGGGTAGTAAGTCGTGGTAGTTTTGGGGTCTTGCAGCGCGCCGATTGCGCCGTGTTCGTCGAAAAGGTAAATGCCAAGGTTATTACCCCAGCTTTCGCATTGTAGTTGCTTTAACGCCTTGATAACGTTTTGAGGTGCTTTGCGGATTACCCCGGTGAACGTGGTCGGCTCGCGGCCAACTATTTCTTCGACACCGCCGAGCGTGTCGTTACCGCCGCCGAAGGTGCGAGCCGCGCCCCCCTCTGCGGTGGGTGCCTCAATAAACGGAGACACTACGATTTTGGTGCTGTCACCAGCGGACAGCAATGGAGTCCAAGACGCAAGCTTGGTTATGTCCGCTGTTTGAGTGAACGAATTGCGCGTGCCATCAGGCTTGCGTAGCCGCTGGAACGCGACCTTTTGAATTTGCCCGAACGTGTCGGGGCAGTTAAAAGAGGGTATGTCGGCAAGACTGACCCCCAGTGGGCAAGAACAAACTGACATTTTACTTGTTTTTTGGTTACAAAGTGGTGTTTTTCCTAACAATTCTCCCACAGGGGTTTACCCTTGACCCCTGTTTGCGGCAAATATAATTAATCGGTTCTTGATTGCAAACGACGGGCGCAAAAAAATCGCTCAATGCACCGTCACGCCGCGCGAACGCTGCGAATAGGGGCGTATGTCGCCGCCGGCTATCTCCTTTTCCACGATGCCCGTGAGGCAATCTTCCATGTCATCATGGGCATTTGCCCCGAAGTCGCGTAAAAAGCCCGTCAGATGCTCGAAAGCGGCCTTAAACCGGGTCTCCCACCCGAGCGGCATTATTATCTGCGAATTGACAGCCACCGAGTTGGTTATGATGCGGCTTTCCTTGTTGCCGCGCTGCTGGAAAGGCACGGTTATCGCCTTGGTTTTCGGTCGTATCATCTTTTCAAACCCTGCACCGCCGTTATTGCTCTCAATCCACGCCCGCTGCGAACCATTGCGGTTAATCATCTCCGGAACGGTGACGGCTGTCACGCTGATGTTGTCCTGCGTGTATATCATATCCGTTATAAGCGCGTACAGGATTGGCACGTATTTCCCAGTGCGTTCATCGAACGACTGGTGCGGCGAAAGGTAAATGTCATAACACACTGAGGCCATGTAGTCGCCGCCCTCGTCGGCTACGTCGGTGTAATTGCCGGAACGTATGTAACGCCCCCATTCGCCCTTGTCCGTCCACGTTTTGAATGGCGTGGAATACAAACGCCCCTCGGCATTGCCGGGGTTGCCTTGGTAAAGGCATTGGAATTGCACCGGGTCGAGTTCCCGTTGTGCTTCAAGTCTCGCAAGGCTGTGACGCTGCGGCCACAGCGGCTCACCCGGTTGCCTCGGGTCTATCTCGGTCGGGTCGCCTGTCTTGATTGCCTCGAAGTTGACACGCGCCCATGTGCCGGGCGCAATGCCGGAAAGGTCGCCGCGGCAAGTTATGTCAACGACACGCTCGCCGCCTTGTATGATGCGCCCTATTAGGTCGTCTTCATGCCAGCGGGTGAAAACTATCAGCTCGCGGCTATTGTTGTGCAGACGGGTGCGCACGACGGTCGTGTACCATTTCCACGCTGCCTCGCGTATCACGGGCGAATTACCCTCCGCATAATCCTTGTAAACATCGTCGAGGATTGACACGTCAACAGTTTTTGAAGTCAGCGACCCGCCACGCCCAACTGCCCGTAGCCACCCACCGGTGCCGGGCAATTCGGTTACGTCGCTGTTGCATTGGTAGCCGCTTTTGCTTTCATCGCCGGGCAAGCTCACGCCCGGAAATACGGCGCGGAACTCATCGCCCTGCATTATGCGCTGTACGTCGCGGTTGAAGTCACGCGCTATGGTGGTGCTGTAGCTGCCTATGCAGATTTTAAGCGACGGGTCGCGACCCAACAGGAACGCCGGCAACAGTCGGCTCGACCCTTGCGATTTGCCGTGCTGCGGGGGCATTTGCACGATTAGCTTGCGAATGTCGCCACGGGCGAACGCGTCAAGTATCGCGTAATATACGCGATGGAAACCTGCCATGTGCAGCCCCGGAACAATGGCACGGGCAAAATACCCCAACCGCCGACGTGCAGCCGCGGTAATATAACCATTCATTTTTGCCTCACTTGCCACCGTCATTGCCTTGTGTGTTTTCGCCCAACAATGCTAAATCTCTATAATCCAGCAACTTATCGGCTATCTCGCAAACTACATCGTCCGGAACGAGCGACAAATCAAACACGGGCGCCGGCTGCACGGTGATGTCTTGTTTTGTCGGTGCATCCCAACCCAACATTTTGCACAGGCGTTCAACCGCCCACGTTTTCGACACGGCGCGGCGCAACTGTTTGCCAGCCCTCTCCTCGACGTAATCGGTTACGACTTTGCCGCGAATGACATCGATGCACAAGCGCATGATTTCATCTTTCGTTATGCTCGCTTTTGCTTGCTGCGCTTGCTGTAACTCGCTGACCCTTACCGAGATGTTATCCTTTCGCAGCATTTCGCACGCCTTGACATTAATCGTTGCGTAAGTCGATTTGCAATCATACGCGCGGCGGTACGCTTCCGAGGCGTTCCCCGTCTCGACGAACAACTGGCAAAATCGCTCCTGTTTGATTGTCAATTTCGGTTTTGTTTGCTGCATACCTTGGATTTTGGTTTGTGGCAAATATACAAAAAGGTGTGGTAAGATTACCACACCTTCCGAAAAAAAGTTTATCCGCCGCGTTTCAATCGTCGAGAGGCACGAGCTTGTAGCGTTTGCCGCAGTGGGGGCAGCGGACAGTGCCGGCAGTGTCACTCCCACGCACTTCATCAGGAGATGCGAACAGTTGCCACAATGGTACGTCTAAAATGGACGCAATCTTTTCGGCAGTTTCAACAAGCATTATGCCCTTTGCTTGCTTGCTTAAGGCTTGGCGGCTAACGCCGAGCATGTCTGCCAATTCATTAAGTGTTAGCCTTTTTTCCTTTAAAATTTCCTTAACCCTTGTCATGTTCTTTTTTGTTTTGTGCAAAAATACAAAAAACAAGAAACACGTAAATAGTATTATTTGCTAATATTAGTTAAATGACAGTATTTTTATTCCCTTTTTATTATATATGTAAATAATTTTATATACCTTTGTAATGCAGAAATGAAACAAAAATAATAACAATTTAAATATTTACTACTATGAGATTTTACAAGACAATCGACAGACTTATTAATTATATTCGCAAAAATGCGAATACAGGCGACGAAAAGACGATAAACGACGCATTAATGTGCGGCATGGGCGTTTATGCATACGCCGACATTGCAGAAGAAAGCGGCATTAACATTTCGGCGTCAAAATCAGCAAACAAATGTTTTTACCATTTCGCAAACGAAACGGAGTTAAGGCAATTTGTAACCTACCTTCAAAAGACCGACGGATATTTGTGCCTGCAATAAGGCAGGCGGCCGGGGGCAATTTCAATAACAATCAAAACAAAAACATCATGGCAACAAAAAAATGTAAAGTCACAACCAAAGAGACACCTTACGAAACGCAAATCTTGTATAAATACGGACGGGAAATTATATGTTATATTTCCTGTGGCGAAAATAAATATATTGTTTGCAACGGCAAACACTCGGATCGGAGTTGCTTGTGCTGGATATTCGACAACCTCGACGACGCAAAAAAAGATGCACAAGAATTGTTTGATAGTCATTTATCTTTTCTTGCACAAATTAAAGGCCTCGTAAAATCAGTTCACTGATTTTGCCGCCGCTAATCGGCTAACATCTTTTAACGCAATCCGGGCAAAAAAACCGCCTTAAAACTTGCACGTTAAATAATTAATAACTACCTTTGTAATACAGAGATAAACAATTTACCAACAAACAAAAAACAAGTGAGGCACACTCAAAACTGTCAACGATTATGAAAACTACATCAAACAACACCGCAAACAACTTCGATAACATTTATGTAATGTTCCATATGCAAAAAAAACTGTGGGGATTGCAATGTATCGGCTTGGGCGATTTTCAAGACCTCGTCCGGCGAAATTGCAATGATTTGTTTGATTGCAACCGAGATAAAAAAACAGGCAGATTTTGCAAGCCTTATTACACAGATTGTACCGGATACGTCGTATATGAGGGCGATATGAAGGCAAAAACAGGGCGGCTTGACTTCGACGGCGAGTATGATACGTATTACGCCATAAGGTTAACAGACACTAATTTTGCCGAACGCCAGGCAATGCGCAAGTATGGTTGGCTTAGCGATGAAGTTACCGATTTTTTGAAAATGATGGAAGAAGACGACGGAATAGATTGTGAAGAAGACGAAGAAGAAGAAATGTAACCGCATGGCATTTTTTGGAACAAAAACAACACACGTTGCCGGGGTAATGCCCGGCGGCGTTTTTTTGATTAAATATGAAAATACGCAACATTACACAGATTGACAGGGGGGTGTGCGCACACGTTTGCCCCCTGTGCGGCGAAATTCACGCATCAGCGCCCGAACCGGACATGATGCCCGAATTTTCCATTTGCCGGTGCGACATGATGCCCGGCGGCGAGCCGCGTTTCTTGCTTGAAAAAAGCAAGGATAATGCAGGGTGGTGGGTACTTTCCGACCGCCTTAACTTGGTGGTGATACGTTTTAAGGAGCGTCAATTTAACGAAACGCAACGGGTGTCGTTCCTGTCTGATGAAATGGAACGGCACCCGGACATAAGGGGAATTCCCCGGGTATTGCGCGAAATGGCCGACTGGCTCGTTATCCGGCACCGCTCGGTGGCGACCAACGAACCGCATGGCATGGAAATCGACGACGACGGGCGGACGGTCGTTTACCGCGGCAAGTTCCCCCGGTGGCGGCTGACGGTCGAGGACGGCGGCGCGTCAGCCGGGCAAATAGGGTCGTCGATGGCCAAGGCGGCGGCGTTCCTGCGTTCGCTTGAAGGACGGCGGCGCATGGACGGCGGATCCGGCGGTGATTTTTGAGGGCTGCGGGGGTGTAGGGGTTTTTGGAACAAAAACGGGCTTGCACCCCACCGCGGTTTTTTGGAACAAAAAAAGCACCCTATAACGTGAGGTGCTGCGGAATTAATTGGGAACGGAACCTCTGTTCCTATGTAGCTGCATGGCAAAAGTAATCCATGCCACGCAGACCGCCAAATTTTTTTGGAGGAAAAACGGGTATGCGGTTTTTTGGAGAAAAAATCCGAGCCGCATACCCCTTGGCATTTTTTAGTTCCCGCCGCCCCGTGCGGTTTTTTGGAGTTCTTCCCACTGCACGGCAATAAAGTACAAGGCATTGCCGTCCTCGCTGCGGTTGCCGCCAAGGAAAGTTATACCCTTATAAATTTTTCGGTACAGTGCGCAGCGGCGCGGGAAATAGTATTCATTTGCAGCGTCGGGCTTTTGCGACACTTTCAGCCCCAATGCCTGCTTGATGGCATTCCGCAGGGTGAGCGGCTCTTCGAGTATAAGGCGGACGTACACAGGCTCGCCGTGGTGCTGCAACTGTTTCAGTACATTACCAATTGTCCTATCGCCGCCAAAGCGGCACCAGCCGTGGCGGAAATGCGCCATGCCGTGGCGGTCGAACGCCACGCGCAGGTCGAAGCACCGCGCCCCTGCGGCAAGCTGTTCGTCTATCGTCTTGCTTTGGCAACGGGCGAACGTTATCATCAGCCAGCCCCACCAGTGCAGGGGCGGCAGGTAGCTCATGGAGTTGTGCGTTCCGAAGATTGTTTCATTCATAATTCCACTATGTTTTTAGTTATTACATAAAAATTAGCCTTATATCCAGTTACGTTCCCTTTTTTGTCCTTGACTGGACGGTATTTGATATTCCCCCACTCGCCAACGACAAGCCGCTCCGCGGCTATCTTGCTGCTCAACGCAAGCTCGATGTTCGCCTTTAGGTGCATAAGCCTGTCCTTGGATATTGATTTGCTATCTAAAATACACCTGTCGCGGATAAAAAGCAACGCTTTCTGTATGCCGGATATGTACGCGCCATATTGTACGACTTCACGCAAGTTCAGTTTCAGCTTGTCGGCATCGTCGAGCCGTTGCACCTCCTCCAATACCTTTAGGCTCACAAGGTTCTCTATTGCCTCGTCGTATAGTCTCTTGTACTTGATGTATGACTTGACCGCCTTGCGTATGTCGCTTTTCAGTTTCCTCATAATATCTGCCCTATAATCTTCCTGTTCGCCTTGTCAACTATGCTGGTGTCGAGCTGTGCGAGGTATATACGGGTCGTTTCCTCGTCGGTATGCCCCATGCCCTCGCTTATCACCGACAGCGGTATGTTGCTGTTCTTGCATGCGCTCGCCCAGCTGTGCCGCGCCACGTACATGGTCAGAATGCCGCCGCACCCCGCAAGTTCTCCTATGCGGTGCAGCGCGGCGTTGACCCTGCAAATCCTGTTCAAGTAAATCCTGTGGAACTCCTCGCCCTCGCCGCTGGAAAAGTCGAGCATATAGGGGCTGCCGTCGGGCGCGGAATGCCTGCGGCGTATCTCCTCCATGCACTTCTCCCACTTCACGGACAGCCGCTGACGTGTCTTGGAGCGGTAATAGGTGAGAACGCCGTCGCGCAGGCTGTCCTTGCGCAGCTTTGCAATGTCGATGGGAGACATCCCGCGCGTGTAGAACGAGAACATGAACATGTCGCGGGCATATTCCATGGCCTCCCTTTCCGCCCGCGGCAGGCCGGGCAGCTCCCGGAAGTCCATGTGGGCTATTTCCCTCACCTTGGCCACGGGTATCGCCCTTTTCACCGTCTTTTCGTTGCCCGTGAAAACCTTCTTGAACGGGTTAACCTTGGGCTGCTGCGCTATCCCCTCCTCCACCGCCTTGTTGTAAACCGTCCGCATCGCCCGGACGTAGTAGCTCGTGGTGTTGGGGCGGTTGCCCCTCGCTTGCAGCCACGCCTCGAACTGCTGCATCTTGTCGCTCGTTATGTCGCCGAACGGCAATCCACCGCCGTCTGTAAACTGATGCAGCCTTTTCCAAAGGTCGTTATATGCGGTGGCCGTCCTTATCTTGCCGAGCGACCGCTTGAACTCCACCTGCCTGTGCAGGTAGTCCATGAAATCCTCTTTTCTTCCCATGTCGTTTGTTCCTCTTTTTTTGTTGTAGGTTGTCTTGCCCTGTCTGTCATTCCTCCCATTCGATTTTTTCAATCCTTATCACTTCGGATATGGATTGTTCGGCCAGTTCCCGCGCCTCCTTTTCCGTTCGGAGCAAATCGTCCTTGTAAATCACAGCCCACCCCTCTTTCTTCTCGGGGAGCATCATGAGGTCGCCCTTACTTTGTTCTCTGTTATCATGAAAACTACCATCAGAATAATAGGTTTCAATCGTTTCTTCTCCATCTGGATGTGTTTCAAGTCCTATAATAGGCTGATGTCCTTTAGCATCAAAACAAATAATACGTACTCGATTACCTTCTCTCGTGCAGACGGGCTTGCCTTGTTTAGCCAACTCCAAGGAAAAGGGTTTAAGTTTTAATTCTTGTTTGCTATATAAAAATTCATCAAATGCCTTATTAGATTTAGGCATATCTTCTTTTAAATCGTGCATCCTCATCTTTTTCTTCATATCTTTTATTTGTGTTGATTTATTCTCCGTGTAACATTTACGTACAACATCATTTATAGTTTGTTCACATTCAGCAGAATGTTGATTTATTATTCTATTTTCTTCCATTTCTTCTTTGTTTTGTTTGATTCTTTTGAAAAATACGTTTGTATCGCATATAACGGCTTCTCCACAGCTAATCTCCCAAAATGCACAATTATGACATACATCAATAATAGTATTTTCTGCCTTGAATCCTTGATAGAGACTTCCGTTATATTTAACAGGCTCTCCGACCTTTTCGAGTTTCTTGAAGATTACTCCGTCCTTTTGACGGCGTAATCTTTGGCATTCTCCTCTTATTCCTTTGCTGTTTTTACAAGTTATATCATTCTTAAATGCGCAATCGTCACATATACGTCTTTCAGGCAAGCACTGATACCAATCGCCATTGTACTCGAATATTTCTCCTATTTTCCGTTCCATAGCCATTCTATCTCTTTTTTTGGTTTATAACTGTCTGTTGAACTTCTCGTATCATAACTAATCTGACGCATAATAAATGAAAGTTCCGGCAACCAATAGCACAAAAGCTAAAACGAGGAATGCTGTTGTAAATCCAGAGTTTATTGCAATTATTACTATGCCAGTTATCAACAGCACCAGAAGTCCCGCTGTGGCAATTATTAGTCCTATCTTTTTCATAATATCTCCTTATCTTCCAAACTTGTATTCTTGTCAATCATTATTTTAGGGACAAGCTCTATCGGGCTATTCTCCCATGTTACTTCGGGGAACCAATCGTCATTAAGAACCTCATAGTTCCAGTCATTCCCATTCTCGGGCAACCAAATGTCATCGAATGCAATCCTACACGGCTTTTGGTTGTATGCACATAACGTACCATCTTTATCCCTTGCTATCCAAATGCTGTTCATTTTGCTTCCTCCTTTCTTTCGGGCAGCAGGTCGTTAATATATGCCCAACGGTGTCCGTCCATAATCCTGTCGCTGTTGCCGAAGTAGCCCACATCGACTATGTGGTAGTCCTCGTCGATGACTATGATGCGGTCGCCTGTGCGCGGACTTTCGCTTGCGTCATGCCACACGGAGCTGATGCGCCAGTGTGCGCCCGCGGCGAAATCTTCAACTGCATGATGCCAATTAATGCCAAAATCGCCTTGCTCATCGGCATATTTTTTTGCCGCCTGTTCAATCCTTTTCTTCAGTGTCTCGTTCATACTTCATTCGTTTTTGTTTTAGGTATTTCCAATATTCCCTTGGTAAGAATTTCTTCAAATCGGGTCGGAACGTGGCCACTATGTGCAGCCACGCCTCCCACCGCTGCCCGTCGTGATGCCTCTTGGGCTGCGAGCAGTTCTGCCCGTAGCACGTGCTGTCGGGGTTCTCGGCGCGGCACTTGACGCAGCAGCCGCCGCACTCGGAGCTGAAGTGGCACATTATGCAGGCCTGTTCGGGCGTTACGCCGTAGTCGAAAAGAAATCGCAATTGTTCCATCATTTAATTGTCATTTGATTACGGGTTCTCTACTTCGAGCAGCAACACAAGTTCGTCCTCGCCAAACATTTCTTCGGCACGGTCCCATTCCCTTGAGGCGTATGCCAAAGGGCGTACATACCTCCAGCGTCCTCGTTCCTCGTCCCATGCGTCGGGGCTTTCCTTGTCGGTGACAAGGAACACCGGGGTATCGGCAGGCAGGTTCTTTATTTTCTTCCGCAATTCCCCTGCTGTCATAGGTTCATCTGTGTAATTCATATTTGGTTTCTCCTTTCTTCAGAACATCGTCAATTGATATGGTTGTTTACCCCTTTTCGCAATCGTTTTGGCGTATCGGGCGCATTTGTCACGGTACGGACAGTTGCCGTTCTTCGCTTGGATAAACTTCTCGCACCACGCATCCCAGTTTTCCAATCCTTTGACCGTTTCATCGTTATGCAAAAAGTCCAACAAATCGAAGCACATGAAAGCCTTACTATCTAATTTCCCATCATGAAGCTCTACAAGCCCGTTACTCTGCGGTCTGCCCATCTTGACCTCCTTTCAGCAGTTCGGGGTTGTCAAAAAATATTACTCTTGTTCCCATCGTTTTCTGT
Organism: uncultured Bacteroidales bacterium; assembly: GCA_949289215.1. Classification (GTDB taxonomy): domain Bacteria; phylum Bacteroidota; class Bacteroidia; order Bacteroidales; family Muribaculaceae; genus Avimuribaculum. Next base: position 560 of record CASENC010000031.1, on the reverse strand, counting down.
TTGTTTTATAAAAGTTTTTCGTTTATTTTCATATCCTTTGCATTGGCTGCCACATGTAGTCTCGCATTCATTCAGTGCGCACCAGCCAAGCCCGAGGGCATCTTCACACGTGAAGTGCTTGCAGTTGCCGCAACATTTCCCCTGTTTGCTCGTCATAGTGTTTTTGCGTGTTTATTATTCATTACATTCAACAAGTTTGCCTTGTTCCAGTCGATACCACGTATCTTCCTTGATGTTTACGCCATCGACTATTCCACAAGCCCAGTCCGTTACTTCGTACATACCTGTATCGTTGTTATATTTCACGTCTCTTGCAACCAAAACACAGCCTTTACCGCCTTTTACCTTACCGCCTGTCGAAACTATGGCTGCACCACAGTTCCCTGCATTGGCTGCACCTTTGTTCCCTGCATTGGCTGCACCACAGTTCCCTGCATTGGCTGCACCACAGTCACCTGCATTGGCTGCACCACAGTCACCTGCATTGGCTGCACCACAGTTCCCTGCATTGGCTGCACCACAGTCACCTGCATTGGCTGCACCACAGTCACCTGCATTGG
>CASENC010000030.1 GCA_949289215.1 uncultured Bacteroidales bacterium | reverse complement strand
TTGCCCATCGTTATTAACGTTTTGTGGTAGAAACAAAGGTAACGAAAAGGGCTGATTTCCTCGCTCGGAAGTCAGCCCTTATTTTTTTGATGACTAAAAAGTTTTACCGGACAGCAATAATAAATAATAAGAATATATTCCAGTTGATTTATTTAGATTGTTTCAGTAACGTACAGTTTTCATCTTTATAGTCTTGTAGCCGGGAATTGTATATTAACAAATCCAGTCTTTTATGATTTAAGGCCTCCAATGCAAAGGCAATTGAAATAGAATCTGTATCTATACAATATGTAGAATCGCATTGATAAAGCACTGTTTCATCTGTACTATTATAATCAGACCTGAGACTTCCTTCAGGTATTTCTCCATCAATCATAACTAATGACGGAGTAAAAGCCAGTTTAGAGTTTGTCTCTTTATTTGAAATAATGAAACCTACAATGATATTGGACTTTTGTTTGAGCGTAATTTTGTATATTTTATTTTCATAATTTTCATATGAAATACGTGATGAACAAGAACATGATAGAAGCACATTAAATAGCGCAATTAGATATATAAAAATTTTCATAATTCATATACTAGCAATTAATTGTTTCGCAGAGCATGAAAATTAATACTCTACGAAACAATATTAGTTATCTACTTGATTTAAAATCCAATGAACGTCCCTTTATATTCATAGGTAAATTTATTATAATGACAAGAACAATGAGGATGTACAGATAAGCACTCTCCTTCATGTTATTACACCCAGCAAACAATCTTGAAAATCAAGCATATTGTTTCCACATATTTCAATCTTGAACAATACCATCATCCTCTTGGATCTAAATACAAATTGTTCCTTTTCACGATTTGACTAAGTGTATTTCTTTCTATCGGACATTTTACATTTAAGTAATATTCATAAGAAAAATATAATTCCAGTTCCTTTGATTTACATGAAAAAACAATATAGCAAAGCTCTCTTAAACAAAGTCTGAGCACATTGGGGGCATTGATTCGTGAGAGTCTTGTTCCCTTTTTTAATTTAGGGAGTGTTCCTGTAATACTAACACCATATTGCTTCCTGTATATTTCTATATCATTCGCCATTTCATCTTGATTTATCTCTATGTATTTTATGGTCAGATACTCGCAATCAAGTGCTGACATAATCATCAGAACCGTGTTAACATATTGTCCTTCGACTTTCAAATAATCTTTCACAGAGAGAATCTTGCCATTAAAAGATTTCCCGATATCTGATATCAATGTCCAGTCATCAGATGTATAAATGCCATCTTTATTATACCCTGATGGAGGGTATTTTACTATTTCATGAAAAATGTCTTCCATATAATCTGTTATTTTCACGGTCGTATTCCTCAAAATAAAGATTATACACTTTTCTGGTAATGGCAAAGCCTTCAGGAGTACAAAGCCACTCACCTTCTTTTATCCAACTATTTGATTCCATAACTCATTTAAGTTACTCAGATGGCGTAAAGATACGAAAAAAGGAGCAACCAAAAGTTTATTTGACTACTCCTTTCTATTCGATGTGAGAGAATTAACGTTTATAATCTAAATCCACCTCCTTTTCTCGGTTCATCAGGTGTTTTCCGGAAGCCATGTCCCAGCTTGCCAAGCTGTTCTTTAAACCATTCGCCAATCGGTTGCCTGTTTATGGTCAGAACCAATTTATTGTTATCGGTCGGATTCCTTTCTACCGTGAAAACATCGTTCTTGATGTCAAACTTCCGTCTGTGTTCTTCAGAATAAATCCTGCCATTGCACCTGATAGCTTCTTTCTTTGTCAGCAGTGTTGCCAAATTAAATATTTATATTTAACTTTGCACTCTTGAAAAGCATCATCACAAATTATAGAGGCTCCCGTAGTTCAACGGATAGAATGGAAGTTTCCTAAACTTTAGATAGCAGTTCGATTCTGCTCGGGAGTACAAAAAACGCTAACAATTATTTTGTTAGCGTTTTTCTTGTGGATATGCCTTCTTTGTTACTGCCAATATTTGCAATCCAGTTCAAAGAACACCGATGTGAATGGTTTCAGCAGGCGCGTTTTTATGATTACAACTTTGAACATATTGCTTACGCTGTCAAGCCGGCTTATCAGTTCCTCATGTTTTACGTGCTTCACGTCCATACCGCCCAACGTTTCGGCAGTCAGGGTCTTGTAATCTTCTATTCCCGGGCAAGAATTATCATCCAAATCATTCAATTCCATATCTTGGTACACGTGCGGACGAATGTGCGGGCAATCTTTTATAGCCTTCACCACCGAATTCAGCACACTGTCATATTCGGCATCGGCATATATGGTCACAATACCGTCTTTGGCCTGCAAGGGGTAAGCCATGTCGGTCAATACAATCCAGTTGCGGTGCCCGAGCAACGGCAACATTTCACTCAGTTCATTTTCCCAATTTTTCATAATATGAGCGGTTTTAAAGTTTTTCGGTAAAAACAATGGGAAAAGAGCGAATTGCTCAAGCTCTCTTCCCATTGAGGCGGTTATCACCGATTCGCGATTATTCGCTGATAATGTCAATTGTGCCTTTCTTCAAACCTTTACCAGTGGCTTCAAGGGTGATTTTGCCGGGTTCTTCGGTCGATGAAACGATTGCAGTCATCATGCCATTGAATACGTGCATGTGCGGAGCCTGGAACGATTCGAGCGAAGTGGGGTCACCATTGGCCCCTGCGCGGTAGAAGCCTTTACCTTTCACCTTGAACTTTATTTCATTGTCGGCGAGCGGACACAGGTTGCCATCCTTGTCAACCACCTTCACGGTGATGAACGATAGGTCTTTACCATCGGCCTTGATTTGCGAGCGGTCGGCAACAAGCTCTATGTGGTGAGGCTTGCCTGCGGTGTGCATCTCGGTCTCAGCCACAGCCTTGCCATTTTCGTCATATGCAACCACTTTCACCGTACCCGGTTCATACTTGGTGTCCATCCACATCAGGCGGTAACGTTGCTGGCGCAAGAAGCGTGTCGAGCCTACGGTGTCCGCGGTATTATAAACCTTTATCGAAGTGTCCTTAGTGCGCTTGCCTTGGCTCTTGCCGTTGATAAACACTTCGGCAGTCGGGTAATTGGTATATACGAATATCGGAGTCACTTCGCCTTCGCGGCCTTCCCAGTTCCAGTGCGGCAACACGTGCAGCGTCTCGGCTTCTTTATTCCAATGGCTGCGATACAGATAATAACGGTCCTTTGGCAAACCGGCAAGGTCAAGTATGCCGAACAGCGACGAGTGGCTTGGCCAATCACTGTAATAAGGAGTAGGTTCACCAAGGTAGTCGAAACCGGTCCATACGAATTCACCTATGCAATATGGCAGATCGTCGTGCTGGATGAAATCGTCTTCGGGCAAGTTAGACCAGCCGCAATGTTCCACATCATATGACGAAGCTTGGTGGTCGGGATACTTTTGCATGGCCTTGCGCACAACCGGGAACTTATAAACGCCACGCGAACTTACCGTAGATGCGGTTTCGCTGCCAAGGATTATCTCTTGCGGCAATTTATTGTAATTTTCCTGATACTTGTGCGGGCGGTAATTAAATCCTGCAACATCCATAGTTGCTGCCATATTGTTGTTCACAACGGCGTCGGGATTGTCCATGCCCTGAGTTACAGGGCGGGTGGGGTCTTCGCGGTGGCAAATATCCTGCAAGAAGCGTGAAATCTTTGCACCGTTGTAATTCCCTTGGTCGGGAACTTCGTTGCCGATGCACCACATCACCACACTCGGATTGTTGCGGAACTGATGCAATAGGTTGACAAGATCTTTCTCGGCCCACTCGTCAAAGAACTTGTGGTAACCGTTATCCATCTTCGGCGTTTTCCATTCATCGAAAGTCTCGGCCATCACCATCATACCCATTTCATCACAAGCACGTATAAGCTCGGGGGCAGGCATATTGTGCGATGTGCGGATTGCATTACAGCCCATATCTTTCAAAATGCGTATTTGACGACGGATACCGGCATCGTTGGCAATGCCGCCAAGCGGGCCGAGGTCGTGGTGGTTGCAAACGCCGCGGAAATAAGTGTGTTCGCCATTCAATAAGAAACCTTCACCGGGTATTATTTCGATAGACCTTACGCCAAACGGTGTGGTATATTCATCTTTCAACGTGTTGCCTTCATATATTTTTGAAACAGCTGCATAAAGTGTAGGGCTGTCGGGCGACCAAAGCGACGGCCTGTCGATTACAAAATCCTGCTCGAAAGCCTTGCCGCCATCATAGCGGGAACCCTGTTTCTCGGCAGTAGCCACCACATTGCCTGCGGCATCCTTAAGCTCGGTAACTATACGGTAATCAGTTATCGACTTGCCTGCCGGCATAGTGAGGCCGGTAACCAAGTGTACCCGCGCATATTCCTTGTTAACCTCGGGCGTGGTGAGTTGAGTTCCCCACACGGGCACATGGGCATCTTCGTTAACAATGAGGTGCACATTGCGGTAAAGCCCTGCACCGGGATACCAACGCGATGCCTCAACCTCGTTTTCCAAGCGCACGGCAAGTGTGTTGCCCTCGGCTTTCAAATAAGGAGTGACATCAAGGTAAAACGAATTGTAGCCATACGGCCAATAACCCACTTCCTGTCCGTTGAGCCACACACGGGCATGACTCATTGCACCATCAAAAACGAGAGTGGCAGTCTTGCCTGCAGCAAATTCAGTGGCATCAAATTCAAGCCTATACCACCCCACACCGATGAAAGGCAGGCCGCCTGTACGGCCGGCGTGTTCTATTGCATCGGTCTGTCCGTCCTGGGCAATAGCCATGTTTTGCCGGTCGTTATTAATATCGAAAGGACCGTATATGGCCCAATCGTGCGGCACTACGACCGACTCCCACTCGGTGTCGTCAAACCCGACGGTGCTGAAATCAGTTTGATCTTCACGGGTAAACTTCCACCCTTTCTCAAATGTCTGTTGTGTGCGCACCTGTGCCAATGCTCCAATCGACACAAATGCCAACATGACCATTAATAATGTGATTTTTCTCATAATAAAACTTGTATTGTTTCGATTTTTTAAGTTACTCATGTTCCAAGGGGAAAAGAATACTTGACGAGCACCGCCTGAAGGCTGCAAGCGGCCTGTAATCCTTTGCATTGCAAATATAGTGAAAGTCGGGCGTAATGCAAAAAACAGCAAGTTGTTTTTTATATTACAACGGTGCGTCTTATATACGGCCATATAATGAAAAAACGAGCGTAATGTAAAAATACAACTTGCTGATTTGCAGCATTGCTAATACTCAAAATTTTACATATTCAAAACGCTATTAATCACCCATACGGAAATCACTTACCGATACTTGTTCCAGTGTTACATCTTCAAACAAGCTTGTACACACTCCGGCTGTAGGACTTTGGCTGGCAATGCCTACCCAAATTTTATCGGGATAATAATTCTCGTAAAGTCTAACCATGTGCCAATCTTTCTTATCAAGCGAATAATAGCTGGCTAATGTGTGAGAATCGGACGAAAGCCGCAAATATACCGACGAGCAATTAAGCTTTTCGTGGTTATTGTCGTCAGAGGTACCTTGTGTACGCACCGTGACAATACGGTGATTTGCACGCTCATCTTGTTCAAAACACAATTTCTGCCACAAGGTATCATTGACAAATATCAACAAATCTGCAGCATTATACATACCTTCTTCGGTAAAACCGGGCGAAACTTTAGCAGTAAACGTGAAAGGCTTAGTATTGTCAACTTCTGTCAACAAAACCGGAATGGTATTATTGCTCAACCTTCCATTTGGATCACAAAAAATATCACGTTTCTCGGTACACCTAAATTCAAGTTTGTTGGGTTCTTTTATTGAAATACAAGTGTCGGCACCATTAAGCGAATGTGTAAAAGTTATGTCTGAGAAGTGTATATCACACACTGCGATATTTGAAATTTCAGCGGTAGTTTCATCGATTTGAGCAACTTGCCCGGCATTTTCTTGTAAGCAGCTTTGCAATGCTAACGCACACACAAGGCTTGCAAAAATTTTTGTTTTTTTCATTATTTCTTATATGTTTGTAAGTGAATATAGCGAAAAACGCTTAACCATTATTTTAATGGCAAAATTAACATCATGAAATATGGTTCACAATAGTCAAAATTAGCCAATTTAATTGATATGCATGCAAAACAAGATGAATTGAAAGCACTGTTCAACTCGGGTCGGCAAAATTCTTGCGCTGCTTATGCCGAATGTTACGGCATATTGGAGCAACGCAAATTGTTGGCACAAATGTATGCCGAAAACGAAAATGGCATTGCCGTCTTATCAGACCTACAAAACGAAACGAGCTACATCTATTCGGGTAAATTAGGTGAATTTATGGGATTGGCCAATTTTATCGAAGAACCATCGATATTTGAAGAAAAAATATTCAATTACATTCCATCCGAAGAATTAATGGAACGTCACATATTGGAATTGCGCTTTATTCAGTTGCAAAAGAAATTACCTCCAAGCGAGCGACCTTTTTACAACATGATATGCCTATTGCATTTCAGTTCCGGTTTGCAAAGCAGTATTCCCATATTGCATCGCACATATTACATAGAAAATTTGCCTGACGGCAATATATGGCTGTCACTGTGCCTTTACACGCCATTCATTGACAATACCACCGGTAGTGCCATCAGGGGAATAATTGACAACCGTACAGGCAAAGCTATATTATCAGACACATACAACTCGCTCGACAACCAATTGTTATCGGCTCGCGAGATCAACGTTTTAAGCCTGTTGGCAAAAGGGCTTAGCAGCAAACAGATTGCCGACACGCTGTGCATATCGGTCAACACAGTGTATCGGCATCGGCAAAATATACTTTCGGCTCTGCAAGTTAATAATACGGCAGCAGCAGTGGAAATAGCCGTCAGGTTGCACTTAATTTCTTAATTGCGAGAAATGTTGTCGCTGTTATTGCCGTGGGATGTCACTTGTGGCGAACCGCCATAACGCACTTCGCCCGAACCGTTGATGGTGGCATCGAGGGTCTTCATAGCATAACAATTGATTTCACCCGAACCTTTTACAGTGGCTTTAACATTGTCGGCCTGCAAGTTTTCGGCCGATATGTCGCCCGAGGTGTTGACTGTCAGGTCGGCATTTTCCGCCCTGCCATCTATGGCAATATCACCCGAACCCGACAATTCGGCTTTTACCGTTGTGGCATCAATTTCATTGCACTCCACGTCGCCCGAACCGTTAACGCTGACATCAAGTGTGGAAACTTTTGCCGCATCAACCGAGACATCGCCCGAGCCGTTGACCGAGGCTTTGCCTTGTCTGCACTCAATGGCATCGACCTCAATATTCCCGGAACCGTTTACTGCCATGTTTAAATTCTGTGTGGCTTTCACCCGGGAATTAATATCAATGTCACCCGAACCATTGACGACACTTTTAAATGACTTGCACGTTACTGCTACGGCATTTATGTCTCCCGAACCATTTACTGTCATAACAGCATCCTGGCCGGGTATATCAATGGCCGATTTTATGGAAATGCCACCCGAACCGTTCACCACAAACCCGGCAACATCGGGGGCTGTGACATATACCGTCACATCGGCATCTTCCGTGATGCGTGTATTATCCTTATATTTTATTGCCAATTTTCCGCCTGAAACAGTGGTTTCAACAAGCGGAACCACATTATCGGGACCGTCGATACGCACTTCGCGCGAATTCCCGTTCCGGTAAACCACATCTATCGGGCCATTAAGCTCTATGGCACTAAACGACGATTCAGGCATCACGTTTCTTGATATGTTCCTATCACTTGGAATGACGACGGACTTGGCCGACATCCCGACACACGCTTGCATGGCCATCAGCACAATACAAGCAACCGTAATAATAATTGTTTTATTCATTTGCAGTAGATATTTTTATTATTAGATGCAAATAACAGCATAAAAGTTGCACCGATAACCACATTTAATTCATTTCGGTCAAGTCAAATGACACTTGGCACGGACATTCGGGGCAAACAAGCATATTGCCGGCACGGCCACACAGCCCTTTCCACGTCCAAGCCGGAGAAGAAACATATAGCGAAACCATGCGCGACCCACATCTTGGGCATAACTCATGAGTGAGGCTCATTTTATATGGATAGGTGCATAAACTCCCCAATACATCTCCCCAAGGGAAAAAAACGGTGCGGGCACATTTGGGAATTTTATCGGTTTTGACAATAATGTCTTTGTCATTAAGGTTCTGGGCATTGTACAATCTTACCAATTCTTCGGTGCTGCACATTATACCGAGTTTGGATTTCAACTTATCGATGATTTCATTGATGTCGATTTCTTGTGCCGTGAAAGTGATTTTCCTTATCAATGGTACAAGTACTGCTTTTATGATTTCGACATTCAAGCGGTGCCCGCCATTGAAATATGCCGTCTTGTAATAATGGCGACGGAAAATCACATCACCGCCTTTTACAACATCGTCGTTGGTGCCAAACAATCCCCACACCATACGGCGTTCGGCATCGGTTATGCCGTCGAACTGCCGTGTCTCCATTTCGGCGAAATGGCTTATTATTTCATCGGTAATGGTAAAATGTGTTTGTCCGTCGGCACGAGGGTTGAAGAATTCATATGTTCCCGACTTTAATGCCGCGCTCATGGTTGACATCTCAAATGCAGGGTTTACGCAAATTCGCTTATAGCCGCGCATTTGCTGTGCATACATTCCACCCATACTTGTGCCAACGATAATATCCGGTTGCACATTGCGGCACAGTTCTTTCAAGTATGGCAAAGCCTCGGCAGGATCGACTGGTATGTCGGGGGCTATCACATCAAATTCGGTCAATGTGTCTCGCAACGTTTGTACGGTGCTTCCGGCTGCCGAAGAGCCAAATCCATGAAAATAAATCAGTTTCATATCTCGCAGGTTAATGATAATGCTATTATAATGCAACTTTGGTACCGGTGATTTAGAATTTTTTCATAAAGCCGACACACTGCAAAGTAATTTCATATTACTTTTGCAAAAATAAGAAACTACGGTGAAATAAAAAATGTGTATGAAACAATTGGTAATCCTAAGGCATTCATTGCTATTCACGATAGCCGTAATAAGTGCATTTGTCACAAATGCACAAATTTTGTGGAAAATATCGGGCAATGGAGCCAAGGAGTCATACATACTGGGTACCCACCACGTGGCACCGGTAGCAATACTTGACAGCATCGCAGGCTTCAATGATGCATTTGCCTCGTGTACACAATTATACGGCGAAGTGGATATGGGTAACATGACCGGGGAAATGATGGTCGAAGCACAGAAATATATGATGGCTCCTGCCGACAGTATGCTGAGCAAAGTATTGACTACCGATGAAATGAAGGATGTGGATGCCGCAACGCAAAAATATTTCCATATGCAGGCATCGAAATTCGATATGCTTAAACCTGCGGCACTAAGCACACAGCTTGCCGTTATGCAAGCTGCGATTATATTCTCGGGCTTCGACCCGTCGATGCAGATAGATGCCGTATTGCAACAAAAGGCCAAAGAAAAGGGAATGGCGGTGAATGGCTTAGAGACGGTTGGGTATCAGTTGCAGATGTTGTTCGGCACACCGATTTCTTGTCAGGTTCGTGACTTGATGAAAATGATTGCCGATGAAGACAAATACATGGAATATTCGCGAATACTTGCCGAAGCCTATTCCCGGCAAGACCTTGGCTTGATGCTTGAGCTGATGAATAATCCTGAATTAGGCATGACACAATATGAGCTTGATACACTTTTATATGGAAGAAATTCGGCCTGGGCGGCACAGCTTGCCACGATATTGCAGCAGGAGCCGACATTCGTTGTCGTGGGAGCAGGTCATTTGCCGGGAGAAAAGGGATTGTTGGCACTATTACGCAAGGCCGGATATACTGTTACACCGGTAAATTAACTTTTCGGTAGCGATGATGAGGAATTTTATAATATTGCTTGCTGCATTGGTATTGTCGGCTTGTACGGGAGACCGCAAAGAGGTGTACTCGCAATTCGTCCACTTGCCCGGGCACCAATGGTTGCGTACCGCACCATGCTATTTCAAGCCCTCGGTTGAAGGCGATGGCATGAATGTGTTGTTATCGTTAAGGCACGAAAGCGAATATGAATATGCAACGGTAGAATTTACTGTCGATATTTTAAACCGGGATTCGCTTGTCTTGCGCCGCACAGTGGATGTACCGCTTGTCGATAACAATGGGAACTGGACAAGTGACGGATTCGGTTCGCTATATCAGGGGCAAGTGCCGGTAGCTGACGGGATACGGCTCGACTCGGCGTCGGTAGTACTCGTATGGCAATCAATGCCATGCGACACACTGCGCCATGTTTCAGATGTTGGAATAAGTATAATCGGGAATAAATAGACTATGATGATAATTGATAAAAACATTGATTCGCTGTTATTCGACATGGATGGCACTCTGTGGAATGCCACCGACTCATATGCCGAGATTTGGAACCGCTGTTTTGCCGACTGTGGCATAGATATTTGTATAACAGGCAACGACCTTGTTTCATACATGGGCAAGCCTATAGAAATAATAGTAAACGGTATAACCGGGGGCGCGTGGATGAAAATTTCGACCGTGAAGCATTTGTTGATGCACTCGGCCGGGTCGAGGATGACATGATGCCTCGGCTTGGCGGTAAGCTGTATCCCGGTGTTTATGACGGACTAAAGGAGTTGTCTCGCCATTACAAATTGTTTATGGTGAGCAATTGCGGACGCAACGGTTTGCGCAATTTCATGCAATTTACCGGCACCACGGGGTTTTTCACAGGTTCGATTTCGTATGGCGAGAATCCCGTACCGAAAGGAGAAAATATGAGTTGCCTGATAAAGAAATATAGCCTGAAAGGAGCGGTATATGTGGGTGACACGCAAGGTGACTGTGATGAAACACACCGCGCGGGCATACCTTTTGCTTATGCCCGATATGGGTTTGGTATGTGCCAAGGCTATGATATGGCATTTGACAGTTTTGCTGATTTTACACAATATTTTATAAAACTTAAACACGAGAAATTATGAACATTATTCCATTATCAATGGACAAAGAGGTTGCAGCCCGCACAGCGCGCATTGCAGCCGAATTATCGGCCCGTGGCATAGACGCCATGTTGCTGTCGAGTTTCGCAAACCTTTACTACACGTGTGGTCGTGTGTTTTGCGGGTATGCTTACATTACATCGCAAGGTAAAATTACTTATTTCGTGAAACGCCCTGTAGGGTTCGAGGGTGACAATGTGGCATATATTCGCAAACCCGAACAGATTGCCGAAGCCGTTGCATCGAATATGCCAAAGGTCTTGGCACTTGAATTGGGCATTACATCCTACAACACTATCGAACGGCTGAAAAAGACGTTTCCCGGAGCCGAGATCGCCGATGCATCGGCTATCATGGGGAAAATACGCTCGGTGAAAAGCGAATATGAGATTGCCAAGCTCAAAACGTGCGGCATTCACCACGAAGCAGCATATAGCCGCATCAAGAAAATATACCGCGAAGGAATGACCGACATCGAGCTGCAAATCGAGATAGAGCGCACATTGCGCAGTGAAGGGTGCCTTGGGCAATTCCGCATCGCAGGCGACACCATGGAACTTTTCATGGGCAACCTGCTGTGTGGGTACAATGCCGAGACACCGTCGCCCTACGACTTCGCAATGGGCGGCGAGGGGCTCGACACGTCGCTGCCGGTGGGATGCAACGGTTCACTTATCAAGCCGGGAAATACGGTAATGGTGGATATGTGCGGCAATTTCAACGGGTACATGACCGATATGACTCGAGTGTACCGCGTGGGCAATATTTCGCCGCTTGCCGAAAAAGCCCACCAACTCTCTATCGACATTCACCACCGCCTTGCCAAAATGGCTGTGCCCGGCGTGGAGGCCAAGGCTCTGTATGAAGAAGCCGTGAAAATGGTAAAGGAAGCCGGACTTGAAGAGTATTTCATGGGATTAAAGCAAAAGGCTGGTTTCATAGGCCACGGAGTGGGCATCGAAGTCAATGAATTACCGGTGCTTGCCCCGCGCAGCCGCGACATTCTTGCCGAGGGTAACGTGATTGCCATTGAGCCGAAGTTTGTGATACCGCAAGTGGGGGCAGTGGGTATCGAGAACACTTATGTCGTACGTGCCGGCGGCCTTGAATGTCTCACCAATGCACCAGAACAAATCATTGAACTTTACTAAAAGCACGGCAGATGAAATGTAATTTGCCATTGTTATTGCTTTGTAGTAATTTTGTGTGGGGGTAACAGTATGGTATCCTTATAATTTTATAAACCGCGGCTTCCCGGCCGATAAACATATCATAACTAACATGATGACTGTTGTAGATAGATTTTTGCAGTATGTGAAGTTTGATACACAAAGCGACGAACTCACTAATCTCACGCCCTCGACACCGGGGCAAATGATTTTTGCGCAACATCTCGAAAAAGACCTCAAGCAATTGGGATTGTCGGATATTTCGCTTGACGATAATGGCTATTTGATGGCCACATTGCCGTCGAATTGCAATAAACAGGTTCCAACCATCGGGTTCATTGCCCACCTCGACACATCGCCCGATATGTCGGGACACCATGTGTCGCCTCGCATAGTGGAGAAATATGACGGCGAAGACATTGTGCTTAATGCCGAAAAAAACATTGTGCTATCACCTGCCGAATTTCCGGAACTCCAAGATTACAAGGGGCAAGACTTGATTGTCACCGACGGCAACACCTTGCTCGGTGCTGATGACAAAGCAGGGATTGCCGAAATAATCACTGCAATCGACTACCTGAAATCACACCCCGAAATCAAGCATGGCGACATTCGCATAGCTTTTAACCCCGATGAGGAGATTGGGCAAGGGGCGCATAAATTCGATGTGCAGAAGTTTGGTGCCGACTGGGCCTACACAATGGACGGCGGTGCAATCGGCGAACTGGAATACGAGAATTTCAACGCAGCCGTGGCCAAGGTCACATTCAAGGGGCGTAACGTGCACCCGGGATATGCCAAGCACAAAATGATCAACTCCATTCGCATAGCCAACCAGTTTGCAATCATGCTGCCGCGCTGGGAAACACCCGAACACACCGAAGGGTATGAAGGCTTCTACCACCTTGTGGGCATAGAAGGGAATGTGGAACAGACGGTAATCACCTACATAATACGCGACCATGACCGCGACCGCTTCGAGCGTCGTAAGAAGGAGCTTGAACACCTCACCCGCAAAATCAACAACGAGTTCCCCGATTGCGCATCTATCGAAATCAAAGACCAGTATTACAATATGCTTGAGAAAATCAAGCCTGTGATGCACATTATCGACATTGCCAAGGCTGCAATGGAACGTGCCGGGGTGAAACCGGTGGTACAGCCAATACGCGGTGGTACAGATGGGGCGCAATTGTCGTTCAAAGGACTGCCCTGCCCCAACATATTTGCAGGCGGCCTCAACTTCCACGGGCGCTATGAGTTTGTACCGATACCATCGATGGAACGCGCAACCGATACGATTGTCGAAATTTGCAAAATCGTTGTCGAGGAGGCCTGAATATAATGTCCGATAATTTTGACATACGCCGCGAGCGCATCGAAAGCGACAAGGACTTTGAACGCGCCTTGCGGCCAATGGTCTTCGACGACTTCAGCGGCCAGGACAAGGTAATCGAGAACTTGCGGGTATTTGTCGCCGCTGCGCGTATGCGTGGCGAGTCGCTTGACCATATACTGTTGCACGGGCCTCCGGGCTTGGGCAAGACCACACTGTCGAATATTGTTGCCAACGAACTGGGGGTGGGTTTCAAGGTGACTTCGGGTCCGGTACTCGACAAGCCGGGCGACCTTGCCGGCATACTTACTTCGCTCGAAGAGAACGATGTGCTGTTTATCGACGAGATACACCGCCTTAGCCCAGTGGTCGAGGAATATTTGTACTCGGCCATGGAGGACTATCGCATCGACATCATGATTGACAAAGGACCCGGTGCGCGGTCGGTGCAGCTCACGTTGTCGCCGTTCACACTCATCGGTGCCACCACTCGCAGCGGCCTGCTGACAGCTCCGCTCAGGGCTCGATTTGGCATCAACTGCCACCTTGAATATTACGACCACCAAGTGCTGCAAGGCATCGTGAAGCGGTCGGCGCGGTTGCTTAACGTTCCCATAACCGATGATGCCGCACGCGAAATAGCATTGCGCAGCCGTGGTACGCCACGTATCGCTAATGCGCTGTTGCGCCGTGTGCGCGACTTCGCACAGGTGAAGGGCGACGGCTCGGTTGACAGTAAGATTGCCCGCTACGCACTCGAAGCCCTCAATATCGACCAATACGGACTCGACGAAATCGACAACAAGATATTGACAACCATAATCGACAAGTTCAAGGGCGGTCCTGTGGGGCTTACCACAATAGCCACCGCACTGGGCGAAGACCCGGGAACTATCGAGGAAGTGTATGAACCGTTCCTGATAAAAGAAGGGTTCATCAAGCGCACTCCCCGTGGCCGCGAAGTCACCGACCTCGCTTACAGCCACCTTGGCCGCAACCGTTTTGCTACCGAGCAGACACTGTTTTAGTCTTGATAGGATGTATGATTGTAGAGACGCGATTCATCGCGTCTCGGAGACGGCGATATTGCTACATTAGGGGGAGACGCGATTAATCGCGTCTCTACAATAAATATCCGATATATGGACAATTTGTTTCAAAATAAATATCGTGTTCCATCGGCGCGTGCTACATGGCACGAGTATGATGGCGGCGCGTATTTTGTAACAATTTGTGCAGCACATAAGGTTCATTATTTTGGTGAAATTTCCAATGGTGAAATGCAATTGACAGAAATCGGGCAATACGCATACGACAATTTTGCCAATGTTTCGGCACATTATCCATATGCTGAAATTCCCTTATTCGTAGTAATGCCCAACCATATCCATGCAATTGTTTTTATTAACAACGATTGTAAAAACAACAATTCATGTGATTGTAGAGACGCGATTAATCGCGTCTCTACAGGTGGCGGAATAACGGCTTTAAAGAATCCCATGTTGCAAAACTGTTTGGGTGCGGTTATGCGTGGTATAAAAGCGCGTATTTCGCGATGCGCCCGGCAACGTGGAATCCCATTTGCATGGCAGCCGCGATACTACGACCACATCATTCGCAATTATCATGAAACCAACCAAATTGCCGAATACATTGAAAACAACGTGGCACGCTGGGATTTGGATGAATTGTACGGATGATATTATGTTATTTTAGAGACGCGATTAATTGCGTCTCTACGCACACATTGCAATTGATAAATCAAAAAAACAATTATGGCCGGACTGAAATCATTAGCTAAGGATACTGCCATTTATGGCATGAGCAGCATCGTGGGCAGATTCCTCAACTATCTGCTCGTACCACTTTACACGGCAAAGCTGTCTGTAGAATCGGGTGGCTACGGGGTGATTACCAATATTTACTCCTATGTTGCACTGTTGCTCGTCATTCTCACATACGGCATGGAAACGTCGTTTTTCCGGTTTGCCAACAAGAAGGATGAGGATCCCAACCGGGTGTATTCATCGATACTTATATCGGTGGGCAGCACTTCGTTGCTATTCATATTGCTGGTCTTGGCTTTTTTGCCCCAAGTTTCATCATTCATAGGTTATTCAAGCCATCCCGAATATGTGGGGGTGATGGCGGCCTGCGTGGCAATCGATGCGTTCCAAACCATCCCGTTTGCCTATTTGCGCTATAAGAAACGGCCAATAAAATTCGCGGCACTGAAGTTACTGTTCATAGTGCTGAACATCGCGCTCAACTTGGTGTATTTCGTGCTGTTGCCTGCGCTATACAAAAGCTATCCCGACGTAGTAGGCAAAATTTACGACCCCACAATAGGCGTAGGCTATGCCTTCTTCATCAACTTGTTCTGCACGGCATTGATAACGCTGTTTTTCAAGAAAGAATTAACAGGCTTCAAGTATATTTTCGACCGCCGGCTCATGCGCCAGATATTGAACTACAGTTGGCCCATACTGATACTTGGAATTACAGGGATACTCAACCAGACCGCCGACAAGATACTTTTCCCGTTTATTTACACCGGCAGTGATGCAACGGCACAGTTGGGCATATACGGGGCGGCAAGCAAGGTTGCGATGATTATGGCGGTTATAACGCAGGCCTTCCGCTACGCCTACGAGCCGTTTGTCTTTGGCAAGACAGCCGACCGCGACAATGCTGCCACACAGGCACAGGCCATGAAGTTCTTCATCATCTTCACCCTGCTTGCTTTCCTTGCCGTAGTAGCATATATCGACATCATAAAGTATATCATAGCTCCCGATTACTGGAGCGGCCTGAGGGTGGTGCCGATTGTAATGGCTGCCGAGATAATGATGGGAATATATTTCAACCTGTCGTTTTGGTACAAACTCACCGACCGAACCATTTGGGGCGCGGTATTCTCGGGCATCGGGTGCGCCGTGCTGGTTGCCATCAACATAGCTTTTGTACCGCGCTATGGCTACATGGCCTGCGCCTGGGCCGGATTTGCAGGATATGGCACGGCCATGCTGCTGTCATATTTCGTCGGGCGGAAGTATTATCCCGTGGCTTATCCGTTGAAGCGCATAGCCGGTTATGTGTTGCTTGCGGCAGCCATATTTGCTGTTTATACAGTGTTTTTAATTGGCAACTTTTGGCTCGACCTGTTACTGCGCACCGCATTGCTGTGTGTATTTGCAGCAGTAATCGTCAAGGCCGAACATTTCCACCTGCCGCATCGCCGTTAACGCAGCAGCAAGCAGGCATCGCCATAGCTCAGGAAACGGAAGTCATGGGCAAGTGCATAATCATAGATGCTGCGCCAGTTGCCATCGACAAATGCCGACACCAGCAGCAGCAACGTGGATTGAGGTTGGTGGAAGTTGGTAATCATGCCGTCGATGACGTGGAAACGGAACCCCGGCGCAATCATTATCTGTGTGCTGCCTATGTAACTGTCGGCATGATGCCGGTCGAGGTAATCGACTATTGCTTGTAACGCGGCTTTTGTGTCGGGTTCATCGGCAGCATCTATGGTATATGGCAGCCATTGGCCTATGCACAGTTCACGTTCATCGGCATCGGGATTACGCATCAACGTCAATCCTATATAATACAGGCTTTCGAGTGTGCGCACCGATGTTGTGCCAACGGCAATCACCGGACTTGAGTTATTCTCGATAAGGTCGATGAGCAAAGAACGGGGCACCGAGATAAATTCGGTGTGCATCTCATGGTCGCCGATGGTATCGGATTTCACGGGTTGGAATGTACCCGCGCCCACGTGCAATGTGAGTTCGCGGCGGCGTATTCCCCGGCGGTCACACTCGGCAAGCAGGCGGTCGGTGAAATGCAGCCCGGCAGTGGGTGCGGCCACACTGCCGTCGATGTGTGAATACACGGTCTGGTAATCACGGCTGTCGCTTGGCTCGGTGGCACGGTTCAGGTATGGTGGAATAGGAATCTCTCCCACTGCCTCAAGTATCGAGGCAAATGTGTCGCCGCTATTCCACGAAAAGTCCACGATAAATGCATTTCCATGCCGCTCGCCGCGTCGGGCGGTGAGGGTCACTTCCTTGCCGTTTATGGTGAGAGGCAATTCGAGTGGTTCGCTTTTCCACCGCTTGGCATTACCTATGAAACACAGCCACGAGCAACCGGCGGTTGTGGCGAAAATCTGCGCATAATCACGCGGCTCGTGCGGCTCAAGGCAGAATATTTCTATCCATGCCCCTTGATTGGGCTTGCGGAAGCGCAGCCTGGCATTAATCACGCGAGTATTGTTGTAAACCAGCATCGAGCCTTGCGGCAACAGTTCCGGCACGTTGGCAAAGCGGAACTCACCCTGCAAGGCATGATGGTTGTAAACAAGCAGCTTGCACTGTTCGCGGTCGGCAAGCGGATATTTTGCAATCCTCTCCTCGGGTAACGGATAATTGAAATCTTCGATTCGCAAATTGCGTATTTCGTCGAGAGTCATAAGCGTCGAGTATTCGTGTATATAACAAAAAAAAGCCCTTGCTTGGAAGCAAGAGCTTAGAGGTCCCTGGCGGAATCGAACCGCCGTAGACGGTTTTGCAGACCGTTGACTAAACCACTCATCCAAGGAACCATGTCGTTTTGTGACGGCAAAGGTACTACTATTTTTGAAACTACACAATACTTGCCGTGAAATTTCGTCATAAATTTTTATCCTAAATTCTATTTAGGAATTTTTTAATGTGTTTGGACGTTTTGATAATGGAAAAAACATATATTTGTTGTGATATAATGAGTGTAGTATAATGAAACTATACACGCATGGTTGTCAATGCTATAAGTGCATAATACCAATTGACTATTATTATTGCAAATAAATCGAATGAATTATGATTGATGATTTAATCACACTTGACACCGATGGCGACGGCATATCAGATGCCATAGCTTACTGGGATGAGAACGGGTTGAATTATGCCTACGACACCAATCTTGACGGTGTGTGGGATATGATTGAAACCTATTCGGGATTTGACGAATATGGAAATCCGCATCATTTCGAGGTGCAATGCGACACCGATGCAAATGGAATAATGGACAGGTTTGTCGCTGCCGATACCGATTACTATAATAATACAGTGGCGTATTCCGAGGCTTATGATTATGACCAAGACGGCAATTTCGACATGGTAAAGGAATTTGCCGATACTACAGGTGACGGCACATTCGACACGGTGACAACTGCACGGTTCGACAATACCGGGTCGTCGGAGACCATGGCCAAGGTGGATTCTTATGTTGATTATGACGGCGACCGGCAGAAAGATGCAGGTTTCCATTCCCAGATATTGGATTACGATGGCGACGGCAATCCTGACAGTGTGCGTTTTACTTCGACCGACCCCGAGGGGAATATAGTCGAGGAGACCGAAATGCCGTTTGAGGATTACCTGGCTATTAACGAAATGGATTATTCGACCAGTCTCCTTGCCCAGGAACCGCTGGATTTGGGACAATTTGATCCCGACACCGATGCATCGATGGTGAGCGGAGACCCTGCCGAGGACATGGAACTGTGGGAATATCAGGGCAACACCGGGCGTTGTGCCATTTATGCCCAGAAATTTGCCATCGAGGCTATCACCGGCCGTGAAATTTCCATCGAGGAACTTGTTGCCGTAGCCGAAGAGAACGGGTGGTTTGTCGATAGCCCGGATGGTGGCACCACTTCCCTCAACATGAATAAATTGCTTGAATATTACGGAGTGGAACATGAAATGTCGTTCGGTAACGAAATGTCGGAAATAGAAGATGCCCTGAATGATGGTAATAAGGTTATCGTGGGCGTTGACAGCGGGCAAATATGGTTTGGCGATGAAAACGATATATTTTCGCCGGAAACCACTGCCGACCATGCCGTGGAAGTGATAGGCATCGACCGCAGCGACCCGGCCAATCCAATGGTGGTGCTTAACGACTCGGGGTCGCCCGACGGTTGCGGAGAACTGGTGCCGCTCGATGTGTTTGAGAATGCATGGAATGCCGGCGACTCGCAAATGATTGTATGTTATGCCTAAAATGTTCTTTAATTAAATCAGAAAATGGATTACAAGTCATTAATAACCGAATTATATGCCGGCATCAAAAAAAGGCCGGAAGTAAAAGCCGTGATACCCATGGGCTATGTACCCGGATATCCCGTGCTCACTATAAGAAATGAGCAATTGATTGTGGCAGTGCCGTTTCTCAGGTATAAACAGACGGGAGAAATCGACCGTACCATAGTGTTCCCCATACGATACGTAATGGAATTCGTAGTTCCCGAACTCACCCTTGTATGCTTCAGGGATTTGAGTGTTGAAGAGGCATTTGCCGATACCGATTTTGATAAAGGCACGGGCTTTTTCAGGCATGATGCAGTGAAAGACCTTGACCGTAACGGTTATGCCGCACTCAGGGCAAGAGTATTGGCCGGGGTTGACATAATTGTAAAATCACTTGTCGAGGATACCGTGTGCGACGCAAGCAAGGAAAATGCGTTTAAAAATGATTTGCAAAGGGCGGTCGAGCCTTCTTTGTTAGGATACTACAAGGCTCTGGACGGCGATTTTTATTCCAAATACTTAAAAAAGTAGATTAAGATTATGGTTAAGATAAAAAATACAGGTTTCTTTAAGAAAACTGTCGAGCATACTGATAATGCACCGCAAGAAACGGCATCGGTGCAAGAACAGCAAGCGACGGATGCAAAAGAGCAATCGGAACAAACCGAAGAGCCGCCCATTCAACGTGTGGTGAGATTGCCGCACGAGCTTATGCAGAACGTGAAGGCTACGGCCGAGGCGTTAAATAAAACGGGTTTCCCGGGATTGGCCCGAGATGTGGCTTCATTGTATCGGAAAGTGCTTGATGAACATTTCACCGTTGCTGTGGTGGGAGAGTTCAACCGAGGGAAAAGCACGTTGATTAACCGTGTGCTTGGACGGGAGATTTTGCCGGTCTCAGATTTGCCGACTACGGCATTGTTCACGCGTATTACATTCGGCAAACCCGGTAAAATCAAGGTATATGACAAGGAAGGAAAAGAAATCAAGGAATTACCGCTTGCCGGCAAGTCATGGGAAGGCTTGAAGGCCGCTAATTTCGGAGAAAAAGAACCCGAGGGGCACGTCGTGGTCGAAACCGGTGACCCGTGGCTCGGCAAATATGGTATCGATATACTGGATACTCCCGGGGCCGGGGATTTGGAGGAGCGGCGGGCACAGGTGATAGAGCGTTGCCTTGTGGGTGCCGATGCAGCCATTGTGGCCATTTCGGCGACTACGATGTTGAGCCTCACCGAGCAATCGTTCATCAGGCATAAGATTATGTCGCGCGGCATACCATTTATGGCAATAGCCTTGACAAAGCTCGACGAGGTGCCAGTAAAAGACCGCGAAGATGTGATAACATTCTTGTACAAAAAACTCGAAAGCCTGAAACTGAAAATCCCGGTAGTCATAGCCGACGATTCGATTGAAATTCCGGGTGGCAAATATGATTCGATAGTGGGCATTGACAAGTTGAAATCGATGGTCTTGTCTTGGATGTGCCATAACGAACGGCAAGAGTTGATGCGCAAATGGCTTGTCACCAACGTCAGGGTAATCCTTAATTCGGCTGCGGCAATGATTGCACGGCAGAAAGAAATCATTGATGCCGGCGATGCCGAGCGGGAGAAACTCATAGCAAAGCGCAATGCCGAGCTGTCGAAGGTACACGAGCAGTGGGAAACATTGCGCGAGGGACTTCGCAAGCGTTGCCAGATGTGTATAGATGAGTTTAAGGCCAAAGCTGCGGAATATGGCAATATGATAACCGAGACTTTGCAGCATGAAGTGGCGCGGGTACCGGTTCCGAAAGACTGGCTTGAAAACGAATATTCTTATCGCGTGAAACGTGAATTGTCGGCAATGTCGTTGTCGCTCGATAATTTTGTGGCTAAGCAAGTGACTGCCGACTTGCGTTGGCTTAACGGTGAGATGAGCAGGCAATTCAAGGAGATGGTGGGAATGGAAGTGGAAAATCTAATGGCAAAAGAAGATTTCCGCCCCGATGTCAACGACAAGGTCATCAGGCTCGCAAGCCTTAAGGACCAAAGCGTAAAAGCAACCGTGGTGTCATCGGCCCTTACGCTGGGTGCCGCCCTGATGCTTGGCGCAAGCGGTGCCGCCCCGCTTATATTGGCGACAATGGGTGTGGGCACCGGTGCCAACATAATCTCACGCAAGCTGCTCGAAAAGAAAGGCGAGCAGCAACGTGAAACATTGAAGAAGTTGATAGCCGGGCAATTGCCGCAAATTATCGAAGAGGCATCGGCCGACAGCAGTGTAAAAATCAAAATTATATATAACGATATTATAAACGAAGCTTTTGCAACCGAGTCGCGCTGGATGCAAACTCAGCGCACGCTCATTCGCCAGTCGGTCGCTTCATCGGGTGGCGATGCCGCGGCCAAAGTGTCGCAACAGGCCGAAACGGTGGAAAGTCTCAAGAAATTGTTTATATAAACATAATCAGGTATCAATAAAATGGCTAATAATTATCAAGAATACTCGTGGTTTAAGGATAAAAAAGCCCTGCTTGCATCGTTGCTGAATGATTCTTCGTCGATAATCGAAGACCTCGCAATGCCGCGGTTTGCCGAGAACCTGCATCAGCTGAGCCGCAAGGTTGACAGCGATGCTTTTAAAATTCAAATCGTGGGAACTTTCAAAAACGGCAAATCGACGTTTATCAATGCGCTTTTGGGCGAGGATATTCTTCCCACCCGTGTGTTGCCTTGCACGGCTGTGATAAACGAGATAAAATATGGCGAGGAAAAGAGGGCTGTGTTGCACTTCAGGAACCCGTTACCCAAAAAATTGCTGTCGTGCATTCCCGAAGCCACACTCAAGCATATCCAGGCTTATGGAATGAAAGATGTTCCGCCTATGGAAATCGAATACGACCAAATCGACCAGTATGTGGTTATCCCTGTCGATGGCGACCCCGAAGAAATATCGCTTACCAGCCCTTACCTGTCGGTGGAATTGTTCTATCCTTCAGCCTTGCTGAAAGAGGGTGTGGAAATAATCGATTCCCCGGGATTTAACGAGGCCGATGAACGTACTGCGGTGACGCTCGAATACCTTGACAAGGCCGATGCCATCATCTTCTTGCTCGATGCCACCAAGGCCTGTTCGCAAGACGAGATGACGACTATCGAGGACACGTTGTTGCCTAAGGGGTTTGACGATATGTTTTTTGTAGTAAACCGCATCGACATGGTGCGCAGGGAGGCCGAACGAGCCGAAGTGAAGCATTACGTTGAGACAAAAGTCGGCGGATTTACTACCAACGAGGTGTATTGCATATCGGCATTGCAGGCTCTTGACGGCAAAATCGACAATGACGAGCAGCTTTACCAGCGGTCGGGTATGGCGGCTTTCGAGAAACGGCTTACCGAGTTCCTCACCAAGGACAAGGGGCGCATAAAACTTGCCCAACCTGCCCGTGAGTTGAAAAACATACTTACTAAAGAGGCATTGTATAAAGCCATTCCCAACCAGCGTGCCCAAATGGCCACGAGCCTTGAAGCTTTGCGTGCACGTTACGATACCGCGCAACCGCAATTGCAGACGCTTGAAGCCAGCAAGCAGCAACTTTATACCCAATTTCTTCTAAAGATAGAGCGTTGCCAAAACGAGATAAAGCGCGCGATACTGGGTGAATACAGGGAGATAGCCAACAGGGTGGAGACGTGGGTCAATGAATATGAACCTACTGCCAAGATAAGTTTCACTTCAAAATCGAGCGTCAAGAAAGTGTCGGACGAGATTGTGGCATACGTGACATCTAAGGTAAAGGAAACTTTCTCGGAATGGAACAAGAGTGTGCTTGTTCCCCTTGTTGAGGAGAAAGCCGCTTACATATTTGAATCGAGCGAAAAGGACCTTGACAATATCTTCAATGAAATCGACCAAATACAGGCTCAAATAACCGGCGTGGGCGTGGAACTTGAAGGTGCCAAAGGCTGGGTGCGTGTGGCCGGCGCCGTGGGGGCTTACCTTGGTTTCGGACAAACGG
Source organism: uncultured Bacteroidales bacterium (assembly GCA_949289215.1). Lineage (GTDB taxonomy): Bacteria > Bacteroidota > Bacteroidia > Bacteroidales > Muribaculaceae > Avimuribaculum. The sequence continues at coordinate 13,747 of CASENC010000030.1, read as the reverse complement.
GCGGTTACCTTATGGGCGGCCGTTTCGACTTTAAGGATATTGCCAAATCGCTGGCTGTCGATTTGGGCGTATTCACCGGTTTGGTGCTTTTGGGGTTGACCAACCCGGTATTCGTCATAGGTGCGATTGTAGTGCTTGTGTGGAAAGGCATTGTGGGTGGTGGCAAGCGTGCCATGACCGACTTGAAGAGCAAGATGGCTCCGGCCATATCCGACTCGCTGATTTCAAATGCACCGTCTAAGGCCGATGAAGTGATTAAAAGCGTCAACAATCAGCTGATGAAGATTGTTGGCAATGCAATGTCTGCCATCGACACCGAAATAAGCAACGTGAAGAGCCAGGTAGAGACGATAATAAAAGAAATGGGAGAAGGTCAGGCTAATGTGGACAAACGCAAACAGATTCTTGACAATAGCGAAAAGCGTTTGCAGGATATCTGTTCGCAACTCGACGCAATGGTATTTGAACTGGCCGGGCTTAAGTGATTTTTTAACAACACACTGGGCGAGCTGAATTTAATTTCGGCATGACGGTGCATCAAATATCGGCATATCCGGTACCGGGTGCCGGTCATAATTTCGATACCATCATGCCGGAATGTTTTAGCCCGTTAAAACATGAATAAATGGCTTTGCACAATAATTTTTCCTGGAATACGGTAAGGGAATTTATCGACATTGACGAGCACATTCTTTATGCCGAAAGCCTGATAGCAAAATACAAGTGGAACGGCAATGTACGTGCCGGGCTTATGGCTCAGCTCGACAAGATAAAAAGCAAGCAGCGCGACACGGCACTTAACTTGAGCGTGGTGGGAGAATTCTCAACCGGTAAAAGTTCGTTTATCAATGCCTTGCTCGGGGAGCAACTTTTGGTGTCGAGCGTGATACAGGGCACTACGGTTGTCAATACCGTGATAGAATATTGCGATAGACCGTGTATATGCGTAATGTATAGGGATGGTCGCTACGAGGTGCGAGATTTTTCCGCAATTATTGCGTTGAGCAAGGAATTGTCAATTTTGACCACCGACCGGAAGTCGGCCAAAGGTATTAAAATTATCAGGGTAGGCATCCCGTCGCAATTACTTAAATCGGGGATACGCATCATCGACACACCGGGTACCAATTCGCTTGAAAGTTGGCATGAGGATGTCACACGTGAAGCCTTGCGCGACCTTTCTGACTTGTCGATAATTCTCACCGATGCCACTCACCCGTTGCCCGTTACGCTCACCGATTTCATGATGGAAAATTTAGCCGACATATACACGCAGTGCGCATTTGTCGCTACATACTATGATATGGTGCCCAAGCGTGAACGAGCCGATGTATTGCGATATATAACCAGGAAATTATCGACAGAATTTGACATAGAAGAGCCTGTGGTGTTGCCTTATGTCGCACCGGCTGTAATGGCCCGTAACAGTGGGGACACGGATTATGACAATAGGGATGAATTTGCCGAGTTGTCGGATCGCAGTGCCGAAACGCTGTTCCGCTATATGGCCAGGAAACGTCAGATAGCGCAAATAAAGAAGGTGCTGGCTCTTGCATCCGAGGAATTTTCATTGCTTGACGTGAGCATTACGCAGAACAAGCAGGACCTTGAGCGTAAACTTGACTTGCTTTATAAAAGCAAACGCACCGACCTGACGTCGTTCATAGGCCTGCAAAAAACTGTGGCTGTGAACGATTATACTATGGAGAACCGTTCGATAAGGATGGAATTGATTGAAAAATGCGAGAAAAGAATCAGTAAATCGAAGTATAACCTGAAAAATCTTATACGCAGCAAGCAAAGCATCGAGGAACTGAAGAATTTCATGCAAAATGAGTTTGCCGGGAAATGCGAAGAAGAAGCAAAAGCGGTTTCGCGATGCGTCGAGGATGTTTTCCCCGATCAGATGGCTCTGTTCAATGTCATAATTGAAAATTTTCAAGAAGCCTTTGAGAAGGAGTTTAAAAAGTTGGGTATCTTAAAGGTGAATTTTAATTCCAAATCGACAGAGGTTTCTGTATCGGATAGAGGGGCATTGACAAATTTGAAAGATGCCACTGCCTATGTGTCGAAAGAATTAAGCAAAGAAAACTGGGCTGCAGCCGGGACTATTGCCGCCGCAATAACCGGTGCTGCGATAGGTTCGGCAATACCTGTTGTTGGAACCATTATCGGAGGTATAATAGGCCTTTTTGCCGGAAGTTTCATGATGCCCGATGATAAAAAGGTTATCAACAATTTGGTGCAGAAAGTGTCGCCGCAGCTTGATGCGATGTTTGCCAAAGTTGAAAGCGATGTGCTTGCAGCATTTGATGCCAACAGCGACCGTGTGACTGAAGCAATAGGCCGTGAAATCGACCGTTACCTCGCCGAATACAAATCAATAGTGGATAGGCAGTTGAAAGAATATCTCGACAGGTCGGCAAGATTGCAAGGCGAAATAAGAATGGTAAATTATGATTTACGCATTATAGAAAACCATAAACAACAATTATTATCGGCTTCCGATAAAATAACACAATATATTCATGGATACGGTAACAAATAAATTCAACCAATTGTGGGACGATTTCGTTTCTTCGTTTAAAGGAAACTTAATTGCGCAGGCAAGGAAGCAGACACTCTCGTTTGCTTTTGTCAAATTGATTTTTTCCGAGGCTTGCTTGTCATGGACTTCGGAATACTCGGTAAATGGCAGGTGGCTTGATAATCTGGTAAAAGAGAATCCAGCCAAGGGGAACTTGGTGAAAGAAATTCTCACGCAAGATATGGCTTTAAAAGAAATTGCTGTTCAAGGCGGCAGTCTTGATTTCCTTAAATATGTGGCACCGGTGGGTGCCGGGGCGATTGGGTATGGCATATCCAAGGCATTGCACCTTGCCACACTGGGTACTGCTTGTGCCACACTGGCACCGTTATTGATTGCGATACCTGTGACCAACGGTTGTTTAAACAGTCGTAAAGAAAATGCAACGATGAGGCTTATCGATGGTTATGTGGCGCAACTTTCAAAATACAGGGAAGCTGTGGTTGCTGCATTGACGGCCGAGGCATGATTTCTTATGTAAGTTAAAAAATATTAAGACGGCGGTAGTGCATTAAATCGGCAGTCGAATTTTTGTATCTTTAAGCATTAAAAAAAAAATAAATGCTATGAGTGTTACCCCGGCTGAGAAAGAATGGATTTTGCGAATGAAAGGCTTGACCACCGACAAGGTCGAGAATAAAGCCGAGGTTCCGGCAAGAGAAATCGGAGCCTCGACCCCTGCCGCAGTACCCATAGCCAAGAAGAAAGGTGGCGGATTTGCCGACGTGGCAGGAATGGACGAGCTGAAACAAATGGTGACCGAGGGTTTCATAAATGTGCTGAACCACAAGGAATGTGCCGAAGCTTATGGAATAAGGCCGCCAAGCCTGCTGTTTTACGGCCCCACCGGGTGCGGAAAGACATTCTTTGCCGAGAAAATGGCCGAGGAAGTTGGCATAAACTTCATGAAGGTGTTACCCGACGATATTGCATCGACACTCGTACATGGAACTCAAGAGAAAGTAGGCGAACTCTTCCGTAAAGCCGAAGAGAAAGCCCCCACATTGATGTTTTTCGATGAATTCGATGCGATGGTTCCACAGCGTTCCAACGATGACCGCAATTACCAAAACGGCGAAGTAAACGAATTCCTGTGCATGCTGAACAACGCTGCCGACCGCGGCGTTTATGTGCTTGCCGCAACCAACCACCCCGAACGCATCGACAAGGCCGTACTTCGCACAGGGCGCATCGATGAAATAATATATGTGGATATGCCCGACGTGACAGCACGCGAAAGCCTTTTCCGACTTGCTTTGTCAAAGTTGCCTGCCGATGAAGATATTGACTGCGGACAGCTTGCCTTGCTTACCGGCGGCTACAATTGCAGCGACATTGACTATATAGTGAAAACGGCTTCACGCAAGATGTTTAACGAGACGATACGTGAAAAAAAACTGCCATACAAGAAAATCACGCAGCAGTTGCTTGAAAAGATGATTTCAAATTGCCGCCCGTCGGTGAGTAGCCGCGACCTGCGCGAGTATGAACGCATTCGCAGCGAGTTTTCACCTAAGGACGGCATAAGCCGACGTACCATAGGCTTCAGATAAAAAAATATATATAGAGAGTTATTAACCAATTAACCGAGAGATATTATGGTAGAAGAAAAAGTATTGGAAGCCCTAAAGGAATTGGGGTTTAATTACGAGTCATTGGGAGAAATAGGTTACGGGTTCAGCTATGAAGGTACTAATTATCTTTATATGTATAATCCTAACGATGAGAATTTCTTGCAGGTTGCTATTCACCGCATATATGAGTTGTCGGACGGTGGTGACGAGATGTTTCTGTACAGGTTGATGGACCAGGTTAATTCTTCGTTGAAATATACCAAGGCGTATAGGGTGGGCGACAGCATATGGCTTTTTTATGAGCGGGAAATAATTGGCGATGAGGATTATACCAAGTTGTTGTCATGCATTATCACGCATCTCGACCAGGCTCTGTTTTTTGCACTCAGGACGATAAAGAAGATGATGAACAATCCCGGTGACGGAGATGACGGAACCTACATCCCGGTTCAGGACGATGGAGATGAATCACCAGAAGAATAACAAAAACAGGAGGAATATACTATGTCAAAGAGAGATTTGATTGCAGGGGTGCTCGAATCGATAGGCTACAACCCGCAAATAGACGGTGACGGCGATTTGATGTTCCGCAAGGAAATGAAATCGATGTATGTGCTGATAGGTGAAGAGGATGATCCATATGTCACTATATTGCTGCCACAATTTGCCGACGTGGAAGAAAACGACATTGCTCTGACGCTTACCGCGTGCAACAAGTTGTCGCGCGAAATAAAATTGGCTAAATTGTATCTCGACCGTTCTATGAAAACGGTTTCGGCAAAGTGCGAATTCTATTATAGCGACGAAGAAGCATTGAAATTAAACTTGAGCCATGCAATAAGCATACTTGCTGTTGTGCGATCGGTATTCCGCGACACCGAGGCCGAGTTGAAAGAATAGTGATAGAACATCAAAAAAAACAGAAGGCTTATGGGGCACGCACCTTGCCGTGGTTCCATAAGCCTTCTTTGTGTTGTGTTGTATTGTAAGGTGTGAAAATGATTAATCGTTCATCGAGAGAAGAAGCTCCTCGTTGGAACGAGTGCGTTCCATGCGATCCTTGATAAACTCCATAGCCTCGATCGAGGTGCGGTCGCTAAGGAAGCGGCGCAATACCCACATTCGGTTAAGCGTGTCGCGCGAGAGCAGCAAGTCGTCGCGGCGGGTGCTTGATGCCATGATATCCACCGATGGGAATATGCGTTTGTTCGACAGTTTGCGGTCGAGTTGCAATTCCATGTTACCCGTACCCTTGAACTCCTCGAAAATCACTTCATCCATCTTCGAGCCGGTTTCAATGAGAGCCGTGGCTATGATGGTGAGGCTGCCGCCATTCTCAATGTTGCGTGCCGCACCGAAGAAGCGTTTCGGCTTTTGCAGTGCGTTGGCATCTACGCCACCCGACAATATCTTGCCCGAAGCCGGGGAAACGGTATTGTAAGCACGTGCAAGGCGTGTTATCGAGTCGAGCAGTATCACCACGTCATGCCCGCACTCCACAAGCCGCTTTGCCTTTTCAAGTACCAGCCCGGCGATTTTCACGTGGCGATCGGCAGGTTCGTCGAAAGTTGAGGCAATCACCTCGGCGTTTACGCTGCGAGCCATGTCGGTAACTTCCTCGGGACGCTCGTCGATAAGCAATATAATCATGTAAGTTTCGGGGTGGTTTTCCGAAATTGCATTGGCAATGTCTTTAAGCAGCACCGTCTTACCGGTTTTCGGTGGAGCCACGATAAGTCCGCGCTGTCCTTTGCCGATGGGAGCAAACATATCCACAATGCGCGTCGAGATGTTGCAAGTCTTCCCGCTTGTAAGGTCGAATTTTTCATCGGGGAAAAGCGGCACAAGATGTTCAAAAGGAATGCGGTCGCGCACAAATTCGGGAGTGCGCCCGTTTATCAGGTCCACGCGGCACAGCGGGAAATATTTTTCTCCTTCCTTGGGCGGACGTATGGTTCCTTCCACCACGTCGCCGGTTTTAAGCCCGTTAAGCTTGATTTGGCTCTGAGCCACATACACGTCATCGGGCGAAGTGAGATAATTATAATCCGACGAGCGCAGGAAACCATACCCGTCGGGCATGATTTCAAGCACGCCCGTGGCCTTCAGTATGCCCTCGAAATTGTATGGTTCTGGTTCCGGTTCGGTAACCTGCTTGGCTGCTTGCTTCCCGTTCTGCCTGGCAAATTTTCCGCGTTTGCCGTTGGTGGTTGCAGCAGTGTTTTCTTGTTTCTCGGCTTGAGGTTCTTGTATGATAATGGGGGCATTTGCAGCTTCTTCGGCTGCACGGCGAGCCTCCTCGGCTGCACGGCGAGCAGCCTCCTCGCGTTCTTGCCTGCTGCGCGGCTTGAATGTCTTGCGCGAGCCTGTGTTGAAGAATGCATCGAGCGAAACCGATGGCTTGCGCACCTCGGCGGCGTGCATGGCTGCGGGTTCTTGTTTCTGAGGTGCCCCATCGGTTGTTCCCTCAATTTCGGGGGCGTTGTTTCCTGCTTCCGCTTGTTCGTTGGTGGCAGGAGCGTTGTCGGTTTTGGGTTGCACCTCGGCGACAGTCGGTTGGGCAGGTTGTACCGGTTCGTTTACATCGCCAATTCCATTTTGAGGAACAGCATTGTCGGTTTTTTTATTGTCGTTTACGGTTTCGTCCTGCAAGGTTTCAACCTCGTTGTTATTTTCCATTTCCTTGTTTTTCCTTGTCTTTCTACGTTGTTTATTTTCGTTTTCTGTCGAAGTCCCTGTCGCATCACCGGTGGTTGCGGTTGCAGTTTTTTGCGGCTCGGCAGTTGTTCCTTTTGTCTGTTTCTTTGATTTCCGTTGTTGCCCGCTTTTCTTTGCCGAAGCATCGGTTTGGTTTCCGGCTTGTTCGGTTGTTTCACCATTCTCGGCCTTGGTTTCCGGCGAAGCCTTTGCCTTGTTTTTTTGCTTTGGCGCGCGTTTTTTGCGCTCGGTCAGGTTGGCAGCCGAGGCTTTCGAGGTGTTTATGGCCTGTTGGTCAAGGATAGTGTAAATCAAGTCGTCTTGGCTCAAATCATCGATTTTTTTAATGTCCATCGATGAGGCGATGGCTTTTAATTCTGTCAGGTCGAGCGAGCTTAAATCAGAAAGAGTGTACATACATTATGTGTTATAATATATTTTTGTGAGGCGTGGCATGGAGGGATTGCATATGCGTTCCGGCTTATGCCTCGGCACGTGGCTTATGCCGCAAAATAATAGTGATTATAGAATTATAATGAAAAATCGTCTTGTTGTGGGAATGTCGTTACATCGCGCATTATGCGGAAGAGGGAGTTGCGATGCTTGTTTCAACGACTTCAATCGAATTATGTTGCAAATATAGGCATTTTTTTGTTAACAGTGAAATTTTGTTTAATCTTTTTGGCTGAAAATGCGCAGCACCGCCGTAAATCGCTTATTTTTTTGTTAATCATGAATTTTGTCAATATAATTTAATACATTTGCAAATGCGATATTTCAAAACCTCAAAATAAAGTCTAATGAACGACAGCAAATTGATGACACGCGCAGCCGACAACATACGCATTTTGACTGCTGCGATGGTCGAAAAGGCCAAGTCGGGCCACCCGGGTGGTGCAATGGGCGGTGCCGACTTTGTGAATGTACTTTTCTCGGAATTCATGATTTATGACCCTGAGAACCCGTATTGGGAAGGTCGCGACCGCTTTTTCCTCGACCCTGGGCATATGTCGCCGATGCTTTATTCGGTGCTCGCCATGGCCGGGAAATATACCATCGACGACCTGAAGAGCTTCCGCCAATGGGGGTCGCCGTGTCCGGGGCATCCGGAACTCGATGTGAAACACGGTATTGAAAACACGTCGGGACCGCTCGGGCAAGGGCATTGCTATGCCGTCGGAGCCGCTATTGCTGCCAAGTTCCTTGCTGCAAGGCTCGGTGAAGAGGTGATGGGGCAGACGATTTATGCCTATATCTCGGACGGCGGTATGCAAGAGGAAATTTCACAAGGTGCAGGCCGTGTTGCAGGTACGCTTGGGCTTGACAACCTTGTAATGTTCTATGACGCCAATGAAATACAGTTGTCAACTACTTGTGAAGAAGTGACCAACGAGGATGTGGCCATGAAATACAGGGCGTGGAACTGGAATGTGATAGAAATCGACGGGAACAACCCCGATGAAATACGCCGTGCGCTAACCGAGGCAAAGGCCGAGAGCAAGCGCCCCACCATAATTATAGGCCACACGGTGATGGGCAAGGGTGCCTTGAGGGCCGATGGCACAAGTTATGAACACGATTGTGGCACTCACGGTGCTCCGCTGGGCGATGGCGCATATATCAACACGGTTAAAAACCTTGGCGGTGATCCCGAGAATCCGTTTGTAATATTCCCTGAAGTGCAGGCCATATATGACCGCCGTCGCGAGGAATTGAAGGCCATCATGGCCGAGAAATATGCAGCAAAGGCTGCTTGGGCTGCTAAATACCCCGAACGGGCCAAGAAACTTGAACAATTCTTCAGTGGCAAGATTCCCGAAATAGATTGGAACGGCATCAAACAGAAAGCCGGAGGCCCGACTCGTGCCGGTTCGTCGGCCGTGTTGAGCGTGCTTGCCGAGAATGTCGAAAATATGATATGTGCTTCGGCCGACTTGTGTAATTCCGACAAGACCGACGGGTTCTTGAAAAAGACTCATGCATTCAAGCACCACGATTTCTCGGGTGCGTTCCTTCAAGCCGGTGTGGCCGAATTGACTATGGCTTGCTGCTGCATAGGCATGGCATTGCATGGCGGTGTGATTGCATCGTGCGGCACATTCTTTGTCTTCAGCGATTATATGAAGCCGGCTATACGCATGGCTGCTTTGATGGAATTGCCCGTTAAATTTATATGGTCGCACGACGCATTCCGCGTTGGCGAAGACGGACCTACACACCAACCGGTGGAACAAGAGACTCAAATACGCCTGCTTGAAAAAATGCGCAACCACAGCGGCCGCAATTCGATGCTTGTGTTGCGTCCGGCCGATGTGGAAGAAGCCACACAGGCTTGGAAACTTGCAATGGAAAACACCACTACGCCGACCGGGCTTATTTTCTCGCGCCAGAACGTGGAAAATCTTCCCGAGGGTAACGACTACACTCAGGCTGCACGGGGCGCATACATCGTGGCAGGGTCGGATGAGAACCCCGATGTCACACTTGTTGCAAGCGGCTCGGAGGTATCGACACTGGTTGCCGGTGCGGCACTGTTGCGGCGCGACGGTGTGAAGGTGCGCATCGTATCGGCTCCTTCCGAAGGGTTGTTCCGCAACCAAAGCAAAGAATACAGGGAAAGTATCATACCTGCCGACGGCAAGGTATTCGGCCTCACGGCAGGCTTGTCGTTTGCCATGCAAAGCCTCGTAGGCCTGAACGGCAAAGTATGGGGAATGGACTTCTTCGGATATTCGGCTCCTTACAAAGTGCTTGACGAGAAATTCGGTTTCACGGCACAAAACGTCTATGACCAAGTGAAGCAAATGCTGTAACCGCCATCGGGTTGCACATTCGCAGATATATTTTATACACCAAGCACTCCCTTCCGGCTGTTTCCAGTCACGGAAGGGAGTGCTGCTTTTTTCCCGTGTCGTTCACGAGGATTATTGCTCGTTGCCGCTCTTTGCGAGTTTGTTCTCTATCAAGTCGGCTATCATCAGGAGTTCCGTGGCATGCGTCTCGCCGGCTTTTGCGCGGAACCCATCGAGCGTCCCGATGAAATCGTTGCACACGACATTTACTTTCCCGTCGGTTGTTTTGAATGCCGTTATGTCCTTGTTATCGAAAGTGCATAAATCGTCATCCGATGAGATTAGTGCATTGCCATACACATGCGCATTGCCGCAAACTCGGGCGACACCGCAAACCCGGGCAATGTCGAAAACCACCGCGTCATGGATAGCCTTTGCATCGCTGTAAAGCTCGGTGCCGTTGTTGCATGCCTGCGTATTGTCATAAGCCCCGGTGTTGCCGCTTATCACTGCATTGTCGCACACCATTGCGTCGCCCGAAATCCAGGCATAGTCTAAAATATTGGCATTGCCGCAAACCACTGCATTATCATAAACCAGCGAACTGCCCGAAACCACTGCATTGTCGCTAATCACTGCATTTCCTCGGACTTGTGCGTCGCCGCACACCCGGGCATTGCCTTGAACCTGTGCATCGCCCGAAACCAGTGCATAATCTGAAACCACTGCATCACCCCACACCTGCGCATTGTCATAAACCCAGGCATTACCGCAGTGCGACAAGTTGCTTTCTTTTTCGATGTAGCCGCCAAGGTCGCCGGCTTTTACGAAGCCAAACCCGATGCCACGCAAAGCCTTTATGCGGTGCAACACTGTGCCCATGGGGGTAGTGATTGTCTCATCGGTTAATTCATATTTCTTTTCCATAATTTTTTATGTTTTCCCAATAGGTTATTTTCCATTAGGCAAAGATAATACAAATCGAGAGCAGAACATCAAATTTACTTGAATGTTATGCCGAGATGCAGCCTATGTTATGGAAAGTTCGTATTTTTTCTTAGGTTTCGGTATAATAGCCCACAAATTAAACCGGAGGATGCTCCTTGCACCTGAAAACCGATTGCATCCTATTTAATCTTGTGGTTTACATATCTTTCATAGAGAACAATCTGCTCTCTATCGGGTATGGTGGGCGGTGTGGTTGAGGGGGTGGTGGCAGTGTATAGGGATGTAAAAAAGAAAAGGTCTTCATTGCTGAAGACCTCTCTTTGGTGATCCGCTTGGGTTATGAACCCAGCGAAATACAAATCTTAAAATCAATATCTTAGCATACCACAGCCTTTAAGGGGGTACGAATTGGACACTTTTTTGAAAGAACTATTGGCTTCCTTTGTCAGGATGGTGTCTGCCTTTATCTTGGGTTCAAAGATACGATTTTATTTTGAAACACGCAAATCGCTGAAAATAAATATTCTGGAGTTAGTGCAAGGTGCAAGCTATATATAGATATATACTTGCACCTTGCACTAAAATTTGACTCGCCAAACAGTGATTTTAACAATTCTTTATTTGATTCCTATATTCTAAAGGTGAAACTGAGTATTTTCGCTTGAAAGCTGTACAAAAATGGCTTTGATATTCGTATCCTATCAAATTTGCAATTTCAGAAATGGTTTTATTTGTTTCTAATAAATATTTTATAGCCAAACTCATACGTAAGTCATAAATGTAGCTAAAAACAGTTTGATTGAAAAAATACTTAAAAGCCGATTTTAGTGTACATTCATTTGTTCCTACTTGCAATGCAAGGTTATGTAATGTAGGGGGACTTACAAATTCTGTATCCAAGATATTTTTGGCATGATACATTTTATCACGTATAGCTAATGAATACTTGATATTATCATCTTTTTTATTGTTATTTACCGATAACACCAAAAATGACGTTATACATTCTAATATTTTTGATTCTACATATATATCAGAATAATTCCCCATTAACTTACTATGCATAATTTCATGTATTGTTTTTTGTAAAGTAGAAGTTAATTGTATATTATTCTCTGACATAAAAAACAAATTTTCTTGTTTCATCTTTAAATAATATGGTTCAAAAATATCTGGATATTTATTCACTAGGTCAAGCAAAAATATTGGAGAAACGACAAAACTAAACATCTCAAATACATCCCCTTTTCTAAAGAAATTATTTTCATTATTATAATCTGAAGCTAATACTATATTAGAATCTCCTTTTAACCATTCTTTTGCTTGCCCATTTCGAATACGTTTTACGTTCCCTTTTAGTATTGTTTCAAAAGCCAAAAAAGAAGTTCCTGAATGAATGGTTTCTAAACAACAATCATAATCATATCGAATTTTATGATTCATTATATCGAAAAAGTGATTTCTATACTCATAAAATTGACCACAAAAATCAGGTCTTTGAATAAGCCAAGTTCTCTCTTCTACTTTTTTAGTTGCTGAGAAATGAATAGCATCATCTATATTGCATTGATTGCCAACAATGTTGTTAATTTTCAGCTTATATTGTATCATTTTCCTTTATATTAAAATAGAATTCCTTTTAGAGTAATATAGACGCAAGCAAAATAAGCAATTTTGCAGCAATAAATCAATTATTAAATGCATAGTTATGGAAAAAATTAGAATTACCCTAAAAGATAATGTAGCAGAAACATTATTAATTCCTCTTTGGATGCGTGCAGAAGAAAGCAAACGTAGTGATGCATTGTTTCATGATGAGATCAGTTGTAAGTTGGTAAATTGTATTGATTATGATTTTTCAAAATTTGACAAAGACAAGCATAGTCAAAATGGAGTTGCAATACGAACTGCCTACTTAGACCATATCATAGAAGAATATATAAAAAGAGAGAATACACCTATTATCATACTTATTGGTTGCGGTTTAGATCCACGCATTCAGCGAATAAGGAATAACGACAAAGCCATATTCTATGAATTAGATTTACCTGAAGTTATAGAACTTAGAAGGGAAATATTGCCAGAGGCTAAAAATGAAAAATACATAAGCGGATCCGCATTCTCAATAGAATGGATAAAGTTTTTGAGAGAAAGGCATCCACATAATCACTTCTTGTTTATATGTGAAGGACTTTTTATGTATTTTGAGGAAACATTAGTGATGCAATGCATTCAAAATTTATCATACTTTTTCCCTGGCAGTAATCTATATTTTGAAAGAATAAGTACACTCATGTGTAAAAATAGCAATAAGCAAAAATCAGTAAGTAATACAAAAGCTCTATTCAAATGGGGAGTTGATAACCCTTATACTATAGAAAAATGGTCTTCTAATATTAAATCCGTATCTACATTTTACTATTTGGATAAAAGGCTTAAAAGATGGGGTATTATGGGATTTATTATGAGAATTATACCTGCCTTGCGTCATAGTTTTGGAATTTGGGGATATTACTTTACTCCAAACAATTAATTCTCAAATATTCGAATTATAAAGATTTACAATTAATTTTAGTTAGAATACTGTTGGTTATTTTATTCACCGATATACTGTTTATTCAGAATGTCAATGCAATAATTAAATATGAGAAAATAATTAGTGAATAAAGGGAATTATAAAAGAAGAAATGGATGAAATTTTGGAACAAACAAAAATCGAGATTTCTAAAATTGAAAATTTGGAGGTATAATCAAGAATAAATGCTATCTTTGCGGAACTAACTGAAAAAACAGAATTGTTCAACTCATATGAAATGGCAAGTGTGCATATAGCTGCGCTTAACGGATAGCATTTCAGTCATAGCTATTCAGCACCGGACAGACTTATTACAGGTTTGTCCTTTCTTGCTTTGCCATTATTCCAAATTCATAATCATGCGATGTGTCATGCCGCCTTATGCAGCAGGACTTGTCGCATCATATCAAGTTGAACAATGAACTATACATATAAGAATATCTGGCTCATCAACTTTCCTGTAGTGATGAGCATCCTTATCGAACAACTTATCAATATCACCGATGCCATTTTCTTGGGGCATGTAGGGGAAATAGAATTGGGCGCATCTGCCCTTGCCGGGATTTGGTATCTG
>CASENC010000029.1 GCA_949289215.1 uncultured Bacteroidales bacterium | reverse complement strand
GACAAAAGAAGCACTTGCACGGAAAAAAGCCGAAGGAGTAATTTTAGGGCGGCCTGTCGGCAGAAAATCAGATGAATCCAAATACAAATTATACCCTAAAAGGAATCTAATAGCAGAACTTTTGAAAGAGGGTATATCAAGGCGAAAAATAGCTAAGATTTGCAAAGTTGACAGGAATACATTATGTCGCTTTATCAATACCTTTTTGTTGGAAAAATAGGAGCGATTATGTAGAGACACATACAGTAATCGCCTCGTTCACTTCTTCGGATTCTTGGGTTATTCTATCGGAAATAGAAAAATCCATAAAAGCTAAGATAGAAACAATAGGTAAGCCTTTGAAAGATTGGGATATTCAAATTAACTATGGCATTAAAACAGGATGTAATGAAGCTTTTATTATTGACTCAACTAAGCGCAATGAAATTCTAAACAACTGTACGACAGAAGATGAACGACAAAGAACTGATGAGATTATACGACCGTTTGCATAATTGCGAGGAAAGTGTTAAATTTGGAACGCAAATTATTTTTGAGATGAGTAATAAGACCAAAGTACTGATCATTGACGACGACGAGAAGTCGGTTGAGAAGTTGAGCGAAGTCTTGTCTGACTATCCCGACCTTGATGTGGTGGGTAGTGCGGGATTGTGCAAGACAGGACGTGAAATGATAGCGAAGATAAAGCCTGACTTACTTTTCCTCGACATAGAATTGCCCGATTGCAACGGGCTTAATTTCATTAAGACTGTGAAATCGGCCCACGCCGACACTTATATTGTCATGTTCACCGGATATTACAAGGAATATGAAGACGGAACTTTTAAAAGCGATGAAGCCGACTACCTTCTGAAGCCTATCGATGAATTGGAATTAAACAAGGTGATAAAACGTTACCGCCGCCACCGAATGCTTACAAGCGATTTGCACAAAGCCCCCGACCCGGCCATCTCGGCAACAAGGAATGGCGAGGTGTTCACTGCAACGACTTATACCAATGAATTGCGAGTAATGCGATTGTGCGACATAGGCTACTTCCGTTACAGTATGCGGCGCAAAGTGTGGGAAGTGGCACTTAACGACCATAGCTTTGTTCAGCTAAAGCGTGGCACTTCGGCCAACGACATATTGCAATATAGCGGGCAATTTGTGCAAACCCACCAGTCATACATCGTGAATATGCACTACTTGCTGCTCGTGGGCACCACCAAGTGCCGCCTGTATCCGCCGTTTGATGAAGACGAGCTGCCTATTGGCCGCACCTATGGCCGCGACTTGCGCCATCATTTCCAGGAAATATGATGGTCAGCGTGGCGATGCTGCCATGATTTTTTGCCAAAAGTCGAGGTGGCGGCGAGCCACAAGGCGGCTGTCGTTGTGCTTTATTACAAATTCCCTGCTCTGTCGAGAGAGTACTGGTAACAGGTCGCGGTGCTCTACAATCCATGCAAGCTTATTGTCGATATCTCCTTCAACAAGTGGCGAGACGTTGATTATAGGTTGGCAGTCATGCTCGCCGATAAAATCGTAATATTCCGGTTCGGCACCGCTCACGGCTACTACGCCACGGGCCATCCCCAACAAGGCATTGGTGGCCGGTGTGTAGGAATACAGTTGGTCGAGGTTTACATGAGCTGATGACAACAGTTCCACATATTCTTTGTATGGACGGTTCTCCACTACCTGCATTTCACACAAGCCGGGATAACGGTCGCACGTGCGCCGCAAAGCATCGAGCATGAGGTCGGTACCCTTCAGCACCATGCGGTTACGCTGCCGCCCGAGGAAAAATTTCACTTTCTCGGGAGTTTTATCAATAATGTGTGGTTCAATCGATTGAGTTTCGATGGGTATTCCACCGTATGCAAGTTTCCCGGGTGGCACATATCCTTCAAATGCTTTATAATATTCATACAGGCAGGCCACCACACCGTCTAATCGCGATGTGATGTAATTGCAGTACCATTTCATTACCGGCATATCCCAATTGTGTTGCCCCCAAATGTCGGCTTCGGGCGACAGCATGAAAGGCGATGGCTTGTCGCCTACCAAAAATTCGGAATAACGCAACACCTTCCCCTCACGGCACATTTGCACGTAGTTATAATCCCCATCCAAAGCCGAAAGAAAAATATACTTGTTGTTCCGTTTCAAATAATCGAAAACATAACGTATTTTTTCACGCCGCAAATCTAAGAACGCAATACTTGACAAATGCACAATGTCGTAACCTCGCAACTTTGGCAAAGTCTTAATTATATCGAATATATATTTTACCGCGCCCTTTTTACCTTGTCCGCGCGACAAGTTGATATCCCGCTTGGTATTCATCCATCGACTACCGTTTGACACCACAGTCACCGAGTGGCCCATATTCTTCAACGTGGCAGCAAGACAATTATGTAAATTACTGCCATCGCCCATAAACAATATTTTAAGTTGCCGCATTATTAAGTATCTTAAAAAAATTACGGTTTTAATTTATCCCACAGCTTGTAATGGTCGAATACAGCTTTCATTTGTCGGTCATTTGCACATTCCTTTCCTATATTAATATTCAGTAATCCGGTATCTTGTATATCGGGATTACATATGTATTCCTCTCCATACTTATCATGTGTGGGACATTTTTTCGCAGTTGTACCGCCAAGCAATGCCATAGCATTCAGCCATATATCATCGGCGTACCGGCATAAGTGCGTAAACACAGCCTCGTTCAATGTTTCTTCGGGCAAGCAACCGGGAGGATACAAAACTCCGCCTACACCTGTAAAAAAATTAAGCGGCGAATTTTCTTCAACCTCGGTAATGCGCCATTTCCATTTCATGTAGCTCACGGGCCGACCATCGGGCGAAAGCACTATGCGATGGAAACGGTTTGCTATGATACTCCCGGGATATTTAGTATGTGTGGCTACTAATTTTTCCACCATGTCGAAAGCATAGGCCGCATCGTCATCGATGGTTATTATTATCGATTGCGGATAGCACCTGAGGGCGGGTATCAGCTTGGTGTATGGCCCTATGTCTTTACAATAGCATATTTCAAGTCCACGCTTTTGTTGCCGGCGCAATGCTATGGGCAGAACAGTATCACGCATTTCTTCGCCAAGCCAAAGGATTATTCTATTAGGTTTCAAGCTGCCCTGCATTATGCTTTCAATGGCCGCAGGCGCATCATAAATGCGTTTATCATAAGAAGTAATAGAAACAATCACTTCTTGCTCACAAATTTTATCGACCGAGGTCCCTGGCTCATTGCTATTTAACGCTTTGTCCATGAGCCAATTGTTGCGCATGGCATACATCACACGTTGTGTCATTATCTGCGTGTGCAAGGCTACATTCAGGCGATTTCTGACTTTACTGAGAATATTGAGCATGGCGGTAAACACACATAATCGATTATTACGCAAAGTTAATAATTTTGAGAGAAATTGCTATTTTTGCATCATGGTTTCGATAATAATTCCGGTATATAACAGGGCACGATTGGTGGAGCGCACATTGCAGTCGGTAGTTGCACAAACGTTGCGGCCGCTCGAACTGGTACTTGTGGATAATAATTCAACCGATGACACACCGGCAGTGTTGCAGGAATTTAAACTCAAGCATGAAAATAGCGACTTCAAAATTATAATCGGCCATGAATTACAGCCGGGAGCAGCCTGTGCACGAAACTATGGCGCAAGGCTTTCGAGCGGCGACAGTCTGCTATTCTTTGACAGCGACGATACAATGGAACCCGACATGGTGGAATGTTATCTCAATGCCGCCAAAAATGGAAATGCAGACATGGTGGTAGGACGTGCCGACCGCATTAATTTAGATGGTTCAAAACACGAGAAGCCCTATTATAAAACCAATTTGCTCATAAACAACATATTCCATGCTTCAATATGCCCGTTGCAATGTTGCCTTATATCGCGTGAATTGTGTGAACGAGCAGGGTGGTGGAATGCCAATCTGCCCACATGGAACGACTGGGAGTTTTCAATGCGCATATTGTTACAAAAGCCATCAATTGCATTTTACGACGAGGCAATAAAGGTACACATATTCCTGCAACGCGAATCGATAACCGGCACCGATTTTGCATCAAAAGCAGGAACATGGGAACGCGCCATCGATGCCGTGGAACAAGCTTTGCGGCAGGCATCGGGGGTCGAACATCTTGACCGACTTTTAAAATATATCGAGTACCGCCGCATAGTACTGTCGGGGTTATATTTGGGAGAGAACCGCAAAGACCTTGCCACGCCGCTTTTTTCACAAGTATGCACACGATTACGGCATGATGTGGCTACACGCCTGCTTTATTCGCTTTTACGGCGTTATATAGCCGCAGGCGGTCGCGGTGCTTCCCACATAGTAAAAATGCTTGTGCGATAACCTTACGGTTTCTACATCAGCCGCCACGTGCGGTCACGGTTTACCGTGAGTACACCTTCAACGGCTTTGAAATATTTGATTGCTTCGGTGATATTTCCGCCTTCGGGTATGCGCAATGCTATCCCGCTGATATTCTCGTATTGGTATATGACTTCTGCCCCGTATTCTTTGGCAGCTTTCAGTAGCGGTTCTTTTCCTACTTTTGCATCATACATAATTATTAGTGTAGTATTCGATATGGCTCCGTCTTGAATGGCAGGCTGTGTGGCTTGTGAAGCTGCTGCATTGGGTGTTGCTTCTTTTGAAGATTTGCACGATATGAGTGCGGTTGCCGCAATTATGGCTATGGATGTTATATACTTGTTCATTGTTGCATGTGGCTGTTTTCGTGTTCGGTGATTATTTGTGCAAGTTGCAAGGCCGTTTGAATTGTTTCCGATTTATTCAACAGGTGGGTTGCATTGAAAATTATTTCAGCACGGGTGTAATGTTGCAGGCGCTTTTGCAGCCCGTCACGCACGAAGTCGAGCAACTCCTTGTCGCTCTTCCCTGCTATAAGCGGACGTTTGGTACGCGAACCCGGCAGCGCGAGGCGCAAGGCGAGTATCTCGGGCTGCACGTCGAGGTATATTGTCAAACCGTGTGACAGCATGAAATCCATGTTGTCGTAATAGCAAGGCGTACCGCCGCCGCAAGCCACTATCACGTCTTGGAATTCGGCCACTTCGTGTATCATGTTGCGCTCTATGGTGCGGAACCCGTCTTCCCCACGCTCATCAAATATCTGTTTGACGGTGGAGTGGAAACGTGTCTCGATGTATTTGTCGAGATCGATGAAGTCACGCCCCATTTCCCGGGCGAGTTGCCGTCCGAGCGAGCTTTTCCCGCTCCCCATGTACCCTATCAAGAAAATCGGTCTGTTCATGATTGCCTGTGTGCAATATTGTTTCCCCAAAAGTAAGTAAAAAACAGGACTTTTCATAAGTTGCCATGACAGCGGGGTGTAAAAAATCTGCGAATTTGTATTTTTAGCAGTATCTTTGCAGGCAAATTAAGGATTGGCAATTATCAATCGTTAAATCGTTTATGGGAAACAACAGGTTCAAATGGTATGTGGTGTGGGTTGGCGATCGTCCCGGCATTTATGACTCGTGGGAGGAGTGCAAATTGCAGATAGATCGTTACCCCGGAGCTCGATATAAGAGCTATAAAACACGTGAAGAGGCCGTGGAGGCTTTTCGTGGCGACCCGTCGCAGCAGATGGGATTGTTGCGGAGTATAGCAGACGGACTCGGCAGCCGCCCTGTTGTTAATTATGAGGCGTTCCCCGAAATTAATGTGTGCAGCCTTGCAGTCGATGCGGCTTGCAGCGGCAATCCCGGTGTGATGGAGTATCGCGGCGTGTGGGTGGCAACCGGCGAAGAAGTGTTCCGCAAAGGGCCGTTTCCCCATGCCACCAATAACATTGGCGAATTCCTGGCTCTTGTGCACGGGCTTGCACTGCTGCAAAAGTTGAATTTGCCCGATATGCCCATTTACAGCGACAGCCGTACGGCTCAAGCATGGGTGCGCGATCGGCATTGCAAGACCACATTGCAGCGCAACAGCCGTAATGCCGCGTTGCTCGACATCGTTGCACGAGCCGAAGCATGGCTTGCGAATAACACATATCGAAATCGCATTATTAAATGGAATACCGAAGAGTGGGGTGAAATTCCTGCCGACTTCGGCCGTAAATAACAGAAAGAGCAATATTATGGCAGACAATAAGTGCAGCGAATGCGGAAGCTCCATATTGCCGGGAGCCACACGGTGTGCGGTATGTGGTGCGCCTGTGGGGGGCAATGTGCGACGTTGCCCCGAGTGTGACAAAATGATACCGGCAAAGTCGGTGTTTTGCCCTTGCTGCGGGAAAATGGTATGGAACGACATGGAAGAGGGAAAAACACCTGCCCAACATGTGCCGATGAAAACAGACGTAAAAACGGAAAAACATGAAGACATAACCGAAGACCTCAACGAATCCACAGACAAAAAACCGGCAAATCGCAATCGGACAAAAGCCAACCGAATTATTACCTTTACACTCGTGATTGTGGTAATATGCCTTGCCATATACAGCATATATGACTGGGGTGGCGGCGGAGACAAAACCACCAACCCGTATTTGGCTCTTACCGGAAATGATACGATAAAACGCCCGGAACCCGAGCGGATGAACATTGTGGAAGCTTCGGGCATTTATGGTGATGCAATGGTACACGATAACCGCATAGGCGACTTGTCAACCTTCGGGCCTGCTGCCTATACATTGCATGGGGAGAAGCCGCTGATTGTGGGTATAAATTATTTCTCGGGCGATAAGCAGCGTTCGTTTTTGAAACTCACTCAAATCCACAAAATAGATGATGCCTGGCGATGCGGAGATGAGACATTAAGGCATGAGGATGATGGGATTATTGTAATGGACCGCGACAGGTTGAGGCTTTCGGGAGAAAACATTCCACGGTTTGTCGATATCGACGGAAAACATTATTTTTATTTCATATATCTTGTCAATCCGTCGGAAAAACTTTTCGGCACGTCGGCACGTAACCATTTGAAATTATCGCTTTTCAATATTGAAAGTACCGACATTGTACAACTCGATTATGAATGTGAACCTGTGATTGTGCGTGGCGAGACGTTGTATTACGGTAGTGTCGAGAACCGGCGCGAGACCCCCGAATTTGAGTTTCTTGCATCGGAACTTGATAAATTACCCATTGTTTATCACCCCACACCCGAAGAGCAAGAGATGGCAATGCCTGCCAATGCGTCGCGTAAATGGATGGCTGACAACAGTGAATTGCTTGGCGAATTGATGAAAGAGAAACAGGAAGTGA
This sequence comes from uncultured Bacteroidales bacterium, assembly GCA_949289215.1. Lineage (GTDB taxonomy): Bacteria > Bacteroidota > Bacteroidia > Bacteroidales > Muribaculaceae > Avimuribaculum. The sequence goes on along the minus strand of CASENC010000029.1, from coordinate 5,636 downwards.
CATTTGTGCTCACTTATTACGATTCACCATTGTTTTCCCGTAGTGATGTGGCAATGGATACCCAGGTTTCGACCGAGGTGTATGTGTATTATGCCACTCATACGGGAACAGTGTTTGGTTACAACAGAATTAGCAAAAAGTTTTTTATAGTTTATGTCGATTCACGTGGCAGTGTGCCGCAAATCGAAATCAATAGCGACGGAACGCTGCATGTCACGGCAACCGAAGTAGATTTCGACTTCGATCCAGCCACAACCCATGCTACTTTAAATTGAGAATAATCGGGAAATGAATACTTGATTGGTCGGTAAAGTCGCGGAAGGTTTAAAAAAACAATGTTTTCTATGATGACGATTGAGGAATATGTGAAATTACACAGAGGTTGTCGCCGGGAAGTGGCCGATGTGATGTTGCGCCGGTTGCCCGAGGCTGTAGCTTTGTGGCGTAGTGAGCAGGTAGAACCGCAAGGCCGCTTGCAAAGCAGTGTGATTACAATTGACGAAACCTCGGGATTTGTATCAATAAATTCCGGAGACGACAAATCGGTCACCGATGCCGATGATGTAAAAGATTACGGTGCACTTATTGCCGAATTATCGGTGTTGCTGCCTAAGCCCGACCGTCGCATTTCAATGTTTGCCGATGCTTGTCGTCGAGGCGATTATTCCTCGATTGGCGATGTGATGCTCGCTGTGGAACGTCGCAAATCGGGAAATATATATTGGTATTTGTTAGGTGTTATTGTTTTATTGCTTGTGTTGCTTGTTATTCTTAACCAATATACATAAAAATTTATAACATAGCAGTGTCGGTTTGTAAATTTTGGCTAAATTTGCAGCCATAAAAAACTGAAAGTCATGGCAATTGAAATTCGAGAAATAAAGCCGGTAAAGCGAGAGCTACTTAAATTCGTTCATTTTCCTATTGATACGCTCTATAAGGATAATCCTTATTATGTGCCTTCATTGGTGCTCGATGAGGTGGACACTCTATTGCCCGAGCGTAATCCGGCATTCGACTTTTGCCGCAGTGTGTATTTCATGGCATTCGATGACGGGAAACCTGTAGGGCGCATAGCCGGTATTATCAACGACACTGTGAACCAAAAAACCGGCAAGAAGGAAATGCGTTTCGGTTTCGTGGATTTCATCGATGACCGCGAGGTTAGTGCCAAGTTGTTTGCGGCTATAGAAAAATGGGGTCGCGAGCAGGGCATGACGCAGATTGTGGGGCCGCTCGGCTTTACCGATATGGATCCCGAAGGGCTTCTTGTAGAGGGTTTTGACCAAATAAGCACTATGGCCACGATTTACAACCACCCATATTACGAAAGCCATATCGAAGCCCTTGGATTTAAGAAAGAAATTGATTGGGTGGAGTTCAAGATTTTTGTTCCCGATGGGATTCCCGAAAAGCACAAGCGCATAAGCGACATCATAAGCCGCAAATATGAGTTGCAAACCATAAAATACACCAGTGCCAAGAAGATTGTCAATGATTACGGGCAAGCGATATTCAAGCTTATCAACGAGGCCTACGACCAACTCTATGGGTACTCGCCGCTTACTCCGCGGCAAATCGACCATTACATCAAGATGTATTTGCCGGTACTTAGGCTTGAAAATGTGTCGCTTATAATCGACAAAAATCGTGAATTGGTGGGTGTGGGTATTGCCATGCCGTCAATGTCCCGGGCGTTGATAAAAAGCCGAGGACGGTTGTTCCCGTTTGGTTGGGTTCATCTGTTGAAGGCTTTGCGTGGCAAGAACGATGTGGTTGACTTGTTGCTTGTGGCCGTAAAGCCCGAATACCAAAGCAAGGGTGTGAATGCGCTGTTGTTTACCGACCTCATTCCATGTTTTATCAAGAATGGTTATGTGTATGCCGAGAGCAATCCCGAGCTTGAAGTCAATCAAAAGGTGCAATCTCAATGGCAATACTTCGAGACGCACCAAAACAAGCGTCGCCGGGCATATATTAAACAATTATAGCAATCGGCTCAAAAAGTTCCTGGGATAAATTTCATGCCGTAAATCACACGTAGCGAGTCGCCGTCGCTCAGGAAGTACAGATCCATGTCGTAACCGCATTGCAGCGAGTCGCGGTCGGTGGTGTTGTTCCAATGGAAAAGCATTATGCGTGCTTCGGGTACTTTTTTCAGTATGGAATCCAGGTAAGCCGTGTTGCCATAGCCGAGTTCCGACCGGATTTTTCCATGGCTGTATTCTATTTCCCGGTAAAACGCCGGGCCGCCATATTCGCGTGTGATGGTTTCAAATGTCTTATAATGCAGGTCGAGGTACGGATACATGATAATCGCTGCATCATTCGGGATATCTTCTATGCTGCCACCGCCAAAGTACCAACTTTCGGGATAAGCAAGTAACGGAAACGGGTTTGACGTTGCGGTGTCACAATTGAGTGTATCGGCAGTTGCGTCATCACTTGCCGCCACGTTGCCTTTGCCTGCACTGTTGCAGGCGGCAAGGCATATGCAACACATAAATATAGCAATCAAAAGTCTCATAACCATAACCCTCCACCCACAAAAATACAACAATAATCCTAAAAAGCAGGAGGTTTTATCAAGGGAAAATGTTAATTTTGTAATTAAACTGAAAACTTCTTTTGGGCCTATGCTTACCAAGATTTATGGAGCCGCCGTGCATGGTATCGATGCCATTATAGTAACTATCGAAGTGTCGGTGGATACCGGCATCGGCTATACCATAGTGGGATTGCCCGATGCTGCCGTCAAGGAAAGCCATGAACGGATACGAACGGCACTGAAACAGTGCGGACAGAATTTCCCGCGGCGGCAAGTGGTGGTGAATATGTCTCCGGCCGATGTGCGCAAGGAAGGGGCGGCCTACGACTTGCCGCTTGCCATAGGCATTCTTGCTGCCGATGGCAAAATCACCGCCGACCATCTCGGCCGGTTCATGATGATGGGTGAGTTGTCGCTCGACGGTTCGGTATTGCCCATACGCGGAGCATTACCCATGGCCATAAAAGCCCGAGAGTTGGGCTATGAAGGATTCATTGTTCCGAAAGCCAATGTCAAAGAAGCTGCGGTAGTCAACAACATCGACATCTACGGTGTGGAACGTATTAACGAGGTTATAGATTTCTTCAACGGTGCGGCACGGTTGGTGCCTACAATCGTTAATACCCGGGAAGAATTTTTCCGCACGGTTAATAACTATGATTTCGACTTTTCGGAAGTTCGTGGGCAAGAGAATGTGAAACGGGCTTTTGAGGTGGCTTGCGCCGGAGGGCACAACATAATACTTGTAGGCAGCCCCGGGTCGGGCAAGTCAATGATGGCCAAACGCCTGCCATCGATATTGCCGCCATTGAGCCTGCAAGAAGCTCTTGAGACTACCAAGATACACTCTGTGGCAGGCAAGTTGGAACGTGGAGCCACGCTCATGACGCGCCGTCCGTTTCGCGCACCGCATCACACCATTTCACCGGTTGCGCTTGTGGGTGGCGGTACCTATCCTTCGCCAGGGGAAATAAGCCTTGCCCATAACGGCATATTGTTTCTCGATGAGTTGCCCGAATTCAGCCGCCAGGTGCTTGAAGTGATGCGCCAGCCGCTCGAAGACCGCCATATTACCATTTCCCGAGCCAAATACTCGGTCGATTATCCGGCCTCGTTCATGCTGGTGGCATCGATGAACCCTTGCCCATGTGGATATTACGGGCATCCTACCAAGCCTTGCACCTGTCCGCCGGGTGCGGTGCATAAATATTTGAGCAAAATCTCGGGGCCGTTGCTCGACCGCATCGATATCCAAATAGAAGTCTCCCCCGTGCAATTCGACGAAATGGCATCCAACGAACCGACAGAAAGCAGTGCCTCGATACGTGCACGTGTGGTAAAAGCACGAGAAATACAGCAACGCCGTTTCAGTGGCGAAAAAGGTGTGCATTGCAATGCACAAATGTCGTCGCGGCTTATACGCCAATATGCGCAACCCGATGCCGAGGGGCTTGAACGGCTGAAAGAAGCCATGACGCGACTCAGTATGTCGGCACGGGCATATGACCGCATACTTAAAGTTGCCCGCACCATTGCCGACCTTGCCGGAAGTGAAAAAGTGACTTCGGCACATTTGCAAGAAGCCTTGAGTTACCGCAATCTTGACCGCGACAATTGGGCAAAATAGAATTTTGCTCCCGGCTGTTGATTTATCATTGAAATAAGAATTATAATGGACGAATATAACGAAGACGAGAAATTTATGCGCCTTGCACTCGACGAGGCTCGAAAGGCTGCGCAGCGCGATGAAGTTCCCATTGGGGCAGTGATTGTGTGCGGCGGACGTGTGGTGGCACGTGCCCATAACCTGACCGAGACCCTGACCGACCCCACCGCCCATGCCGAAATGCAAGCAATAACATCGGCAACGAGCTACCTTGGAGGTAAGTATCTCACCGAGTGTACCATATATGTGACCGTGGAACCGTGCCTGATGTGTGCCGGGGCAATAGCTTGGAGCCAAATGAAACGGGTGGTATATGGCGCAGCCGATGACAAGCGCGGTTACCACACATTCTGCACTTCACCATTCCACAAGAAAACGCAAGTAACCGCCGGAGTGCTTGCCGACGAATGTGGCAACCTCGTTTCCGACTTCTTCCGCCGCAAGCGATAACCCCATACCCCGGCGCGACAAGCAAAGATGGCTTGCTTATCTCGCCGGTATTCAATAGTTTAATTTGCGTATTCAAACTTTCTATCTTCATAGATATAATTCTTTGAACTATTACTATCTTTGTGGCTATAGATAAAAATATAGCACCTGAGCAAGAATATGAACCGCCTGAAAGTAGTATTGACTACGGTTCAAAATTTAATAAGTAAAGATATCCCTAAAGATCATGAATAAATTACAACGCATAGATACCCACATCATAACAGACGTTGCAACTCGCATTGAGAAATTGATCACGGATGCACGTGTCAATGTTGTCCGGACAGTCAATCTCGCTGAAGTCATCACCAAATATGAAATAGGGCATGTCATTGTAAGTGTCGTCCAGGAAGGAGAGGTGCGTGCTGCATATGGCAAGCAATTATTAAAAGGTGTGTCAAAGATATTGACCGAACGATTAGGGGATGGCTGGTCTGTGGAGACTCTTAAGAAGTGTCGGAAATTTTATCAAATATATTCAGTCAATAAAATTGGGTCTACGCTGTCGGCCCAATTGCCTGTAGAAGATTCGGTCTACACTGTAGACCAAATTCAAAAATCCGCAACATCATTGCGGAAATTGGTAAAATTGCCAGAGACATACCCATTTACGCTCTCATGGTCTCACTATCTGATTTTAATGCGCATTGAGTCTGACGAAGAACGTCGTTTTTATGAAATTGAAGCACAAAAGCAAAACTGGAGTGTTCGCCAGCTACAACGGCAATACAGTTCAAGCTTATATGAACGGTTAGCCCTGAGCCGTAATAAAGACGAAGTCATGCGATTGGCTCAGGAAGGACATACAATCAACAAGCCTAACGACATTCTAAAAAATCCACTCACGCTTGAATTCCTCGGACTTAAACCTGATGCGGCATATTCCGAAACTAAATTGGAGAATGCGATTATAAGTAAAATGCAGCACTTCCT